>CAZUXT010000023.1:0-5173 GCA_964624145.1 uncultured Eubacteriales bacterium | reverse complement strand
ATCACATATGACCTGCTGTTTCGTACGGCTCCGGAGCTTGAAGAGAATGAAATGATCCAGTGCTATATAAAAGGGGATTTTGAGTTTTTCAGCGACCGGGGAAGAAGAAAGGTTTTACCGTTTGCTTTTAACGGTGATTTTCCGATTTTCAATCCGCCGGAAGTGAAAATCGAAGCCATAAAAATAAATGACCTCACCATAGCCGGATCTGATTTTGACCTGCAGGTCAATTTCATAAACAGAAACGGTTTTGAACTCCTTGTGGACAGGATCCATTATTCCATAAGAATCGGCGGCTATTTGATAAACAAAGGCACGATTCCGGGGGATAAGAGTATTGAGAAATACGGAGAGAAAACATTTGCTCTGAATGCGCTGGTGAATTTTTACGATGTGGAAAGAGATGTTTACGGGTTTTTTCAGCAGGGCTCGGTCGAATGCCGGTTTTCCGGGGAGATGAAGCTCAATACAGTGTGGGGGATCATTAATTTGCCTTTTGATATAAAGGAAAAAGTATCTTTATTAAAATAACCACCCTGAGATGATCAGTATTATAATCCCGACATACAACAGGGCCCGGTATATAAAAGAAGCCCTTGATTCTGTATTGAGTCAGGATTATTTTTCAAACGCCTATGAGCCGGTTTCTTATGAACTCATCGTTATTGATGACGGCTCTACGGATGATACCAGGAGTGTTGTGGATTCGTATGAAAGGGATATCAAATATTCCTTTCAGCCCCATAAAGGAGTGAGTTCAGCCAGAAACTTGGGATTAAAGCTGTCCAAAGGAGATTTTATAGCTTTTTTAGACTCGGATGACCTCTGGAAAAAAGAAAAGATCCGGCTGCAGATGCAGTATATGAAAGCACACCCTGATGCAGTAGTGTGCTGCACTCAGGAGACCTGGATAAGGAACGGCGTTTTTGTCAATCCGAGAAAGAAACACAGAAAACACTCGGGATGGATATTTGAAAAGGTGCTTCCTCTGTGCCTGCTGAGCCTTTCCTCAGCCCTTTTCAGGCGCCGGTTGTTTGAGGAGATAGGAACATTTGATGAGGATTTACCCGCATGCGAAGATTATGACCTCGGGATCCGCCTGGCACATAAATATCCGGTGGTTTTTCTCAACGAACCATTGATCATAAAAAGAGGGGGGCATGAGGACCAGCTTTCAAAAAAGTACTGGGGAATGGACCGTTTCAGGGTCAGAGCGCTTGAAAAAGCACTGACACTGGATCTATCCGAAGAAAATGAGCGGCTTGTCAAGAAAGAAATGCTGAAAAAGTGCCGGATTTTGATAAGCGGTTTTGAGAAAAGGGGAAAAATACCCGAAGCCTCTGACTATAGAAAAATCATTGAAAAATATGACCTTAACAATACGGAAAAATAACAAAGGAGAAAAGATGAGCGTATTTGATATCATGAAATCAAGAAGAAGTGTGAGAAAATACAAAAGCAAACCCATCCCTGAAGACGTATTGAACAAAGTCTTGGAAGCAGCCCGGATAGCGCCTTCAGGAAAAAACTTTCAGCCCTGGAAGTTCATTATCGTTCGGGACAGGAAAAAGAGGGAAGAGCTTGCTGTTGCTTCCAGAAACCAGTTTTTCATTGCCCAGGCTCCTGTGGTGATCGTGGCGTGCGGTTTTCCGGACAGCAGCTATCAATACCAGGGAAATTATATGAGATCCTGGCCCATTGATGTTTCCATAGCTGTGGATCACCTCATGCTCATGGCCAGGGAAGAGGGGCTCGGGACATGCTGGATCGGAGCTTTCAGGGAAGATGAGGTGAAGCAAGTCCTCTCCATTCCTGATGATGTGAGAGTACTTGCTTTAACTCCCTTAGGTTACCCGGACGAAGAACCGAAAGACAGGGGGCGCAAAGAGCTGGGTGAGATTATTTCCTATGACGAATACTAGTTCCCCCCAATGATTTCATTGACCGGGAAATGATATGAATCTATAATACCTTAATGAAAAAAGCTGTTGAGAGGTCAAAATGATAGATGAAATAGTGATTTCGAGAGCCATTACAGAGACATTTTATAAAGAGTTTCTCAATGACATGGAATCCGAGGTGATTATTTGCGGAGCCGGGCCTTCCGGCCTGTGTGCGGCTTATTATTTGGCCAAGGCCGGAATAAAGGTCGTTGTTCTGGAAAAGTCCTTACGGCCCGGAGGAGGACTTCCCGGCGGCGGTATGATGTTTAATAAAATCGTGATCCAGGAAGAATCCAAAACGGTTCTGGATGAGTTGGAAGTGCGGACCGTTCATTACAAGGACACTTATTATACAGCTTCTTCTTTAGAAACCCTGAGCATGCTTTTAAGCAAAGCACTGAAACAGGGAGTTCATATCTATAACTGTATGTTCGCTGAAGATGTCATGATCATGGATGGAAAGGTAAAAGGCGTTGTTGTCAATTGGACGGCTGTTGAGCTGGCCAGGATTCATGTGGACCCTCTGAGCATGAGAAGTAAATTTGTGGTGGATGCGACCGGCCATGATGCAGAGCTCGCCCGTGTTGTCTCAAGGAAGTCAGGAGCCGCCCTGTTGACTCCCACAGGAGATGTGATCGGGGAAAAACCTATGTGGGCTGATAAAGGGGAAAAGGTTTTGATTGATAATACCAAAGAGGCGTTTCCGGGACTGTATGTAACAGGAATGGCGGCCAATGCTGTTTTCGGAGGCCCGAGAATGGGGCCTATTTTTGGGGGGATGCTTCTTTCCGGAAAAAAAGCATCCGACTTGATGATCAGTAAATTAAAAAAAAAGTGAGCTCAAGCGGTTAGAACCAGTAGTTTACGCCAAGGGATATTTGGTATCCGCTCAAGTCAAAGGGCTCGAATCCCTGGAATCCCTGATAAGGGTCATCCGAAAAGCGGCCTTCCACATAAACATATTTAAACTCTGTTTCCACGCTTAATCTGTTTGCGATCGGGATCATGAATCCGCCGAATGCCTGAGCTCCGATGCTGATGCGCCCTCTTTCACTGGCGTATGTATAATCGATGGGATAGACAGAGACCTGTTCTACCGTATCATACCACTCATCTGAAAGATCGATGGTATCTCCTTCTAATTCGACGCTCCAGAAAAATATCCCGGCTCCAGCTCCTATGTATGGGATAAATTTATGCGCTCTTCCCAGAGGTGCAAGTTTTATGGAAACAAGCAAAGGGGTTGATGCCACAGAAAAAACATGATTGGGAATGAAATCTCCTTGATATTCGCTGGGATAAGCCCAATCTCCGTCTATAAACTCATAACCGACATAATCTGTGTAAAAACCCACTTTTTGTTCATTGTAACCCTCTACGGTGAAGAGAAGGCTGGCATAATTGGTGATAAAGTACTCATAGGAAAAACAGAAACTGCTGTGCTGGAAATCTGATTTTGTAAAGTCCATGTTCTCAAACTCAATCTGCCAGAGGTCGCTGTCTGCCCGGGGGATAAAATATCCCACTTTGAATGTGACAATATCAGAAAAAAGCATTCCGGGGATAATAAGAATGGATGCTGCTAAGAGGATTAAATATTTTTTCATTTCATTACTCCTTTACTGCCCATGATGCAAAAAATATGCCAACTCTAAAGCTCTTCTTTTCAGGGGAGAGCAAAAAGAGGGGTGTTACTTATAAAGGTCATATGTCCTTTCTTTTTCTGTCCGTTGTTACATATTCACTGTGATGATACACAACGGATATATTATATATGAACTCATGAGAAACACAAAGTAATGTTCTCTACACAGGCTTGCCGTGGTCTTGCTTGTTTGATATAAAGTAATTATGAAAACCCAATTCATAAAAGTCGATGTGGACCGTATAGAGAGAAGAAAGATTGCACGAATAAGCAGAGCCCTTCAAAAAGGCAAACTGATCATCTATCCAACGGAGACATTTTACGGATTGGGAGCCAACTGCTTTTCGGAAAGAGCCGTGGCAAGGATTTACAGGCTTAAACAAAGGGGTCGCGAAAAGCCTCTCTCTGTGATCGTATCGGGCATGGACCTGGTTGAGAAGGTCACACTTGAAAGACCGGATCTCTTTTATTCCCTATCCTCACAATTCTGGCCCGGCCCCCTGACCATAGTGCTCAAGGCATCGGAGAAATTCCCTGAACATATCACCGGCCGGTCAGGAACCATCGGCGTCCGCTGGCCCGACCACAAATGGCTGAATGCGCTTGTGGAAAAAGCCGGTTTTCCTATCACAGCGACCAGCGCCAATCTCTCAGGGGAAAAGGAGATATCCTCTCCTGAGAAAGCCCTTGATGTTTTTAACGGAAAGGTCGACCTTCTCGTTGACGGGGGACAGACTCAGGGAAAGCTTCCGTCCACGGTCATAAGCCTGGTATCAGGTAAGCCAAGAGTCCTGAGGCAGGGAGCGGTATCCGAGGGAGAGATCAAGCCTTTCCTTTAGTCGTTTCCAGTTTCTCCGTCTCAAATGCCACTTTAGTAGTGCAGATGAGTTCATTCTGCTTTTTCTTAAGACCGCTCTGTTTGACACCCATACAGTAAACCTTGACATCTTGATTTGTTATTTAATCCTCCTTCTTAAAGACATAATAGATAATTCCAGGGACAGGAGTCAATAAGAATGAAAACGAAAGGAGGGAATCTCTCTTCTTTTTTAGCATGATTTGGGCTTATTTTATGAGATTTTCTACTTTTGTAAATTTATAATTGACTGGAATTGTTTCCAATGTGTATTATGGACAAATAATGAGTCTAGTGAGTATTTATATCGGGGGGATATTGACATTGCTCATGGCAATATTTCATACCCGATTTTACAAAATGTTCAACTGGGAAGTCGAATACAGCCGTATATCAAAAACCAACAAAAAGATATTTTATACCATTCATCTGGCTCTGTTGATTCTGTTTATCCTTATTGGCGCGCTCTCTCTGATTTATGCTCCGGAATTAAGCAAATGCAGCGGCATTGCCTTTGGGATCAATGTAATGATCGTGGTTTTTTGGTTCTGGCGAGCTCTTTGGCAGATATTTTATTTCAAAGGAAAAATCCTACACTACGTACTGATCGCTGCTTTTTTAATTCTTGGCATAACCTATCTCATTCCTGTTGTTTTGAAGCTGAGTCAATAAATCTTCTCCCTGGATAGAAAGAAGTACATTAATTGATTTATAGGTTAAAATGACTAG
>CAZUXT010000022.1:0-52740 GCA_964624145.1 uncultured Eubacteriales bacterium | reverse complement strand
TTGTACCGGTCAGTGTGACCGTCACGCCCGGCAGAGGATTGCCTTCTGTGTCAAGAACTTTTCCGTAGATGTCTCCGGTTCTCTGCTGTGCCATGATCAGAGGTGAAACAAGTAACAACACACATAAAACACTAAAAAGTTTTCGCAATTCTTTCCTCCTTTTTACCCAAAATTAATTGGGAAAAAGTTACCAATAACTCAGGAGTGAAATCCACTCCACACTTTTCCCTGATAATATTTTTTCTTAAAAATCTAAGGCTTTGATCACCTCCTTCTAATTTTATATACATTTCCATCTTTCCAATAAATAGATAGCAATATTCATGCCAAATTTCACGGTCTTTCTATCCTGTTTCATATCAGGCATATAGTAAAATTCAGATTTTTTTATATCTTCCGGATAATTCAAAAAATTGAATTTTCTCCAATTAATTGAATTTTCCAGATAGCACTTTTTTACCTTCTGAAAATCAGGTATGGCTGTCACTCCCTTCAGATTTTTAACGCCATTCTTCTTCGTTTTTCTCGGCTCCTGCGTAACTCCCCCCGTTCGTGGGTCAGACATACTCGGAGCCCGGCTTTGCCGGGTACCCTCGAAAAGCCTCATCCAAAGGCTAAATCTTCAATGTCGCTTCAGCCACACCCGAATTTTATTAGGACTGCGCTTTTCTTGTTAGATAAATAACATCATGCCTAGTCCAGACTTTCAGGCAGGCTGGCTGGTTCTGAAGTCATCCGGAGGCGAGCGGGCATGGTTCCTCAAAGAGGAGAGCGAGCCGAGGAATAAGCTGATTTTACTCGCTGGGAAAAATCAGCGGGCTGAAGAACCAGCTTGCCTGATGAAAGTCAAAAGCACAAGCCATATCTGATTTTCATCTTTACCTTTTGTGAATAATTTTTTATCATCTCTATGAAGACAGACATGAAAAAAATCAAAGGAAAGCATCTTTTTCTGATTCTCTTCCTTGTGTTCCTGTTAACCCGGATCATCCATATCCATGCCGATCCCCCGCTGTATTTAAGCGAAAGCCTCGGAACCTTTTTCGATGAAGGCATTTACAACCACAATGCCCGGAATCTCATACTGTTCGGTCAGTGGAAACTGGATGAATGGAATGACTTTTATTACAGCGCTGTTTCCACCTGGCTGAAGTATCTGACTTTTCAAATTATTGGTATCGGCAGGGCGCAGATCCGCCTTTTTTCGATTTTCTTCAGTATGCTCTCCCTCCTGTTCATCTATCTCACGGCCAAAGAAAGCTATGGAGAAAAAACCGGACTTCTGGCGGTGCTGCTGTTTGGAATAAATTTTATCTCCATTATGTATGCCAGGCTCGGAATGCAGGATACCCAGACCCTTACTGTTTTTATCATAGGTTTTTTCCTGTGGCAGAAAGGAACAAAAAAAGCAGGCACCAAAAAGGGGAACTGGCTTCTCTTTTCTTCCGGTGCTGTTTTTTTCTTAAGCTGCACCTTTAAAAACCTTTTTCTCTATCTTCTTCCGGTCCCCATCGCAGCCTTCGGAATCTACATGTTGATGTCTCTCGCTAACAAATCCTCATTGAAAAAACTTTTTAAGGGATTTATCTCTCTCTGTGCAGGAATGCTGTCCTCATTTATTTTATGGCTCACTGCCTTCTATCTTCCCTTTAAAGGGCCCATATCAGAATTCGGTAAATTTTTTACGACCCAGCAGATGTTTCCTGAAAAAAACCTCTCTCTCTTTGCCAACAATCTCTACAGAACCTTCCTTTTTAAGTATGTATCCACGAGCCCTGCTGTGCTTTTCGGTTCTTTCCTCTTCCTTTTCATTCTCCTCTTCTGGATCTATACAAAGAAACAAAATCATATCCTCGCTTCTGATGTGTTTCTCGGGATCTGGTTTGGCACATGCTTTTTATTCCTTGGCATTATAAGCTACAGGCCTACCAGGTATTTTCTGCCTATCATCCCTGTGATGTGCATTATGGCCGCCCGGTTTTTTGTGGCCCTTTATAAGACTTCAAAAATCAAACTCAACCAAAAAATACACTGGAGTTTCTATCCTCTCGGAGCAGCTGTCCTGACCCTATTAATACACCGGTGCTTCATCCCCTGGATTTACAGGAACTTTCAGATCAAGCCGGCTGATGCTTTTCCTTTTGTTTATCCGGGTACTGTGGAATTTATCGTGAGCCTCGTCATTGCCTTAGTACTGACGGCTTATATTGCCAGCCCGAAAATACTAAAGAACCGGCGTGAGATAAGTCTGCCAAAACACTTCACCCTAAGTCTTATCATCCTGTTGATCCTGCCTTCCCTGTATCTGGAAGGAAAACATTACTATAACTGGGCCCGTTCACCTGAGTATTTTGTTCGTAATTTGGGGAAAGACATAGAAAAATATGTGGGGCAAAGCGGCTCTGTAGGAGGCATGGATGCTCCGGGAGCTGCTTTTGATACACCCTGCAAAGTGGTTATATCCTATGAAAAGTTCGTTAATTACAAAAAAAATCCTATCACTCAATACGGGCTCACACATCTCTTCCTGGTCGACAACAGGGATATCCATGAAAGAGACTATTACTTCAATAAATATCCTGACGAAATGAAAAATGCCACATTTCTCAATCAATACCACATCAACAAGAAAGAAACCGTGTTTTATCTATACTCGCTTGTGGCCCCAAAAGTCCTATCCGTTTCCATACCTGAAAAGATCTCACTTTCTGATGACAGTCTTGAAGTGAAGGTCCGAATGAAAAACTGTGACTTCAGGCAGCCAAAAAAAATATGCCTTAACTGGTCCCTTTTTCCCCAGACCTCTTCTCAACAATTAACAGCATCCAGTTCAGGTGACGAACTCCAGTACTGGATTCCACCCGAAGCTGATAGAGAATTCACATTGTCCGGAAGACCGCCCTCTCAACCCGGAAAATATAAGCTTTTCTTGTACTGGGAGCCTGAGAAACACCTTTACTATAAAGTGGAAGATATGGAACATGAAAGAGGAAGAATCATCCGCGACAAGGAAGCCCTTAGAGATAAGGCCGTATATCACCCCGCAGATAGACACCGCCGGACAGGATTCCTTTCGTACGGCAGCTACCGCAGCTTCCGGCCGGGACTGTATGAGGCTGTTTTCAGGCTTAAAATCGGGAGCAACAAACACAAGGCTACGGTGATCCGCATAGAAGCTGTATCAGACCTGGGAAGAAAGGTTATTCAAAAAATCGATCTGCAGGGAAATGACTTTTCCGGAGAAAAAGAGTATGAAAGCTTTGTCCTTCCTTTCAAGCTCGAAGAGACAACCAGGAATTTGGAACTCCGCATTTTTTCCATGGGAAAAACAGATGTCTGGGCAGATGATATTCAAATGATATTCAGGGAAGGGGCATGGCATAAGGATATCCTTACAGTGGAGTGAAATTCAGGTGTGGCTGCTACAGACGTGACATTTGCAATTTAAAACTTCTTGAAGTTAAAATAGGAGAAATGAAAATAAAAAAAACTTCCCTTCTGATCTGCATGGTTATGATTCCGGCACTTGTTTTTATTTTCTCCTGCTGCGGTAAGCCTGGTCCGGAAAAAACAGCCTCTAAGACCAGAGTTTCAAAAAATTTATTGGAAGATTTTAACATCTCAGAACAAGTCTATGGAACCCGGTATATTGATGCGGCAGATCCGGAGAACGAGCCTTTCTTTATTTCCGGATGGCATACACCGGAAAAAAATTTCCGGTGGGCTCATGGGAAGCAAAGTATCATCCTCTTCGATGCAGTACAAACCCGCAGTTTAAATCTGGAAATGGAATGCCGGTCCGTCAAATCTGAAGCCAATCAAACAATGACAATTTTTCTCAACACAAAGAAAATCAAGACCATAGAGCTTGGATCCTCATATGATATCTACAATATCCTTCTTCCTGATGACTTAATAAAAATCGGGAAGAACACACTCACCTTTACATTTCAACTGGCGGAAAGGCCGTCGAGTTCATTGGATACCGAAGACCGGCGTTTGCTCTCAGCCGCATTCAAATACTTTAAATTTTCCCGGCCAGGGAAAGAAGCAGCAGAGACGCCTGAACCTCTTATTCAAAAAAAAAGCGGGGAAATCATTCATTTCCCGGAGAGTGCTTTTGTCTTCTATCTAAAGCCATCAGGCCCGGAAGAGCTGGAAACAGAAATTTCAAGGTTATCCGGAAACATAAAAGCTCATATAAAAATATCCTCAGATCAAGGTATTATCAAGCACATCCATTTCAAAAAACCGGGTCTAAATAAAATCGACCTGGGAGGCTTCTCTGGCCAGTATGTCAAGATAGCTTTTTATTTGGAAACCAAAAGGAACTCTGCATATTCTTCCCAGGACTTTGTGGTCTGGTCAGGAATAAAAATTCTCGAACCTGTAAAAAAGTCCGAGGCTTCACCAGAACTTGTTGCATTATATGAAGAACTGTATAAAGGAAAATTCGATATTGTCTATGTGGTTCTGGATGCCTTTCACGCCAAACATTCGAGCCTTTACGGATACCACAGGAACACCACTCCTTTTTTAAAAAAAGCCGGAGAACAGGGAATCGTGTTCCAGAACTTTTATGCAAACAGCCCTTATACTCTTGCTTCAACAGGAACACTTTTAACATCCAGATATTCCCACGAACACGGGCTTATCGAGAAAGACACAAAAATCAATACCGGGCTCCCGAAGCTGACCGATATCTTATGCAGCCATTCCGTATCATCCTTTCTCATAACCGGTCAGCCGTGGTTTTCCAAAGGCTGGGGTTTGTCGGAAGGATTTACCCGGCTGTACTACAATAGATACAAAATCATATTTACTGAGGCACTCACAGATATCTATGCTCATGACCATAAGGATGACCAAAAATTCATCTATATTCATCTTCATCCTCCCCATGCCCCCTATCTTCCTCCCAAAAAATTCAGGATTTTTCCGGTACCGGACAACATATCATTCAGTCCGATTTCACAAAATTTCAGAAAAATCGAAACCGGAGAAATCAAAGCCACTGATGACCTACTGGATTATATAGAATCCATGTATGATGCCAATGTGCTCTATGCGGACAGCCTGGCTGAAAAGATCTATGACTTTTTCAAGGAAAACAAGCTCCTCGACAATACGATCTTCATCTTTACTTCAGACCATGGGGATGCCTGTAAAATGCAGCACGGAAAATTCGGGCATAACACCACTCTCTTCCAGGAGATGGTGCATATCCCCTTTATCATGATCTTTCCAAAAAAGTTTGGTGTGCCTCCTTCCGGTCCCCAAATCCCTGCCAGTGTCATGGATGTTCCGGTGACTCTTCTGGAACTCTCCGGCATTACGGATGACTTTGGATTGAAGGGGAAAACCCTTTTGCCGTTCATCCTGAGTCCGGAACAAACATCGTCCCATGTTTTTTTGGAAAATCTATCCGGAGACAGGCAGCAGAAAAGCATTGTGGAACACCGCTACAAATTCATCTCGTCAAAAAACGAGGACATGCTGTTTGACCTATGGAATGATTATCCGGAAAAAAAGAACCTTGTCTTTGAAATGCCCTCAACGGCCGGTTACTTTCGCGCGCTCATAAGGTCACACTCAAGCGGTCAGGTGTTTGAGAGCGAAAAAATCGACCTTGAAAAAATCGACAAAGAGACCAGGGAAAGGCTCAAAAGCCTCGGCTATATTAAGTAGATAAGGGAGCCCAAACCTTATCCGGTTTTGACCTTAAGAAAATCAGGTGTGGCTGAAGCGACATTGAAGATTTAGCCTTCGGATGAGGCTTTTCGAGGGTACCCGGCAAAGCCGGGCTCCGAGTATGTCTGACCCACGGACGGGGGGAGTTACGCAGGAGCCGAGAAAATCGAAGGAGAATGGCGTTAAAAATCTGAAGGGAGCGACCAGCTATACCTGATTTTCATCTCTTCGAGTTGGCCAGCTCAATGATGAAATAGGTAAGGAGATGGGAAAGATCCCTCATGAGGTCGGGGTTCAATTTATCTGGAGTATCTCTGGTCGTGTGAATGGTGTCAGGAACTTTATCCGACCTAAATGAGAGTGAAGGAATCTTTTTTTTAAGAAAGGAGTCCGCATCCGAAGACTCTCGGTCCGGAGAGTCGAATGGTTCCGGAATCAAGTTCATTCCCACATTTTTTTTGTTTAATTTCCTTACAACTTTCCATAAATCAGGAAAATCCTCCGCGCCAAAAACCTTTAACCCGCTTCCGCTCCCGACCCTATCAATGTTTATAAATGAGACTGTTTTCTCTGCAGGAAACAGGGGATCCTTCAAATACTCCTTTGATCCCGTAAGGCTCTGTTCTTTAGCACCAAACCCGATAAAAAGCACAGAGCGTCCCACTCCGGCAGGATTTTTTGACAGGGCCTCTGCCGCTCCGAGCAGCACAGCCACCCCCGAAGCGTTATCATCGGCCCCGGGCATTATTTCATAGCAGAAGCCCGTATGATCCAGGTGGGCGCCTATGATAATGACTTCGTCTTTATAATCGGGATCTCTTCCCCGGAGAAAACCCATGACATTATATCCGGTCCCCTTAGAATGGTGTTCGGTCAGATTCTCCATTGTAAAGATCTTTCCTGTCTCAAAAGAACAGGGAATTAATTTTTTTCGGATCTCTTCCCTGGCCTCCAGCGGCGAGAACGCTGCCCCGGAAAAAATATCTTTTGCTACGGAATCCCCGACATGGGAGACAAGAAATCCCTCTATATGATCCATATGAGGATCGATTTTCAGGTCATTATAGAGCATGGCCTTGGCTCCCTGGGCCACGGCTATTTTTGCTTTATAGGGATTGAGAGAATAATGACGCCATTTTTCAAACAATTCCGGATCTTCATTTGGTGATATGGGTATTCCGGGCTCCATGAACACTATTTTCCCTTTGACATCCACGTCTTCATAGTCATTATAATCCAGCTCCGGCGCATAAATGCCGTAACCCACATACACGACCTCTGCGGTTACAGCCCCTGACCCTGAATCAGAACCCGGATAGTAATCTGTCTCATATTCATAATACTTTTTCTTATTCAAATCTCTTCTGTCGTAATGATAAGCCAGCTCGCCTCCCTCAAAGATCGTTGTGTAAGAATTGGGGAAGGAATGAAGGTAAGTGCCTTTTTCGCCCGCCGGAGAGATATTCCATTTCCTGAAAAGAGAAGCGACCCATTCAGCAGCTTTTCTGTATCCCTGAGTCCCCGAAAGTCTTCCGGCGTATTTCTCTGAAGAAAGTTCTTCCGCATAATCCAATAATTTCTGGCTTGAGATGGAATCCATTACGTCATCAAAATCCGGTCCCCCCGGTTTTCCTTTGTTCTCGAACGTTACAGAAGCACAGGAAACCATAAGGAAAACCAATACACTCGAACATATGTGTTTCAAAGGAATATTTTTCATGATCTTACAGGCAGCTTCAGTCGAACATTCAATCCTTCAGCTCACTGAAGACCTGCTTCAGAGTATCAACACACTGATCCATTTGTTTTTTTGTGTGTTTGGAGGAAACAGATAATCTCAAGCGGGTCTTATTTTTGGATACAGCAGGATACGTCACAACCCCTGTATACAAACCTCTCTGCTGGATCCTCTTGCTAATCTCTCTCAACCTCAGGTCGCTTCCGGCCATAACAGGAATCACCTGGGATTTTGTGTTCCCTATATCAAGTCCTGCTTCCTTAAGCTTTTTGTGTATATAGCGGGTATTCCTCCACAGCTTTTGCCTCTCTGACGGATCCTTTTTGAATACCTCAAGCACCTTTAATATCCCTACGGCTGTATGCGGGGCCATAGCGCAGGAGAAAACATAAGACCTCGAATACATTCTCAGATAGGTCATAATCTTTTTGTTTCCGGAGGCAAATCCTCCAATGGCACCGAAAGCTTTACTGAACGTCCCTATAGAAATATCGACTTCATCCTCGACTCCAAAATGTTCAGCCACACCACCTCCCTTTTCTCCAAAAGCCAAGGTAGCGTGAGCTTCATCCACCAGTAATTTGGCTCCGTACTTCTTACATATGGGGACTATTTCCTGCAAATTCGCCAGGTCTCCATCCATGCTGTAAACACCCTCTACACAGACCAGCACACGTTTTTTATTCGTTTTTCTCAGGACCCTTTCCAGGTGCGAGGGATTGTTATGAGCAAAGACTTTTATGTCCGCTCCAGCCATTCTGACGCCATCATAAATGGAAGCATGAGACAAAATATCCAGAACAGCCACATCACCGGGTTTCAGAATGCCTGATAGTATCCCCACATTTGTGCTGTAACCTGTGGGGAACACCACTGATAGTTCTTTTGATTTAAGACGGCTGATCTCTTCTTCCAGCCGGCTTATGGGTTCAGAATATCCGCTCAAAAGAGGGGCTGAGACAGCACCGGTCCCGAACTCATCCAGAGCTTCTTTAACCGCTTTTATGACATCCGGGTGAAAGGAATATCCGAGATAATTGTAGGAACAAAAATTGAGGAATTTCCTCACAGACTGCGTGTTCCGGTCATAAACCTCCAGCTCGGTGCGCGGCCCGGACATCATAGGCTGAACATAGACCATGTACTTTTTCTTTACCGCATCATCCACGTATTCCCAGAAATACTCAGCCGCTTCAAACAGTTCATCACTCTTAAAATCTGCAAAGTCAGACATGGAATAATCATTACAGTCTATTTTCTTCCCTCTTAAATCCTTTTTATCCAGTGCCATATCTTTTCCTGCTCGTACTTTTATAAAGTATTGCCTTCTTAAGGTCAAGCCGTAAACAAAAACACAGTCTGTTTATCTGTCCAGATTCCTTAATCCCAGCTCTTTGGCCCAGCTCAGTACCTCGGAGTACTCCCTGCTGGAAATCCTCCTGTTGATCTCGGGAAACTCCCTTGCCCTGTATTCAGGCCTGTACTGCCTCATAAGATTCAGATAACAGTCCTCAGACAGCTCTTTGGCTACAAACTCCAAAAATTCTCTGCTTCCAGCAGCCCTGTTTGGAAGGATAAGGTGCCTTATCATCAACCCTCTCCGTGCAATGCCCCTTCTGTCAGTGACCAGATTCCCCACCTGCCTGTACATTTCTTTAAAAGCGATTTTTGCATAATAGGGATAATTGTAGGCCTCACTTGAATATTTTGCCGCCTTTTCAGGAGAGGTGTATTTAAAATCAGGAAGATAAATATCGACGATCCCGTCAAGAAGCTTTAAAATCTCTAACCTCTCATATCCTCCTGTGTTATAGACAATCGGGATCTCAAGCCCCTTGGATATGGCTTTTTTGAGCGCGCTCATGATGCCGGGAACATAATGAGTGGGAGTAACCAGATTGATATTGTGACAGCCGAGCGCCTGAAGCTTAATCATAGAATCCGCCACTCTTTGCTCATCCACTGTGACTCCTTCGCCTTTTATGCTTATGGAATAGTTCTGGCAGTAAATACAGCGCAGACCGCAGTGCGAAAAAAATATGGTCCCCGAACCTTTTGTCCCCACTAAAGGCCTTTCCTCACCAAAATGAGGAAACGCACTTGAGATCTTAAGAGAGGCCGTAGCCTGGCACTTCCCTGTCTCACCTTTGATACGGTTGACTCTGCAGTCTCTGGGGCAAAGAGTGCAGCTTTCATAATAAGAATTGAGCTTTGTGATCCGCTCATCCAGCTCTCCGGTTTTATAGAGATCTATGTAAGAAGGATAGGCCTTGTCTCTTGTTTCTTTACCGGTCATTTTTCTTTCCTTTATAGATAAAAAAAGATAGGGAAAAGCAAGAACAATTCCTGTCTTCCCAAGAAAGTTGAGAAAAAAATCACGCCTCGACTGTATTCTCATCATCCCAAAACCCCGATCAAAAGAACAAAAACCATTCACATATAACGTGGGCTATTTGTTCTGCCTTTTGTAGAGATCCAATATTATGTCTTCCAGTGTACCGGCGAGCAGGCGGTTAAAAAAATCCGGGTTCTCCAGCATCGGAAAATGGCCTGCCCCTGACTGATATATCCAATCAAAAGAGAGGGCATTTTTATCTGCGATATCATAGGAGGTGTCACGCATTTTTGAATTTATACAGTGTATGGGAACCTCAATATCCCTGAATGCCTGGGAACCGTCATATCTGAGAAGGTGTTCGAACATATTCAAAGAGCTATCCGGCGGAGCATTTATCATATCCAGGAGAATCCTTTTCATGACTTCCTGATCCATATCATTATGGAAAAAAGTCTCCACAGCGTATTCTCTCATTCTTTTCTTAAAATCCTCTCTCCATGGCTTGATGAAAAACTCAACCTGTTCCTCACTATAGCTTCTCATGTAATAATCCTTAAATGTGTCAACACCAACCAGACCAATGACCCTATCAGGGATATTCCCTGCTGTCTCCAGTATAACAGCCCCTCCCATTCCATGACCGATAAGAATGACATTTTTCAATCCTTCTTTTTCAATAACCGATGCGACATCACGTCCGAATGCTTCCATGGTCCAGGATTTCCTCTCCGCTCCAGAAAGCCCGTGACCGGCAAGATCTAAAACAAGGACCTTATATCCTGAAGAAAAAGCTGGTATTTGATGCTCCCAGTATGTCATATCATTGCACCACTCATGCACAAAAACCAAAGTGTAATTGCCCACTCCACTTATCTTATAATAAATATCAATGCCGTCTTCGGAGGCAGCCTTTTTTGTCCCTGACAATACAGAACCAGACTCTGGTTTTTCCCCACAGCGGAAAAAAGACAGAACAAATGCGGACAGGACTAAGATTAAAATAAGATTTTTTTTCACTGCTTCATTCCCTTGCTCTTTCTTATACCACAAAACACAGTGAAACAAAAAAAGACGAAAGACTCAGCGTGTTCCATAATTATATTTGGTCTTTTCTTCATTTCGGTCCGTGGCAGGGGGAGGTTCAGGAGTCAGGGAAGATATCTGCTCTCTAAGCTCAGATGTCATTTTAATCTGAATCGAATCAATAGAATCCCTAAGCTGATGGATGTGCCTTGCTCCAATAATCGGGCATGTCACTGCAGGATGGCTTGTTACCCAAGCAACAGCCAGTGCTGCGGGAGAGAAACCTCTGCTTTGTGCAAATTTTGTGAAATCTTCAGCTGCTTTGTACATCCAGTCAAAACCATACCGGGTCGCATACATCTTGTTCGTGACCAGTCTCCCTGAATCCGGCTTCTTACCAGCTCCATATTTTCCCGTTAAAAGCCCTCCTCCCAATGGACTGTACGGGACCACTCCCAGTCCCTCGGCCTGGGCCTGGGGGAAGATCTCCACTTCCGCCTGTCGTTTAACCAGATTGTACATTGGTTGGATACAGTAAAAAGGAGCCCATCCTTTTTTCTCTGCCACTCCCAGGGCTTTTGCCACCTGCCAGGCAGCAAAATTACTCGCTCCCGGATATAAAATTTTTCCCTGAGTCACAAGATCATCAAGAACCCTTAGAGTTTCTTCCACAGGAGTTATATCATCGAATCGATGAATATAATAAATATCTATCCTATCTGTTTGAAGGCGTTTTAAACTGGCATCGACGGCATTCATTATATGGTATCGTGCAGCTCCCCTGGAATTCACGTCTTTTCCAGTGGGAAAATAGACCTTGCTTGCTATGACCACCTCATTCCTGCAGTCTTTTATGAGCCTGCCAAGTATCTTTTCCGCTTCGCCGTCATTATACACATCAGCACAGTCAAAAAAATTAATCCCTTTGTCCCGGCAGAAACGAAACATCTCCTCTGATAGACCTGCATCCGCTTCTTCCCCAAAAGACATGGTCCCCAAACATAACTGGGACACCATGATTCCAGTTTTTCCTAATAATCTATATTCCATTTTGACCTCTCTCTCAAAACGCTAACCTGACCTATTCATAATCTCAGTTTATAAATAATCCAGGCCCATTATATTACCATATTGATATTATGCTTGAAACCGGTTCACTGACTCATCGGAATAAAAAATAAATGGATTAACGGACAGGATCGATAAAAGGAGAGAAGCTTAATGAAATTCAGGTGTGGCTGAAGCGATATTGAAGATTTAGCCTTCGTAGTGCTGTGTTTGAGGGAACTCGGCTGATCCGAGCTGTGAGCGTGTTTGACCCACGGACGGGGGGAGTTGCGCAGCAGCCGAGAACACAGTGCGAAGAATGGCGTTTAAAATCTTTAGTGAGCACAGGCCATATCTGAATTTCATATCGGCTTGCCTCAATGGTAAAAAAATGATCATCACCATTTTTATGAATAGGTCAGGCTAGGATGACTTGGGAGCACCATATAAGTGTTCCATAAGGGTAATGAATTCAACAGGAAGAGTGTCTATGAATTCAATTCCCATACCGAAATTCTTTTCCTTTTTAATATTTTCCACCCAGCGAATCTTTCCGCGTAAAAAAACCGGCTTCTTTTTTAACAGCGGAAGTTTTATTTTCAACACAGTATTTACGGGAAAATACCTAGGGCACTTTATCCTTACTCCATTCAACGAGAGATTTTCCGTGAGGGCTATGAATTTTTCAGAACTCGGCCGCTTTCCGGAAGAGGATATCTCCATAATCTCCACTTCGACTTTCTGTTTTTCCTGTTTTCTTCTTTCCCGCCTTTTATCCTTTTCCATCATCTATCTGTCCTTTAAGTGACATATTATAACATTATTGATAATTTTATTCGATTTTTCTCTAATAATCTTCCAATAAAAGCAGGCCTTCAATTCTCCAACCCCTTGAAATGAATAATATAAACAATATGGATAATAAAAGCAACATTTTTTGTTGTTTTAAAGTATATATAGTATTAGAATTATTACGATACATGTGACATATAAAGAGGACAGCAATTTATAAAAGAAATTATCATATCCCCTAATAAAAGTTGGCATATAATTTGCTGTTGATATAGATAAGAGGAGAGATTTATATGAAAAGACCAATATTATTCCTAAGCATATTTCTCATCAGCACTTATATTCTTCCTGCTCAAGAACCTCTTGAAACTCAAGAAAAAAGCATTGCGGTTCCGGTCCGGGTATTTGATGGAAATGAATTTTTATCTGATCTCAAGATAGATGATTTTGAAATATGGGAAGATGGGATAAAACAAAAAATCAAAGCTCTTTACCTAGCGGAAAAAGACCAAATCACAAGGAAAGAAGAATTGACAGAATTGAATCCCGATGTATCCAGAACTTTTTACCTTCTTTTTCAATTTACGGAATACAACCCTAAAATCGCAGATGCCATAAAATATTTTTTCTCAGACGTCATCACTCAAAGTGATTCCCTTGAACTCATGACACCCATGAAAAACTACTCTCTGTCAAATCAAGCACTCCAGTCCATGTCAAAGGAAGAAATCTCAGAAGAAATGATAAAAATCGTTAGAAAAGACACCCAAACAGGCTCTTCCCAGTACAAAAACCTTCTCAGAGACCTTAGAAGGATTGTGAGCAGCCTCTCAGGTACCAGTTCACGGACAGGTTTTGATTTTGACCAGGATTCAAGTGTTGATGCTTTTGGTATTGAATTTTTACTCCCCAGATACAGAGAAACCCTCGATGAAATCGAACAGCTCCGAATGGTCAATCAGAGCAAGTATCTGAGTTTTGCGAACCAGCTCAAAAATAGACCGGGGCAGAAATTTGTGTATTTGTTTTATGAGCGGGAATTCAGGCCTGAGATCCATCCGAATGTCATACAGCAGCTCATATCCAATCTCCAGGACCAACCGCACGTTCTGGGGAACATTCAGGACCTTATGTCTTTATACAGCAGGGAACCAAAGCTCAATACGGAAACAATCATGCGCTCATACACTGATGCGGGGATTTATTTCAATTTTATTTTCATGGACAAAAAACCCGATATTTACTCCGGGATACAGATGCATGAACAGTCCGAAGATATATTCGAGACATTTTCAGAAACAGCCAAAGCGACCGGCGGAGCTGTTTATTCCACCCAGAATCCTTTTTTGTCGTTTAAAGAAAGTACTGATCAAGCGAAACAATATTATATTCTTTACTACACTCCGGAAAAAGCTCAAAACCAAGGGGAATTTACAAACATAGAGGTCAAAGTTAAAAGTAAGGATTGCAAATTAGCATACAGGACAGGCTACTTCTCAGAATAACCAGCATTTTTTATAAAACTCTTTTCAAAAAAAATCCGTATATACTATTATAAATAAAAAAATGAAAGAAGAGAGGTGCCAATGAAACAAAAAACACTGCAGATTTTTCTAGGAATAATATGCCTTGCTCTATTCAGCTTCGCATCCACAATTGACTTTACGTTTGACCGATACCACAGTCCGGATGAGCTCAATAAGATCCTTAAAGATGCGGCAGACCGTTTCCCTAAAATAACAAAACTTCACAAAATCGCTGCTACTCCTTCTCAAAGGGAAATCTCAATATTAGAGATAGGAAACGAAACCGGCACAGCCAAAAAAGAACTGCCCGCTGTCTTCGTAGCCGCAAATATGCAGGGAACAACACCCATTGCAAGCGAAGCCGCTCTTTATTTAGTCAAGTCTCTTTTGGAAGATGATTCACTCATTAAGGATAAGACCTGGTATATCCTTGTATGCGGCAATCCTGACGCAGCAGCACATTACTTTAACAAACCTTCAATTCAGGATCCCAGAAATTCCAATCCTTACAACGATGACATGGACGATCAAGAAGATGAAGACGGAACGGATGACCTTGATGGAAACGGAATCATAACCATGATGCGGGTGAAGAGCCCTGAAGGATCCTGGATCCCCGTAAAAGGAGAACCCAGACTCATGAAAAGAGCTGATCCCAGCAAAGGAGAACAGGGCCTCTATAAACTCTACTCTGAAGGCCTGGATAATGATGGAGACGGAGACTACAATGAAGACGGGCCGGGAGGTGTAAACATCGGTATTAATTTCCCCCATCTTTTTGAACACCACACCAAAACCGGAGGACTCTGGCCAGGAAGCGAAGAGGAAAGCTACTTTCTCATAAAATTCATTATGGAGCACAGAGAGATCGGAATGACGTTCTGTTTCGGGGAAACTAATTTCTGTCTCAATCCGCCGGCAGGAGGGAGACGAGGTTCTGTGGATCTGAATAATATCAAAATACCTGAAAGATACGGAGAAATGCTGGGATTGGATACAGAGAAAACCTACACCATGAAGGAAATCATTGACCTTCTCCAGCCGTTTGTGCCCGAAGGCATGGAGCTCACAGAATCCATGGTCGCTCAATTTTTGGGGCTTGGTGCCGTGGTCAACCCCTTGCCTGAAGACCTGAAATACTATAAAGAACTTTCTGAACAATACAAGGAATTTCTCAAAAAAAATGGACTTGACACAGAGCGTCTGGAACCTCAAAAAGCCAAAGACGGTTCCTTTGAACTCTGGGCTTACTATCATCTCGGCCTCCCCTCTTTCACTATGGATTTCTGGACATTACCAAAAGTGAAAGAAGAAAAGGAAGAACAGGAGATCACTCCCGAAAAACTGGAAAACATGTCAGATGAGGAGTTTATAGCACTGGGTGAAGAAAAAATAGATCAGTTTCTCAGATCAGTAGGAGCTCCTGAAAATTTTAAAGCAAAGAATGTCATAGATGCTGTTAAGAGCGGCGCTATGAATACAAAAAGAATGGCAGAGATGCTCAAAAAGATGCCAAAACCTGAAGACAGCGAGGGAGGCTCTGAAGAAGAAAAAGCCCTTCTTGCTTTCAGTGATAAAAATCTGGATGGAAAAGGTTTTATAAACTGGAAGACATACGACCATCCCACTTTAGGAAATGTCGAAATAGGAGGAGAGGTCCCGTTTATCAAAAACACTCCCCCGGCAGATAGGGTTGAGCCTCTGCTCAAAGGTCAACTCCCCTGGGTCTTTGAGATCGCTGATAAAATGGCGCGGATAAAAATCGCAAAAACAGAAGTCGATGAAATCGGAAAGAGCATCTACCGGATAAAAGTCTGGGTGGAAAATTCAGGTTATCTGCCTTATCCCACAGCAATGGGAGAAAGAAACTCAAGGATCCTTCCTGCTGTTGTCACAGTTGAAGGCGATATCGAAATACTGGAAGGAAAGAAAAGAAGCCTCATAAAATCATTCGGACAGAAGAGAATCCAGGAAGTGAGCTGGCTTGTCCACGCAAAAAAGCCGGGAGAAATCAAAATCCAGACCATCACAAATATTGCATGGAAGGATTCCAAGGTCATAACTTTAGGAGGCAACAGATGATAAAAATTTCAAGTTATTCACTTATACTACTGCTCTTACTGGCCGCATCCGTAAATGCGGGAGCTGCGGATCAAAAAATCACGGTTCCTCTTACCTTTGATGATTATTATTCTTATGAAGATGTCGTGAATGCTGTCAAAGCCTTAAACAAAGCTCTCCCAAAATTAACCAAACTCGATATAGTGGGAAAAAGCGAAGAAGGTAGGGCCATATACTGTCTGACTGTGAATAATCCTGCGACAGGAGCTGAACTGGATAAACCCGGCGTATATGTGGACGGGAACATACACGGCAACGAGATCCAGGCTACAGAAGTGTGCCTTTATTTTCTTAATTATATCCTCACCAAATACGGCGAGAACGAGAACGTGACTGAACTGGTGGATAAAAACTGTTTCTATGTCATTCCCTCTGTTAACGTGGACGGAAGATACCACTTTTTCAATGATCCTAACACCTCAAGCAGCAACAGAGGCCTCAGAAGGCCTAAAGATGATGACCGGGACGGGCTGGTTGATGAAGACTTTCCCGATGACCTTGACGGAGACGGAAACATATGCATGATGCGGAAAAAGGACCCGCTGGGTGCCTACAAAACTGACCCTGAAGATCCCCGCTTAATGATGCGGATAAAACCCGGTGAAAAAGGAGAATGGACTTTACTGGGACAAGAGGGGATCGATAATGACGGAGACGGTCAGATCAATGAAGACTCCGAAGGTTATGTTGACCCTAACAGAAACTGGGGATTTGACTGGATGCCTGAATATGTCCAGTCAGGAGCCGGAGATTATCCTCTTTCCGGTGTCGGTATAAAAGCCATTGCTTCTTTCGTCCGAAAACGCCCAAATATCTGCATGGCCTGGGCTTTTCACAATTCGGGCGGGATGTACCTGAGAGGCCCAAGTGTCAAAAAGCTCACTTATCCCCCACAGGATATTCAGGTCTATGATTATCTGGGAGAACAGGCTGAACGGATCACTCCGGGCTACGAGTATTTAGTGGGCTGGAAAGACCTTTACACCACATACGGAGATTTTATCGAATGGATGGTCTGCTGCAACGGCACCTACGGATTTGTAGGGGAGCTTTTTCAGTCTTCAACCGAGACATTTAAAACCAGAGAAGAGGAGAAAAAGGTCAAGCCTGACACAGCGGAAGAAAGAGATTTCTTTAGAGGATCGAATGAGGTGGAAAGAGAACGATTGAAATTCAATGATCATCTGGCACAGGGAGAACTTCACAAATCCTGGACTGCTTACGACCATCCCACCTATGGAGAAATCGAGATCGGAGGATGGGTCAAATTCTCTTCACGCCTGTCCGCTCCTTTCATGCTCAAAGACCTTGTCCACAGAAACGCCATGGCTGTTCTTTTTTCCGCACAAAACACACCTGAAATAAGCATGGATGTCTTTGAGGTCAAAAAAATGGAGAACAATCTATACAGATTGAGAGTCAGGCTTACAAACACGAAAGCCATCCCCACTATGAATTACTACGCACAGCAGCATAAGCTCTACCCGAAAGACTTTCTCCGTGTTTCAGGAAAAGATATCAATGTCCTGGCCGGTGGAAAACTCCAGAATAAATACAGAAACACAGTCTCATACAAAGAACACAAGCCTGAACTTCAATTCCTGTTCGTTCCCGGATTCGGCAGTGTTGAGTATCAATTTTTAGTCTCAGGGAAAGGGAGTGTTGAGATAAAATACGATTCCAGACACGGAGGAAAAATCACCAAAACCCTCCAGCTCAAATAAAATAAAAATCAGGTGTGGCTGTCGCTTGCAAAAGATTTTTGACGCCATTCTTCTTCGTTTTTCTCGGCTCCTGCGTAACTCCCCCCGTCCGTGGGTCAAACATACTCGGAGCCCGGCATCGCCGGGTACCCTCGAAAAGCCTCATCCGAAGGCTAAATCTTTTATGGCGCTTCAGCCACACCTGTATTTCATCCGATGATGGGCTTGATGACTTTGGCCTGGATCTTCTCCATCTCTTTTTTCAGCCGGACATAGGTCTCCTCATCCCCGTACATCCCCAGGATGGCGCCGCCTGAACCAGCAAATTTAGCAGACGCCCCGCAGCGGCGGGCTGTGTTGATCATCTCCATATTGGGCTTGCTTATTTTCATTATCCGGCTTCTTAAATCAAAATTCTCATTCATAAGAATTTTTATATGTTTATAATCTCTTTTTTTCACAGCTTCTTTCCCTATCTCTGCTTTTTCCGCAATTTTTTTCAGTGTTTCTCTCACAAACCGATCACCTCTATCATAACCCATCCTGATATCATTTAAGACCTTTCCCGAAACCTTTCCCAGGCTTGGTTTGTATGCAAGATAAAGGGGAGGCAAAAGCGATGAATCCAATTCCTCATAGAGGCCGTGCCCTTGTGACTGGATCATTTCCTTTTTAAGGTCCATATACACGCACCCTTCAAAGACCTGGACCACCCGGTCCATAAATCCGGCATTTATTCCTAACTCCTCGCGCTCAGCTTCAAGAATGAGAGAAGGAAGAATATTCAAAGGGATTTCCACATTATAGAAACGCATCAGAGCTCTGAGCACGGCTGTTATGATAGCACTGGAGCCGCCCAATCCCAACTGGCGGGGGATATTCGACTGGTAACTGACTGTGAAATTTTTGCTTTCTATGGGTATTTTGTTTTCATTGCAGTAGTCATAAAATTTTTTTATGGCTGCCTTGATAAGGCGCACCCCTCCATAATATCCATAAATGTTCAGTTCCTTAACCAAACCGGACAGGCTGCCGTAAACGGAACGGTCCAAATCGCAGGGCCTTATCTCAAGCGTCCGGCTCTTCTTGACTTCTGCTTCGGCATAAAAATTCTTTACGGATACAGCAATGGTCTTACCAAAATAACCATCCGAGGGATTCCCTAAAAAACCGGCCCTGGCATAAGCCTTTTCTTTAAAAGATGTTTTCATGAAGCGGGATCAATGAATCAAAACCGTACAAAAATACCAATATTCAGATTGGTATCAATATGAGTGCCCCCCTGAATATAGGATCCTTCATCTTCAAAAACAGTAATCCCCATGGTTTCGAAGCTGATCATTTGATCGAAATCAGGGTCACAGACAAAAATTCTGGCATCAGCCCTAAGGCCAATATTTGGTGTAAAAAGAGCTTTCACACCGAGTCCACCGTTGAATGTAAGAGCAGAAACATCATTATAATACAAATATATTTTTTCTTCTTGCGAACCATATCCTGTCTCTATTTGAGGTCCGTTTTGTCGGATTTTGAACTGAGTGATGCCCAAACCAGCCGTGGCATAAGGAGTCATTCTACTTGCATTAGGAAAGTTAAAAACAATATTGCCGTAATAGCGCATGATATTTCCACCCGACTTATTGGCTGTTTGTATCCAACCACTGTATCCTATGGACTCCATCTTATCCTGCAGGTTGTCCACTATATTACCGATAAAGGCTGTTTCCGCTGTTATGTACTCAACACAGGCTTCAAAACCCGTAGATGGTGTTACGTCGTAAGCAATCCTCGCTCCGAATCCCAGCCCGTCCTCCTGCTCTAAAACATTTGCAAAAAAAGCAAGCCATTCAGAATACCAGGACTCCACAATATCTTCCACTCTAGAGTTAAACTGTCCGTCATTGGGATAAGAAATATTTAAGTTATACAGCCCGAATGCGGTGAGTTCCACCTGGGAAAAGCCTGTTCCTGTAAGGACAGCCATGCCCAGAATCAATATCAGTGCTTTTTTCAAATTCACTCCCATGGATCACCTCCTGCTAAAAAAAAGACTTCAAATATAACAAGTCTTAATAAAATAAGACTTAAACTCTAAAAAAAATTTACCAGCTCGAGTGAAGCAGAGGAACTAGAACCGGGCAAAAAATCCCACATTCAAATTGGCATCTATATGAGCTCCGCTCTGAACAAGGGAGTCGACATCGTCAAATAAAACATAACCAAAAAATTCATTATAAAATTTTTGCTGGAATTCAGGATTGCAGTAGAACACTCTGGCGTCGATTCTTAGACCAATGTTAGGAGTGAAAAGCATTTTGATCCCTAATCCGCCGTTAAAAGTGAAAGCGGAGACATCTTCATACCAAATATGTACCCGCTCCATGGTTAATGGGCAATCTATGTCGATCTCAGGGCCCACACCCTCTGTTATTTTAAACTGGGTTATACCGACTCCTGCTGTAATATAAGGGGTCATATTCCCGGGTGAAGGAATATTAAACACGATGTTGCCGTAATACCTCATTATGTTCCCGCCTGATTCATTGGCCACTTCAACATAATCACCGTACCCTATGGATTCCATCAGGTCCACAAGGTCATCCACGATGCCTTCAGTAAACGATGTCTCGGCCATTATGTACTCTACACTTCCTTCTATTCCAATGGCAGGAGTGATATTGAAGGCGATCCTCCCTCCGAACCCGAGGCCACCCTCCTGTCCCAAAACTCCGTCAAAAAACGCCTGCCACTCATCATGATACCAGCTGATTTCTGATTCGACATCAGGATCAATCTCCATCGTGCCCGGATAAGAAAGATTCAGGTTATACAGCCCGAAAGCCGTAAATTCCACCTGGGAAAAACCAAAAGAAGCAAGAAATACTGTTGCCAGCACTAATACAAAACCTCTCCTTATTTTCTTCTGCATTGTTTTTCTCCTATATACTTTAAGAAATTACTTTCTTATAAACCAAATGAAAGAACTAGTCAATAAAAATAAAATTCCCGCTCTTTTAAAGAGCTCTTCTTTTCTATTGACTCCAGCGGTTGGCTCTGATATAAATAACCACCTGGATTTGAGAACGTGAATGCCTTGAATTTTTTTATGGAGAAAGAATATGGACCTATTTGACAAATGCGATACGAATGGAGGTTATTTTGGAATATTCCGCGCTCAGGACGACTTTTTCTTCTCCCGCCCCATCCTAGACCCCATTCCCGGAACAAGAACCGTTTTTAATGGGAAAAAATGCATCCAGTGGTCTATCAACAACTACCTGGGCCTTGCTGAGAACAAAGAAATCAAGGCCTATTCTGAAAAAATAGTGAAGAAATACCCTCTCAGTGCTCCTATGGGTTCCAGAATGATGACCGGCAACACAAAATTCCACAAGGAGCTGGAACAGCAGCTGGCTGATTTCACTGAGAAAGAATCAGCTATCCTTTTCAATTACGGATATCTCGGAGTTTTGGGAACGATCTCCTCTTTAGTGGGCCGAAAAGACACCATTGTTATTGACAAGCTGTCACACGCTTCCATGCTGGATGCGACCTTTTTGTCTCCCGGGCAATTCCGTGCCTACAAGCACAATGACATGAACAGCCTGGAAAGCCATTTAAAAAGGATAAACAAAGACAGAAAAGGCGGTGTATTGATAGTGACAGAAGGCGTTTTTGGAATGCGGGGAGACCTGGCTGACCTGCCGAACATATGCCAGCTTAAAGAAAAATACGATGCCCGGTTGTTTATCGATGACGCCCATGGATTCGGAGTCATGAACGAGACCGGCCAGGGAACAGCTTCTTATTTCGGTTTGCAGGATAAAATAGATATTTATTTCGGCACTTTTGCCAAAGCATTTGCAGCCATAGGCGGCGTATCAGCAGGCCCAAAAAAGATAGTGGACTGGATAAGATATAATGCGAGAACTCAGGTCTTTGCTAAAAGCCTCCCCATGATCTATGTGGAAGTGCTTAAAAAAATTCTCGAGATAGTAAAGAACGGAGCTTCACTGCGGAAAAAGATGTTTGAAAATGCGGAAAAACTAAAGTCAGGGCTTGCAGATCTTGGTTATAATGTGGGCAAAGGACGCTCTCCCATCACTGCGGTGTATGTCCCGGCAGGAGATATGAAAATGGGCATGCAGATCATAATAAAATTAAGGGAACTCGGAATATTCATAACCGGAGTCATGTATCCCGTAGTCCCCAAGGGAATCATCTTATTCAGACTGATACCGACCGCGTCTCATACTGACGAAGAGATAAACGAGACCATTAAAGCCTTTGGCACTGTCCGTGACAACCTCAATCTCGATCTGGACTCCGTAAAAGAAGCCGCCTTATAACTTACACGGACCGATCATAAAAAAGGCCTTTTGAAATACTTATTCTAGGACAAGTGAGTGTCTGATTTTTTTGAACAAATCTCAGTGCATCAGGAAGCTTTTTTTTCCATCGTTCTTTCCCTTTTATCTTATTTCTTTTTCCTGTTAGCTTTGAACTCACACCAAATCAGAAAAAGGCTTGAAAGAAAATTCGGGAAGGAAAGATCAAAAATATACAGAACATTACTGCAGAGGGGAACAGGGGTTTTGCTCTATGGGATCATCCCGGCTTTTCTGGTCTCCCTGGTTTTTTCTAAAAATTTCTCTGCCTATGGATTGGCTTTTAAAAATCTTGCAGAATCCCTTTTATGGACTCTGGCACTATCCCTGGTGATAATCCCTATAAGCCTTCTGACCGGAAAAAATCCTTCCAATCAAAAAAAATATCCTGAGATTCAAACTTCCGAATGGGATGCTGGCCTTTTTTTTATCAGCGCATCGTCATGGATTCTTTACCTTTTCGCATACGAATTGTTACTCAGAGGCATCTTATTTTTTTCATGTCTGAGGTCCCTCGGTCTCTGGCCTGCTGTATTGATAAATATTGTCATCTATACTGCCTTTCACTTGCATAAAGGCTGGAAAGAAATGGTCGGCTCTGTGTTTTTAGGCTTTGCCTTCTGCATTCTGACCTATAAAACAGGGACCCTATGGACTTCCTTTTTCAGCCATGTCGTTCTTGCTCTCTCAAATGAGTGGATCTCGATTTATTTCAACCCGCATATGAAAATCAAACGCATCAGGAAGACAAAATGAAGATTTTTGTTACAGGGGCCACAGGATTCATAGGCAGCGCATTGGTAAGAGCGCTTGCGGATTCGGGCCATACAGTCCATGCCCTCTTCCGCTCGAGATCTAAAACCCCGGCCATAGAACAGGCACACGTACGCCTGTTCAAAGGGAATATCCTTGACTTAAAAAGCATTGAAAGAGCTATGAGAGGGTGTCACTGTGTTTTTCACACAGCAGCCATGACAAAAATATGGTCAAAAAAACCAAATCAATATCATGACATAAATGTCATTGGAACAAAAAACGTTCTGGAAGCCGCTCTTCACTTAGGAATAAAAAATGTGGTCATCACCTCAACGGCCGGCGTGTTTGGCCCTTCTTTAGATGGCTGTGTGGATGAGAACACCGTAAAAAAAACAGAATGTTTCACTGAATACGAAAAAACAAAAACACAAGCCGATTCACTGGCTCTCAGCTATATTGAAAAAGGTATTCGCATCGTTATGGTGTGCCCCACCAGAGTCTATGGTCCGGGCCTTATCAAAGAAAGCAACAGCACGACCAGAATGATCCAACTGTATATCAAAGGCAGGTGGCGCATCATTCCGGGAAGCGGAAAGAACATAGGAAATTATGTATATATAGATGATGTCGTCAAAGGACATATACTTGCCATGGAAAAAGGGCTTCCGGGAGAAAAATATATCCTCGGAGGTGAAAATATCTCATACAGCGGATTCTTCAACACTCTAAAGAAAGTATCTCAAAAAGACTCTGTTTTGTTTAAACTGCCCCTCTTTATAATGATCTTCCTTTCCTTCAGCATGAAATGCCTGGCTAAGTGGTTCAACGTTTATCCGCTCATAACTCCGGAAATGGTGAAAAAGCTGACCTGCGACTGGACCGTATCGAGCGATAAAGCGGTGCGCGAACTGGGATACAGCCCCATCTCTCTGGAGACAGGGATAAAGAAGACTATCGAATGGCTAAAATCTATTAAAAAAGAAAACCTTTAATTTATTTCTTCTTCTTTTTATCCGGATACGCAGGAATATCAGGAAGCTCTTTTCCTTTTGTTTCAAGCTCCTCCAGAATAACTTCAATGGCCTTGTTGAGCTGCTGGTCCACTCCGGCATACTCCTTGACCGGATCATTGTCAACATGAATATCAGGCTCCACTCCTCTGCCCTCGACAATCCATTCTCCTTTCAGGCTGTAAATGGCAAACTCAGGCTTCGACAGGTTGCCTCCGTCCAGCAGCGGAAGCGAGCCTCTGATCCCCACTACTCCTCCCCAAGTCCTTTTTCCTATCAATTTTCCCAGTCCGTGCTTTCTAAACCGGTAAGGAAAGATATCTCCGTCAGAAGCTGAGAATTCGTCCATAAGACATACCTTGGGTCCTAACATCACAGCATCCGGGTCAGGACTCGGGATGGTGTTCCGGGACATGGCTACCATGGCTATCTCCCGCCTCAAACGCTCTATGAGCATGGGCGAGACACTCCCGCCTCCATTGCTCCGTACATCAATGATAAGCGC
Source organism: uncultured Eubacteriales bacterium (assembly GCA_964624145.1). Classification (GTDB taxonomy): domain Bacteria; phylum Acidobacteriota; class Aminicenantia; order Aminicenantales; family Aminicenantaceae; genus WJMT01. Next base: position 28,102 of record CAZUXT010000022.1, on the reverse strand, counting down.
TTTTTTACGGAGCTGAGGATAGAAATGCTTGACAAATTCGTTCAAACCCTGAGGTCCCATATCTGGAACATGGATGTATCCGACTTTTCCGTCAGTCGCTTTATTTACCTTTTCCGTATTGCTCTGCACCCAGTTATAATAATAGAGAGAGTGCTCATCTTCTATGGGAACCACCACAACATCCCTGCTCTCTTTTTCAATTGGTTTGTCATTTACCTTAAGAGTCACCTGCTTTCCGGCCGTGTTCACAAGGGCTTCGTACAGATTGTCCATTTTATTCGTGGGCTTGCCGTTAATGCTCAATATATAAGACCCTTCTTTCACATCCACTCCGACTTCAGTAAGCGGAGAGCGAACGGAATTTCTCCAGTTCTCTCCTTGTAAAATCCTTGTCACTTTGAAATACCCGCTTTTCATATCTTTCGCAAACTGAGCGCCCAGCATGCCCATATTGAGCCTCCTGGGTCTGGGAAATTCTCCTCCTCCCACATACGTATGCCCGACACTCAGTTCTCCGATCATCTCCCCGAGGACATAGGTTAAGTCTGCTCTGTGGCTCACAGAATCTGCCAGAGGTTCATACTGCTTCTTCATAGCTTCCCAGTCCACTCCGTGCATATTGGGAGCATAGAAAAAATATTTCATCTGACGCCAGCATTCATTGAAAATCTGATGCCACTCTTTTTTGTAATCCACTTTTGTTTCCATATGGGAGAGGTCGAGCTTTTCTTTGATATCCAATTTGCCTTTTGGCAGATCAACGATGGCATAGGTTCTGTTCTGCGAAACCAGTATCTTTTTTTTGTCATGAGAGATCTCATAACCGTTGATCTGCCCGAGAACCGTTTCTTTCCTTTGATTAAGGTCAAAAAGAGCCAGGGAAGCTCTCCGGTCCATTCCGCTTCTTTTCATATAATAGATACTGTCCCCTACCGAAGTAATGCTCCTATAATCACCCACACTGACCGGAAGAGAGAGAATCCTGTCTTTGAGGCCTTCGGTATCCACTTTGAACACAGGCTTCTCACCGGAATCCTCTTTTTTTTCTTCCTTCTTTTCTTCTTTTTTTTCTGCCCCTTCGATGGAGACCTCATCGCTCTTGGGCTTAAACGGAGATTCGACGCCTTCGGCCAGAGTGACCAAATATATCCTGGACATAGAAAGATAGGCATGGTTCCACTCTGTCCGGCTGTATATGGGATTGAAATCCCTGTCAGAGACAAAATACAGATATCTGCCTTTTGAATCAAAAGAAGGGGAATAGGATGAATACCACCCATCCGTGACCTCATAGGCTTCCTTTTTCTCCAGGCTGTATAAAAAGATTTTCGTCATGGTTTCTGCTTCAGGCCTGGTATATGCGATCCATTTGCTGTCCGGAGACCATACATAATCCCCGAATTCCCAGATTTCGGCTTTATCCACCTCGACTATTTCTTTGGAGTCGATGTCAACATAATTGAGCCGGAGCCGTTTGTCACTCCACATTATTTTCTTTGAGTCCGGAGACCAGTAGATCTGGTACTTGTACGTATCCGCACCCGTTGTTATCTGCTGTGGTTCCCCTGTACCGCCCTGGGGCAGGATATAGATCTCATCTTCCCCGCTCCGGTCAGAGATAAACGCAATCCACTTTCCGTCAGGAGACCACTTTGAATTCCTTTCATGGATACCGGGAGTTCCCGTAAGATTTCTTGTGTTTCCGTACTTTTGTGGAACGGTAAACACTTCGCCCCTTGCTCCAAAAAGCGCTCTTTTCCCGTCAGGAGAGATCTCATAGTTCGTCACCATGTTCGAGACATTGACCAGTTTCTCCCTGCTCAAAGGCCTGTCATCCGCAATATACACAGTCAGTTTTGTGGTCTCTTCTTTCTCCAGGTCAAAACAATAGATGTAGCCGCCGTTCTCGAACACAATGGACTCAGGACCCAAGGAGGGAAATTTTATATCAAAATCCGCAAAATCAGTAAGACGGCGTGTGTCCTGTGTTTCAAGGTCATACACATAAAGATTCATGCATGTGTTTTCGCCTCTGTCAGAAAGAAAATAGATCTTTTGACCGCTCCACATGGGAATGATATCCTGAGCAGGATTTTCTGTTATGTTGGTTACTTGTTTCTCTTCAAGGTCATATATCCAGACATCATCAGCCATTCCCCCTCTGTATCTCTTCCATGTTCTGAACTCACGGAATATCCGGTTGTAAGCAAATTTCTTATCATCAGGAGAAAACGAGCAAAATCCACCTCTCGGCACAGGAAGCTGCTCGGGAAGGCCGCCTTCAAGGGAAGCAAGATAGAGCTGGCCGTTAAAAGAATTCCACTCCCTGGTTCTGGATCGGAAAACAATACTGGTATCGTCATGCATCCAGCCCATAACAATATTGTTAGGGCCCATCCGGTCTGAAATATCATCTCTTCCCAAGGTCGGAGTAAAGGTCATCCTTTCCGGTATCCCACCTTGACTCGGGATCACATAGACCTCTCTGTTTCCGTCATACTCGCCTGTGAATGCGATATATTTCCCGTCATGAGAAAAACGGGGGAATGCTTCATACCCTTCATGGTTGGTGAGTTTTCGTGCATATCCTCCTTCGGAAGACACGGAATAAAGGTCCCCGGCATAGGAAAACACCACCTGATCTCCGTATACAGCCGGAAATCGAAGCACCCGGGCTTCCTCTGCGGAAAATACCGCTGTTGATAAAATAAAAACAAAAAGAACTCCAAGGATAAACAATCTGTTTTTCATCTTCCCTCCTAAGTAAATGTTATATTCATACTCTTTTTTGTGCATCTTTAAAAAAGAAAATATATCACATAATAAACTAAAAATGTATATAAATTTTAGTGTATGGCCTGCACTGAGTTCAGTACAACCATGAAGGATCTTCTCCCTCCGGTGTGTTTTTTATGATATGCTCTTTAAATAATTTCAGAAGCTCTATCCTGTCAGGACCCCAGCAGTGAGGCATCCGGTCTCCGTAGCGGACCACTCCGTTATAATAGGGGTCTTTCGTGCCTTCTAAGAACTTTTCCAACAGCACAACCGCATTATTAAGGTAGTACGTATCCATATCTCCCACATAAATATGGACCTTCCCTTCAAGCGCATGACCGATGTGTTCCCAATTTTTTTCCAAATAATACCTGAGGTCATAATGCTCCCTCCAGTATTCGGCCGTATCCGGATCTATCTCTCCTGTTTTTTTATCAAAAAGCGGTTTGACATACCCGTCATCCCCCTGGGGCCCGAAAACTGCCTGGAATATATCGATCTGTTCCCCTGAGCGGCATTTGGTTCCCATGACAAACTCCATGTGGTTCCTCTGCTGCGAGGTTAACCTTACAATGCCGTCAGGAAACCGGTCACTTGATGTGGGAACTCTGATCCATCCGCTCTTTTTGTGATAAGCGTTCTCATCCTTATATATGTTTATGCACTGAAAGTAGCGGAAATCAACAGGGTCCGGACAAAGGGACCAGGTCCCTCCGAAAAAATCCGGATGAAATATCTGGAGGGCCAGTGAGATCCATCCTCCTGTCGAACCTCCGGACAGCACTCTGGCATAGGGTTTTTGAATGATGCGGAATTTTTTCTCCACCATGGGAATGAGCTCCTCCAGAATCGCATCGCCGTAAGGCCCGGTATTCGGGGAATTGACCCCGTACGAATCATCGTAGTAGGGGCAGGGGTGCTGAAAGGTAACCAGCAGCATCCGGGGACATTCATCTGAAATCCAGAACTTGTAAAATTCGTGCCCCCACCTTGCCCAACGGTTCTTTGAGTCCGGTTCTTCGGCTTGAAAACCATTTGGAGGGCCGAGGGAAAAATGCCCCTGAATGTAATTAACTGGATAGTAAATACCAGGGTGTTCTTCATATCCCTTTGGAAGAAGCACTGTTGCCCCCAAGTACATGGGGTGACCCCAAAATTCCGAAAGCATTTTGCTCTGAAATTTAATCCTTTTGACCCATTTGGTATCCGGAGGGATTTCCACAGGAGGGATTCTACGATCGCAACTCAGTCTGACTGAGCCGGTTTCTGAGGGCGGAATCTTGACCTTCCTTATCTCGCTGTAAAGATTCCCCGGAGACCTGTGCCATCTCTGCCCCTCCCACTGGTCATTATGCATCCACAAAACGTGGCCGTCAGAACGTTCAAACCGCGTGTATATGTTGACAAAGCCCTGAACATAATATTCCCCCGGAGGGATCTCACTGAGGCTCTCCAAAGGATAACCAAAGTCTTTCCTGTCGATGATAACAGATGAATCAGGCTGTAGATTATGGATATCCTTTCCAAAAAACGGGACTCCATTCGGGCCGATCTGGAACCGGGGCTCACGGTTCTTGTTCTCTGAAATCATTACATACACTCTTCCGGTAATGGAATCCGCATGGATCGATCCGGGAAAAGATATCTCAAACTGTAATCCCTTCTCTCTTTTCCCAACGCACCCTGAAACGACCGCCAGCATCAGAAAAAGGAAAGCGGCATAAAAAGCGATTCGGTTTGTTTTTCCAGACATAAAGTCTTCCTCCGCTAATAAAAATTCATACTGTCAATCCTTCTCATGAAAACCAAGCGGATGTCAAATCTGTACCTCATAGACACTTGGAATATTCTTTAAAGAGATATCTTTATTGAATGTCCATGAGACTAGGTCAACGGATCGAAAATAGGGGAAAAAACGAGAACGGAATAACGGTCTCATGGGATAATAACTTCTTGTCCACTCTACCGCCCCCACACAACCGGAATCCTTTATGTACTGAAGGAAAGCCTGAATAAAGCCATAGCGCTCTCTGGCAGAAAGCTCTGGATAGGCAACATGGTTTATCCAAGCCCACCTCTTTTTAGTTCTTCCGAGATGTTCGTGATATATGAAATTGATCAATCCTTCCACCTTGCCTGACTTTTCATAGACAAGCGTCTGTGAAACTCCGGGAAAATCCAATTCGCACGCCAGTTCATCTCTTTCCCAGATCAAAGAAAGCTCAACACTGTCCTTGTATCGATTAAGCAGGTCCAGACACATATCAATATCTTCCATCTGATATTCTCTTATCGAAACAGAAGGGCAAACTTTTGGCCTGCGGTGCCCTCCTATTATCCTGATAGCCGCGCTCTCCCATTTTTTCAATCCTTCTGACTCCATAACGCTGGGCAGATCAAGGATACGGGCCAGGACATAGTTCCTTTTAACTTTTTCTACAGGATGGCCGGTCTCCTCAAAATTCCTGATCATCATTGTGGAACGGTGTCCTTTCTCAAGAGTCAGCAAGGAGAAATCAATTTTTAAACTCTGGTTGAGCTTCAGGGCTTCGTTGACGATCGCCTTTCCTATGCCGCGGCGAAGCAGCTCCCGTCTTGTTACCATGAGACAACTATAGACTGCCCGAAAGGTCTTGCCTTGGAAATGGAAGCGCTGTGGCAGGTTAGCTAAAAAGGATACAATCTCATCCCCTCGATACGCTGCAATAAGATACCTGCCATCCTTAATGCGGTTAAAAAGATACTTTAAAAAAGCTGGCCGGTAGAAATTTGGAAATGACTCGATCCCATATTCATCCCTCCAGGAAGAGTGCGCCATCTTTTCGAGGCCTTTTAAATCCCCGCGAAAAGAGTCTATAGAGATATCTGACAGCATTTTTCTTAAGATTTTGAATTTTATAGGTTAATAATAAAATAATCAAGAAGCTTCGCAACAAAAAAATGCACATCGCCATTTTTTTATGAATAATCCAGGTTAATGACTTCATTTCTCAAAATATTTGTCGTATGTTACACTGCAGTATCTTAAAGGAGCATATTGATGAAAAAAATATTCTCACTCATTTGCATAAGCCTTTTCTGTCTTTCATTAAATTCCCAGGAACAGGCCAAACCGGACGGAGAACAAGCATGGAAGCACATGGAATATCTTTCTTCGGATGATTTCAAAGGCCGCAAATCAGGCACTCCGGAATACCTCAAGGCAGCCCACTATGTCGCAGAAAAGATGAAAGAGTACGGCCTCAAACCGGGTGGAAAAAAAGGTTCGTATTTCCAGCAGGTGGAATTCAGGAACTGGCGGCATTTCGAACCTCCTGTCCGGTTTGAGATCGTATCCCCGAAGCACCTCCTCTTTTCCCCTGGACGCTCCAACCATTTTTTCCCGAACGGCGGAACCGGGTCGGGAATCGTAAAGGCCCGGCTGGCTTTTGCCGGATACGGGCTGGTATCACACAAAGACAAATGGGACGATTATGGAGATATGGATGTCAGCGGAAAAATTGTCCTTATCATTCCTGGCGCTCCTGAATTTCTCAAGGGAATATCCAGGAAAGAAAAGTCCCTGGACAGTAAAATCAAAACAGCGGTAAAAAAAGAGGCTGCAGGCGTGCTCATAATGAACATCGGGGAGAGCCTTAGAGGATGGGGCATTCCGGAAGGAGCCAATAAGGGAACCTGTCCGGAAGGGTTCCTGGTGATGACAGCGAACAGCAGCCTTCTGGATAAGATGTTTTATATAAAAAATCTGAGCTGGCGTAATAGAGTGAGTGAAATGATACGCGAAAAAAAACCTCACCCATTCCAGCTGGACCTGACCGTAGAAATGGAAGTCCATTACATCCATGAGGACCGCACAGCTCCCAGTGTGCTGGGCCTTATACCGGGAAAACATCCTGAACTAAAAAACGAATATATAATAATCGGAGGGCACCTGGATCATCTGGGTGTAGGGCTTGACGGTTCTATCTACAACGGCGCTGATGACAACGCGTCATCCGTAGGGGTCTTGCTGGAAATCGCGCGTGTGATTCAAGCCAATGATTTTCACCCTGACAGAAGCGTTGTACTGGCAGCCTGGGCCGGAGAAGAGCTTGGCCTGATCGGTTCCAGATATTATACAGAGCACCCCATTTATCCGCTCGAAAAAACATCCGTCTATATGAACATGGACATGGTAGGCACAGGAGACCTTGACCTCTATGTGGGAGGCATGTGGGAATTCTCGGAATTCTTTGCTCTTATCAAGAAAAACATGAAGGAAAAGTTCACAAAAAGGTTGAAACACCGCATAGAATACCGGGGCTCTGACCACACCTCCTTTCTTCTCAAAGGGGTCACCTGCCTGAGCTTAAGGTCAGGGAATGTCCTCACAAGAGAACTTGATGATGAGCATCCCGAATACCACAAGCCCGGCGACAGAGCGGAAACAATCAAGCCTGAACTCCTGCAGCAGGCGGCCGAATATCACTATGATAATATTGTGTGCCTCTCCAATTGCGGGGAAAACCTCCTTGACCCAAAATACCACATAAATTTCCTTCATAAAGACGCCGACCTTGTGGATATGCATTGTGACACCATAGGCAGAGTGCTCAATGGAGAAGACCTGACCAAGGACCTTAACAAAGGGCACATAGACATTCCAAAACTCAAACAAGGCTCTGTGGACCTTCAGGTCTTTGCCTGTTTTGTAGACCCTCCGGAGAACAATTCACAAAAGCACAGGGCCGCTAAAAAAGCCTTTGCCCAGATAGATGCGGTTCACAAGCTTGTAAATGAAAATCCTGAGGATCTGATCCTTGTCACTTCCCCCGATGACATGCGAAAACTCCGGGGCAACCGCAAAACAGGGATACTGATCGGGATCGAAGGGGGATATGCCATAGAAAATGACCTCCGGCTCCTCCGCTCTTTTTACAGGAACGGCGTGAGACTCATGACCCTCACCCACTGGTTCCGCACTGACTGGGCTGATGCCTCAGGCGACCCGGAGCCTGAACACGGCGGCCTGACAGAATTCGGTGAAGAAGTAATCAAAGAAATGAACCGGTTGGGAATGGTCATAGACGTATCCCATGTCCATGATGAGACTTTCTGGGATGTGATGGATATCTCAGAAGCTCCTGTTGTGGCCTCCCATTCCTGCTGCCGGGCTCTTTCAGACCATCACCGGAACCTCTCTAATAAAATGCTCAAGGCTCTGGCAAAAAACGGCGGCGTCATCGGAATCAATTTTTTCCCTCACTTTTTAATGGCAGACAATCTCAAGAAGATGGAAGATCTGAAGGCAGAGCTTATAAATAAATATGACCTGCCTGAAAAACTGGCTGACTTTTTAAAAGTCGAACCCGAAAGAGCAGAAGCCTTCAGAACAGAGTACAGGGAAAGATTAGAAAGGCTGGAACAGGAAATGCCTGAAATCAACGTAAAGACAGTAGTGGATCATATCGAACATGTGATCAAAGTCACAGGAAGTACAAACCATGTGGGACTCGGCTCTGATTTTGACGGTATAAGCAGCACTCCCGCAGGCCTTTCACATGCAGGAGAACTGGCCCATATCACAGAAGAACTGGTCAAAAGGGGATATGATGACCAGGATATAAAAAAAATACTGGGAGGGAATTTTCTCAGAGTGTTCAGGGAAGTTACATCAAAGTCTTCTGTTCATTAAAACCGGCATTCTCCATCCACCGGATGGTCTTTGTCAATCCCTCTCTCAAATCCACAAGAGGCCTGTATCCGGTCATCCTTTCCGCCTTTGATATATCGGCAAGGGAATGTTTGATGTCTCCCTTTCTGGGATCCGAATAAACAGGATCGATTTCTTTTCCTGTTATTTCTTTAAGAATTTTGATGAGCTCATTCAGACTGATGCTTGAAGAGGTGGCGATGTTGATAACCTCACCTTTTGTTTTTTTTGCCCTGGAGCACAGAAGATTTGCATAGACCACATTATCCACAAAAGTGAAATCTCTGGTCTGTTCCCCGTCACCGAAAACAACGGGTTTCTCCCCTTTTAAAAAAGCATCAATGAATTTAGGGATCACGGCCGCATACGGGGATTCAGGATTCTGGCGGGGGCCAAACACATTAAAATAACGGGTTGTCACGGTTTGCAATCCATAAACCTCGCTGAACACCTTACAGTAATACTCTCCGGCCAGCTTGGTGAGCGCATAGGGGGACAGAGGATTCGGCATCATATCTTCTTTCTTCGGAAGGGCCGGTGTGTCCCCGTAAACAGATGAAGAACCGGCATATATGACCCTCTTTACCCCTTTATCACGGGCTGCTACCAGCACATTCAGTGTGCCGTCAACATTACTCTGGTTAAATTCGATCGGATTTTCAATGGAACGGGGAACAGAGGGGATAGCCGCCTGATGAAACACATAAGTGATGTCTTTGCATGCTTCCTGAACCGCATCAAGGTCCCGGATATCTTTTTCTATAAACTCTATCCTGCTGAGAATACCCTTCAGATTGGAAATATTCCCGGTTGACAGATTATCAATGACCCGGACATTATTTTCTTCTTTGAGCAGGCCCCTCACAAGAGCGGAACCTATGAAACCGGCGCCACCCGTAACCAAACAAGCTTCGTCCATACAATCTCCCTTTACACTTCTTCCGTAAGCTTCAGGAAACGCTTGTAAGGAATGGCCATCCAGCTCTCTGCATTAAAAGCCCCGTTGGATAGGCTGATCATAGAGACTTTGGCGGCTGTTTCCTCGTCCGGAGCTTCATAAATATCCAAAAAATCATAGGAGCCTAAAAGAGCGTAATGAGCCCTGAATTTGACTTCAGGACATTTCTCCTTTACTTCCTCCAGCCATGCTCTTCCTAATCTAGCCCTGTCTTTTATCTGTCTCGAGACTTCAGGTGCGAGTTTTGTCATTAAAATAAACGTTTTCATTCTTACCCTCCTTTATATAAACAAATAATCTGTATATAACCTGTCTTATTCACGAGCCGGGGTTAATCGCCTCCCGTTAAAGTGGCTACCATCACTGCCTTTATGGTGTGCAAACGGTTCTCAGATTCATCAAACACAATGGACCCTTCCGATTCAAACACTTCCTCTGTCACTTCCATACTTTCCAGACCGAATTTTTCATATATCTCCTCTCCGATCTTTGTTTCTCTGTTATGAAAAGCAGGAAGGCAGTGCATGAACTTTACCTTGGGATTCCCGGTCAGTTCCATGAGTTCCTTGTTAACTTGATAGGATTTTAAAAGCCCGATCCTTTCTTCCCAAATAGAAGCCGGCTCCCCCATTGAAACCCATACGTCCGTATAAAGAAAATCACATCCCTCAACAGCCCTGATATCGTCTGTTATCGAAATCTTTGCTCCCGTAGCCTCGGCAATCTTTTCTGCTTTACTGACTAGTTCTTTTTTCGGTTGGAGCTTTTCCGGCCCGATCAAACGAAAGTCCATCCCCATTTTTGCAGCCCCCACCATCAGAGAACTAGCCATGTTGTTCTGCGCATCTCCCAGAAAGGAAAAAGTGATATCCTCAACCGGTTTTTCACTGTGCTCCGTCATGGTCAAAAGATCCGCCAGCACTTGAGTAGGATGGAATTCATTGGTAAGGCCGTTCCAAACAGGAACACCCGAAAACTCAGCAAGCCGCTCCACTACTTCCTGGCCAAAACCCCGGTACTGTATCCCGTCATACATCCTTCCCAGAACCCGGGCCGAGTCTTTAATAGATTCCTTATGTCCGAATTGAGAACTTGTGGGGCCCAAAAAAGTCACATCCGCTCCCTGGTCAAAGGCTGCGACTTCAAAAGCACACCTGGTCCTGGTGGATGTTTTTTCAAAAACAAGAGCGATGTTTTTCCTCCCCAGTCTCTGCTTCTCATTCCCGGAATATTTTTCCTTTTTCAGCTTATTGGAAAGATCCAGCAGGTATCTTATTTCCTCCGGACTAAAATCCAGAAGCTTGGTCAGACTTCTGTTTTTCAGATTGCAGTACATTTTCTCTCCCTTATTATGAACTCTCCCGGTTATTCATGTTCCTGTATTTTTGAGATATCATCAATGGCATACATGCCTCGTCCATTGGTCGCTATGACAAGCACATTGTCCCGGGGATGGATCACCAGGTCCCACACAAAACAGTTGGGCAGCCCGTTAGGCAGAACATGCCATTTTTCCCCTCTGTCTAAACTCACATACACCCCTAAGTCATTTCCCACATAAAGGATATTTCCTTTTTTCGGGTCTTCCCGGATAACATTGACAGGACCTCCGGGAAGATTTCCTGATATGTCTTTCCATGTCTTCCCGTAATCCTCGGATTTACAGACATAGTCAGTGAAATCATCGTCTCTCCGTCCGTTCAATGTCAGATACACTGTGGCTTCATCGTATTTGGATGCGACTATCCTTGAAACATGCTTGTTATAGGGAAGACCATCCGTAATCTCCTGCCAGTTTTTCCCTGTATCTTTGGTCACATGCACTCTGCCGTCATCCGTTCCCGCATAGATAAGACCCTCTTTAAGAGGAGACTCTGATATAGAGCTCAAACAGGCGTAAGGGATGGCAAAAGGAAGCTTCCCCTGTTTTTCCGGATCATCGTAGGTAAGGTCAGGACTTATTCTCTCCCAGGTTTCCCCTTTGTCAGGAGATCGGAACACATACTGCATTCCATGGTAAATCACCTGATTATCATGGGGAGAGATTATGGTGGGCGCAAGCCACTGACCTCGAAGGGGCGGCTCGTCTTCTCCCACTTGGGGAAGTATGTTTTTCGTGATCCATCTGTTATCTTTGAGTTCAGACCGCATCAGCCTTCCGTAAAACGAAGAGGAATAGACGATATCCGGATTTTCAGGGTCAACGGCAATCGTGGTCCCTTCTCCCCCGGGAGACCGTTCCCAGTGGGTCAAAAGCATTTGCGATCTGTCTCTCTGAGGCAGTGTATGGGCAATATTTCCCCTGTATGTCAAATGGTCCTGTACCGAGCCGTAAATGTTAAAAGGCTCTTTCATGTCATAAGCCACATTATAGAACTGAACGAGGGGGAGATTGTTATGAAAATGCCTCCAGGTCTGACCGCCGTCATAAGAAATATTAACCCCTCCGTCATTGACATTGATGAGATAATCCGGTTCATCCGGGTCTATCCAGAGACCGTGATGGTCACCGTGAAGTTCCGGAAAATAAAGGGTCTTGAAAGTCCGGCCTCCGTCCGTTGATTTGGCAAGGCGGAGACCCATGATATAAACCGTATTCTCATCGCTGGGATCTACCCGCATCTGTCCGAAAACCCATCCGTAAGTTCCACAAAAGCCCTCCATATATCTATTGTCAGGACTGACTTTTTTCCATGTCTCTGCCTTATCATTTGACCTATAGACCTCAGCACCTTTGATTACTCTTCCTTTTTTCAACCGGCCGTATGCATCTCTCTCGCCCTCTTCTGGCATGCGCCCCGGATTATGGTTGTCAACAAAAGCATAGATCACATTGGGATTGCTTCGAGCGATATCAAGGCCAATTCTTCCTGTCTTGTTAAGGTCAGGCAGCCCGTTGGTCTTCTGCTCCCAGGTCTTGCCTCCGTCCGTGGTCTTGAATATTCCGTCTCCTGGTTCGGGCATGGGGTCGCTCCAGCGTCCTCTGATATGATTCCATAGTGATGCGTAGAGAGTATCCGGATCTGCGGGATCTATGACCAGATCTATGGCTCCGATTTTTTCGTTCAAATACAGCACCTTGTCCCATGTTTGACCTCCGTCTGTGGTCTTGTACACCCCGCGCTCCTCATTATAGGTCCACTCATGTCCAGAAGCCGCGACATACACAACATCCGGATTTTCCGGATGAATGACGATCCTTCCTATAGTGTGGGTATTTGCAAGCCCCATATGTTTCCACGTCTTTCCCGCATCTGTTGACTTATAGACTCCTGTGCCGGCCACCGAAGCCCTGAAAATATTAGCTTCCCCGGTTCCTACCCATATAATATCAGGATAGACCGGAGCTATGGCTATATCGCCTATGGATATGGAAGGGGCCTCATCAAATAAGGGTACCCATGTAATGCCGGAATTTACGGTTTTCCACACTCCTCCGGTGGCTGCTCCTATGTAAATGATGTGTTTTTCGCCTTTGGGAACAGCTATATCCGTGCATCTTCCGCTTATGACATCCGGACCGAGAAAGCGCCATTTCAGATCATTAAACAGAGACTGGTCTTTCATTTCCATGTGCTGTTGATACCAGGCTAAACGCTGCTCAGGATCAGTGGATTCCACTTTTTTTCCCTTTTCAGGAACAGCTGAAAAAACAGTTGTACTCAGAAATATCGAAATCACTAAAACAAATAAACCTTTGCATAAAAAACGGCTAAAAAATGAAGACATGACTGAACCTCCTAAAATTTGAATAAATATCGTGATTCATTTTACAAACAAATTTTCAATGATCAGGTTTTGTCTTGCTTTTTAGCATCAAGGAAGACTACCTTGAAAAAAATTGTTCTCTGCTGAGCGCATAGAGTTTGACTCTGCCTCTTTGTAATTTTCTCATAACAAAACCCTGGTAAACCATTCCTACTCTTTCAGCTACCCTTTCTGATGCTCTATTTGCGGGGAAAATAGAAGCTACGATCCTCTGCACATCTGACTCTGAATAGACATAGGCAAAAAGTCGGTGAGTGGCCTCTGTAGCATATCCTTTACCCCAATATTTTGGAAGAAGGATATAAAAGACTTCCACATCCGTGCTTCCTTTGACCGTCATTAATCCGATAGCTCCCACATATTGATCATCCGACTTTCTAACAACAGCCAGGACAAATATCTGATTTTCTTTCCCGTACCTGTCAATGATCATATTAAACAGCTCTTCCGCTCCTTTATAGGTCTTCTGCTCGGAAATAAAAGAAAGATACTGGGTTGCCTTTTCATCTCTCATGAAAGAAAAAAAAGGCTCCCAATCCTTGTCGATAAACGGCCTGATATAAAGCCGATCAGTCTCCAGGCGCTCCGGAATTCTTATATTAAATCCTTCTCTGAAAAAAGCCATTTTAAGAAATCACCACTAACCAAGTCTATTATATATAAATATTTTTAAAATAGAAATGCTTTTGATGATTGCATTACCTGTGTTTCTATATTATTTTAGTTAATAATAACAAACGGGAAGGATTTTAAAATGCCTAAACTCAAAACGATTTTTATTCTATTTCTTTCTTTATTGACCTTGGGTTTCACCTCTGCCCGGCAGGAGGCTGCGGAGCAAACAGAATCAGCTGTTCCCCGGCCCGAACATCCGCGTCCTCAATTTCTCAGAGATTCCTGGCTCAATTTGAACGGCAAGTGGAGTTTTGCCTTTGACTTCGGAGTTTCCGGAAAACAGCAGGGGCTTCAAAACAGCACTGGATTTGATGAGACCATCATCGTCCCTTTTTGTCCGGAAAGCCAACTCTCAGGAGTGGAATACAAGGACTTTATCAAAGCCCTCTGGTATCAGAGAAACATCACTGTCCCCGAATCCTGGAAAGGGAAGAAAATAATCCTTCACTTTGGTGCGGTCGACTATGCTTCAGAGGCTTTTATTGACGGCCAGTCCGTGGGAAAGCACTGGGGGGGGACCTGTTCGTTTGATTTTGATATCACAGACTCCATCAAACCAGGCTCGATCCACAGTCTTGTGGTCTCTGCTTATGACGATGTCCGCTCCCGTGTGCAGCCTGCTGGAAAACAATGTCCTGACTACAATTCCCGGGGATGCCACTACACCCGTACCACAGGCATCTGGCAGACCGTTTGGCTGGAATCCGCATCTCCTTATGGATTCAAATCATGCCATATAATCCCTGATATCGACCAGAAAAAGCTCACTGTCACTCCGATATTTTATCAAATCAAAGAGGATTCGGAACTGCAGATAACAGTCAAACAGAATGGAAAAACCGTAAAACAGGAAACATTTGCTGCTTCACAGGGTTCTCCCTGCAGTGTGACCATCAAAAAACCACAACTGTGGTCACCTGAGAATCCATTTCTCTATGACATTATTCTTGATGTCCTTGACAGAGATGGAACAGTCCTTGACAGAGTCAAAAGCTACGCAGGGATGAGGAAAATCCATACTAAAGGAAATCAAATATACCTCAACAACAAGCCCATCTACTTAAGGTTAGTGCTCGACCAGGGATTCTATCCGGAAGGTATCTGGACAGCTCCCAGTGATGAGGCTTTAAAAAATGATATTCTTCTCTCAAAAAAAGCCGGTTTCAACGGAGCCCGTCTCCACCAGAAAGTGTTTGAAGAACGGTTTCATTACTGGGCTGACAGACTGGGTTATCTCACCTGGGAAGAATCCTCAAGTTGGGGCATAGATGTCACAAGCGGAGAAGCGGCCAGAAATTTCCTCACCGAATGGGAAAACATCATCGCCCGTGACAGAAACCATCCGTCCATCATCGCATGGACTCCTTTTAATGAAACCTGGAGCGGAGGAGAAAAACTGGAACGGTTGCTCACAGAAGCTTATGACCTCGCCAAAAATCTGGACCCCACACGCCCCGTAAATGATGCCAGCGGCGGCATCCATATCAAAACAGACCTCTGGACCGAACACACATATCAGCAGGATCCTGAAAAACTCCGTATTCTTCTCACCCCGTCTGAAAAACAATCCATCTGGACCCGCAATCCCGAACAAAACTCCAAATACCAGGGTCAGCCCTATCTCATTGACGAATACGGAGGTATCAAATGGATCCCGTCCGCTCAACAGCAGCACTCCGAAGATTCATGGGGATACGGAGAAGACCCCAGTACCCTGGAGGAATTCTACATCCGGCTGGAAGCTCTTACGGATGTCATCCTGAACATGGACCATATCTGCGGATTCTGCTATACACAGCTTACAGACATTGAGCAGGAACAGAACGGGATTTACAATTATGACCGGACAGAAAAATTTGACATGGACAGGGTCAACAAAATAATCTCAAAAGAAAGAACAAAATAAAAAAATTAGGCTTTTATAATGATTAACCTGGATTAAAAGGAGATGACATGTTAAGAATAGACCGTTTCCTCATTGTTTTTTTAGCTCTGGTCTTTATTGCAGGCCCCCGCCTTTCAGTTTTTTCAGAAGCACTCACAGGGCCGCTTCCACCTTATGACCTCCGGTGCGAATACCTTAAAAATCCCATGGGGATCGATGTGGAAAAACCGAGGTTTTCGTGGATGCTTTCCCACTCAGAGCGGGGTCAGAAACAATCCGCCTATCAAATCATGGTGTCCACAAATCCTTCTCTGGAAAAGGCAGACATGTGGGATTCCGGAAAAGTCCTTTCGGAACAATCCCTTCATACGGCTTATGAAGGAGAACCTCTTGAGAGCAACTGTACTTACTTCTGGAAGGTCCGGTACTGGGATAAAGACGACAGGCCCAGTTCTTTCAGCCGGATGGCCCGTTTTGATACCGGATTTTTTCACCAGGATGAGTGGAAAGGAGAATGGATCAGCGGAGAGAATCTGTTCCGAAAAGAATTTTCCGTTCAGAAAAGTATTGTCCGCGCCCGGGCTTTTGTCTGCGGCCTCGGCTATTACGAACTGAGGATCAACGGGAAAAAAGCAGGCGACCATGTGCTTGATCCCGGATACACAACCTATGACCAGAGAGTGCTCTATGTCACCTATGACGTCACTGACCTCCTCACTCAGGGCCAAAACGCAGTGGGAGTGATGCTGGGAAAAGGATGGAGCGAAATAAGGCTTTTGATGCTGCAGATAAATGTGGAACTGGAAGGAGGAGAGCTTCTCTCCCTTGTAACGGACAGCACCTGGAAAACAGCTCAGGGACCTTTGGTTTCCGACAGCATTTACAACGGAGAAGTGTATGATGCCCGAAATGAACTCCCCGGATGGGACAGTCCGGAATTCGATGATACAGACTGGAATCCCATTGAGACCGGATTCAAGCCCAGAGGAAAACTTTCCTCCCAGATGCTTCCTCCCATAAAAATCATGGATACCCTTTTACCCAGGGAAATAACCCAGCCTGAAAAGGGAGTTTATGTGTTTGATTTCGGACAGAATTTCAGCGGTTGGGCAGAGCTTACGGTCTCAGGCCCTCGAGGAGCTGAAGTCCGGATGCGTTTTGCGGAACTTTTGTACGATAACGGAATGATCAATCAAGAAAACCTGAGGAGCGCTAAAGCTCAGGATGTGTACATATTAAAAGGAGATGAAACGGAAAAATATGAACCCCGCTTCACTTACCATGGGTTCCGATATGTGGAACTCACCGGATTTCCGGGTGTCCCGAATCCAAATACCCTCAAGGGAAAACTAGTGCATTCTTCAGTCCATCAGATGGGAAATTTCTCCTGCTCCAAATCCGTTCTGAACAAACTCCAGGATTTGATCATATGGGGACAAAAGACCAATCTTCACTCCATCCCCACTGACTGCTGCCAGAGAGACGAGAGAATGGGATGGATGGGTGATGCCCACCTGACCGCAGAATCTGCCCTGATGAATTTTGATATGGGCGCTTTTTACACAAAATTTATTACGGACATCCAAGACACACAGGATAAAAAAGGAACCATCACTGATACGGTTCCTTTTATCTGGGGGCAGCGGCCGGCTGATCCTGCCTGGGGCACAGCTTATCCCCTTCTCTGCTGGTATATATATAGGTATTATGGAGACAAAGGCATCCTCGAACAGCAGTATGAGGGACTAAAAAAATATGTGGGTTTTCTCCAGTCTGAAGCTAAAAACAACATCCTTGAACACAGCCATTACGGGGATTGGGTGGCTGTGGAAGATACCCCGGGAAGTCTGGTCTCTTCTTTCTTTTATTATTATGATGTCCTTTTACTTCAAAACATAGCAGATGTTCTGGGAAAGGAAACAGACGCTCGATCCTATCAGGACCTTGCAGGAAGAATAAAAAAGGCATTTCATGAAAAATACTATGATCCCGAAACCCGAAATTACGGCACAGGAAGCCAGACCTCGAACGTTCTCCCCTTGTTTTTAGATATGGTTCCTGAAAAAAACAGGGGAGGAGTCCTGCACAACCTGAGAAAAAGCATCATATACAAAAACAACACACACCTGACCACTGGGATCATGGGCACCAAATACCTTATGGAAGTGCTGTCGAACACAGGCTCTTCAAATTTAGCTTATGACCTCTCAGTTCAAACCTCCTATCCCAGCTGGGGGCATATGATTGAAAACGGAGCGACCACTCTGTGGGAACTGTGGCAGAACAAAACCGGTCCGGGAATGAACTCGCACAACCATCCCATGTTCGGAAGTGTGGGCGCCTGGCTTTACAAAGCTCTGGCCGGTATCAGACAAAAGCAAGACTCAGCCGGATTCAAACACATCCTTATCCGGCCAGAAATGGTGAGGGACTTGAGCTTCGCCTCAGGAACCATTTACGCTCCCATGGGGCCAATCACCAGTTCCTGGACCAGATCCGACCATCACATTGAACTGAAAGTCCATATCCCTGTAAACTCTGACGCAGAGGTCTTCATACCAAAGCTCACACTCGAAAACATCATCCTCAAGGAGAACGGAAACCGGATTTATGCACAAGGAAAATTCTTAACCGGGCTCCCAGGAATCAACAAAGTGGAAGAGCTTGATGATTTCATGCGCATAGAGATCGGCTCTGGCTGGTATCATTTCGAGCTCATCAGCCAGTAGTTTAAACAAAAACTAAGATATCTCCAAACAAAACAAGCAAAGTGTACATTTTTGTCATCCTTATTTACTAAATATTCGTAATAATATTTAGGAGAGAAAATATGAAAGTACTATCAAGAGCAGACGAAATCCTGCTGGTCTCAGTCTTGAACCTGGATGAGAATGCTTATGGAGTGACCATAATCGAAGAAGTCTACAAACGAACAGGAAAAAAATTGAGCTTTGGCAGCATATGGGTTTCTTTGGATATTCTTTATAAAAAAGGATATATCAACAAGCGCATGGGAGATCCCACTCCCCAAAGGGGAGGGCGGAGCAAAATTTATTATACCCTGAAGCCAAAAGGAATAAAGGCACTGGATGAGATCGCCAAATTCCAAAAATCCCTCTGGGAGGGAGTCCCGAATCTCTTAAAAAAGGCTGTGCAGTCCAAATGAGCGTAAACAAATCAAGGCCCCCGCGAATAGCCGGATGGATCTTTGCACTGTTCTGCTCAAATGGAGAAAAATCTTCAATAGCAGGGGATATGAATGAGTATTACTCTGTGATCCGTGACCAGGAGGGCCAGCTAAAGGCCCATTTCTGGTATTGGAAGCAGGTGCTTTTTTCCGCCGTCGCCTTCATCAAAAATTTTATTTATTGGAGGATCGTTATGATAAAAAACTATTTAAAAACAGGATTGAGGTACATCAAGAGGAACAAAGCTTATTCCTTCATCAATATTCTCGGCCTGGCTGTTGGAATGGCGTCCTGCGTTCTCGTGTTCCTTTGGATTAAGGATGAAATCAGTTACGACCTCTTTCATAAAAATGCGGACCACCTGTATCGCGTGGATCAAATATATGTAAATCCGGGTGAGGAAGAAACCTGTTCTCGCATTACCCCTCCTGCATTGGTTAAGGCTTTGATAGAAAATTATCCTGGAATAAAAAATGGGACCCGGTATCTCTACCGAGAATGGAGATTCAAGGCAAAGGAAAATACGTTTAATGAAACAGGGGCCATCGTAGACGATACTTTTTTAGAATTGTTTACATTTCCCCTGGTCAAAGGAGATAAAAGAGAAGTGCTTTCAAAGCCTGACTCTATTGTGCTCACAGAAAAGACAGCAAAAAAATTTTTCGGGGACGCTAACCCGATTGGAGAATCAATAACCATGGGGGATAAATATGATTTTGTTGTATCCGGAATCCTGAAAGATATTCCCCACAATTCAAGCTTCTCGTTCGATTTCCTTGTCCCCTATTCATTCGGACTAAGAACATCCTCATATTTTCAGGATAATTGGAAAAACAGTTTTATGCACACTTATGTTCAGTTACAGAACCGAACAGAGGTGCCCGCTTTATCCCAGAACATAAGAGAATTGATAAAGGAACATGTGCCGGAATCTGTAGCTACACTGTCGTTAACTCCGCTTACGCGACTCCACCTTCATGATCCTGATCCCTATAAATTAAAAGGAAGCGGCAATGCCACATATGTATATCTTTTCTCCATCATGGCGGTATTTTTACTGCTTATTGCCTGTATTAATTTCATGAATTTATCCACGGCCCGGTCAGGAAAGCGTGCCAAAGAGGTAGGAATGAGAAAGGTCATCGGCGCAAAACGACTGGATATCATAAAACAATTTTACGGGGAGTCCGTATTGCTGGCATTGATCGCTGCGGTTTTCGCAATGGTCCTGGTCGCTCTTTTCTTAACTGAATTCAACAGCCTCACTGGGAAACAATTCGGACTTGATATCGCAAGCCATCCTTTGAATTGGGGGATTCTTTTGACCGTCGCCGCAATTACCGGAATCATATCAGGTTCCTATCCTTCCCTTTTCTTATCGAGTTATCAGCCTGTTTGCCTTTTCAAAGGATTACTAAAAGGAGGGAACAAGGGGATCAGGGCAAGAAGGACATTGGTGATTTTTCAGTTCACTCTTTCTATTGTTACGGTTATAGGTTCTCTTGCAATATATGGACAGCTGCGTTTCATGCAGAGCAAGGACTTAGGATTTGATAAGAATAACATCCTTTTTTTCAGACCTCAGGGAGACCTTACCAAAAAATATTCCGCCATAAAAGAAGAATTGATGAGGATTCCCGGCGTCATACAGCTCACAACAACAGATAGCCCTCCCGGGCGGCGTGAGACTTATACAGATAATATTAGCTGGGAGGGGAAAAACCCGGATGATAGAGTCGAAATGGAACTCATAGCTGTTGATCACGACTATCTCGATACATTTTCCATGAAGATGGCTCAAGGAAGGTTTTTTTCCAGAGTGCATCCCACTGATGAAAAGGAAGGAATAGTGGTGAATGAGGAGGCCGTTGAAGCCATGGGAATGGAATCACCTCTGGGGAAACGCTTTTTTTATAAATCCCAGGGAATAGATGGGAAAATAATCGGAGTGGTAAAAGATTTCCATTCCCGTTCCCTTCACTTTGCCATCGGGCCTCTGTTCATGATTCTCTACCCAGACTGGTGCGATACGGTCTGTATCAAGGTCAGGCCTGAAAATCTCCCTTCCACTATCGCTTCCATAAAAAAAGCTATAAACAAAATAGTCCCTGACTATCCTTTTGATTTTCAATTTCTCGATGAAGACTTGAACAGCCTTTACATATACGAAAAACGCACAAGCACATTTCTAAGATATATCATGGGTTTAACCATTTTTATTTCCTGCCTGGGTCTGCTTGGTTTGGCTTCATATTCAGCGGAACAAAGGTCAAAGGAAATCGGTATTCGTAAGATACTGGGTTCTTCCGCCCTACAAATTGTCATTCTCATGTCAAAAGATACTGCAAAATGGGTGCTACTCGCCAATGTTTTTGCATGGCCCGTTGCCTATCTTGTTTTGCAAAAATGGATGGGAAGGTTTGCCTACAAAGCCGGAATAAGCTTAACGACATTCATCATGGCAGGTGCTTTGACTATCCTTTTAGCGATGATGACGACCTCATACCATGCCGTTAAGTGCGCTTACTCCCAGCCTGCGGATGCGCTGCGGTACGAATGATAAGAAACAACATCTTCAGAGGTGATCAATTGAGCTTTCCAACTTTGAAAGAGATCACTTTTATTAAAGGGATTCTCTTTTATACGACTGGTCTTTCTTTACTCCTGTTTGTTAAAAAATAAGGTCATAGCGGAAAAGAGGAAAAGGACAAAAAAGAAATAAAGCGGGAACCATACCATGTTCAGGACCAGAACATTTTTTAATGCATACTGCAGAATAAACAGAATCAACAGGAAGACAATGGATACTACGAGAGTAATCAGGCTGGACTTAGACAGGTCCTTGAACTGTTTCTCATCATACCATTCACCCGGCTTTTCTCTGGCCTTTAAAACGAGCCAGTACAAAACGATAAGAGAATAGGGGACAACCGCTATAAAGCACAAGACGGCAATTCCCCCTTTAAGAGCCCATAGGGGAAGTGTGTAAACGGTCGAATACAGAAGAGAAAATACTGTTATCAGAACAAGGCCTGAGATCCCGCTCAGGATTCCGATATACTGCGCATTAATAAAAATGGAATCGTCTTTGACAACTATTTCCTGATCTCTTTGCTTCACCGATTTCCCTGTCCACACAAGAAAGACCACCATCAGAATAGTAAATATAAAATGGACGGCCTGGGTAAAATAGAGAACATAATATGAGGGTGGTGTTATTGCTTATCTTAAGTAATTTTTTCATTTCTTTCTCCTTTAGTTCTTA
Organism: uncultured Eubacteriales bacterium; assembly: GCA_964624145.1. Classification (GTDB taxonomy): domain Bacteria; phylum Acidobacteriota; class Aminicenantia; order Aminicenantales; family Aminicenantaceae; genus WJMT01. Next base: position 5,893 of record CAZUXT010000022.1, on the reverse strand, counting down.
ATCCTCAAGATAAAATATCTCTTCAACGGATTTCTTAAAAAAAGATGCGATCTTAAGCGCGAGCCGTACAGAAGGATTGAATTTGCCCTTTTCAATGGAATGTATGGTCAGACGGGTCACTCCGACCTCGTTTGCCAGTCCCTGCTGGGAAATCTCGTTGTGTTCAAACCGGCATCTTCTTAAATTATTTTCTAGTCTTTGTTTGTTTTTCATTCTCATAGTCCCGTATATATTTATATGCTATTTGTATATTATTATATACATTTATATTCGTATGGCAAGAACTTTTTTTCCACATGAAAAAAATGAAAGGTAAAAGGTGTTCTCAGCCCTTTACGGAGGTCTGTTTTTTCCTTATGGAAAGCCGGACCACAGAAAAAACAAACCACCCCACAGAAGCTGCAAAAAAGAGTGACTTATACCCTCCCTCGCTCATCCGGCCTGAAAAATAAAGAAAAGGCGCTGCCAGACAAAATAAAAGGCTCAATACGGCCATGCCTAAAAAAATCCGTGGGACTACTCTCTTCCACATTGTCATATTATTTCATTCGTGACTTTTCTAAAAGTTCAATATCCACTATGTCCGATTTGCGTCCTGATATCTTTTTGTTCTCTATTAAATCATCCAAGCTGATAAAGTTGACCCTTTCAGAACCATATTCACCCAGTATTCTATTACGCCATACTTCCTGGAACCGAAATCCCTCAATTTTTGTCAATATATCAATCCGTACCGGTTCATAGCCCAGTTGAAAAATATTGCCTTCCTGTGCCAAATCGTCCGGAGTTATGGACAACTGCTCAAAACCAAATTCAGTGAGGACTTTGAGAATCTTTTCGGCATTGTCAACGCTCGGCTCCACAAAAATATCCATATCTTTAGTGTATCTCGGCTTGGCATAAAAAGCGACCGCATAAGCACCTATAATGCAGTATTTGACTTTATGCCTGTTTAATAATTTTAAGAACTCTTCGTAATCTTTTTCCACTCTCATAACTACGGCCCTTTTTAAACTTATGGCATTCATCCCGCAGGAACTGAACTGTTTCAAGCCTTTCTGATGAAGAAAGAGACAAGTAGTAAGAATCATCAAACTGCTTTGCTTCTGAAAATGAATACGTCTTGTTGATCCAGATCTTTTTATTCATCTGACTATTACTTTGTTTTATTATATCTTAACATCTGATTCTTATAAAGATAAAAGATTGTGTTTTAAGATAAAATGACTTTATTTATATTGCCAGCTGTATGAATTACTGCTATCCTAGGTGCTAACTCATGGGGACTATGAAACACCGGAGTTAGAAAAGAAAAGCAAATGACATTGAGAGAAAAGCTTTTTTACCTGGATTATTCGCAAGTCGAGGTTGCTGCAGATGCGAGGCGCAGGGTATGAAGCTGTGGTACTTCACCGCAAATGCCCTGCAACAAAGCAGATGCAGTGAGATCGGCTTGCCTGAAAGGTAAAAAAATGGCGATTAAAATTAAAGAAAAAACAAACAAAAACATTTCAGTTGCCATTTTTATAAAAAGCATGTATATCCTTTAAATCAAAACAAAAAATGTTCATCGCCATTTTTTTATGAATATGTCAGGTTAAGGAGTTCCTATGGCACCTGTAAAAAAAATACTTCGCTTTGTATTGTCAATAATACTCCTTGCCTTATTGATATACGGAATAGTGCTTGCTGCCGGGAGATGGGACTGGATAGAACTGTGGATCATCTTGGCCACTTATCTGATTGTTTTTTCTTCCTGGACCTTGTATCTGAAGCTTAAAAACCCAGAACTCCTCCATGAAAGGGCCACCGCTTTTAAAAAAGGGAAAAAATGGGACCGGATCCTGATATCTATCTACTGGTTATTGATTGTGGTCTTTATGTTTACAGCAGCCTTTGATGCGGGCCGGTTTCAAAATTTCAACATTCCCGTTTCCATAAAAATTGTATGTTACCTGGGAATACTTGCTTCGTATGCCCTTGCCTTTTGGTGCGGGATAGCCAACAAGTACATGTCAAGCTTTGTTCGTATCCAGAAAGACCGCGATCACCAGGTGAGCCAGAGCGGACCTTACCGTTTTGTCCGGCACCCTTTGTATATCAGTGATATAGCGTTTTATCCTCTCATTTCTCTCTTCCTGGGTTCCCTCTGGGCACTGGTGCCGGCTGCCTTGATCATGACCGTATTTGTCATCCGAACTTATCTGGAAGACTCCACATTGAAAAAAGAGCTTGAGGGCTACCTTGAATATTCAAAAAAAGTCAAATACCGCCTGCTGCCTTATGTCTGGTGATTCCTATTGTCAGTTGAAGGCTATAAGTGATCAATCACGGCTGATTCAGTATACTTTGACCTCATAACCTTTCTTCTCAAGAAGCTCGCGGATATTGTCCGGTCCGAAAAAATGGCCTCCTCCGACAACCACCATGTGGATTCCGGGGTGTTCCAGTACGATTTTTTCCAATTTATCCACCATGCCCTGATTGCGTAATGCAAACAGACGGTCATAACCGGCTTTGGATGCGGGATTGCTGAAATCATACATCGCGAGAAATTGTTTTTCAAATCCCTGCCTGTCGTTGCGGAAATAGGAAGAAAACAGCTCCTCCTGCACCTTCGCACCGTATGTGACAGAATGAATAAGCTGTTCGACAATCGCCAGCTGTTTCTCGTAAGGAAGCTCCAGAACAAACAGCTTGAACTGACTGACCACTTCTTCCAATCCCATAACGGTCTTTCCCTTTTGTACGGCCAGGGACCGGATATAAAAATCCACGGCCCGCTCAGGCTCGTATCCGGCCAAGGTCATTATTCTCGAGGATATCTGCATACGGGCAACCCAAGGCTGATACCCACTGAAGAAAGAGGCATCTTCTTCACCGAGAAGTTCTTGAAAAATCTGTTTGGAGGATGGGCTCAAACGCTTCAGAAGGTTTTGATCCTCGGACACCCGATAATCCCCGATAAATTCCAGCATGATTCCCTTGATTGCCGCTCTATCCTCGGCCACCTCGAATATGATGTTTTGAGCCTTTTCCAAGGCCTCAAGGTATCGGCCGTCAAGAGGGTAATCATCGAATCGCCCCCCGTGAACCGATGCAGCCAGATAGACTGTGCTCTCCCCAATTTGGGTCGTCCATAAAAACGGGCCCTGACCTTTCTCTTGAACCGTGGCTGCGGATGACCAAACAATAAAAATGAAAAAAGAAAACAGAAGCAAAGCGCAGAAAGCGCAGACATTTTTGTGTGGTTTTTGTTTCATGAATCCTCCATGATTGTTTATTCTGTTAGCTGAAACAACTCCTCGACCGGAACCTCCAGAACCCTTGACAATTTCAGGGCCAGGTAGGTGGAAGGGACATATTTCCCTTTTTCCACGCTGTTGATGGTTTTGCGGGTGACACCGACCAGATGAGCCAGTTGTTCCTGAGTCAGGTCCTTTTTGGCCCGTTGTACTTTAAGAGTGTTTCTGATGTTATCTCGTCTAAGAGTCATAAATTCATTTATCCAAAAGAAAAAAGGCGATTCTTTGTGTCCCCAATCCGACAATAAGAGATGAGGCGACGATCATCAAATTTTCAATCTCAACGAAAAAGGACAGCAATCCTATCGCGGCTAAAAACACAGCCATGGCGATGAACGCGGTCCTCCATGCTCTGAGGCGATTGAGCTGCACAAGTTCGTTGTGAAGGGCCTCTTTCAAAACAGGATCCCGATTGATCAAATAGGCGTTGCGGCGCAGGCGGACCGCGAAATAAACGACGGCTACCAGAAATATATAGCAGATGATAAGCAAGATCCTGGACAATCGACTCTCCTCTAAGTGTGCGATCTCGAGGGAAGCGAAAGCTATCCAGGTCAGAAAAAAGGCGATGATGGACAGGATATGACCGCCTCTCAATCTCTTCCTTTCCATGTCAAACTTCTCGATGCGGTGGGTCATGGTAATCCTCCTTGCAATTCCGTCAAATTGATTCTATAAATGAACATTAATAAGCTCCTAATTGTAACCTTAACTACTCATATTATGTAGTAAAGTATACATTTTGTCAAGTTTTTTTCTCACTCTTCGGATAGGGGACGTCCCATTAGGGGCCACCCTAGTCAAGAACCTCGCACTTGCGTACGGGGCTTACTACCAGAATGCAAGCATCGCTTATCCGACTTCGTCGGGCCTCACTCCATCTACGGACTTACGGCCGCAGAATTGCGTTTGTGTATTAAATGGAAATATTCCAAAGGGAGACAATCTAGAATATTTTTAATAACCAACGGATTCAGTAATATAGGGTGGTACCTTATGGAGCGTCCCCCATACGATCTTTTCCAAAATAATGAAGCAGCGTGTAACCGATCAGAGCCAGGAAATACCCCGGCAGCCAGCGGAAGTAAAGATGAAGGGGCATGAAATAACAGATGACCAGAGTCCCCAACCAAACACCCAGTGCTTTCCAGTTGAACGCCTGTTTTTTCTTTTCTGCCTGAAATTGAGGGATTTTGAGTGCGGGAAAAATCCAGTGCTCTGCAAACACCACAGCGCCTATGGGCATGAGGACCAATCCGTATATGGCCACATAATCCAGCAGCCGCACAAAAAACACCGGAAAACAGGACAGAACCGTGGTCAAAAGACCGGCTGCCAGCGTCACTCTCCACCGGGGCCAGTTAGGCGTCACAGCCTGCAGCGCCAATCCGGCCCTGTATAAGGTGGGATTGGCTGTGGTCCACCCGGCTATAAACACCCCTGCGGCTCCGGCCAGGCCCGCTGCTTCAAAAGCCATAAGGCCCGGGTGCATCTCCCGCCCCACAGCTGCTACCATGACCCCGGAACAGATCCACGCAAGGAAATGCCCCAGATACATCCCAAAACTGGAATAGAGGCCGTACACCCAGGATTTCGCATACCGGAAAAGTGCCATATCTGAAAGGCCCACATGCATAGCAAGATTGCAGAACCACGAAAAAAACAGCACATGTGCCATATGAAACTTTTCCTGTCCGGCAACAGGGATACCGTTCCAGATTTTGGTTCGAGCCACTTCTAGAAGATTGCTGAAATCCGGATGAACTCCCAAACGCGGAAGCATGGCCACAGCTCCGGCCGCGAACAAGATGAATATCCAGGGTGAGCAGACCTGGGCAAAGCGGCTCAGCTTTTCAAATCCGAGCACAGCCAGGACAGTGAAAACAATGCCCACTCCAAAAGTCAGCAGCACCCACTCCAAACTGCTGGGAAACACATCATCCAGGGAAGGGATGTCAATGCCAAAAGCCAGGCCTAGTGCCGTGGCAGAAACAGCGATCATGGCTCCGGCCAGTATGCAGTAAAGTAAAGCATTGGCAATGTTGTAGATGAAATTCACGCCGGGCCCCACGATCCTTCTTAAATACCAGTAAAGGGTCAGCCGGGTTTGAGTGGCAATGGGTGCGCAGATAAAAATCCAGGAAAGGACGGCCAGCAGATTTCCCAGGAGAAGGCCGATGATCAGGTCCTGAAAGCTTACGCCGTGGAGCACAAAAAAAGCTCCGATCACAAACTCTGTGGCGGCCACATGTTCCCCGGCAAAAAGCCCGGCAAACTTAGCCCCTCCCTGAAACCGGTCCGGGGTCACAGGCTCCCTGTCAAACTCATAGAGATTGTCCATACGGGAAGTGAGTTTGGAAAGAGAAAGCTTCATTTTTTTTGCTTTAATATATATCACAACCCAAGGATTCTCAAGAAGAGAATCATATGTTGCAAAACAAATGAGGTAAATAGGTAAACTATCCCCATATTTCTTATTTGAGTGTTTTTGGGCCCAAAAGCTGCCGAATAAGGCCTTAAATAATCCCAAAAAATAATTTAATTGTAATAATATCAATAATATAGCTTGGTCCGACCCCTAATATATA
>CAZUXT010000021.1:0-54222 GCA_964624145.1 uncultured Eubacteriales bacterium | reverse complement strand
GTTTGTTGATGACTTTAATAAGATATAAGTGAGAAAAGCAAAAAACATGCCATTTGATGGAAATTGATTTAACTTATTGATTCAAAAAGGATTATATTAGGTTTAGGGAAATTAAGTAGAGATTGAGAGTTTACACTGAAATATTATCTAAATCTTTTATGTTCAGCTGTTTATATCAAAGTGTAAACAAATTTTTGTTTACAGTTTACAGTTTACACTTTGATCCTTACAAAAATAGGTCATTGTGAAAGGCAACCATAGAGTTTAAAGACTATCAAATTTTCTCACTCAAAGAAGAATCAGTCATGTAATAAAACGGGGAAATGGATCTTGTGTCCCTATATTTTCTCTTATCTTGTCCTAATTGATATCCTTTTCCTCAATCTTATACTGATATACTTTGCTCTCACTATAATCCAAGAGCAGAAGCTGATTCTCATGAGCCCGGATGCCGTGGCAGGGGTGACTGAGAGGAATTTCCTGAAGGAGCAAACCGTCCGCATCAAACACCTCCAGTTTATACATATCGGAATTGTACATGTCTTCTTCCATATTCTTGCTGTTCAGCTCATCCGCCACTGTGATGACCCAAACTCTTTGTTTCCCATCCGAAGCAACACCAAAGGACACCCAATTCATATTCGGGGCTTGAATGCCTCTTCCGCGCTCATCAGATGTCATAAATCCTTCGGAAAGAGGCTTGGTGCTGTAAGGGAGAATACGGTCAGCCTTCCATATCAAATCTCCTTCAGGAGAGTATTTTTCGATCCGGTTCTGGTAGATAAAAGAGACCACAAAATGCCCGCTTTTATCCACATCAAAATGAAACCGGTTGCCGTAACTGTTAAGAGGATATTTTCCGTAATCATGGATATCCCCGATCTGGTTTTGAAGGGTTCCTTCCGGATCAAAAATCTTTATCAGATGGATATCTTTAAATTCCTGGCTAGGCCAGGCCATTTGAATCCATCCGCCCAAAGCAATCTCTCCTGATGCGAGAACCCGGATATCTCCATTAAAGGTGTACCTTGGCAGATTGAAGTAGTTTTCTTCTTTTCCCTGAGGAGAAAATATTTTGCATTTCAACTGGCCGTTCACATAAATACGTCCCCGTGCATCCAGATCAAAACTTGACAGATACATCAATTCTCCCGGCCCTTGACCTCTGCTTCCAACTTGAGTGAGGAATTTGTTTTCCGGATCAAACTTTCGTATATGGGCTTCTCTAAAATCCGAAACATAAAGAAAACCGTCCTCATCCAGAACCATCGCATTGGGCCTAGCGAATATCTGGTTCTCGTCTGTGGCATCCAAGCCGCCCACACTGCGCACCAGCTTCAAAGAGAAGCGAGGATTTTCACCCCATATCCCTTTCTCTTTATTATGAACAATGCGCACTCCATCTCTCACTTCGATTTCCTGAGGAGACTGTCCGGAGGCCATCAAAATAAAAGCTAAAAAACAAACAACAAAAATAATAAGCAATCTTTTTTTGCTCATTGATCTCCTCTTTTTTAGATTACTCTATTTTGATTTTTCCCAAAATCTATATTATTTTTTATCAAAATTAGATTCTGTCTTAACTGCGAAAAATTGGTAGTCATCATAGTTTATATTGGTCTTTATCTTGGTTTTATAGAAGGTAGTCTCATCTGGATGCGAGGGATATCTGACCAAAACTTTAACATGGCTAGGAAACAAAAGCCCCTCTTTCTCCATCTTATAAGAATATGTGGTGATAAACTCAGGTTTTACATTGTGTTCGGTGGTCTCTTCAAGCACCTCGTTGTAGCCCTCAAGGGGAATCCCTTTAACTTCCATTTTTAAAACCTGAAAATTTTGTCTGTCCACCCATATTCTGGAGTACTCAATGCCCCCAGCATATCTGGAAACAGGCACGGCTTCGATTTCATAGAGATTTTCCCTATCTTTAATAATGCTGAAAGAAAAAAGTTCCTGACGCTCTTTGCCCAGCACTCGGCTTGGTGCCAGGAAAGGTTTGAGCCCGGAAAACCGTGGATTTTTAAGATACTCCTTTTGGGCCGGAACCTGGCGGCTGTTTTCTTTAAGGAGGACTCTTCTTTCTTTTATTTCCTGCCCTTTTTTAACCAGAAGATAGTCACTTAGATATTGATTCCTCTCAATTTTCCAAACACCCCAAAAAGGTTTAAATGTTCGCGGTGGACCCACAGCAATTCTACCGGTAATAGAGAGAGTTCTCTTTCCAAACAAACTTGTGTATCCACTTCTTTTAGGATCAGGGCCGTAGTAAATATCATGTATCCTCTCTTGACAGATAAAATCAAGAGCTGCCTTATCCAATTTTTGGCAGTAATCTGCGCATTTATGAAGAATGGTCACAAGCTCCTGGCTGTAGCTCTCTTGTCTTTTTGATGCTTCTTCAGTTCCCTCATCTCTCTGCTCTTCTACATCCGGATTGAAATTCACTTTATAGATAAATTCAGCAGGAATAGGCCTTCCTGCTCTGAAAAAAGGCTCAAACTTCCACTCCTTTAAAGCCATGACCGCTTCATGATCCAGATAAGGATGAAGTGATTTGATGACCTCAACTTTGCCCACTTCTCCCCAGGCATTCAATTTGACTTTGAGCTGGACCTCTCCCCCTATTCCTTCTTCTTTAAACTCTTTAGGATAAACAGGCGTGATCTTATGGATAGGATTGGGCTTTTCTAAGCCCGGGACTAAAATGGATATAAAATAAGCCGTCTCTTCATTAGGAATCCCCACAAGCACAGGTTCTCCGACTTGGAGGATTATATCCCTTTCCAGGATCCTTTCTGAATGTGCTTTTATGCTGGCCATGAAGCTGGCATGCAGTTCATCCCATTCACTCAATTCTGCTTTAGACTTTTTTTCCTGAACTTCCCTGTATTGAGCCACATCATCTTCTTTGGTTTTTTCCACAATTGTTTTAAGACTAAATTCTTGAGGAGATAGCCGCGTGGGAGTGAGAATGAACTGGAAAGCAGCTTCTTTACGCCATATAGTTGCTTTAAAGCTCGTCTCTGTGACAACCCAAGAGTTTTTTAACAGTCCCAGTTCCTCAATGCCCTGAAGGTCCATGGTCTCAACCAATGTCTCCATAAGAGCGGCAATATATTCTTGTTCAGGACCAGAGGCTTTGTCCTTCAAGAAAGCCATCTCTGGGTAAGAGGAAGAGGTCATGACAAGCTCTTGTTCAATCCCTTTTTGACTCTTATCCCATATTCCCTTAAAAAGGCTTACCTTTATATTGATATTAACATCTATTTCTTCTGAACGAATAGAAGGAAGCAGAAACACAAGAGAAATAACTAAAAAGGAAATAAAACGTTTTTTTCCCATCTTTTTATCTCATCTAAATATTAAAAAGGAATATCTGCTTTGACCTCAGTACTTACGGTGAAAAACTGGTAATCTTCATAATGGACTGTAATCTCGGTCCGGTTGTAAAGCTTTCTGTTTTTATGATAGTAGGCTTCAATAAGGGAGTATTTATTGGGAAATCTTATTCCTTTAATCCTGTGCTTGAATTCCACAAAGCACTTGATTTCAGGCCGTGCTGCAAGAAACTCCGCTTCAATTTCAAGGGCATCCATATTTTTGACTGAATCAGATGTCCACTCGATTTTGGTGATGCTGTGGTCTTCCTCATTTATCCAGGCTTTCCCGTGCATTCTATTTCCCTGTGCATAAGGCTTGGGTGTTGCTTCAATGACGATCTCTTCATCCACATAGTGTTTTTCTATTCCGATAATCTTATAATCATAGTCGGCTTGATTGGACCTTCCAAAAAAGGCTATAGGCGCTAAGAGAAGCTGTGAGTGCTGGAATCTTGTTTTAAGTTCCGCATTTTTTTCATGTTTTTTCTCATAATTTTCACTGAGAAGAATCCTTTTTTCCATCACTTTGTTGGTATATGGTTTGCGTATGAGCTGGTAGTCATAAACATAGCGGTTTACTTCTCTTCCTGGAAACCAGCGCATTGACATTTTTAATTAAGTTCCATCATCTAAAATTTCTTCTCGAATGGTTGTATTATAAAATCTGCCTCCAACAAATTGCTGTTCAACAATCCTTTCTTTGCACACAAAATAAAGGGCCAGGCTTCTTATTTTATCACAGTAGTCCGCACATTTTTCCAGTATGGCTTCTAACTCTGCTTCGTTTGAATTATCGGAAAGTTCCTCCTGACCTAAAACGTGTGATGAAAAAACCAGAAAAAAACATAAAAGAATGAATATGGCTTTCTTTTTCATCTCTATCCCCTTACTCCCAAATTCTAATTAAAAGAGCTAAGCATGTCAAACCAGCGAATAAAAACCTTGTTTTTACTCTTTCTCTACCTGATACTTGACGACATCCACAGTTCCATCCTCATTATATGCTCTAAAGAATAAAAATTCTTTATGTGTGGCGATAAGGACTCCTCTCACATTTATCCGGAAGCTGTCCAGGTAACTGCCTTTCTAATAAAATATATCATTACTTTCTCAATTAGCCACATAACCGGCCCGATGGGTGATCCGATAGCCGCCTCCTCTAATCCGGACCTCGATTTTATGGAACCGATTATCCGCTTTATAGGCTCTGGGAGTGTAATAGACCAGATAATAGTTTTCTGAAGCCTCCACTGTCTTTTTAAACGCCACAGCCACATTCGCAGAGCTTTCGGTCAGGCCTCCGGTGGCCCTGGCCAGGTCATTAAACGCACCGAATATCTCACCCGAGGAATCCTCCATTTTTATCTCCTGGTCTGCGTAATTAAACATCCGGGTTAAATCCAGTACATCGGTTGGCTTTTTTGTGATGAAGACAAAATGACCGGATATGGAAGCATCTGAAAAAGCTGTTTTAATTTCTTCCACATGCTGGGGCATACTGGCTTGTAATTCCAATCTATCTAAGGGATTAATAAATACAGGGATAGGAAGGTTCTGTTTTTGAAAAAACAAAAACACATGTTTTTGTCCCTTGGTTTGTTTGAGCTCATCTGCTAGTTGAGTGAGCTGGGATACATCAACCTGCTGCAGTTCTTTCATCTTCCTTAAAATATCCATACACATGAGAGATTTTGGTGTCATATCCTCTGTATAGACAATTGTTCTTATCTGCTCATAAAGACTCCTGTAATCAGAGGCCCCCGTGACAATATCCTTCCTCAGTTTGGCTTTTAACTGATCCGCAACCTTTTGTTTGGGGAGAACTTTGAACGCATCTTCCTTTATGGTATAAGCCCGAACCGGAGTGTAAACCTTAAGCGAATCTCCGGGAAGCATCACTTTGTTGAAAAAGTAATCCATGACTTCGTTTAGTTTAGGAAGGTAAGTGCGTATCTCAAACACGAACACAAAACTCCGTGATTCAATCTCAGGCTCTCTTGTCTTTACGGCTTCTTTATGCCTCTCCTCTCTCTCAATGGTTTTTTTCTTTATCAAATAGACCGCATCGATCCTCTGCTGCACTCCGTCTTCATAGAGCAGAAAGTCATGAATGGAGAGGTCCCTGACAAAATGCCCCTTTTTATAGACTCTTACCGGAACCTCAATGCTGACCACACGTTCCGCATATTCTTCATGCTGGAATGAAGGATTCAAAAAAAGCACACACAATAAAAACAGAAATCCGCCCATCATCCTTTTTTTTATTTTTTAGTCCCCATCCTAAACAGCCTTACCATTTCATAAAAAAAGGCCTTGACTCGTGAATAATCCAGGCTGACTGATTCTTGATAAAGCCTTTCACTTACACAGACAGCAAAATTTATGCCAACTGCTTTACTCTGTTTTCAAATGAAGTGATGGGGTAATTATGTGGCTCAGAGAGGTCACCTGTCCTCTTTTTTTGTATAAACCACCTTTCCGCCCACAATAGTGTAAAGGACCTCAGCTTCGAGGATCTCATCTTCCGGAACGGTCATGATATCTTTGGAAAAAACTGTGATATCCGCCAGCTTGCCCGGAGATAAAGAGCCCAGAATATCTTCCTGAAAACACGCATAAGCTCCGTTTATGGTATAAGAGCGAAGGGCTTCTTCCCTGGTCATCTTCTGTTCCGGATAAAAAAGCTCTCCGTTCGACATCTTTCTGGTCACAGCCGCATAAAAACAGGGAATAGGATCCACATCTTCGACCGGTGCATCCGTCCCGTTGCAGATCAGGGCGCCTGTGTCCATGAGCTTTCTCCACACATAAGCTCCCTGTTCAGCCCTTTCCTCTCCCAGTCGTTTATAGACCCAGGGGCCGTCTGACGTGCAGTGGACAGCCTGCATAGAAGCGATCACTCCCATTTCGGTGAAACGGGGGATATCCTCCGGATTAAGATGCTGGGCATGTTCCACTCTCCATCTCTGGTCCTTTTTGTCCGGATGGGCTTTAAAAGCCTCCTCATAAATATCCAATACCTCTCGATTGGCCCTGTCCCCTATGGCGTGGATGCAGAGCTGAAAGTCATTTTCAATGGCGATCCGGGCAGTCTCTTGAATGACATCCACCGGAGTCGTGTTCAATCCAGTGCTTGAGGGAAGGTCCTTATAAGGTTCAAGAAACCAGGCCCCATGGGATCCCAAAGCTCCATCCATAAACCTCTTTATCGCCCGAACAGTCAGATGATGATCTCCCACGCCCAGAAGTCTGTATGTGGAAAGTTTTTCTTTGGTGAGTCTCTCATTTCCTTCACTGATCATGACATTAAGACGGATACCGAGTTTCCCCTGGTCAGCAAATTCCTTAAACAGGTCAATGGTGTGGAAGGATGAGCTGGCATCATAAAGGCTTGTGATGCCCTTTGACAGGCATTCCTTATCCGCCAGCTCCACGACTTTTCTCCGCTCTTCTTCCACCTGCTCAGGAGTCCTGCTTTCAAGCGCTGTGGAATAGGCCCTTCTTAAAAGACCTTGAGCGGTCTCTCTGAAAGCGCCTATAGGATTCCCTTCCGGATCCCTGACTATCTCTCCTCCTTCAGGGGCAGTGGTCTCTTTTGTGACGCCGCCCAGCTCCATGGCTTTGGCATTGACCAAACAGGAGTGCCCGCTGGCATGGGTCAGCATCACCGGATTATCAGGGCTGACTCTGCTGAGATCATCATGATAAGGAAGCCCGTCCACATTGGGTTGGGGCGCCTCATCCCATTTTTCCTGATGCCATCCCCTTCCCATAATCCACTCTCCGGGCTTTTTATCTTTGACTGCCTTTTCGACCATGGAGACGATTTCCTGCCAGTTCTGCACATGCATCAGATTGAGAGACAGAGCCGCCTGCCCTATACCTGTAAAATGAAGATGGCTGTCCATAAAACCGGGAACCGCCAGTTTTCCCTCAAGGTCTATGACCTCAGTGCTGTCTCCGATGTAGGATTTGATTTCCTCATTGTCACACAGAACCGCCACTTTCCCATCCCTTATTGCCAGGGCCTGGACTTCCGGCTGGGAGTCATCCAGAGTCACGATCTTCCCGTTTGTCAGAACCAAATCAGCCGGTTCCTTTTGTGTCGAACAGGAGAAAAAAGAACCCGACACACAGATCACCAAAAGAAAAACGAGTATTTTCAAACTAAGCTTTTTAAACATAATCACACTCCTTGCCCATAAGCATTCTGCACCCTTCCAGTTTAAGGCAAAAGGCTGAAAGTTTAAAGTTTTTTTTATGTAACCTGGATAATTCATCTTCACATTAGATGCTGATTCTGTTAGAATTCATTTTCATTTAAGATGCACATGTTACAATTAAGCCTCTGATTTTTGAGCCGCCTATGAATAAGGACAAAAAAATAAGCAAAAGAGACAGCAATCTCAGGGAAAAAATGCGCATAGATACCGTACAAAGGGTGAGTTATAGGACGAATTCATTTATAAGCGGTGAAGGCTTCTCCCAAAATTTGAGCGAAAACGGGTGCTGCCTTTTTCTTAATGAAGAAGTCCCCATTGGCTCTCTCATAGAAATCACATTTGACAGACTCGGTAATAACTCAAATGATGTGAGAGTGATCGGAAGGGTCATATGGCAGAAAGATTTTCTTTCCGGCGTAAAATTTCTTCTTGACATAGAAGTATAAAATGACTTTTATGTTTGTTTCAAAAGATGGCGGATAATAACATAAAAAGAAATCCTCCAAACATTCTGCGGCTGTTTTTCCTGATCATAGGCCTTATAGCCCTATCCCTTTCGTTACAACTCTTTCAGGCCTGCCAAAAAAAGACCGGTAAACAGGCCGAGTCTTTCCAAATCATTGAAGCGGATATCGAAGATATCCACACAGCCTATCTTTCCGGAGATCTCACGTGTCAGGAGCTTGTAAAGACATATCTCGATCGAATCGAAAAATACGACAAGGCAAAAAAGTTAAACTCCATTGTGGTGGTCAATTCCAATGCCCTCAAAAGAGCTGCAGAACTTGACGAGGAACTGCAAAAAACAAAAAAGCTCCGCCCTCTTCATGGCATTCCGGTGATCGTGAAAGACAACTATGAAACATACGACCTTCAGACAACGGCCGGTTCAGAGGCTTTAAAAGGGTTTATTCCTCCTGATGATGCCTATCAGGTCAAAGCGCTGCGCAGAGCCGGAGCCGTGATCCTTGCCAAATCAAATATGGCCGAATGGGCTTTCAGCCCTTACGAGACAGTGAGCTCGATTTCGGGTATAACGAGGAATCCCTATGACCTGAACCGCACTCCGGCAGGCTCCAGCGGAGGGACCGCCGCCGCCGTGGCTGCTAATTTCGGTACGGTGGGGCTTGGAACAGATACAGGAAACTCCATAAGAGGCCCTTCCGCACACTGCTGCCTCGTGGGAATCCGCTCCACAATGGGGCTGACCAGCAGGGATGGGATCATCCCTCTTTACAAAAGAAATGATATCGGCGGCCCTATGACCCGGACTATGGAAGATGCGGTCAGGATTTTGGATGTGATAGCAGGATACGACCCGGAAGATCCTGTAACGGAAAGATGCCGGGGAAAAATCCCGGACACATACACTGATTTTCTGGATAAAGACGGCCTTAAAGGGGCCCGTATAGGTGTTTTTAGAGTCCTGGCTGACAGGGCCTCTTCAGCCCCTGAAGTCAAAGAGGTCTTTGAAAAAGCTCTCCAGGGCATGAAAGAACAGGGAGCCGAGATCATTGACCCCTTTACCATCCCTGACTTTGGAGATCTAACGAAAAACCTGTGGTGTGATACGTTCCGCCACGACATCAATCAATATCTTGCCTTACTTGGAGATAAAGCACCACTAAGGAGCCTGATAGAAATATCTAATTCCGGAAAATTCACAAGGTCTGCCGGAGAAAGGATCGAAGAGGCATTGGAATTACCGCTCAGTGAAGAACCAGCATGCAAGGATGTCTATCATGAACCCCAGAATATCAAATACCGGGAAGCCGTGCTCAAGGCCATGGAAGACCAAGGTGTGGATGTGATTGTCTATCCCACATGGGGCAATCCACCCAGAAAACTGGGTGATATGAGAAGCCCGGTCGGGGATAACAGCCGGGTGATCGCCCCTCAAACCGGACTTCCTTCCATAACAGTGCCCATGGGCTTCACTCATAAAAAACTTCCTGCAGGACTCCAGATTGTCGGGAAACTGTTCGGAGAGCCTGAGATCATAAAAATCGCTTATTCCTTTGAACAGGCCACAAAGCACCGCCGGCCTCCATCCGGATTTCCTGAAATAAAAAAATAACTGAAAATGAAAAAGAACATGAAAAAAAAGCCGTTTAATTTCAGAGCGTTCACAACACTTGTCATTTTCTGGTCCCTTATCATAGATGCTTTATCAGGCCTTGTACTGTACACGGTTCCTTCCGGGAGGATCGCTGACTGGACCCGCTGGACATTCGCAGGATTCACCAAAGGCACTTGGGAGACCATCCATACTGTTTTTGGTTATATCTTCCTGATATTCATCTCCATGCACATCTACAATAACTGGCGCTCCATCCTGGGATATATAAGAGGAAAGATTAAGAAATACTCTAAAGCGAGAATAGAATTTTTCTTGTCCCTGTTGTTGGTCATGCTTTTGCTTGGAGGGACCATAGCCAGCATCCCGCCTTTCAGCTCTATCATGGATCTCGGCTCTTTGATCAAAGATACCTGGCCGGAGAATAAAGACGAGCCTTTTCTTGCGCGGGCCGAAAAACTGCCTTTTGACCGGTTTGTGTGGGAATTGGGACTGGAGCCTGAAAAAGCCATCGAATTTTTAGAAAAAAAAGGAATAAAAATCAAGGACCCGGGTCAATCCCTTAAAAAGGCCGCTGACAGGAACAGGACATCTCCTTCAAGGATTTACATTTTATTAAAAGAGATCATCCCCCCTGAAAAGCAGGGTCCCGTGCCCAAGCTTCTCCATAAATAAACGGCATCCCCCCTATTTGACTTCATAGAAAAAATGAATTATCTTTTTCTCTTGATATGGCATGAGAGATTTATAGGAACGATCCAAAATAAATGAAGAGCCACATTCATATAAAAATCAAAAAAACCAAACCCAGAAAAAACACGCCGATTTTCCTGTTCTATGTGTTTTTTCTTTTTGTCATCTATTTTTTACTGGTTTTCATTCCAAAAAAGCAGACCGGAACGCAGCAAAAGCAGCCCCTTCCTTTTGAAGAGACACCTGCACCTGCTGTTGTAACAGCCCCTCAACTGGTAGAACATAAAATCAGCATACAAAAAGACCAATCCTTATCAGATATACTCAAGGAGTACGGCTTTTCTCCCCTGGAGATCCACCGCTTAAGGGAAGAAGTGGAACCGGTTTATGATATGGCCAAAATTAAAGCCGAAAACGAGATCCGACTTTACTGTGAAGAAAACGGCTCTTTTCACTATATGGAATACGACATAGATACAGAAACATATCTTAAAATACAAAAAAAATCTGACTCTTATGCCGCAGAGATCCTATCTCTCCCCATAAAAACAAAAATAAAATTAGCATGGGGTGTTATAAACGATAATCTGATCCAGGCTGTAAATGAGACCGGAGAAAAGGATTCACTTGCCATTGCCATTGCCGATATATTTGCCTGGGACATAGACTTTTATGCAGATATCCGAAAGAACGACTCTTTTGAGCTGATTTTTGAAAAGAAATATCTGGACGGAAACTTCATAGGATACGGAAACATCCTTGCCGCTCAATTCATAAATCAGGGGAATACATTCCAGGCTTTTCGCTTCACGTATCCGGATACTAAAAAATGGGACTACTTTGATCCCGAAGGCAAGTCCCTGCGCAAAGAATTCCTCAAATCACCCATAAACGGCGCAAGGATCACATCCCGGTTCAGCCACAGCCGGTTCCACCCGGTATGGAAAGTGTACAGGCCTCACTATGGTGTTGACTATGGAGCTCCTTTGGGAACTCCTGTTCAGGCAACGGCCGACGGCACCGTGACTTTTGTGGGCCAAAACGGCGGCGCAGGCAGGATGGTAAGGATTCGTCACCAAAATTACTATGAAACCATGTACCTTCATCTCCGGAGCTACGGCAGCGGAATAAGAAAAGGCGCCAAAGTAACCGGCGGACAGACAATAGGATATGTGGGGTCCTCAGGAACTTCTACAGGCCCCCACCTGGATTACAGAATCAAATACCACGGAAACTATGTCAACCCTCTCGCGCATAAATTCAAACCCGTGGCTCCGCTGAGAGAGGAGTATCGAAACGAATTTAATGCAGTGGTTTGGGGTTTTCAGTTAGCTCTGGCCGGGCCTCTTTACATCCTCCCGGACTCTGTTACATCCCCTTTAAAACCGTCTTTAGCAACGTCAAACAGGTAAGCCCTGGATTGAAGCTTTCTTTTCTGAGCTCTACTTCCTTCTTCTTCCTGAACTCCGGGAACCTGAACTCCGTGTTCGAGAGACAGAACTCCGGCCGCGGGAACCCGAACTTCTGATCCGGGACACAGAACCTGACCTGGTGTTTCTCACCCGGGAAGATCTGATACCGCTTACTCTTGCGGATTTCCCCTCGCTTCTCACTCTGGAAAGACCGGATACAGAACTTCTGTCGATATAACGGATCTTCCGGCCTGAGACACTTGAACCGCTTTTATTGGGATCCCTGAGCTGAGCCTTGGTCACAACACTTCTCCCTCTGTAGTAGCGGCTGGGATAATAGTAATAATAGGCTCCATAGTAAGGATAGTACCAACCATAGTAATAATTATAGAAACCGTAATACCAGAAAGGATTCCACCAGCCGAATCCCGTCCAGCCCCAATAAGGATAACCATAGTAGTATCCATAATCCCAGTCGTAGTAAGAAGGAGAATAATCATAATACGCAACTGTTCTCACTCTGGGACCAGGCATCCTGTATTTTTCCCCTATGGCTACACATCCTGAGATAAGTATGATCAGCGGGATAATGATAATAAGTTTCTTCATTTTTTTACTCCTCGCATATATAAAGAGCAAATTACATGCCAAATTATAACAGAGAAGCCCTGAAAATGCATCATTAAAAAATGTCCTCTTTTCAGTTCACCTGTATGAAAAGTATACAGTTGAATTTTTACCACAAAATAAATAGAATACTAATCCCGGATGATTCACGACCGATGGATCAAAGGAAAGGCAGAAAAAAATGAGAGAATACAGGAATCCCATACCTACAGTGGACATCATCATTGAGATGAAGCAAAAAAACAGCAAGAAGGCCATTATTCTCATCAAGCGAAAAAATCCCCCTTATGGCTGGGCTATTCCCGGAGGATTCGTTGATTACGGAGAATCTCTTGAAGAGGCAGCCGTCCGAGAAGCAAAAGAAGAAACATCTCTGAATGTAACCCTTAAATTCCAGATGCACACGTATTCGGACCCCAAAAGAGACCCCAGAAAACATACGGTATCAACTGTTTTTGTAGCTGAAGCCCGAGGAACACCAGAGGCGCGTGACGATGCCGAAGAAATCGGGATCTTCACAAAAGAAGAGATCGATTTCCCTCTTGCCTTTGACCACAAAAAGATATTATCCGATTATTTCAAACAAAAGAAGAAATTTTTATGAAAGACAAACAAAATAAAAAATCCAGGGATATTAAGCTGGTAGAGGTTGCGACCGTTCAGGGGCCTGTAGAGGCTGAGGTGATAAAAAGCTTTCTTGAAAGCTTTGGGATCTCTATTGTTTTAAAGGGACTGGTGGTTCAATCCGTACATGCATTCTCAGCGGACGGACTGGGAAAAATCACTGTAATGGTCAAAGAGAAGGACTATGAAAAGGCCAAATCCCTGCTTGAAGAAAAAAACCCCTGATCCTCTCATCTAATTTTTTCCTTTTTTCCCTTGACATTACCCTTTTTCTATCATATATTTTAGAAAAACGGGACAAAACGGGACAAATTGGGAAATTATTTAATAGGAAGTTACACAGCGCGCTTTGACAAAAGCGGAAGAATCAAGATTCCTGCAAAATTTCAGGAAGCCATCCTGGAAAAATTCGGAAAGGAAGTATTCATTACCTCTTTGACCGATCGATCCGTTCAAATTTATCCTCTCCCCAGATGGCAGAAACTGACCGGGCTTACTGATGAAGGCCTTCACCAGCTAAAACCCCGGGTCAGAAGTTTCATGCTCAGGGTCAATGTCAAAGGTTCTTACTATGAAATAGATTCTAAGGGGAGAGTCCTCATCAGTCAAGCGCTGAAGGAGAAAGCAAATCTCGGAGACGAGGTCGAAGTAGTGGGGCTCAACGATCACCTGGAAATCTGGAACAAGGAAACCCTGGAACAAATCATTGAACAAAACCCGCTAACAGATGAAGACTTTGACCAAATATCTGAACTGAAAACCAAGGAAAACAAATAATGAGCCAACAAGCTCATATCCCTGTTCTTCTTGAAGAAGTCTTATCTCTTCTGGATACGCAAAGGGAAGGAGTTTATCTGGACTGCACTATCGGACTGGGGGGACATTCAAGCGAGATCCTGAGGCGCAGCAAAAACGCCCGGGTCATAGGATTTGATATAGACGAAAAAGCTCTCATGAAAGCCAAAGAGAATCTCAAACCGTTCGCGGACAGAGCTACCCTGTACCACTCGGACTTCAGGTATATTCCTGAATTAAAAATAGATTTCTCATCCATCCGGGGGATCCTGTTGGACCTGGGCCTCTCATCTTTCCAGCTTGACGATCCGGAAAGGGGTTTCAGCTATCAGAAAAAAGGGCCTCTGGATATGCGCATGGACCTCCGCAACAAAACCACAGCAGCGAAAATCATAAACAGGAGCTCTGAAAACAAACTGGCCCAGATATTCTGGGAATACGGAGAGCTGAGGCAGTCTAAAATCCTGGCTAAGGAAATCTATTCCAGAAGAAAAAAAGAGGAAATCAATACGACCACCCAGCTTCTTAAAATAACAGAGGAGATATGCCGGTGGAGGCCTCAAAAAGGAAAAACTCATCCGGCAGCCAGGGTTTTTCAGGCTCTGCGCATCGAAGTCAATCAGGAACTTAAAGACCTTGATGCTTTTCTGGAAAAAATGGTCAAACTGACCCCAAAAAATACACGAACCGCTGTTATTTCTTTTCATTCTCTGGAAGACAGGATCGTCAAACAGACAATGAAAGAACTGGCATCATCCAGGCAAGAACGCCCTTTTATAACCATATTGACCAAAAAACCCGTTACTCCTTCCAAAAAAGAAATCGAGGCGAATTTCAGATCCAGGTCTGCAAAACTGAGGGTTTCAAGGAATATATGATGGTAAAGAAAAAATTCAAAAAGAACACGATCATCCGATCTGTCCTCTTTGCGTTCATGACCATACTCATTCTGACCTTCTATATCTGGCGTCAGGCAGAATCCGTAAAAATGGGCTACACAACAAAAGACCTGGAGGAAAAAGTCACCAGACTTCAAAAAGAAGTCGAAACCCTGGAAGCGGAAAAGACAGCCCTTCTTTCCCTTGAAAAAGTGGAAAAGACGGCGAAGCAAAAACTGGGACTTAAAGAACCTGAAGAAAAACAATTGATATATGAGGATTTCAGGGATTTGGATCATTGATTCAAATGAATGCATATGTTTCAAAAAAAACAAAAAGAAGAACCCTATGTATGGTCTTTCTCTTTGTTCTCTGGACATCAGCCATAGGTTTCCGCTTGGTTCAGCTGCAAATCATACAGCACAGCGAATTAAAGAACCAGGTGGAAAGACAAAATCAAAATCAAGATGACATCATTCCACAGAGAGGGACTATTTTTGACCGAAATGGAAGCAGATTAGCATGCAGTGTGCCCAGAGCATCTGTTATTTATTCAACCATAGAAGACGAGCCCTTGGACATACAGTACAGCCGGATAAACAAGCTGAGAAGGATACTGGGCCTTTCCGCGGAAAAAGCCAGAAGCATAAAATCACAGATAAAAGACAATGACCCCTATATCCATATAAAACGAAAGATCGAACCGGAAGAGGAGAATATCGTAAAAAAGATGGATCTAAAAGGTGTGCACATGGTGGAAGAGAGCAAGCGCTTTTATCCCTACGGAGATCTCGCTTCTCATGTTATCGGCAGAGTCGATTTCTCCGAAAATGGGGTAAACGGAGCCGAACTGCAGTATAACTCCCTGCTGAGAGGGAAAAACGGGATCATGCTGAACTACAAGGACGCACGAAGAAAGGGATACAGCTTCCGTATCCTCAAACAAACCGAGCCGGGAAAAGACCTCATCCTCAGTATTGATGAGACCATTCAGTATATTGCTGCGGAAAATCTCAAAAACGCGGTTAAGGAAGCTCAAGCTTCCTGGGGAGCGATCATTGTCTCCCATCCTCCCAGCGGAGAAATACTGGCCATGTCAAGCTTTCCCGAAAGCAACCTCAATGAGAAATTGATCGACTTGAACTCTCTTTTTTCAAATAAAGCCATCCATCATGTTTTTGATCCGGGCTCCACATTCAAGATCGTCACTTTTTCTGCAGCGATCGATTCAAACAAAATCCCCTACTCGGAAACTTTTGACTGCAGCAAGGGTTCTATCAGGGTCGCCAACAAAACCTTTACTGATCATCACAGATATGACATGCTTTCGTTCCCTGAAGTCATCATTCATTCTTCCAATGTGGGAACCATACAGATAGGCCAGCTCGTGGGAGAAAGACTCCTCTATGAGAGGATCAAAGACTTTGGATTCGGGGAAAAAACAGGAATAGAACTTCCCGCAGAACAAAGAGGGATTCTCCATCCCATAGACCAATGGAGCCGCTTGTCACTGGCTTCGCTTTCCATAGGATATGAGGTCTCCGTAACCGCTTTGCAGCTTCTCAGCACCGTGAATATCATTGCAAACAACGGCGTTCAAATTCCCTTTACCATCATAAAAAAAGGAAGCCATCCCGAATTAAACGAATCAGGGCAGGCTGTGGCTCCCAGGAGAGTTTTGTCAGAAAAAACCGCCCTTCAAATAAAAGACATGCTGAAAAGAGTCGTGACAGAGGGCACGGGGAGAACTGCCCAGGTGAACGGGTATGAAGCGGCCGGAAAAACCGGGACAGCCCAGAAAATAAATCCTGAAACAGGCGGCTACACTTCCGGCGCGCACACTTCGGTTTTTGTGGGATTCATACCCGCGGATCATCCGGCCCTATCGATCATTGTTGTGATCGATGATCCAAAAGGCCTTTATTACGGGAGCCAGGTTGCAGCACCGGTATTCAGAGAAACAGCTATAAAAGTGCTCCGGTATATGGGGGTACCCCCAGAAGCCGGGCTTGCAAGGCCGATCATCGCGGCCCAAAGAACAGACACAGGAAAAACATGACCATAAAAGAACTCACTGAAAAGATTCCGGGTTTGCGCATAAGCGGAAACCTTGAAGAGCGCATAACCGGAATCTCCTATTCCTCCCAAAAAACAAAGCCCGGATTTTTATTTGCCGCACTCAAGGGAGAAAATCAGGACGGTTTTGATTATATTCCCCATGCCCTCAAAAAAGGCGCTGCGGCTGTTTTGTCAGAAAGAAAAAATCCCGAAGGATTTTTAAAGACCTGGATCCGGTCAAATGATGCAAGGCTCTCTCTGGCTTTGATCTCAACAGAGTTCTTTAACCACCCGTCACGAAAAATGCGGGTCATTGGAATAACCGGCACCAAGGGAAAGACAACCGTCACCTATCTCCTGGAAAAGATTTTAGAAAAAGGCGGATATTCCCCGGGAGTCATAGGAAGCATCTCCTACAGGGGCCCTGACTTCAACATGCCAGCAGTAAGGACCACTCCGGAAGCTCCTGATACAAATGCTTTGATGCACAAAATGCTGGAGCAGGGCGCCACCCATTGTGTCATGGAAGTCTCTTCACATTCCATAGAAATGAAAAGAATAAACGGGATCGATTTTGATGTCACGGCTTTCACAAATCTCAGCGGAGAGCACATGGACTATCATAAATCCATTGAAAACTACTATAACGCCAAAAAAAAGCTGTTCTTAACGGCAAATAAAAGCAAGCCTGTGGTCAATGCGGATTCCATCTGGGGCCAGAAGCTTATTTCAGAACTACCCAAAAAGGCTCTCAGCTTTGGATTGAACAAAAGAGCTGATATCCATCCCGGCAAATACAGATTCAGCTCACAAGGCATAACAGCCCTCATCGTAACTCCTTTCGGAAGCATGGAGACCGTCTCCCCTCTTCTCGGAAAGCCAAATCTTTACAATATTCTCACAGCCGCTTCTTGTGCCCTGGCCTTGGAAATTCCCGTTAATGCCGTTGAAAAAGGGATCGCTGCTCTCAAACATGTTCCGGGAAGGTTCGAGAAAGTACCCAATGACCTGGGGCTTCATCTTTTTGTGGACTATGCACACACGGATGATGCCCTAAAAAACCTTCTCGAAACCGTAAAGGAGATCGCTTCACAGAAAATATTCCTTGTTTTTGGAGCCGGAGGAGACAGGGACAAATCAAAAAGGCCCAGAATGGGGGAAACAGCGGGAAAAACAGCGGATTGGACCATCATCACTTCAGACAATCCCAGATCTGAAGACCCCATGGACATTATCTCAAGTATTGAAAAAGGGATCAGAAAAACAGGAACAAACAAATACGAAATCATCCCGGACAGAAAAGAGGCCATAGAAAAAGCTGTTTCCATGGCAAAAAAAGGAGATTATGTCCTCATCGCAGGAAAGGGGCATGAAAAGACCCAGACCATAAAAGACAGGGTCATCCCTTTTGATGATGTGGAGGTGACTAAAGCGGCGGTAAAGAAAAGAGAGGATAATCAAAGTGACTGAACTTCGATTGAATCAGCTTGCCGCAAAGATGAACGGAAAAATAGAGCAGGGAGACCCCTCCTCTAAGTTCAGTGATTTCAGCATAGACTCCAGAGACATCAAAAAAGGAAGCCTGTTTTTTGCCCTCAAGGGCCAAAGGGACGGCCATGACTTCATCCCGGACGCAGTGAAAAACGGAGCCAGGGGAGCTGTGGTCTCCAAAGACCTCTCCTCTATGGAAAACAACACGGCTTACATAAAAGTCGACCATACTTTGAAAGCCCTTCAAAGGCTCGCGCACCGGGTTCTTCTGGAGCACGAAGTAAAAGTGATCGGAATCACAGGAAGCACAGGAAAAACCACTACCAAAGAATTCACAGCCAAGCTTCTCAAAAAGAAATACCACACTTTGAAATCCCTGGGGAACTTCAACAATCATATAGGCCTCCCTCTCTCCCTTCTCAGGCTCAACAAAGACCATGAGGCGGCTGTCCTGGAGTATGGGATGAGCCACAAGGGAGAGATCCTGACATTGATCCGTATCGCGCAGCCGGATATAGCTGTTATCTGTAATGTTTATCCCGTGCATATGGAATTTTTCGAAAACATACATCAAATAGCGGATGCAAAAAAAGAAATTCTGGACGGCATGAATCCTGACGGAACAGCCATTCTCAACGGAGACCAGCCTCTTATACTGAGCATGATGAAATCGCTCCGAAAAAAACCGGTTCTGTTCGGTCTCACGGATAAATGTGACGTGAAAGCCTGTAACATTCATGTCCATTCTCTGGAAAAAATGTCCTTTGATTTCTTCTGTATGGGACGCCAGGCCAGAACGTTCATACCGTTTTCAAACAGGGGATATCTCTATAACTTCCTGGCAGCTGCAGGTACGGCTTCAATCATGTCTGTCCCCTTTGACCATATCGTAGAAACAGGGAAAAAACTGAAGCCCTCTGATAACAGAGGTGAGATCCTCTGCCTGGCTGACAATATCAAAGTGATAAACGACTCGTATAATTCCAATCCGGTTGCCCTCGAAGAAGCACTCAAAAGCCTGTCCGTTCAAAAAGGAGGAAGAAAAATCGCCGTGCTCGGCGATATGCTAGAACTCGGCGAAAGGCAGAAAGATTTTCACAGAGCTGCGGGAAAATCGGCTGCCCTAAACAGAATCGACATGCTCATAACCGTAGGCCCTCTGGCAAAGCACATGGCCGAAGGCGCCCTTGATTCAGGAATGGCTCTCAATCACATCCTTTCTTTCAGTGATTCTGAAGAAGCGGCCAGGGAAATCCCGTCCCTATTAAAAGAAAACGACACCGTCCTGATCAAAGGGTCAAGGGGAGTTCACATTGAAAAAATAGTCAATTCCTTAAAAAAGGGAGGAAAATAAAGTGCTTTATATACTCCTTGTTCCGCTGAAAAAATACTTTATATTTTTTAATGTATTCCGCTATATCACGGTAAGAACAGCCCTCGCCGGAATCACCGCGCTTCTCTTCACAATGGTTCTGGGGCCGTGGCTGATAAAATATTTGAGGAAACACCAGTTCGGCGAAACCATAAGGGATGAGGGGCCAAAAACACATATCACAAAAAAAGGAACGCCGACCATGGGAGGCATTCTGATCATTGGAGCCACAGCGGTTTCCACCCTTTTATGGGTTGACCTAAGCAACCTGTATATATGGTTGGCCATGGCAACCATGCTTCTCTTCGGCGCTCTCGGCTTACTGGACGATTACCTTCAAATCAGAAAAAACAAGCCCAAGGGACTGCTGGCAAAATACAAATTCATCATCCAGATCATCTTTGCCGCTGCCATTGCAGTGGTGCTCTTTTACATGGGTCTTCGGGGAGATTTCAACCTGCATCTGACCCTCCCCTTTATCAAAAAATGGACTCCTTATTTAGGAATGCTTTATATCCCGTGGATCATGCTCATAATGGTCAGCTCCACCAATGCCGTGAATCTTGCCGACGGGCTTGACGGCCTTGCCATAGGATTGACTCTGATCAGCATCTCCTCATTTACAGCTCTCTCTTATATAGCCGGGCATGCGCTCTGGTCCCAGTATTTAAACATTCTTCCCGTAACCCAGGCTGCAGAGCTCACCGTGCTTCTCGGATCCCTAGCCGGTGCCTGTCTCGGATTCCTGTGGTACAACTGCCATCCGGCTGAAATCTTTATGGGAGACGCCGGCTCCCTCTCTCTGGGAGCGACCCTTGGTATCGTGGCCATAATGATCAAGCAGGAGTTCCTGCTTTTTATGGTGGCCGGAGTGTTTGTCATGGAGGCTCTTTCCGTGGTGATACAGGTGGGATACTTCAAACTCACTGGAGGAAAAAGAGTTTTTAAGATGACTCCCCTGCACCATCATTTTGAACTGATGGGATGGTCGGAACAAAAAATAGTCGTCAGGTTCTGGATTGTGGGAATTATCTTCGCGCTTTTCAGCCTGACCACACTGAAAATCAGGTAAAAATGGAACTGAAAAACAAGAAAGTCCTGGTTGTCGGCTTTGGAAAAACAGGAAAAGCCGTGTGTGACTTTCTTATAAGCCAGAATAGGGATATAAAAATAAAAATAAGCGAATCAAAAAAAAATCAGGACATGAATGACGAAGCCGTGCTCTATCAGAAAAGAGGCATCACATTTGAAACAGGGGGGCATATGCTCTCATCATTCCTGGATGCGGATCTTATCATTCCCAGTCCCGGAGTTCCTCCGATACCGCAGCTCAAAGAAGCTGAACGCAGAGGAATAAAAATAATTTCCGAGATAGAGCTCGCCTCCTGCTTTTTAAAAGGGAAAACAATCGGTATAACAGGCTCGAACGGAAAATCCACGGTAACATCGCTTGTCCACAACATACTCAAAGACGGAGGATTCAAATCCAATCTGGCCGGAAACATAGGGACACCTTTGATCAGTTTTGCGGAAAAAAGCTCGGAAGACGATATCTTTGTGACCGAATTATCAAGTTTTCAGCTCGAATATGTTGATACATTCGCTCCTGACATTTCTGTGATCCTCAATATCACTCCCGACCATCTGGACTGGCATGGAAGCTTTTCATCCTACTTTCTGGCCAAAACAAAACTTCTCAAAAATCATGAAAAAACCCAGACAGCCATACTCAACAGGGATGACCCTCAAGTCTGGCCTGCAAGAAAACAGGGGCCTGATAATATCTATGCCTTCAGCATGAAAGCTAAAATCCGCAAAGGATGCTTCCTTCAAAAGGAATGGATCATGCTGAAAGACAAGGAAAAACAAAAAGCCATGAATACAAAAGATATCCCTCTCAAAGGAATCCACAATCAGGAAAATATCATGGCTTCTATTCTGGCGGGTCATGTGTCCGGTATCCCTCTGGATAAAATGAGAAGAACCATAATGAGTTTCAAAGGACTGGAACACCGGCTTGAAAAAGTCATGACTCTTAAAGGAGTGGATTTCTACAACGATTCAAAAGCAACCAATATCGATGCGGCCTTAAAGTCGATCATGAGTTTTGATAAAAAAATCACTTTGATCTTAGGAGGAAGAGATAAGGGAGGTGATTTCAGCCGCCTTAAAAAACAGATCAAAAAAAGGGTCAAAAAAATCATAGCGATCGGAGAAGCAGGGGAAACCATCATAAAGGCACTCGGAAAATATGCGGAAACGGAAAAGGCTTCCTCCTTAAAACAAGCCGTGGAAAGGGCTTTTGAGCTTTCAAAATCCGGGGAAGTGGTGCTCCTGGCACCGGCTTGCACCAGTTTTGATATGTTTGACAACTTTGAGCACAGGGGAAGGGTTTTTAAAGACGAAGTTCAAAACCTTTCTCAAAAGATACAAAAAACAGGCACATAAATGGAAGCGTTCAAACGATTTGGATTTGACAAGCCGCTGTTCATAGCCACCATTATTCTTGTGGCTTTTGGTCTCATAATGGTCTTCAGCTCGTCCGCAGTGCAGTCCAATGAAAGATACGGCCAGCCTTTCACCTTTCTTATCAATCAGGCCGTAGCAGCGGCAGCAGGCTTTATCCTGATTCTGGTCATCATCTCAATGAAATCAGCATTCTATCAAAACACTCTATTCATATACGGGCTGCTGATCCTGACATTAGCCCTTCTGGTGCTCTGTTTCGTGATGCCGGAGGTCAACAACACTAACCGCTCCATTCACCTCTTCAGCTTCAGATTCCAGCCGTCATCCCTTGCAAAGCTGAGTATCATATTGTTCCTGGCTTCCTATCTCAGCCGGAAAAAAGATAAACTCCATCAAACAAGCACACTGATCATTCCGGCAGCCGTTCTGTTTATCTTAATTCTCCTGATCATCAAGGAACCTGATTACAGCACTTCGCTCTTTATCTTCATCATCGGCTCCATAATGCTTTTCATAGGGGGGATACGATTGGACAAGCTCTTCCTGATCGGACTGGCTTCCGTGCTTGTGTTCGTGTTTTATCTCTTCCAGGCAAACTACAGAATAGACAGATGGAACTCCTATATCTCTCCTTCGAATGACCTCCTTGGCAGCGGCTTTCATGCATACCAGTCCAAGCTCGCTGTGGGCTCGGGCGGCATCGTCGGGGTCAGTATAGCGCAGAGCACCCAAAAACTTTTCTTTCTGCCCTGTGCCCACACCGATTACATCTATGCGATCATAGGAGAAGAACTGGGCCTGATAGGAACCGTGAGTGTGCTTCTGCTTTACGGAATCATTTTATGGAGAGGCTTGCTCATATCCAGAAGAGCGCCCAATCAATTCTGCAGCCTTCTGGCAGCAGGGCTCACTATCGCACTTTTTTCTCAAGCCCTTCTGAACATCAGCATTGTGCTCGGTCTTCTCCCTGCCACAGGCCTCACTCTTCCTTTTTTGAGCTACGGCAGGTCTTCCCTGCTGTATATGATGGCCGGTATCGGGATCCTTCTTCATATTTCACAAAGGAAACAGGCATATAAGAGGAAATGATGGAACAAAGAGTCATAATATCCGGAGGAGGAACAGCCGGACACCTCTATCCTGCTTTAGTGGTGGGAAAAAAGCTGCAGCAGCAGGGCATAAAAATCACTTTTGTCGGAAGCACCCGGCGGCTCGAACAATCCATAATGAAGCATTATCATGCGGATTTCATTCCGCTAAAAATAGAAGGAATTAAGGGAAAGGGCTTCCTGGTCATAAGATCACTCCTCATACTCCCCTACTCTCTTATCAAATCACTGCTTATCATCATCAATATAAAACCAGCGCTCGTTATCGGCATGGGCGGCTACAGTTCAGGTCCTATAGTCCTCATCTCATCTCTCATGGGAATCCCTTGCCTGATAATGGAACAAAACCTCCACCCGGGATTAACCAACCGGATTCTCATTCCTTTTGCAAAAAAAGCTGTGGTGGCCTTTAAAAAATCCCTTCCGGCATTTAAAGGCAAAGGAGAATTCCTGGGAAATCCGGTAAGGGAAGAATTCTATTCGTTGAAGCCAAAACAAAGAGAAGAACGCCTTACAATCCTTGTTTTCGGAGGGAGCCAGGGTTCTCATTTCCTGAACAAAAAAATAACAATGAGCCTCCCCCTTATGAAAGCCAGAAAAAACGCTCTCAGAATCTTTCACCAAACAGGAGAAAAAGACCTGAACTGGGTCAAAGAAAGTTATAAACAAAACATGTTTGGGAACGCGGAAGTATCCGCCTTTTTCTTTGACATTTATGCATATTTCCAGAAATCGGACTTGATTGTGTGCCGGTCCGGAGCCACCACCATAGCAGAACTTATCGCATCTCAAAAGCCTTCTATTCTGGTTCCTTTTTCTCTTTCCACAGAAAATCACCAGCTTTTGAATGCCAGGGAACTGGAAAGAATCAAAGGAGCGGAGATCATTCTTGAAAAGGATTTTACTCCAGAAAGATTTTCATCTAAAATCATTCATTTTATCGAAAACAAAGACACGCTCAACCGGATGGAGAAAAAACTGGAACAACTGAAAAGAGAAAATCCCGCTGAAAAAATCGCAGTTCTTTGTCTGGGGCTCATGAGAAACAACAAAAGGAGAACATAAATTGATCAGGCGGACAAACAGAAAACTCAAACACATCCATATGGTCGGAATCGGAGGGACCGGCATGAACGGGATTGCAGAAATCCTCCTGAATCTCGGCTACGTTGTATCGGGTTCGGATCTGATCTCTCAGGAATCAACCAAACGGCTCGCTGCATTAGGAGCCGATATCAACATAGGCCACAAAACCGGTCTTGTGCAGTCAGCAGACGTAGTGGTCATTTCCTCTGCCATAAAACCGGACAACATAGAAGTCATTGAGGCAAAAAAATTGAAAATTCCCGTTATCCCAAGAGCAGAGATGCTGGCAGAACTGATGCGCTTGAAAAACAGCATTGCCGTGACCGGCTCTCACGGCAAGACCTCTACCACATCCATGATCGCCCAGGTCCTTGAAAAGGGAGATTTCGATCCCACCATTATCGTGGGAGGCCGTCTGAATACGGTCGGCGCCCATGCCAAGCTGGGAGAGGGAGAATTTATTGTCGCAGAAGCGGACGAAAGCGACCGCTCCTTTCTTTACCTGTCCCCCTACATTGCCGTGCTGACGAATCTTGATGAAGAACATCTTGACCAGTACAGGACCATTGAAGAAATAAAAAAGACCTTTATAAATTTTGCAAATAAAGTTCCCTTTTACTGTCCGGTCATATTGTGTCTTGATGATGCCAACCTTCAGAGCCTGATTCCCGAGCTTGAGAGAAACATCATCACCTACGGATTCTCTGCGCAGGCGGACATCTATGCCACAGACCAGGAGTTCAAAAATTTCTCTTCCACATCAACCCTGTATCACAAAAACAAAAAGGTGGGGAAGCTGAAACTGAATGTTCCCGGAGTGCACAGCATTTATAATGCCATGGCTGCCGTCGCAGTGGGTCTCAATCTGGATATTCCTGTTCCCACCATCCTCGAAGGCCTGGAAAGCTACACCGGGATCGGCAGGCGCTTCGAACTCAAAAAGAAAATCAAGGACATCATGGTCATAGAAGACTACGCCCATCACCCTACTGAAATCATAAAAACACTGGAAGCAGCCAAGCGGGGCTGGATGCGAAGGACCCTGGCTGTTTTTCAACCGCACCGGTATTCCCGTCTTTCCCTGCTGATGAACGAATTCGCTACCTCGTTCAATCAGGCGGATATCCTCATTATCACCGAAGTGTATCCGGCCGGGGAAAATCCGGTTCCCGGCATATCCGGAGAGAAACTTTATGAGGAAATACAGAAGTTCGGACACAAAAGCGTTCATTTTGAACCTGAAATGGAAAAAATACCGGACCTGGTTGCAGAGCTGTCACAACCCAAGGATATGATAATGGTCCTGGGAGCAGGCAGTATCTCCGGAACCATCCCGGGCATCATAGAAAAACTGAGAGGCAAAAAAGAGAATGGCTGTTAACCTGAATCCTTCCGTCAAGCAGAGACTGAATCCCTTTCTCTCCCAGCCCTATTTCCGCAGAGACGCAGAAGGAATAAAATCACACAGGATCAAAAGAAAAATAAAACTTGGGCCAAAACATATCATTATCAGCTTTCTGCTCATAGGAGGCCTGTTCTTTCTTGTCCAGCAGGCCTATCTGTTTCTCATCACATGGGACAGACTGGAAGTGGACAGCATTGAAATTCACTGCACAAAGCCCGGACTCAAAAATTCCATCCAGAGCATCTTCCATGGGAAAAAGCTGGGAAATCTCCTGCTTCTTGACATCGGCAGGATGCAGGAAATCATCAAATCATACACCTGGGTCAAAGATGTCCACGTGAAAAAAATGTTTCCTTCTGCCGTGAATATAGAAATAACGGAAAGAGTGCCCATAGCCATCATACAAAAAGACCGGTTCTATCTCACAGACAGAGACGGTGTCCTGCTTGAGGCTGTTGAAAAGACAGAAAACAGCGGACTCCCTTTTATCACTGACAGCAGCGGATTCAAGAAAGACTTCGAGGATAAATTCGAGCTGGCACTGAGCTGTCTTGAAAATCTGACCCCGGAACAGAAGCGCATGATCAAGACGATCGACCTGTCAAAATACAGGTGCGTCTCGGTCAAGCTGATCCAAAACTCTCCGTGGCTCATTTTAGGTGAGAGCGATTTCTCAAACAAGATCCGGGAATACATGGATAAAAGACCTTATTTTGCCAAATTCGGAGAGCTGCAAAGTATAAACATGAGGTTTAAGGACCGTTTTATACTCACACCGGGAAAAAATTTATCAAATAAACAAACATCCTTGCCAGAAAAGGAGGGAAGCTGATGCCTAAAAACGGATATATAGTGGGAATCGACGTCGGGACAAAAAAAATAACAGCCCTTATAGGAGAAGTCACTGAAGAGAAAAAAATCGAAATCATAGGTATCGGAACCGCGGATTCCAGGGGGCTGAGAAAGGGAGTGGTGGTGAACCTTGATGCCACCGTGGAGGCCATAAAAAAGGCACAGGAAGAAGCGGAACTCATGGCCGGATTTGAAATTGACTCCGGATATATAGGCATTTCCGGAGCTCACATAAAGAGCTTTAACAGCAGGGGCGTGATTGCCGTATCAGGAAAAAACAGAGAAATAACCAGGGAGGATATAAGACGGGTCATCGAACAATCCAAAGCTGTCTCCATTCCCCCTGACAGAGAGATCATTCACATCATTCCTCAGGAGTATGTGGTCGATGAACAGGACGGGATCAAATATCCTCTCGGGATGAGCGGCATCAAACTGGAGGTCAATGTCCACATAGTCACCGGCGCCATAACTTCCGTTCAAAACCTGAAAACATGCATATCCCGCACAGGGATCGGGATCGAGCAGATCGTTCTCAATCAAATCGCCACCAGCCAATCCGTTCTCACGCATGATGAGATGGAGCTGGGCGTCGGATTGATCGATATCGGAGGCGGTACCACGGAAATAGCCATCTTTGAGAGAGGGAGCCTCTGGTACACATCCGTTATTCCTATCGGAGGGGATAACTTCACGAACGATATTGCTGTCGGTCTCCGCACGCCCATTCCGGAAGCTGAAAAAATCAAGAAAAAATTCGGCTGCGTGTCCAGTCCCCTGGTCGACGAACAGGACACCATTGAGGTTCCGTCCGTAGGGCGCGGGAAAAAAGCAAGGGTGCTTTCAAGACAGCTTCTCGCTGAAATCATCCAGCCGAGGGCAGAGGAAATATTCCGTCTGGTGGATAATGACATCAAAAGAATGGGATATGAAAAATCATTGAACTCGGGCATTGTCCTTACCGGCGGAACATCGCTTCTTGAAGGCCTCGAAGAAATAGCTGAAGGAGTCTTTGACCTTCCTGTAAGGCATGGAGACCCCGGAGGAGCGGGAGGACTTGTCGATAGAGTCAACACTCCTGATTACTCCACAGCCGTGGGTCTTCTTTTATACGGATTCAATAAATGGAAGGAAAAAGGCTTCCCAAAAGATAAAAAGAAAGGCTTCTGGGTCAAACTCAAAGATTGGCTCAAGGAAGCATAGGAGGTAAAAATGAGTGAGGAACAAAAAAACAAACTTAAGTTTCATCTGGTCGATGAAAGCCCTGGAGCAAAAATCAGGGTCATTGGAATCGGCGGCGGCGGCGGAAACGCCGTAAACCGCATGATCGAATCACAAATTGACGGAGTGGAATTCATTGCCGTCAATACCGACCTTCAGGCTTTGAGCAGCAATAAAGCCGGAACCAAACTCCAGATGGGAAGCAAGCTCACAAAAGGGCTGGGTTCCGGAGGAAGGCCTGATATCGGCCGCGAAGCTGCCATGGAGGATACGGAGAAATTGATCGAACTCCTGGAAGGTGCGGATATGGTTTTTCTGACCACAGGCCTTGGCGGAGGAACAGGAACCGGGGCCACACCGGTTCTGGCGAATCTCGCCTCTGAAATGGATGTTCTGGCTATCGCCATTGTGACCCTTCCCTTTAACTTTGAAGGGAAAATCCGTGCAGACCAGGCGAACGAGGGACAGGAAGAGCTAAGGTCAGCCGTGGATACGGTGATCTCCATTCCCAATGAAAGGCTTCTGGAGACCGTGAACCTGGATACTTCCATGCAGGAAGCTTTCAAAATGGCCGACGATATCCTGCGTCAGGCTGTCCAGGGCATCTCTGATCTCATCACAAGACCCGGCCTGATCAATCTCGATTTCGCTGACGTCAAATCCATCATGAAAGGAATGGGTATGGCCTTTATGGGAACCGGCATGGCCTCGGGAGAAAGCCGGGCGCTGGATGCCGCTCAAAAAGCCATTTCATCTCCTCTTCTCGTGGATACATCCATTTCCGGAGCCCAGGGTGTGCTTATCAATATAACCGGAGGAAAGGATATCCGGCTGCATGAGGTATCCAAAGCCTCCGAACTGATCCATCAAAAAGCCCACCCGGATGCCAATATCATTTTCGGAACGGTCATAGACAGCTCCATGAAGGAGACCGTTAAGGTCACTGTGATCGCAACCGGATTCGACGAAAAAACTGACCAGGATTACCTCGAACCACAGGAATTGATTTCTCATCCTGCAGAAGACACTCCGCCTCCTTTTGAGGTCCGTCAAGAAACACCCCCGTATGTGTTCAGGCCCAGAGGAAACCGGGTCATAGACGAAAATCCGCAAACAAGCTGGGAAAAAAGATGGGACTCATACGACACCCCGTCCTTCATAAGAAAAAACAAAGAGAGAGCCGTAGGAAAATCCTCTCATGATATCAGCTGATCTTATTGTTTCCGGATGTGAACAGCTCCTTACATGCAGGGGCACTGCGCCTAAAAGGAAAAAAGACCTCCAGGAACTGGGCGTGATCGAAAAAGGGTGCATTGCCTCAAAAAACGGAAAGATTGTTTTTGTAGGCCGGGAGAATGAATTAAGGAGCCAGATCACTGAAACATCCGGATGCCTTAAGATAGACGGCAGTGGATTGACCTGCCTTCCGGGTCTTGTCGACTCCCACACTCACCTTCCCTTTGCCGGGAGCCGGGAACAAGAATTCCTTCTGCGGCTCCAAGGCCATACCTATCTTGAGCTGGCCGAAAAAGGTATGGGC
Source organism: uncultured Eubacteriales bacterium (assembly GCA_964624145.1). Classification (GTDB taxonomy): domain Bacteria; phylum Acidobacteriota; class Aminicenantia; order Aminicenantales; family Aminicenantaceae; genus WJMT01. Next base: position 24,907 of record CAZUXT010000021.1, on the reverse strand, counting down.
ATACAGAGTTCAGTGGAAAAGACAAGGAAGGCTTCAAAAAAAGAGATCGTATCTCTTTGTCACAAAAGACTCAATACCATGCTCCTTCACGGCACAACGACCGTTGAAGCAAAGAGCGGATACGGGCTCAACCTTAAGGATGAGATAAAACAGCTCGAAGCGTTAAAACAAGCTGACCGGTCCCATCCTGTGGATATCATTTCCACGTTCATGGGTGCCCACGAAGTGCCAAAGGAGTATAAGAATAAAAAGCATGAGTATATAAAACTCCTCACTCAAAAAATCATACCGGCCGTCAGGGAAAAAAACCTGGCAGAATTTTTTGATATTTTCTGCGAACAAGGTGTTTACTCCGTTGATGAGTCAAGGGCCTTGATCCGGGCCGGAAAAAAAGCAGGTTTTAAAATCAAAATTCATGCTGATGAATTTGCATCTCAGGGAGGCGCCCAACTGGCTGCTGAAGAAAAAGCTGTGTCCGCCGAACATCTCATTGCCATAAATGAGGACGGCATCCAAAGGATTTCTAACAGCTCTACAGCAGCCGTTCTGCTCCCTGGTGTCCCGTTCTTCCTTATGCAGAACAAACGGGCGCCTGCCCGGAGACTCATTCAGTCAGGAGCGGCCGTGGCTCTGGCTACGGATTTCAACCCGGGAAGCTCCATGACCGAATCGCTCTTTTTTATCATGCAGCTAGGGGTCTACACCATGAATATGAGCATCGAAGAATCCATAAACGCAGTGACCCTTAATGCAGCCTATGCGGTCGACCGCCATAATGAGATAGGAAGCCTGGAGACCGGCAAAAAAACGGACCTTATTCTGTGCGATGCCCCCAATTACCCCTACCTTGTGTACCATTTCGGCATCAACCCCGTAAAACACGTCATCAAAAACGGGAAATGGGTGGTGAAGGACGGGCTCCTCTATGTATAACGTGGTTTAAATACAGGTATGGCTTGTGCTCCCTTCAGATTTTTAACGCCATTCTTCTTCGTTTTTCTCGGCTCCTGCGTAACTCCCCCCGTCCGTGGGTCAGACATACTCGTCGCCCGGCTTCGCCGGGTACCCTCGAAAAGCCTCATCCGAAGGCTAAATCTTCAATGTCGCTTCTGCCACACCTGAATTTAATTCTGGATAGTATCAACAGGCTTCACCATTATCTTTCTGAAATAAACGTGATTCCCCTTGCCCCAGCTTTCTCCGGGATGGACCTGGACTCCGATGAATCCCTCATCCGGGACTCTGTATTTTCCGTCTTTCATCTCATCCTTAAACTCAACCACTTCCTTTCCATTCAGGCTCACTTTTATAAGAGGGGGCTGGCCCTGGATGCTAACGAGAATCTGATTGTAGTCATCTTTTTTCCACAGCTCTTTCACTCCGGGATTATGGAGCAAAAAATCGCCTCCCAGGGGGCAGTAAACAGCCCCCACTTCCCCGTCAGGCCTGTAATCTATGGTTATCTGATAGGAAAGAACACTCGGTTGGACGCGTAAAAAAATACCGGAATCCACCGGGTAATCAGCTTTGACTTCCGCATAAAGAATAAAATCCTTATATTTCTCTTCCGTGACCAGAAGCCCTCCTTTGCCTTCCGGATACTGGGTCCCCACCAGGACTCCGTCCTCAACGGTCCACTGACCGCAGTCTCCGCTGTATTCCGTCAGCTTGCGCCAACCGTCAAGGTTCTCATTATTGAAGAGGACGGTGAAGCCCTGTTCCTCAAAATCAGGACTTTTTTCCTGCCGTCCTGAAAGGACGCTGGCAGCAGGGATCATTAAAACCAACAGCCAGCTTAAACCAAAAAATAAGGATCCTTTTTTCATTGTCCCCTCATCTCCTCAATCAAGAGCTCCGCCTCGGCCGCAGCCAGCTTCCCGAGCCGAACGCATACTTCTGAGCTGGTCCCGGGGGACCTGATGTCCTGGCATTTCAGAGGAGCCTGAGACTGCCACCATTTCCAGTATTTATCAACCGCAACGCCACACAATCTTTTGGCCTCGCTTCTTTCTTCCTGAAGGGCCCCTGAAGCAAACCCCAGACCCATGATGCCTCCTGTCAGAAGTCCGCACAAATCCTTTTTTCCCATTCCGCCTCCGAAACCGCAGGCCGCCCAAATAGAGTCCTCAGGAAGTTCGAGATGCTTCAAAGAAACCATCAATATGGACTCAGCACAGGAATATCCTTTACCAAAATAGTTCATAAGCTCCTTAGCCATGGAAGATCTCTCCACTATCTTTGCTTCTTCTTCGCTGAGCTCCAGGGCTAGTTCTTTTTTCTGGATGAAAGGAGTGTACAGATTGGCCCTGCTTCCGAAGCAGGCTGCTGCCAGAATACCTGATGCAGAGAACATGAAATCCCTTCGGTTGAAATGGTTTTTATGGTTTAATTCCATTCTTCCCTCCTCTAAAGAGAAATCGATCCCATCCATTATACACAAGCCTTCCCCGAATTTCGACATATTATCCTATTCAACCAGTCACAGGCCTAATGAAAATCAGGTGTGGCTAAAGCGACATTGAAGATTTAGCCTTCGGATGAGGCTTTTTGAGGGTACCCGGCGTAGCCGGGCGACGAGTATGTCTGACCCACGAACGGGGGGAGTTACGCAGGAGCCGAGAAAAATGAAGAAGAATGGCGTTAAAAATCTGAAGGGAGCACAAGCCACATCTGATTCTCATCACCTAAAATATCTATCCCACATCCGATACTGTATGGCCTCCGATATATGAGCGGAACTCAGCCCCTCTGCCCCCTCCAGATCCGCAATGGTTCTGGCGACCTTAAGAACCCTGTCATAGGCTCTCGCACTGAATCCCAGCTTATCGACAGCCATATGCAAAAGCTCATCCCCTTCCTTATCCGGCCTGCAAAAACACTTCAGCTCTTTAACCCCCATCTCAGCATTGCAAAAAATTTTTCGGTCTCTGAAGCGCCCGAGCTGCCTGTTTCTGGCTTTGACGACCCTCTTCCTTATGGCTTCTGACGCCTCCCCTCCTTCTTTTGAAGAGATATCTTTGTAGTCGACCTTGGGCACCTCCAGATGGATATCGATTCGGTCCAGAAGAGGACCGGAGATCTTTGAATAGTATCTGTTTCTCTGGGTGTCCGTACATTCATATCCGGAATCAGGCAGGAAACAGTAGGAATCCTCGCACGGATTCATAGAGGCGACCAGCATAAAAGAAGAAGGATAGGTCACGGTCATGGACGCTCGGGAAATGGTGACCTTTCCGTCCTCCATTGGCTGTCTGAGGCTTTCCAGGACTTTTTTCCTGAATTCAGGAAGTTCGTCCAGGAACAGCACACCATGATGGGACAAGCTCACATCCCCCGGCCTGGGGATCACGCCCCCTCCGATCAAACCGGCATCTGATGTGGTATGATGGGGAGACCGGAAGGGCCTGTGAACAACAGCTCCTCTGTCTCCTAAAAGCCCTGCCACGCTGTAGATCTGCGTGGTCTCTACAACTTCATCAAATGTCATAGGAGGCATTATCGTGGGCAGGCGCCTGGCCATCATGGTCTTTCCCGCACCCGGCGGCCCGATCATCAATACATTGTGTCCTCCGGCGGCCGCCACTTCCAGAGCCCGTTTGCAGTGTTCCTGGCCCTTTATATCCCTGAAATCAAAACCCATGTCTTCATTTCTGAGAAGATCTTTAAGGTCAAAACGCGACGGTTCAATATCCGGAGACCCGTTTAGCAGGCTTATCACTTCATGGATGTCATTCAGCGCATATATATCCAATTCCTTTACCAGTGCGGCTTCCTTCTCGTTCTCTCTGGGTATGACGATGCCTTTAAAAGCTTTTTTCTTTGCCAACACGGCTGTGGGGAGAACACCCGGAACAGGCTTGATCCTGCCGTCAAGAGCCAGTTCTCCGGAAAACAAAAAGTCCTTAAGGCGGCTGCTGGGAAAGACTTCCAGATGAGCCAGAAGCCCCAGAGCTATGGGGAGGTCAAACGCCGAACCCTCTTTTTTTCTGTCAGCCGGAGCCAGATTGATAATGATCTTCCGCCTCGTTACAGGGTACCCGCAGTTTTTTAGAGCTGTTTTTACCCTTTCCCTGCTTTCTCGAACCGTTTTGTCCGGAAGCCCGACCGTAATAAAATCAGGTACGCCGAAAGCAATATCGACCTCCACCTCCACTAAATAAGCTTCCACCCCATAAAGTGCGGAACCGGCAATTTTAAACAGCATTGGCTTCTATTCAGAAAGACGCCGGCACCGGCGGTTAATTATCAAAAAGCAGAATATTAAACGGATATCGATCCTGACTTATTCACAAAATGGACATCGCCATTTTTTTATGAATGAGTCAGGTTTTTTTATTTTTGAGGAATTCTTGGGCCAGCTTATCCACCTGGCTCTCAATGTCTGTCTGAGATTGAAACTTTATCTTGGTCAATCTTATCTGAGGGTCTTTCTTCTTACCTACAAACTCAATGTCCTTTTTTTCTTTTTCCCTCTCTTCTTTGACTTTTTCCCTCTCTTCTTTGGCTTTCTGTACCGCTTCTTTTCTCTTTTCTTTTTCCTCTTTCTCAGGTTCCTTTTTTTCACCGAATACCTTCTCTCTCACTACAGGAACCGTCATTTTGGCGATCTGCTTGAGAGTTTCGAAAACCCCGTCTCCGTTTACAGCGGAAGATTCAATATAAGGGAGGCTCAAAGGATTCAGAAGGCTGTTGAATGTCTCGACCGGAATAAGATTGTCCAGGTCCCTTTTGTTGTACTGAAAAACCAGGGGTATAAAGTTCAAATCCACATTAAAATCAACAAGATTTTTTCTCAATCCGTCAAAGTTTTCCAGATTCGCATCAAGAAGAGGTATCTGCGAGTCAGCCACAAAAACAATTCCGTCCGCACTTTTAAGCACGCTTTTTCTCGATGCTTCGTAAAACACCTGGCCTGGGACTGTCATGAGTTGAAAATGGACACGGAAGTCATGAATAAGGCCGGCTTTGATAGGAAGAAGGTCGAAGAAAATAGTCCTTTCCAGGGGTGTTTCAAGACACAGCAGGTCACCCCTGGAATCAGGGTCCATCTTACTGTATATGAAACGAAGGTTCGTGGTCTTCCCGCTCAGACCGGGCCCGTAATACACGACCTTTATCGCAATGTTCTTGGTGGTATAGTTCACAAATGCCATGAATTTAGTCTGCTTTTTCCAATTTTTACACAATCCTTAACCAGAGTCAAATCCTAAAAATTCAAACGCCTTTTTATATTTATCCATAACAGTATCCCATGAATAACATTTTTTCACATAAGACCGCCCGTTTTCGCTCATTATGTTTCTCAACTTTTCATCCTTGATCAAAAGATCGACCGCTGCTTCAAACTCTTCATAACCCGAATACCACAGGCCTCCGTTGCTTTTGACACAGTGGTCTTTAAGCGGCTCTGTTCTCTCCTGGACTAAAATGGGTGTCCCCCCTGCCATGGATTCCAGGGCTGCCATACACAGACTTTCCAGATAAGAGGGGTGAACGGTCAAAGCCGCGGCCTGCATAGCTTCGTCCTTATCATCGGCCGGAACAAATCCAAGGTAACGCAGGCGCTTGTGTTCCGGAAGGCTCATCAACAGCTTTCCTATCAGGACGAGCTCCAGTTCAGGTCTCCTTGCAGAATATTTTTCGAAATAATCGATCAGGTCCTGGCATCCCTTGCCCTTCTCAATACGGCCCGCATAAAGAAGGAAAGGCCGGTGAAGGCTGTATTTTGTTAAAAAATCCTTAATATCTAAAGAACCGGGAATATCGATCCCCACTCCCACAATGTCCTGGTACTTGCCGCTGAAATCAAAATTGGCGTACAGCATTCTCTTCTCTGATTCCGTATTGAAGATGAACGCATCCGGAAGGGCAAACACCTCTTTCATGATATCAAGGTGGAGGGGCGGTTCATCATGGGCTGTGGGCACCAGGATTTTGGGGGCACTTACGCTTTTAAGACCCCAGTAAGTATTGTAGTAGAGATAGGTGAAAAAAATAAAAACATCAAAATGATGTTCCTCTTTTTCCAGAGCCTCTATCAGATCCGGACTCAAAGGGCCCTGCTGTTCCTGCCACTGGATCTCCTGCTCGCGGGTGTGGTCATGGGAGAATATCCAATCGGAATATTCATTGAACGCTCGGATATCTCTTTCTCTTCTGACCTTAAACCGCTTGACCTTCACATGATTCAGCCGTGATTCGCCCTCAGGATACTCATTTTTCCAGGTAATGTAATCTTTGGCCGTGGTGCTGAACACAGTGCAGTCATATCCCCTTTCCGCCAGTCTTTCCGCAACCTGCCTGCAGTGAAGCTCTGACCCGCCCATGACTTCCTTCCCATATCTTTGGACCACAAAGGCTATTTTCATCTCACACACTCAAATCTTTAATATGTTTCAATAATTTTCCCTGAGAATCAAGCGATTTGAACTCATCCAGCCTCTTTCTCTGCCCCTTGATGATCTTTTCTCTCAATTCCTTCTCATCCGCTATCTTATGTATTAGTTCGCCCAGAATCCTGAAATCCTTGCCGTTCACCAGCACACCGGCATCCCCCAGGGTATTGGGAACCGCGGTGCAGTTATAGGCAACCACCGGGAGGTCAAACACCAGGCTTTCTATAAAAGGAAGACCGAACCCCTCATGCTCGCTTAAAGACAGAAACACATCCGAAGCCCTGTAATAGGCAAACATCTCCGCATCCGGGATATGACCTGTGAAAACCACCTCATCTGGCTGGAGAAAAAGTTCATCCGTAAACTTGACCAGAGCCTCATAGTATTTGGGCAGAGAGGCTGTCTTCCCTATAATGATAAGCCTTATCAAAGGAGAGATGAATTTCTTATAGTACTGAACGACCCTGAGCAGGTCTTCGATCCTTTTGTTGGGGACGATCCTCCCAACGAACAGAATATTGGTCCTTTCGTCATTATAAAGGTCATACACAAATGGGTTCACAGGCTGTTTGTATTTCTCAAAGTCTACAAACAAAGGAAAGACATCGGTCTTTTTGAATCCGAAATCCTCGAGTTCCAGCCGGTTGTATTCCGAATCAGCCAGCGCAAGGTGCGTGTGCCCTGCCAGAGATACAGCCTCCTGTCTTCCCAAACGTGTTATCCGGACCATCTCTTCACTGAAATCCTTGAAAAACTCTGAGGGAGTTATATTGTGATAGATCAAGACCTTCTTTCCCGGAAGCCTTTTGAAAGCCTCTGTCATGGGCGACGGAAGAGCGAAATGAAAGAGTGTGATATCTCCCTCGTCAAGTGCGGGAAAGTGTGCGAAAAGCTCTGACTCTTCTTCCAGTTCACGGTCCCTGTCAAGACAGTAAATGTTTGACGCGAATCCCTGAGACAATAAGAATCTTTTTATGTGACCGGCCGTATCACCGATCGCATCTCCCCTGTGATAACTGGGCACCAGTTGATTGACTTTCATTTTCTTAAAACCTCTCGAATATGTTCCATTAAAATCCAGTTGACATTGTCCTTTTGGTATTTTTCCAGCGCTTTGTTCTGCCCTTCTATCAGCTTTTTCCTGAATTCCCCATCTTCGTTTATCCTGTCAATAAGCGCTGCAATGCGGAGCATCTCCTTCCTCCTAACCAGCACACCCCCTTTGTTCATGGTCTCCCGGACCGCTCCGGCTTCAAAGGCGACCACAGGGACGCGGTTGTAAAAAGCCTCAATAAGAGGAACGCCGAAACCTTCGTGTTCGCTCATGCTTAAATAGAGATCCGCCGCCTTGAAATAAGCGGCCAGCTCTGAAAGATCCACATGCCCTGTTATATGGACATCCTCCAGTTCCAGCTTTTTTATGAGCCTCTGAAGCCCGGCGTAATATTTTTCCATTCCCCTGTAATCACCGGCCAGAATAAGCTGGGATTCGGAATGGAAATATTTCTTATAATAATAAAAGACCTTTACCGCATCTTCAAACTTTTTATGGGGGGCCACCCTGCCTACGAACAAAAGGGTCTTTTTCCCGTTATCAAAGATCTCGTTTGTAACAGGATCGCCGTTCTGATCGAACTTGGACAGATCAAGGAGCAGCGGGAGGACTCCTGTTCTCCTGTAGCCGGCTTCCTCAAGCTCCCTCCGGTTGTATTCCGAGTCTCCGAGGGCGAGGTCGACCTTATCCGCAAACATTTTAAGCTCAAGACGCCCCTTGTAACACTCCCTTGCCAGTATCCGGTGATGATCCAAAAAAAATGTAAAGGGAGTGATATTATGATAGATCATGACCTTTTTATCCGGGATCCGGAAGAACATCTTTGACACGGGAGAGCCTATGGAAAAATGAAAGATGACAACGTTTTCCTCTGAACTGAAATTTCTGTATTCCCTGAAGTCCCTGGCATACCTTGCCGTCTTGTTGTCATAATATTTTATGAATATCTCCGAACCATAGCCATTCTGCTGGAGGGCTTTCCGGATCTCCAGCATCTCATCTGAGATCGCATCTCCGTACGATAATGAGGTCGCAAATTGATGAACATCCATTTCAGATATCCCTTGGATCAGGCCGCCCGCTTATTTGAAAACATGCTTTTCCAGAGCCTTCTCCCTCTTTTTGAAATTCTCAAAATCCTTCTCCAGAATACTGAGCTTTACCCTCAAGTCTTCCACCTCGATCTTAAGTTTGGTCAGCTCCACCACAATATTATGAGAGAGCCCGTAGAGGAGTTTGATGTATTCCTTTTTTCTGTCCTCACCGTGTTCCTGCTCCAGCCTGCGGAGCCTCTCATAGGCCTCTGCCATCAAATCCTGATGAGGATCATGAATCAGTAATTTTATTAAACTCCGGAAAGGCCTTGCTGATTTTAGCAGAACGGTTTTCATAAAAGATTTCATGGCCTTGCTTCCTCCTCCTTCAGGTAAATCCGCGGCCGGGCTCGATTCAGGAATGCTCCCCTTTGCTGTCTCCTCTTTGATCTGCCTCATGATATCTGCCGCGCTGACATTCTCATAATCTATTTTGACCTTATCAGCGATCGCTTCCCCTGATGCGCTGCGCTTGTGACGCCCCATTTTCACCCTCTTTACTTTTTGGGTTTGAACATCATGTCTTCCCATACCCCCATCACATCCTTTATATCCAGATTCGGCTCCAGCTCCAGCTCCTCGATCTCTCTTATTTCTTTATCTGAAAAGATGCCTTTCTTTTTCTTCTCAGCCAGAGTGTTTTCGATTTCCAGGATCAATTTTTTATTCTCTTCGCTGCTCAAAGCACTGACTTCGAGGAAGTCTTTTTCTTTTTCCATATGTGTGACTCCTTTTCAGAATCTTAATCAACTTTATATTATTATTTTCTTTTCAATGATATGCAAGATTTTTTCAACACCGGCTTCTTTCATTTTATCCCTTTGTCATAGTCCCGGTTTGCATTATAATAACATATTACGAGTCGAGGGTTTAAAATGAACATTCGAAAAAGAGTGCGTATAGGCATCATCGGAGGAGCTAAGCCAAGCCCGGAGTTCCGCAAAGCCGCGTATGAAGTGGGCCGGCTCATTGCCAAAAAACAGGCTGTCCTTGTATGCGGAGGTTTGAGCGGAGTCATGGAAGCCGCTGCCAGAGGAAACAAGGAAGCCGGAGGGCTCAGCATAGGCGTTCTTCCCGGCACATCACTGAAAGATGCGAATCCTTACATAGATATCCCCGTTGCCACAGGCCTGGGTTACTCCAGGAATTCCCTTGTGGTGATGAACTCGGATATACTGATAGCCATAGACGGGCAGTACGGGACTCTCTCCGAGATCGCTTACGGCTTCATTCAGGGCAAAAAGGTCATAGGATTGGACACGTGGAAGATAGACGGGATCATAGAGGCAGAATCCCCGGAACAGGCAGTGGACCTGGCGCTGAAACAGTACTTTCCCCTTGGGTAATGAGGCACATAAATGAGTGAATCCGGCAGTAAGGCTTGTGCTCCCTTCAGATTTTTAACGCCATTCTTCTTCGTTTTTCTCAGCTCCTGCGTAACTCCCCCCGTCCGTGGGTCAGACATACTCGTCGCCCGGCTTCGCCGGGTACCCTCGAAAAGCCTCATCCGAAGGCTAAATCTTCAATGTCGCTTCAGCCTCACTGCCGGATTCTTTCGATTACCTTATGTTGACTGCAAAAACAATTTTATTATAGCGAACTTCCAATAGTGAAAAATAATGTTAAAAAATATTAAGATCACGATCTGCTATGACGGCACAGATTATCACGGATGGCAAATCCAGCCCCGCAAAAAGACCATCCAGGGTGTCATTGAAGATGCCCTGTATCTTTTCAAATCAAAAAGGATAAAGCTCACAGGCGCCGGACGAACAGATGCCGGAGTCCATGCCGCCGCCCAGGTCGCCCATTTCAAAGCTGATCTGGATTATCCGGAAAACGAGCTGCTGCGCGCTTTAAACGGAAATCTTCCTCCGGACATCCGGATCATTAAAGTGGAAACCGTGGATAAAGAATTTCACGCCAGAAAACAGGCCAGATCAAAAATATACCAGTACAGCATTTGCAACGCCCCTGATATAACGCCGTTTGAAACAAGATACGCTCTCTATCACCCCGCGCCTCTGGATATCCGGAAAATGAAGGAAGCCGCATCTTTGTTTATAAGAAAAGACGACTTCACGTCTTTCTCATCCAACCGGCTGCGCCATCCGGTAAAAAACGTGGTGCGCTCGGATATCAAAAAACAGGGAAAAATGATTTTTTACACGGTCGAAGCTGACGGATTTCTTATCTATATGGCAAGGACCATGGTGGGAGCGCTTTTAGCCGCAGGAAGAGGCAAACTAGTCCCGGGGCAGATCGACCGGTTGTTTAAGGAGAAAAAACGCTCTCCCCTCACACCCACGGCCCCGGCCAGAGGCCTCTGCCTCCTCAAAGTCATCTATTGACCCCCTCTTTTGTCATTGCTCATGTCATTTTATTTTCTTGACCATCACCACCGCATCCTCATCCGGGCGGCTGTAGTAATGTTTTCTGATCCCGGCCTCTTCGAATCCGAATTTCTTATACAAAAACCGGGCTGAATTATTGGATTCCCTGACCTCCAGAACAACCACCCTGGCTCCCCGCTCCTTAATGATGCCCAGCACCCGGTTTAACACCGAGCCCCCCAGACCTTTCCTCCTGTAATCCGGATGAACAGCAAAATTGCTGATCTGGACTTCCTCCCCTATCTGCCAGAAGATGATGTATCCTGTGAGTTCGCCGGTCTCAGGATGGATCATCACATACGGAAACGAGATGTCATAGTTTTCGATCTCTCCCTCAAATGATGACAAATGCCATGGATTGGAAAAAGACCTTTTCTCTATGTCCATGACATACCTGAGGTCCTCTCTTCCCATCCTGCGAAGATAAAAGGAACACCTTGAACTCAGTGGTTTGCTAATTTTTTTCCTCCGCTTGGGACTTTCTTAAATAAAGAGGTTTTAATTCCCTGAAATCAATCCCTTTTTTTCGCTCAAAAAGATCATATCCCAGAAGGCCCACCTCATAAGCTGTAAAAAGACTCCGCGAAGAAAACCTGGCTTTGTCTTTCAGGTAATCGAATATCTTCTTTTTGTAAGCCCGGCATCCGCTCCCTATAAAATGGATAAGACGGTTGGATGGAAGTCCGGATAAAAACTGATCCGGGCTCACACAGCCCTGAGAAATGATTTCCTTTAAATCCGAACCATCCATCTCATAGAGAGCTGCATAGATCTCTTCTTTTTTCGCATCTATCATAGGGCAGAGAAGGCGGCTGTATGGATTTTTAATTTTCAGGGCCAGGGCTTTAAGGTTCGAGACCGGAGCCACGGGCTTTCCCGTTGCAAGAGCCAGCGCCTTGACCGTGCTCATCCCGATCCGGATCCCCGTAAAAGAGCCGGGGCCCACAGCCAGGGCATACCCGTCTATATCCTTGATTTTTAATCCCTTTGACTGGAGCAGCAGATCAACACCAGGAAGAAGCCTTTCGGAATGGGTCAGGAAAGATTCCGAATTGATTTCCCCTGCCAGTTCTTTTCCTTTAAGAAGAGCTACTGATCCGGCAAAGGACGTGGTATCCACTGCAAGAATAAGCACTTCTCTATCTCTCCTCCATTCTTTTGCCAAAGGCAAACAATCCGCCGGCCTCGTAAATCTGCCTCTGTACAGAGCTCAGAGGCTCCTCTTTAAATGTTTCTCCCGTGGAGGTGTTTCGTGATTTTCCGGTTCCGATGTCGATCTCTACGCGGTCTCCTGTCTTGATCTTCTCTTTTTCGACCAGCGTCTCCAGCTCCGCACATTTCAGAACAGGAAAGCCGGAATTCACCGCATTTCTGAAATATATGGCCCCAAAGGAGGGCGCCATGATCAGGCTTATTTTCAAAGCCGCAAAACAGTCCACAGCCTGCTGCCTGGAGGAGCCGGCACCGAAATTCCGGCCCGCCACGATGATATCCCCAGGTTTGGCTTTAGAGGGAAAATCCCTCCATCCTTCCAGATTTCCCAGAGCATAGCGGCCCATCTCTGAAATTTCAGTTATATGAAGATAGGCGTTGTGATAGATCTGATCCGTATCTATATCCTCTATCAGATTTCCTTTTTCGTCTTTGAGAACCCACAGATTTCCTTTGAATGTGAATTCACTCATTTATAAATCCTCCGGACCGGCTATTCTTCCCTGCACACAGGAGGCTGCCACTACCTGGGGGCTTGCCAGGTAATTGTTCCCCTTACCCTGTTTTCCGGCAAAGTTTCGATTCGCCGTGCTGATCTGGGTCTCCCCTTCTCCGGTCAGCCCGATATGGCCTTCAGCGCATCCCCCGCATCCCGGATTGCTTATCACAGCTCCGCTTTCAAACAGATCATCCAGAATCCCCTGCTTCAGAATTTCCGAATAGACCCTTCGGGTCGCAGGAACGATCTTTAGGTTCACTCCTTCCTTGACCTTTCTCCCTCTGAGCACATCAGCCGCTGCTTTCAGGTCTTCGGTGCGCCCGTTGGTGCAGGAGCCGATAAACCCGGAATCAATGGGCACATGGCTCAGGTCTTTGACATCCTTGACATTGGTGGGCTGAAAAGGTGCGGCCGCTTTGGGAGTAAGCCCGGATACGTCGATCTCGATCTCCTCGGCATAGCGGGCATCCGTATCTGCTGCAAAAGGCATGTATTCGACTCCGGATAGATCCTGTATCTCCTTCAGGAACCTGTCATTGGTCTCAGGAACAAAGCCCACGATTCCCGCCATTTCCGTCACCATGGAACAGAGAGTGATGCGGCCGGCAAGAGAAAGCTCTTTGACCGGTTCCCCGTAGAATTCCACGGCTTTTAGCGCCGCTTCCCTGGTCCCCAGTTTGCTGAGGATAAATAATGTCAGGTCTTTGGCTGAAGCAGGGGCTTTGAACTCCCCCTTGAGAACCACTTTAACGGTCTCAGGCACCTCAAACCAGGTCTTACCGGTCTTAAACGCAAACGTGATATCCACATCTCCCATTCCCTGGCCAAAACTGCCCACAGCGCCGAGAATGTTCATGTGGCTGTCCGTGCCCACTACCGTGCTGCCGGATGTGGCATGCCCTTTTTCTATCAGAATATGGGAGCCGATCCCACCATCCACGTCATACACCTTTATTCCTTTCCGCCTGGCGAATTCCCTGCATATCTGCTGGTTATCCGCATACTTTAAAGAACAGGCCGGTACGGAAAGGTCAAACGTGAAAAAGGTTTTCTTGCTGTCCTCAACAGGCTGGTCTCCGTATTCCCTCTGGAAATTCTTGACCACATTAGGGCCCCCGAAATCCCGGGCCGAGCGCACATCCAGCGTCATCCACACAATATGTCCCGGCCGGACCTCCTGTTGGGTGTGCTTTTGTATGATTTTTTCTATTACCGTATAACCCATCTCTCCTGCCTTATTCATAAAAAAATGGCGATGCCTTCATTTATTATGACTTTCTCCTTTACGTTGTTCAAGACCCTCCTAAAATGTAACTTCTATTATTTTCTTGTTTCTATTTTTAATTTTAATCGCCATTTTTTTACCATTGAGGCAAGCCGATCTTACTGCATCTGCTTTGTTGCAGGGCATTCGCGGTGAAGAACCACAGCTTCATACCCTGCGCCTCGCATCAGCAGCAACCTCGACTCGTGAATAAAGCAGGAGCTTCCTGCCTTATTCATAAAAAAGGATGATATTTTTATTATCATTCCCTATTTTGTATTATGCAAGATTTTTTCAAGAATGATACTCAGAATATTTTTCTTGACTAGAATAGTAAATGGATGGCCATAATAGGCCTCCCTTTATTATCCTCCGTAAAGTTGATAGGATTAAAAACCTACAGCTTTACAGCCACAGCCCTTGCTATATCCAGAGTGGAGGATGTTCCGCCCAGATCATAAGTCCTTACTTTTCCTTATTTGATCACTTCGGCAACCGCCTTTTCCAGCCTCTCCGCTCTTTCTTCTTCACCCAGCCAGTCAAACATAAAATGGAAAAATGGGTGGCCTTCTTCATTATTATTTATTCAATTCATTCTATAGATCTAATCATTCTATTCATTAAAACCTCGCCAATTTTAAATATTATTCCAAAAGCCTTATTATATAAAAAATATTTTTTCACTTTCTTAAGCAAACGGCCGACTTAATAGTTGATGGGAATTTATGTGCCTTGGGTGTTTAATATTATCTTCTTTGAAAACATTATTTCTCTACTCAATATAGGTACAGAGCATCAGCGAAAGGATATTCAACATGTCTAAAAATGAAAGACTGGATTCATGGAAAGAAATATCTAATTATCTCAATGTATCTACAAGAACATGTCAATGCTGGGAAAAGAAACTTAAATTGCCTGTTTATAGAATTGACAATAATTCCAAGCGTTCAAAAGTTTTTACGTTTAAGTCAGAAATTGACAAATGGCTTTTACGTAAAGTTCAAACAAATAAGAAAAAAACCATATTCGAACTGTTTAGTAAAATAGAAAAAAAACGAAAATAAGCGAAATAACGTGACATAATACGAAATTTGTACTCATTGGGTTGACAGGAATCTTAAGGTCAATTATTTTCTATAAGGAAGATATTCTTATGAACCAAAAAGGAGGTAAATAAATATGAAGAAAAAAACATCGATTGTTGTTTTAGGATGTATTGTAATCCTTTTCGTCTTTACAATCCTAGCAATAGCATATGAATGGCACTGTAATGACTTTGAACCAGGATGTGCTGATACATCACATGCATTTGCTTTAATGTATACAAGGAATTAGAAGCATTTGCTCTCCATAAAGAGAAAAAGCTAAAACTAGTTCTTTTTGGAAGGTGGGAAAGGTATGAAATTGAGAACTTAATTAAAGAAAGAGACTATAATATAGAAATAGAAAAGGCAAACATTCATCTTGAACTGGTATATAAAAAGTGGAAAGAGGAAACAAAGAGAGACGATTTTAACTGTGCAGGTATTAAACTTGATGATCGGATTGAGTTATTCCCTTTATTAGATACACAGGATATTGTTACTTGGAGGAAGTTCAGGGAAAATTTCATTATTGATACAAGGAAGGAATAACTTTGAAAATCATTATTAATTTGATTTTTACGTTGACTTTTCTTATCTATCCATTAAGCCCTGCTGATTATCACAAACTTATACTTCAGAAAAGTTTTCCTGACCTTGCATCAGAAGAATTAGGAGAATTTTTAGCCCACCCGTATGACCTTGATTTTTATAAAGGACAGTATTTTTTAACAGATACAACAGAGGGATGTATAAAGGTTTTTTCATCTGAAGGAAAGCTTGTCTTAACCATAGGATCTAAAGGATTAGGACCCGGAGAACTTTCAGAGCCCTACTGTATGGCAATAAATGAAAAAAATGGAATATTATATTGCTATGATGGAAGTAGGAGGATATCCTGCTTTTCAACAGGAGGGAAGTTTTTAAAGATTTTAAAAACTAGCTTGTCTATTTGGGACATGGAATTTTGTGGGAATGATCTTATAGCAACTGCATATAATGAGGCAACCAATTCTCTCCTTGTTACTTTTGATAAAGAAGGGAACATTCAAAAGTTTTTTGGACATCGTTTTGACGAATCAATAAACAAGTTATCCCCTCGTTATCAAATGGTTCTATATGGGAATGCCAGTCTTGATGTGTACAAAGATAAGATATACGTATTTTATGAGCGTTTGCCCTTTATTCAAGTATATACAAAACAGGGAGAGTTAATCCGTACAATAGACATAAATATCAAGGAAGTTCGAAAAGTATATCATATTAATAAAAATCCAAAACCCAAAGGAGCGCGAATGGGAATTAGATCATGGCTCCAGGGGGCATGTGTGAGTGAGGACTCAATTTACTGTTTTTCGCCTTTTAACATTAAAGCATTAGTTGTTATTAATCATGAAGGAAAACTTCTAGATAAAATGTCATTTGATAATGAAAATGAAGATTGGTTGATAATGCAAAAATTTATAAAAAGGATTAACGATAGCTATATTTTTATAGACGTTGAAAACTCTCAAGTGAAAATATATCATTAATTACATTAATGTCCATACAAAAAAAATGCAATCTCTCTTTAAGAAATAAATGTAAATATCTTCCCTTTAAAATAAACAATTATTTATTCTCTAGAATTATATTAGGAGGAGTCTTTATTTATTCAGGTATAATAAAGATTTCAAGTCCTACGGCGTTCTCAATCTCAATTTCTAATTACAAACTAATACCTGAAACTTATAACTTTCCACTTGCAATTATCCTCCCTATGGTTGAATTTTTTTTTGGCTTAACCCTGATATTTGATGTTTGGACACGATCTTCCTCTATCATATTATAATCTCTTTTAATTGTTTTTATTTTGGTAATGATAAGTGCATTAATCAGAGGAATTGATATTTCTTGTGGTTGCTTTAGTTTTTCCCAAAAAGAA
Source organism: uncultured Eubacteriales bacterium (assembly GCA_964624145.1). Classification (GTDB taxonomy): domain Bacteria; phylum Acidobacteriota; class Aminicenantia; order Aminicenantales; family Aminicenantaceae; genus WJMT01. Next base: position 7,990 of record CAZUXT010000021.1, on the reverse strand, counting down.
CTCAGGTCCCAATCTACAAATCTATGGTTCTCAATCATTAGAGATATCTTACTTATTGGAATAGGAATATTTATATACAAGCAAAAAACAACTCATAAGAAAAATGGATAAATAAAGATAAATAAATAAGATCACATCTGCAAAAATAACTCTATACAAATGAAATAAATTAATATTATCCTATAAATATCGCATTAATTGATAGTCTTAATTCCTCAAAACTTCTGATTAAAAGAAAGAAAATCATCAATTAAATATCAGGCAATTTTAAAAGGAAAAAGATCCTGTCTATAAAACTACAGCTTCGCAGCCACAGCCCTTGCTACATCCAGAGTGGAGGATGTTCCGCCCAGATCATAGGTCCTTACTTCTCCCTCTTTGATCACTTCGGCAACCGCCGTTTCCAGCCTCTCTGCTTTTTCGTCTTCCCCCAGCCAGTCAAACATCATTTTCACGGCCAGCAGCGTGGCTGTGGGATTCACCTTGTACATACCCGTGTATTTGGGAGCGGAGCCGTGGGTGGGCTCAAACACAGCATAGTCATCCCCTATGTTCCCGCTGCAGGCAAATCCAAGGCCTCCGACCAGCTGGGCTGAAAGGTCAGAGATAATATCCCCGAACAGATTCTCCGCCACCAGAACCGAATAGTCCTGCGGGTTTTTCACAAGCCACATGGCCATGGCATCCACATTGGCCTCCCAGAATTCCACATCTTTATATTCCCCGGCTATTTTTCTTGCGATATCCAGGATAAAACCGCCTGTCTCCCTCAGTACATTGGGTTTTTCAACAATGGTGACGGATTTTCTGTCCTGCTCCCAGGCATACTCAAAAGCCTTTCTCACAATCCGGGTGCAGGCTTTCCGGGTCATGATCCGTGTGGAAACCGCTATGTCTTCATTGGGCACATCCATGAACTTTCTCATCTTAGGATGAAGGGAAAAAGCTTTTTTCACTTCCTCGGGAATGGGATGCCACTCCACTCCGGCATACATGCCTTCCGTGTTTTCACGAAAGATGACCAGGTCGATATCATTCCGGTAGTTCAGAGGATTTCCGGGATATGCCTTGCACGGCCTTAAATTGGTGTAAAGGTCAAACTCCTGCCTCAGCCGGACTATGGGGCTGAAATAAACGAATCCCTTCCCTTTAAGCAATGGATCCAGCTCCTTATCCGCATCCTCTTTGGGCTTAGAAGTGATGGCTCCGAAAATGCAGGCATCCGTTTCCTTGAGAAGCTTTATGGTGCGGTCCGGAAGAGGATTGCCTTCCTTGCACCAGAACTCCCATCCGATATCACCCTCCATATATTCCGCATCGAATTCGATTTCTCTCAGCACGATCATGGCTGCTTCCACAACATCTTTCCCTACTCCGTCTCCGGGAAGAACCGCTATTCTATACTTGGCCATTGGTTTCTCCTTTCTTTCCTGTTGTCCCTTCCTTCACAATTTAAGACTTACCTCTTTCGATCTTCCTTTTGGTATAAGGCACCAACCCTCCGGCATCCAGGATCTTCTGCACGGAATCCGGAAGAGGAGCAAAGGGGATCCGTTCGCTCTGTGTGATGATCTCATTCCTCAGAAAATCAATACTCACTTCCTCTCCCTTTTCCAATCTGTCCGGAGCCTCTTCTGAAATGACCACGGGAAGGCCCTGATTGATGGCATTTCTGAAAAATATCCGGGCGAATGATTGGGCCACCACAGCCTGCACTCCGGCATATTTAAGACACGAAGCCGCCTGTTCCCTGGAACTTCCGCAGCCGAAATTTCTGCCCCCAACAATGACATCATTCTCTCTGACCTGAGAAGCAAAATCAGGGTCTAGATCCTCGAGCGCATGGGATGCCATCTCCTCCGGTTCCATGGGAGTGTAGGTGTATTTTCCGGGGAAGATCACATCCGTATTGACATCATCCCCGTATTTCCAGACTCTTCCTTTTTTCATATGTATTTCCTCGGGTCGCAGAGTTTCCCTTCAACTGCGGAAGCGGCCACTGTGGCTGGCGAAGCCAGATAAATCTCAGAATCGCGGCTTCCCATCCTTCCCTTGAAATTCCGGTTGGCTGTGCTCAAGGCCCTCTCTCCAGGAGCCAGGACACCCTGATGAGCGCCCAGACAAGGACCGCACCCGGGATTTAACACCACACATCCGGCTTCAATAAGCGTTTCCATAACACCCTCTCTTAAAGCCTTGAGATACTCCTGCCTTGATGCCGGCACCACAATCACCCTGACAGAAGGCGCGATCTTTTTTCCCCTGAGTAAAGAGGCCGCCTCCTTGAGGTCCTCCAGCCTGCCGTTGGTGCAGGTTCCGATAAGCCCCTGGTCAAATGCCAGCCCTTCTACTTCGCTTACCGGCTTTACGTTGTCCACGGTATGGGGGCAGGCGACCTGGGGTTCTATAAGAGAAAGGTCATAGGACAGCACGGACTCAAATGAGGCGTCTTCGTCCGAAAAAACAGGTTCGATCTTTTCATTGGTTATCCGGTTTAGATATTCCACCACGGTTTTATCCGCCGGAAAATATCCGTTCTTAGCTCCCATCTCCGCTGCCATATTACAGAGGACGAACCTGGAGGATACGCTGAATTTTTGGGCTGCCGGGTCGGCAAACTCAACAGCTTTGTAGTTGGCCCTATCCGCCCCGTTATCCCCTATGATCTTCAGTATCACGTCCTTGGCACTCACTCCGGGCTGCAGCCTTCCTGAAAGCTCGATCTTTATGGTCTCAGGCACTCGAAGCCATATCTCATCCGTGGCCCAGACACTGGCCGCCTCTGTCCTTCCTATGCCTGCTGAGAAAGCCCCCAGAGATCCGTAGCTTGTAGTGTGAGAATCCGAACCCACTATGAGCTTTCCGGGAAGCGCAAATCCCTGCTCGCAGAACACCTGATGGCAGATCCCGTTATTGATATCAAAGAAATGGGAGATGCCCTGCACTGTGACAAATTCCCTTATCTCCTTGTGGTTCTGGGCGTATTTTTCAGAAGACGCCGGAGTCACATGGTCCAGAACGATCACGATCTTATCCGGACAGCTGACCCTTTTCACTCCGAACATTCTGAATTTTTTGATAATGGCCGCCGAATTATCATGGGAGAGGATATAATCGGGGGATACAGTGACGATATCCCCGGCACGCACGTCTTTCCCGCTTTTCGCGGATAAAATTTTTTCTGAAAAAGTCTTTCCCATTACACTCTCCGAAGGATCACATCTTCAAGCTCTCGAAATTGACGAAATCAGCATGATTCACGATCACAGCCTCCACGGTTTTGCGGGCCCCGTCCCCTTCTTTGGAATGGGCGGCAATGATGTGGAGAACCTCATCCGGCACATCAAATCGGCTGGCAAAGGCGGCTCCTGATATGGGGTGGCGCAAAAGCTCCCCTTCCCTGCTTTTAACGAACTCCCCGTTTTTCTTTTCATACTCAAAGAGTTTTCCCACATCGTGAAGAAGAGCTCCTGAAAGGAGAATGTCCCTGTTGAGGGAGATCTGCTCTCCGTATTTTTCCAGAAGAACATCCGCTATCCGGACGGAACAAAGCGTGACCGCTCTTGTGTGTTTGATGATATTGACCGGAGTACCTTTTATCAGCAGAGTAAACGGCATCTCCTCCAGGTCTTCAAAACTCCATTTTCCCTTTTCCATGGCCTTGTGCCATACTTCTATAGTCACTTCCCTGAGCTTTTTGTCTGTAATCATCTGAAATTCCGGCATGAGAGACAGTAATTTTTTTGGCATTTATAGCTCCCTTTCAGAAGGCCCGTCATATTCGAAATCCGTAGGATGGATCTTTCTCATGGGCCTCATCCTGGTTTTCTCCTCATGGACATGTGCGACCAGTCCGGCCATCCGGGATATGATAAAAAAGGCATTCCCTATCTCCGGAGGGATCTCCAGGTCGCACAAAAGCGCGGCAATGGCCCCGTCCACATTTAGGGGAAGATGTTTTCCTGTGACCTGTTTCAATCCTTTCTCCACAGCCTGTGCTGTTGTCACATACGCTCCGGCCAGGCCCAGTTCCCCGGCGAGCTCAAACAGCCTTTTTGTCCGCGGGTCCTGTGTGTGAAAGCGGTGCCCGAAACCGGATGCCCTCTGTTTCTTTAACTTCATTTCCTCAAGAACAGTTAACACCGCATCATCGAGGGGCTTCCCGGTCTCTTTCACCCTTTTGTCTATGTTGATAAAAAGTCTCATTCCTTCTTCAATGGCGCCGCCGTGGTATCTGGAGATGGCCTGCACACCGGCAGCCACTGCTGAGTTCAGCTCAGCTCCGGTCGATGCCACGGTCCGGGCCGTAAGCACTGATGGAGGGCTGGCGCCATGGTCAACCGAAGAGACAAAAATGGCATCCATGAGTTTCCCCACTTCCGCAGAAGGCATCTCCCCTTTCAGCACCAGGTAAATAGCCTGAGAAAAGGAAATCTTTCCGATCAACCGGTCGACCGGATATCCTCTGACCATGACCTTATTGGGACCGACCTCGGAAATAGCTGTTTTCCAGTGAATCTCACTCATCTCTTCTCCCCCTTTTCTTTAAGTAATTGACCGGCTTTCTTGGGAATGTCGGAGATGACATCCACCACATGCACGCCGGCCTTTTTTAAAAGCTCGACTTTGGACTCATGAGAGCCTCTGGAGCCTTCCACAATGGCGCCGGCATGAGAGAACCGGGTCCCTGATTTGGCGGCCTTGCCTCCGATGTAAGCCACTATGGGCTTTCGGATGCGGCCTCCGGATACCAGGTCCGCCACTCTTTCCTCCTGTGTGGTCCCGATCTCCCCGAACATCACCATGCCCTCGGTTTCAGGATCCTCCTCAAAAAGAAGAAGCGTTTCAGGATGAGAGAGGCCCACCACAGCATCTCCTCCCACATGGATGATGGTGCTCTGCCCCAGTCCGGCCTGAGTCAGATAATAAGAGATCGCTGAAGTCATGCCGCCGCTCCGGGAGCTCACTCCGATAGAACCGGGGCGGAACCATTCTCTCGCGCTTTCAGCTCTTCCGCCTATCATGCCCAGGACCGCTTTTCCGGGGCTCACAAGGCCCAGAGTGTTGGGCCCTACAAACCGGGCTCCCTCCTGTTTTGAAACACGGGCGAGCTCCAGAACATCATTTATGGGGACCCTGTCCGGTATCAGAACCGCAAGCTTCACGTCCGCATCAAAGGCTTCGAGCGCTGCATCTTTCACCAGAAAAGCAGGAACGAACACCACACTGATATCAAAATCACCGCATTCCTCCCTGGCCTGTTTGACAGAGTCAAAAACAGGGATCCCGTAGACCTCCTGTCCGCCTTTTCCCGGAGTGACACCGGCTCTGACATTGGTTCCGTAATCCTTCATCAATCGGGTACGCACCATTCCCTCGCGTCCTGTGATACCCTGAACCAGGACTTTGGACCGCTCATTGACAAGTATAGACATCTCACCTGACCTATTCATAAAAAAATGGCAATGTGTTCATTATCATTGTTTTTTCTGATTTTTGATGACTTTTTCCCTGTATTCCTTAAGGCCCGGAATGGGAAGACGGATAAAGATGGCATCCTGCTCGTGATAGGTGCAGAAAATTTCACAGGCCAGACATTCCGTACACTTTCCTTTTTCAGCCTCTTCCCTGCTTATGGCAAGAACAGGTTTCTCGTTTTCGAGCTTTAATATCCCCGGAGAGCAGGCCTCCACACATCCTTTTGTAGCGCAGCGGCCGCATTTTTCGTGGTCAATATGGATCTCCCCGGTCACTGTTCTGAAAGAATAAGCACTCTCTTTTATTTCAGGCTCTGTGACCGGTCTTACCTTATGATGAAGAAAGTGATTTTCTGTTATCAATTTTTTCATCCTCTCCGCACAAAATTCAGGAGCATCGTCTCTTCCGTAACCCTCCACTTTCCCCGGAATATCCTTGAGATACGTGTGAAGGATCTCAATGGCTTTTTCTTCGAAATTTCCGCCCAGCCGCAGCACAGCCGGGATAGCGATCTTTTCTTCCCCGAAAGCTTTGGTCAGTCCCCTTGCCGAATGGAACTGTTCCTGGCTGGCCACGCCGGAACCCGAAGCAAAATAACCTTTGATATTGGGCTGGGAAAGTATGATCTTGGCGGCCCTGTAGACCTTGGATGCAGAGGGATTGCCGCTTGTATCACAGTAGTTAGCCAGTTTGAATCCCCGGTCCAACACAGCATCCATGGACATCATGCTGCCCCCTCCTCCGGCGCCGTTAAACCCTATGGCATTTTCCTTTTCACTCACTTCATCCAGCATCTGGAAAAAATAAAAAGTGCCGCGGTGGTCATTTCCCTCGACCAGATAGGCGATCTTTTCGAGCTCTGTGGGCGGCCTGTCAAATTCCCGGGCCACTTCAATACCTAAGTCCGGATGCCGGAACACAGCGTAATCATCCACCACAAAATGGCAGTCTGCTGCATAAACCTGTCCCTGTTTGGAGAGGACTAGAGGATTCATCTCCGCGGAGCGGGCATCGTATTCTCTGGATACAGTGTAAAACTTTGCCAGAGTGCGGGAAAGCCTGGTGAGAGTATCTCCGGATATCCCAGTGCGGCGGATCAGATCCCTGGCTTCGAACTCCCGGAATCCTTTTAGCACATCCACATAAGCCCTGGCCACTTTATCCGGGTGTTTTCTGGCTGTCTCCTCAATCCCGGTCCCTCCTATAGAGCTAAAGATCATGACCGGAGACTTCTCCTCATCATCGATCACAATGCCTGCAAAATACTCGGATTGGATATCGATCTTCTCTTCAACCAGAATTTTTTCAACGGACAGATTTTTTATTTTTAACCCGAACATTTCCCTGGCAGCGGCAGCAGCCTCTTCGGGAGAGTCCGCAAATTTGATCCCTCCCTTTTCCGCACGGCCTGTGGCCCACACCTGTGCCTTAAGCACCACTGGTCTGAGCAGCTTTCTGGCTGCCTCAGCCGCTTCTTCGGCCGAAGACACCACCATGCCTTCTGGTATGGGGATTCCGGCTTGTTTCAGGAGCTTTTTACTTTGATATTCGAATAACCTGGCCATGACTCAAATACTATATTATAAATGAAAAAGTGACACAATACCTATCTCTCTCTTTTCCCTGTTTTTTATTGACAACCTCAGAAACAGGACTATAATCATAGTAAGGTAAAAAATGATATTTTAGGGGGCATTCATGAAATATTTACTTTTACTCACACTGGCTTTACTCCTCATTGCCTGCGGACCAGCCACCCAAAACACAGGCGAAAACACCGAAGCCGAAGAATCTTCCCAGGAAGAACAGGCGGAATCTTCTGCTGAATACGCAGTACCCTCAGAAGAGGAAATCCAGGAAGACATTCCCGGCCGGGCTCTCAACCAAATCCAGGATGTTCTGAGCAAAGGAGAACCCTATATCAACGAAAAGGACTGGCAGCGATTGATCACCGCATCAGAAAAGGTCCAGGATCTTTATGAAACATCCATGGAAGAGCAGGAAAAGCTTTACAAGGAGTATGAAGAAAAAATGCAGGAAGCCGGAGAGTCAAATTCGGAAAAAATAGCTGAACTGCAGAAAAAACTCAGTGAAAAAGTACAAGGACTGACTCCTTCTCCGGAAACTATTGAGCCTATTGTTAAGCAGGAAGGATTTGAAAGCCTTGAACAGGCAAAAGAAATAGCTCAAAGAGCCAGAAAGGTCGAGAGCGCTTATTTGATGCTTATGAGCCTTGAGGTCTCAATGGAAACGCAGGAGCTCGGGAAAGAAGTATCCAAACAGCCAGCCCTTGCCGTTCAAAAAAAAGCAGCCAAGCAGATGAGCCAGGTAGCCAAAGAAGTATCAGGGGAGCAGACCCAAGGAATAAAAGAGAAGTTTGCGGAATACTCATTCACACGAAAAGATTTTGTGCTTTTTGCCAAATACAAGGAAAGCTACAGTCTGTATGGGCTCGGAGCCATGTATCTAACGGAGGTCGAACTCGAATAAGATTTACTCATAACGCAGCGAA
>CAZUXT010000020.1:2292-54741 GCA_964624145.1 uncultured Eubacteriales bacterium | reverse complement strand
GCTGCTCCATAGTCTGATTCGAAATGAGTCAGAATCCGCACCGGCTCAAGCGTGTTCCCGTCCATTTTCCTCGGGGCTGTGCAGTGCGCTAAAGTTATAACTCCATCATGGGGAAAGGTCGGATCATTGAGAAAAACTGGTTTCCCTGAGATACCGGCCAGGAGAATCCCGGCCGGGATAACCACAAAATCGGATTCGCAGAAAGCCAGATAACCGGAATCATTCAAGACACTCAGGGTCAAGCATGCGGATGTCTCAGCCAGAGGCATAATCGTACCCATGCATCCCTTTATAGTCAGAGCCCGGCATTCTGCCTTATTCATAAGCCTTTTAAAAACATCTTCCAGCAGGAAGGCGTTATCAACGAATTCTCTCTTTGTTTCCAATCTGACATGCCTGTCCTGACAATAATCCTCAGCCTTCATACGGGCTTTCTGGACAGCTTCCTTATCCATCCGGGCTTCTTTAATAAGGCCTCCGAGCTCATCATAAGTTACCGTCTGGATGTCATATCCCCATTTCTTCCTCACAAGATCGGGAACGACCCCATCCGGCTGAGCCCAGGCTCCCGGTCCTCCAACAGCCAAAATCCTTGTGTTTTTCGCATTTTTTACTCCGCATAGAGCGCGGAGACGCCAGAGAATTTCTCCTTGACTGTCAATGACCACATCGTCCTGGTTTACACCCTTCAGAGATAAAGAGTCTGTATGCTGACGGAGATACCGAGGGCTTATAATTTCGTACCAGAGATACACAGGGCCTGACCTGTGCCGGCAGAAAAAAATCATGTCCTTCCCGTGGGCATGTATGGCATTAAAAATATCCATCCATCCTCCGGCTGCATAAATGAGAAACACATCTACATCAGGTGTACTTCTGAGCTTTAAAGCCTCATCTTTACTGCGTATCCCCGCAAGAGGTTTGATTTCTAAAGAAAAATCGGCCCTGGCTTTGACTGCTGCCAGCTCTGCTCTTATCCGGGATCCTTCTTCTTCTGCATCCTGTTGGGTCTGAATCCCACCCCATGACCTCCAACTCCTTTGATGACGGCGTTTTGGAGTGCTGTACGTTAAAACCGGCTGCACGATCAAGGGAATGCGGGCGAACTCCAGTTGATCCTCAATGCTTCCATCCTTCACTTTTGCCCATGAAAGTCTTCCAAAGGCGGTGCTGGCCAAAGCAGTGGCTCCCATACAGTTCAGAAAATCCCGTCTGGATATTCCATTTGAAAGGAGTGCTTCTCCCTTTTTTGATTCATTTTTTTTCATACGAATACTCCTCTTTGGAAGCCCCTCCTTGATGACTGACTCTTATTAGCCTGGGTTAGTTATAGTCAAGCATAATTTCCTTGTCTTCTTTGAGAAGATAAGGGGCGACCTTTTCTATTTCCTTTAATGACGGAAGTTTGCTGTGAGCTGTGAGATACTTCAAAGGAATGGGATGGGTTCCTATGACCACAGGCAGTTCATAATAACTCTCTATAAAATTCTTGAAATAAAGCGTGTAGGGGCAGGGAGGATATCCCACCACAAAACCTGTGGCCAGATGAATGACTTCCGCACCGTTTTTTTTCATCTCTTCCGGAACATATTCCACGTTCACACCGGGGCACCCTCCGCACTGGCCAAAACCCACAACATCAAGCATCATACTGTCAGGATATTTAGAAAATCCACCCACATGCTCCCTCATAGACCGGAGACACTTCCCTCCCCCGCAGCTCTCATACCTAGCACAGATAATAATCCCTATTTTTTTTTTATCCGATCCCTCCTTCAAGGAAGAAAATATTTCCTTCCGGTTCAAATCCGGGCTTGCCAACTTACGGGTTCCTATGGCTCCGAGAGAAGCCATGCCAAACACAGAATGCTGGAAAAACTCTCTCCTGTTTTGTCTCTCTTTAAATAAAGACATAAGACCTCCTTTCTCAATAAGCAAAAACACAGCCTAATTGACTGTCTTTGAAATAAAATAATATAGGCAACAAACACAGCCAGTCAATATAAAACTCAAACCATAAGGAATATTATCACAGCCCGATGTACTTTGACTGAACGAAATAATTGATATATTATCAGTACTTGGTTTATTAAAATAATGGTAAGGCGATATATATACTCATAAATAACTAAATTTATTAGGAAGGAGTTAAATATATGCAAAAATATGATGTCATTATAATCGGTGGAGGGGCGGCAGGGGTTACCTGTGTCATTTCAGCTCACACAATTTACCCTGACAAAACAATCGCTCTCATCAGAAAAGAAAAGGTTGCTTTAATCCCCTGCGGTATTCCTTATATAATCCATTCTCTAAATTCGGTCGAAGAAAACATACTTCCCGATGAACTGATCACAAAAACAGGAGCGGATTTAATCATTGATGAAGTCATCGAAAAAGAAGAAAAAACTCTAAAACTGAAAAGCGGCAAGGAAGTCGGCTATGATAAACTTGTCATAGCAACGGGCTCTGTGCCTCTTTTGCCTCCCATTCAAGGCATTACAAAAGAAGGCATTTTTTCTGTAAAAAAAGATTATGAATACCTCTCTCAAATGAAAAAGTATGCGGAAAAATGTCAAGATATCGTGATCATCGGTGGAGGCTACATCGGAGTGGAGATGGCTGACGAATTCATAAAAAACGGGAAAAAAGTGACCATGGTAGAAATGCTGGATCGACTCCTGCCCACCACAATGGACCGTGAATTCGGCAATAAAGCACAGGAGATACTTGAATCTCAAGGGGTCGAAGTCATTGTGGGTCAAAGAGTGAATGCTATTCAGGGAGACAAGAAAGTAACAGGTGTTGTACTGGATAACAAAAAAGAGATAAAGGCTGATATGGTTCTCGTCTCTGCAGGGGCCAGGCCGAATGTGACTTTAGCCAGCGGATTCGGACTTGCCGTGCACCCAAGGAACGGCATATGGGTCAACGAATATCTGCGTACTTTTGATAAAGATATCTTTGCCATTGGGGACTGTGCGGCGAAATATGACTTCTTTACAGGAAATTTCTCAAACATAATGCTGGCTTCGACCGCCATGGCCGAAGGAAGGCTGGTGGGATCGAACCTCTTCGAGATCAAAGTCATGAGAAAGTTCATAGGAGTCCTTGGTTCCTTTTCCACAAAAATAGGGAATACCGCATTTGGCACCAGCGGTCTTACCGAAGAAAAAGCAAAGGAAATGAATATGGATTACATTGTTGGGACCGCGACCACAACCGACCGGCACCCCGGAAAATTACCGGGCGCCTCAAAGCTCTTTCTAAAACTCATATTTTCTCGTTACTCCCATACCCTCCTGGGAGCCCAGATATACGGAGGCGATTCAGTAGGAGAAATGGTCAATATGTTCTCGGTCATGATTCTGAATAAAATGACGGATATGGATATAGATAACCTCCAGATAGGCACCCACCCGCTTTTATCCGCATCCCCTATTGCATACCCGGCTATTAACGCATCTGTGGACGCTATAAAAAAATGGTATGAGTACAGGAAAAAATAAGAACGATACAATACGTTTTTCCAGATAAATGAGAACAGACGGTTTTTATGGGAAAACAAGGAGAAATATGAGCAAAAAAACAAAATATGGCATTGCTATCTTAGCTGTCCTCTTTATTTTGACTCCTTTACCGGCTCAAAATCCTCTAGGCAGTGTGCATGTAAACGGAGGACTGTCCTGGTTTTTAAAAGAGAATATTGACTCGGGATTCGAAACCGGATTCGGATTTTCCATTCCTCTATTAAGAAATACAGCTCTTGTTTTCAACTTCGTTTACTGGAAAAGCAGTGTGCATGAAGAGACTGACGGGCTTTATAACGGTACCATAAGCATGGCTCCGTTCCAGGCATCCTTGTATTACCACATTTTAGAAAGCAAAGGATTTATTCCATATGTGTTCGCAGGAGCCGGCATGATTTTCACTCACTTTGACATGGAGGATTTGATAACCATACCTGAAGTATCCATAAACCAGAAAGTGAATAACGGAGTCAGCTTTCACGGAGGCGCAGGTTCTCTTCTCAAATTAAACGATCATCTGGCTCTCTTTGGTGAGGTTTGTTTTTTATACAGAAAAGCAGAGGGTACGACCACTATCACGGACATGAACAACGGGACCTCAACTGAAAAGTTCCCTCTGAATCTAAACTCCTTAGTTCTTAGGTTCGGCATCAAATATTATTTATAAAAAAGAGATCTTTAGATTGATAAGGAGATGTCAATGAAAAAAACACTTATTCTAGGGTTCATCTGCCTTCTGTTATCCTCTTTTGGCTGGACAGAGGTTGGAGATGTCCTCAAAGTAGTAGAAACCCCCGGACCCTGCCCTACAGGGCTTGCATGGGATGGCAGCCACTTATGGATCGCCGATTCCTATGAAGACAAAATCTTTAAAATTGAACCAACAACAGGAAAGGTCATCAAAAGCTTTGACTCTCCCGGCTATAATCCGGAAGGCCTGGCATGGGACGGAACAGCTCTCTGGCACGTGGACTCAGGAGAAAAATACATGTACAAGATAGATCCTGAAACAGGAACGGCCACAGCTGTTTTAGAATCAAACAGTTTATATCCCAGGGACCTGGCATGGGACGGCGAGTTTCTTTGGATGACCGATTACAGACGTGATATCATCATCAAGGTATCTCCTGTTGACGGGATGATGGTACAGAACTTCCCTTCCCCTGCGGGGGAACCGGCAGGCCTGACATTCGACGGGAAATATCTCTGGGTTACGGACAGAGTCGATGACAGAATCTACCTTGTCAATCCCTCTGACGGCCTCTGCCTTTCCTCTTTCCGGAGCCACGGGCCTTTTCCTTACGGCCTTGCCTGGGGCGAAAACGCTGTCTGGAATGTCGATTATGAAAACAGGGAAATATATAAAATCAAAGTCTTCTGCCAAGACTTTTTGGCTCAATGGGACGAGCGCCATATGAATCTCCATTTTATCAAAGAATTTCGAAACTACGGCCCGGGAAATATCAAATCTCTCGATATCTATCTTCCGATACCGAGAAGCAGGGATAACCAGGAATTAGTGGAGCCTCTTCAGTTCGATCAGGAGCCCACTGAAATCATCACTGATAGTTGGGGGCAAGAAATCGCCCATTTCCATTACGAGAATCTTAAGAAAAATTCAGTGGTAAAACCGGGTTGGAGTGTGAAGGCAAAGATCTTTTCTACAGAATACTTTATATACCCAGATAAAGTGGGAAAGCTACAGGATATTCCCAAAGACATAAGAAATAAATACACCGCAGATGGTGATAAATACAGGATCAATGACCCGTTCATCCAGAACCTGGCGCACAAAATCGCCGGAGAAGAAACAAATCCCTATTGGATAGCGCTTCGCATTTTTGATTATCTGGGTGAAAACTTAAGCTACAACCTCAAACCATTGGGAGGATGGAATCCAGCGCCCACTGTGCTGCGGCGCGGCACAGCTTCATGTTCTGAATATTCCTACTGCATGATAGCCTTATGCCGGGCTTTAGGCGTTCCCATAAGATATGTAGGGGCTGTAAGCCGCAGAGGCGATGACGCAGGAATCGATGATGTGTTTCACCGCTGGACAGAAGTCTATCTACCCAATTTCGGATGGATCCCTTTTGACGCCAACAAAGGTGACTCTGCTTCCCCCGGAAGAAAAGTGCTGGGAATCGGAAATGTGTCGGCCCGCTATATCATCACAACTGAAAACGGAGGAGGAGACGATTACCTGTGGTTCGGGTACAACTACGGATTCAAATGGACCTCTGAAGGAAAATGCAGGATCGATGAGAAAAGTTACGGGCTGTGGTCGCCTTGGGGAGAGAAAAAATACAAAAAGCCTGTGGAAGTGAAAAAATAAAACCTCAGGTTTTTACAAAAACAAGAAGAACTCCTGCTGTTACGGTAAGGACAAGAGAAAAATAGAAGGGAGCTGTCATTCCAAAGCTCTCCCATAAAAGCCCAGCAATAAAAGAAGCAGGAAGAGTGCAAAGACCTGTTATCATCTGGAACCCTCCCAACCCGCTGGCACGGAATTGTTTGGGAGCAAGCTCGCTTACAAATGCAGTCTGCACCGGTTCGAGCGCCCCTTTGTGAGCCCCATACAAAATAAAAGCTAAAATAACAGATAGATAACTTTTTCCCAGAATCAGAAAAACAAGCACAACCGCCCATAAAACAAAAGAGAGAAACAGCACCGGTTTTCTTCCAATCCTATCGGCAAGTCTTCCCATGGGAATGGACAATAAAAAGGCTGCCGCAGAAAATATGAGGTACAATACCGGAATAAAAGTTGTTTTAAAGCCATATTCATTACTATATATCAATAAAAAAGAATAACTGAAAGCACCCAAAGTAAAAATCGAGCTCAATAAAAGAAAAAGTTTATAATTTCTGTTTAAGTATTTTAAGGAAATCCCTTTATAAAGCTTTATCTTCTCTGGCTTTTTCTCTTTGATAAACAAAATTATCAATGCCACACTCATTAAAGTCGGAACAGCCGCAAGGAAAAAAAGCAGTTTATATCCCAGAAGTTTAAAAAAGACAATGCACAGAATGACTCCAAATACAGCCCCCAGATGATCCATAGCCCGAATATACCCGAAACTTTTTCCCCTGTTTTTTTGCACTGAAATATCTGCGACATAGGCATCTCTTGGCGCACCTCTTATTTTCCCACTCCTATCCAATACCCGAAAAGGGATCAAATGGGTCCATACCGAAGACAAGGCATAGCCAATACGCGAAAGGGCTCCCAATAAATAACCGACCCATATGAAAATCTTTCGTCTCCTCATTCGATCAGAAAGGTACCCGGCTAAAGCTTTGGATAAAGATACAAGAGCATCCCCGAGGCCATCGAGAAATCCCAAAGCTGTCATATTTGCTTTGAGTATCTGGGTCACAAAGAGCGGCCATACAGGATAGATTATGTCCGAACCCATATCATTCAAAAACGATGCCGCGGCAAAAGTCCGGATGATTTTTTTAGATTCTTTTTGTTTCTCTTGCATCTCTTTTGGAAAAACCCTTTTTGAAGCCACATTCTAGTACAAAATCATGGTGATTACAACTTCACTTCCCAGGATTAATTTTCCCTTGAATTATCAGTATTAATTGAATATGATTTTCTCATCTGCTGAATTTTAAAGGAGAAAAAAATGAGTTTTCATTTAAAAAACATGAAAAAATCAAGCGTTTTGTTTTTTTTGACAATAACCGGATTACTCATGATATTCGGCTGTGCCCAAAACAAAACAGAGGAGTCCATAATGCCTCCAATAACAGAAAAGATACCAAAGGAATTAACCATTCACGGCGATACCCGGATCGATCCATACTATTGGATAAACCAGCGTGATAACCCCGAAGTCATAGAATACCTTAAGGCTGAAAACGCCTATAAAGAAGCTGTCATGAAGCACACGGAAGAGCTCCAGGACAAACTCTACAACGAAATCATAGGAAGGATAAAAAAGACAGACATGTCGGTTCCCTATTTAGACAACGGATATTATTATTATTCCCGCTTTGAAGAAGGAGATGACTATCCTGTCCATGCGAGGAAAAAAGGCACTCTGGATGCGGAAGAAGAAGTCATGCTGGATGTCCAGGAAATGTCTGAAGGGCATTCGTTTTATAGTGTGACAGGGCTGAGTGTCAGCCAAAACAACAATTATCTGGCTTATGGTGTGGATACGGTCAGCCGAAGGAAATACACCATTCACATCAAAAATCTCTCTACGGGGGAAATACTCAAAGATGCCATCCCCAACACAACCGGAAGGGCTGTCTGGGCCAATGACAATAAAACTCTTTTCTACACAACAAAAGACGACACTCTCAGAGGGTTTAAAATATTCAGGCATGTTATGGGTACAGACTCCTCTCAGGATGTTGAGATCTACCACGAAAAGAACAACACGTTCTCCACAACCATTTATAAAACCAAGTCAGACCGGTTCCTCATCATCGCCTGCTACCAGACCCTATCAACAGAGATGCGTTATCTGGATGCCAATAATCCTGCAGGCGAATTTCAACTATTTCAGGAAAGAGAAAAAGACCACGAGTATTCAATATCCCATTATCAGGATAAATTCTATGTCGTAACCAACTGGGATGCTAAAAATTTCCGCCTCATGGAGACAGATATCGATCATACTGACAAATCCAGCTGGAAAGAGGTGATCCCCCACCGGAGTGAAGTTCTTCTCAACGGCATTGATGTCTTTCAGAACTACCTTGTCCTGAGCGAAAGGAAGGACGGCCTTCGACAGATAAGGGTTATGAGCCAAACAGATGATAGGGATTATTACATCAATTTCGAAGACGAAGCTTATGTAGCTTATCCTACCAGCAATCTTGAATTTGATACCGAAGTTCTGCGCTTCTCCTATTCCTCTCTCACCACTCCCCGGTCCGTATACGACTATAACATGAAGAACGGAGAGAGAGAACTGCTCAAAAGGGAGGAAGTGATTGGTGAATTCGATCCTGACGACTATCAAAGCGAGCGCTTTATGGCTACAGCACAGGACGGAGCCAAGGTCCCTGTTTCTCTGGTTTATAGAAAGGGAATGGCTAAGGACGGAAAAAACCCGCTTCTTCTTTATGGCTACGGCTCTTACGGAGCCAGTATGGACCCGAGTTTCAGTTCCGTGAGACTGAGCCTTCTGGACAGAGGATTTATCTATGCCATAGCTCATATCAGGGGTGGCTCTGAGATGGGCAGAGGCTGGTATGATGATGGAAAGCTGCTCAAAAAGAAAAATACCTTCACTGATTTTATTGACTGCGCCGATTATTTAATCCAGGAAGAATACACCCGTTCAGATAAACTTTTTGCCATGGGCGGAAGTGCCGGGGGCCTGCTTATGGGTGCTGTGCTGAACATGAGACCGGACTTATGGAAAGGCGTGGTGGCAACTGTTCCCTGGGTTGATGTGGTGACCACTATGCTGGATGAAAGCATCCCTCTTACTACAAGCGAATTTGATGAGTGGGGAAATCCCAAAGACAAAACATACTATGAGTACATGCTCTCTTATTCCCCTTATGACAATGTCACAGAACAGGATTATCCGGCCATACTGGCAACGACCGGACTTCATGATTCTCAGGTCCAGTATTTCGAGCCGACCAAGTGGGTGGCCAAATTAAGAGATTTAAAAACAGATGACAATCTCATTGTTTTAGATGTTGACATGGAATCAGGTCACGGAGGAGCTTCAGGGCGTTTCAAGCGCTATAAAAGAATTGCGCTCGAATACGCTTTTATGCTGGATCTTCTCGGAATCTCAGAGTAGCTGTTCCGCAAATCTTATTTTTTCTCATATTCGAGAGACCACTGGACCGAAGTGTTTTCTCCGGATCTCAGCTCAATGATACGGAGGATTCCTTTTTTCTGAATGTTTTCTTTTTCAGCCCCAGTGCAGGAGAATTCCTTGAAAACATATCCCTCAGGCTCTGCTATATACAACGTGTAACCATCCCGGCCCACCACTTCACTCGCGCCTGAAAGTGTGCTGCCCTTCCATCCAACTTTGCTCAGTTCATAACCGCAGGATATATGACGGTTTGTCGCAATGATTTGAGGATAGTCTTTCCTCTCTCTTATACAAAAAAGCTGGCAGTTGTATTTCGGATCTATCCTTCCCGGGCTAAACTCTTCTGTAAATCTCCCCAATAACTTCTTTGACCAGAACTCAAATATAAAATATTCTTTATCCGGACTGAGACCCAAATCATCAAAAGAAATCCTTTTGATATCACTGTCTATCCTCCCCAGCAGCATCCAGCTCTCAAACGGAGTGTTCATCTCCATAAGATACAAAGAGCATCTCGGAGCCTGCTCTCCGTCAAAAACCCTGGGGCCCGAGCCGCTGACCTCTGAATCGATCCGGCTTAACAAACCGGAACGTGAGGGATCAATATCGAATATCTGCCCGGGCAGGGTGAACAAAACAGGCACGGTTCTTTTCGCAGGCTCAGCCTTTTCTGTCCTGTAAATCTCAGGTTTATCAGTCAGCATATACAGAGAACCGGTCAAAGACGTGACCATTGTGGACCGGTAGGCTTCCTCGTCGCTTAGCTCGATATGGTCAGGGTCATTTCTCCATATCACATTGTTAAAGGAGTTGTACTGAGCAAGGCCGCCGTATCCGAATCCGTCAGTTCCTATCCGGCATCCGTCTATGATCCCTATTAATTCAGGCCTTATCCCCCAACATCCCAGAAGAAAGCTTTCTTCTCCGATTTGATCCCGGACAACCCTCACAACTTTCTGGTAGGAAGAAACAAGATCTCTATCTCTCTCTCTAAAATACTGTGAATAGCTGTTGTATCCTTTGACAGATAATTTAAAAGTATTGCCCGAAGAAGATGATCCCTCGGGAACGATTTTGACTTCAGAAGGGTGATCCACAGACAGAACCCAGTCATAACACCTGTCGTATACAGCCCTGTTTAAAAGGCTTGTGCTCAGTCCCACGCTATGGCGCACGACAAGAAGGGCATCCTCCGGTCTCTCCGCCTCGCAGGGAAAAGCCTGCCGGCTGGCCATAATCATTCCTTTAAGCTCCAACGGATTTTTCCGGGATGCCCATTTGAAAACCTGTTCAATCCCTTCTTTATCACGGTCCTCTATGACATTGAACGCTGTATCCTGGCCGCATCTTCTGATGGAACAGAAACTGAAAATACATTTACGCAAGACAGGAGAATGAAAAAAAAGAGGGTAAACAGTTTTGTTCTTTTCATGGTGTCCTTTTTCAGAGAAATTTTTTTACAACAGCCAACTCAACGGCTGTGCAGATAGAAATACTCTTTTACCAAACTAACAGAAAAACAGAAATGCCCTTATTCTTTTACCTGTTTACAGCCTGTGCCAGCCTTTGCTGAGCCTGAGATAAATTTTCAAGCTCTTTTTCCTTGGCTTTAATGGCTTTGTTGGTCTTTGAATACTGGCTTATCAAAGCCGCACCGATTGCAACTGAAACAGCGCCGAGAGCGATCCAACCCGCTCCTCCTCCACTGGATACACTGCTTCTTCCTCCCCCTTCTGATACACCCGGGCGTTCTCCCTGTTTGGATTCAGATTGAGTGTACTGATAAAAACAAAGTCCTCCTGCCGCTATCAGGCCTATGGAGCCCAACAAATAGCCGGTCTTTTTTTTCTTAAGTGAACGAATCTCTTCATCAAGTGATATATCTTCTGCAGCCTCCTGAGTAAAAGCCATTCCTTCTAAAAAGGATCCGCTTAAGGGGAAAAAAACAGCTCTCATGTTGGCTCTGTTTGTGTAATCGGTTTTCAAAGAAAATTCCTGGACTGTGACACTGTCATTATCTGACTGATATGTGTCCGTTGAAAACGCAGGAATTGTGATAAATTGAACAAAAGCAAACACAAGAAAAATAACAGCACTCTTTTTCATGTTCCCTCCTTTTAAAAAACTACATTGGAAACTTTATCCCGTTTTTTGAATAATTATATCAAAATAAAGAAGTGTGTCAATTTTTTTATGATTGATTGACCAGATTATCTCTTTATGGTATTTGTATAGACTTAGTTAGCATCAAAATGCATGACAAAGAAAAGAAAACCATCGGGATCCTTGGGGGAATGGGGCCTGAAGCCACGGCCTTTATGTTCAACCTTTTCATAGAGGAAGCAAAAACAGAAAAGGACCAGGATCACCCGAAAATAATCATTTTCAGCAATCCTGAGATACCACCCAGGACCGACGCCATCTTTAAACAGGGTGAAAATCCCGTCCCCCACCTTATAAGAGGCATATCCCTCCTTCAAAATGCAGGGGCTGATATTATTGTCATAGCTTGTGTCACAGCGCATTACTTCATACAAGATGTTATGAAAGAAAAGGACTTCAGATTCATAAGCCTTCTTGATGAAGCGGTCAAATGGGTAAAAACAAATTTTCCTGGCCTTCAAAAGGCAGGCCTTTTATCCAGCAGCGGCACCATCAAATCGGGTATTTTTCATAACATTTTTGAAAAAAAAGGGATCCAGCTGATAAATCCTGATGAAAACGAACAAAAAATTATCATGGACGCTATATTCGGGAAAAGAGGAATAAAAGCCGGATATAAAACCGGGAACAGCCGCCAGAGTATTGTCCGGGCCGCCATTTCTCTAATAAATAAGGGGGCTGAGGCTGTCATAGCAGGATGTACTGAGATCCCGCTGGTTCTTAAGGCCGAGGATATAAATGTTCCTTACATCGAACCCATGCATATAACCGTAACGGCTGCTTTAAAAGAAGCCGGATACAGCACAAGGTAAGAAACCTTAATGGAGGCTTAATGTGAAACAAAACAAGACAACTGTTAATAAATGGATCATTTTACTGTCTCTTCTCACGTGTGTGTGTCTCCTTTTCACAGCGCCGTCTCTGATTGAACCTAAAAAAGAAGGAGATATGGAAAGCTTCCTGGCAACAGGATGCACTTCCATACTTGTCGGTAAAAATGCCTCCACAGACGGTTCTGTAATGACGACACATACGGCTGACTGCGGGATGTGCGACTGGACCTGGCATCATGTCCCTGCAGACGAACATGGATCAGAAGAAGTAAGAAAAATTTATCACATAAACCAAATAAAGACATGGCCTCCTGAACAGGGAGGGAAATGGAACATGGCCTATCAAGAGGGTTATACAGGATTGGATATCCCTCAGGTCGCTCATACTTATTCATATCTCCATGGAGTTTTCGGGTACATGAACGAACACCAGCTGGCTATGGGAGAGTCCACCATAGGCTGCAGGAGAGAGATGAGAAATCCCACCCCGGCTGCCAAGATGGATATAACCATGCTGACCCTCATTGCCATGGAGAGGTGCCAAACAGCGCGCGAAGCCATACAACTCATGGGCTCCCTTGCTGAAAAATACGGTTATGGTTTCCACGACAGCGGAGAGATGCTCGCGGTTGCAGATCCTGAAGAAGCCTGGATTTTCGAAATCATGCCTGTAGGGCCATTATGGACACCCGAGAGCGGGGAACCCGGTGCTGTCTGGTGCGCTCAAAGAGTTCCCGATGACCATGTGAGCGTCTGCCCTAATGAATCCAGGATAGGAGAAGTCGATCCAAACAACAAAGACCTGTTTTTGGCATCTCCTAACATCATATCCTTTGCTGTCAAACACGGTTATTATGACCCGGAAGGCGGACGGCCTTTCAACTGGAAAAAGGCATATTCGCCTTCTGAAGGAAGCGCTCAATCCAGTGGAGGCCGGAGAGGGCGGCTGTGGAGATTCTTTGACCTTGTCGCTCCTTCCAAAAATTTCAAGCCTAACGTACCAAATATGGAGCTTCCGTTTTCAGTGAAACCGGATAAAAAAATCTCCCTTAAGGATGTGATGAATTTTACACGGGATAAATATAAAGGGACCCGATTCGATCCTTCAGAAGGAATCAAAGCAGGCCCTTTCAACAATCCCAACCTTTTCCAGGGTTTTCGATTCAAAGGCGAGCGCTACAACAGTCCCCGGTGCATTTCTGTCAATAGCGTCGAATACACCACTATCACTGTGTGCAGAAGCTGGCTTCCTGACTCGATAGGGGGAGTTGTGTGGCTGGCTTTTGGTGCTCAGGACACTTCCTGCTATATGCCTCTTTATGCCGGGATAAACGAGGTCCCTGAATCCTTCAGTATTGGAGACCACTGGGAATTTGACAGAAATTCTGCCCGCTGGGCCTTTGATTATGTGGATTTTCACACTCAGGTGATTTATTCTCACGCCATAGAGGACGTGAAAAAAGAAATACAGATCTGGGAAGACGGAGCCTTAAAAAAAGCTCCGGCAATTGAGGAAACAGCTCATAAGCTGTATACGGAAGATCCGCTTCTTGCAGAAAAATTCCTCACTGATTATTCAATTTCCAATGCCTTAAGAACCATTGAAGCCTGGTGGAAACTGGGGGACAGGCTTCTTGTCAAATACAATCATTTCCGTATCTACGATCCGGAACAAAGAAAAATCAGGCGCCTTTCTTTTTCAGAAGAATGGATAAAAGCTCTTATAACACATGAAAATCTGGAACCTGCAGGGAGATGAACAACAAAAATGTTTTTTTATAAAAAAACATTGATTTTTATTCCGGGGAAATATAACCTATTTTTAGCTTCTCGTTAAAAAAGCACCTTATGTGCCGATACAACAATAAAGAATATGTGGGAAAATAAGAAAGAAGAAGAAATAGAATATCAGGTTTATCAAAATATTGTTTAGGAGGTTACGGAATGGAAGAACGGAAAGAAGTCACTTTCGGAGAGTGGTTTTTAACCCTTTTCTTAATGGCAATTCCCATTGTCAATCTTGTTCTTCTTTTTGTTTGGGGATTTGGGTCCAATACAAAAATAAGCAAGGCTAACTGGGCCAAAGCAAGCCTCGCCTGGATGGCCATTGCTATCGTTTTTTATCTGGTTGTTTTTGTCATTCTGCTGGGTATCGGGATAAATCTCTCCAAATAAATTTAAAAGAAACCTTTATTTCCAGTAGCCGGGAGATGGCTGATGCCCATCGCTCTGCTTCCGGTTTTTTTTCTTTTATTTTTTATCAATGACTTTTTGGCTCAGTGTTTTTCTGGCTGTTCTGGCTTACACCCTTCTTTCCAGCGGTTTTGTCTTGATGAAAAAAGGCATATCCTGGATAGGCTATAAAGAGAAAAAAGATAGAAAATATTATAAAAGCCTTTTGATCTGGGTAGCAGGCTTTGTGATCATGAACAGCTATATCGTTCCTAACGCCGTCGCACTCAAATATCTTGAACCTCATATTGTATCTGCATTTGCAGGGTGGGGGGTCGTGGTTCTTGTCTTTCTCTCCCATGCCGTTCTTAAAGAAAACCTGTTCAAATCCGATTTTATCTTTTCCCTGGTAATCTTCATCTCAATAATATCATTGAATATTTTCGAACAGAAAAACGACCAGGCTATCGTCAAACTGCCTTATCTCATTTCCGCCTCTTTACTTCCCTTGTTCATCATTGCTCCGGCTTTTTTAAAACCTGTTTCAAAAAGACTGAAAACACTTTTATTTGCAGGCGTTTCAGGAATCTCAACCGGGATGATCATCGTTTCCATAAAAACACTGGTGACCTTTTCAGGATTCAATGTAAGCCGGTATCTCACCTCTACTTATCTTTATCTCTATCTTTTTTTCTCGATCGGAGCCTTCATCACACTTCAGGTTTCCTACAAAATGGGGCGTATGATGCTGGTCGGTCCGGTACAGTATTCGGCATCCATCATTTATCCAGTTCTCTGCTCTTATTTTGTATTCGAAAACAACATGGGGATCATTCAAATCGCTTCAATATTTGTCCTCATTTGCGCAACGGCGGGTATACTCAAGAGACATTAAGGATGCTTTTTATTAAATAAAGCATTAAACTGGTTACAAAGGAGGAGAATATGAAAAAAATAAAATTAATTGTCTCTCTCCTGCTTCTCCTCGGATTTTCTTTCTTTCTCTTCGGATTTCCATTTAATAAAAACTCATCTCAAGATGAAATAAAAAGAATAAACCTGCAGATCCAGGCACAAGGATTGGACTGGAAAGCAGCAGAGACATCCCTTGCTCATCTTCTTCCTGAAGAGAGAAAACACAGGCTGGGCGCTTTTAGGCCGCTGTATGCAGATCCGGAAAAAATCATTACGATAAAGGAAAAACCAGCTCTTCCCAATCAAATCGACTGGAGAGATAAAAACGACCGCAATTATTTGACATCCGTTAAAAGCCAGGGAGACTGCGGCAGCTGTTGGGCATTTGCAGCCTGCGGAGCCGTAGAAGCAAGATACAACACAGAAAACAATCTGTATTCACCGGCGGTTCATCTCTCAAACAACAGCATAAGACTTTCTGAATTCCTGGCGAAAATCAAAAATGTGGTCAGCAAATCATCCGCATCCGCACTCACCTATCCGGACCTTTCCGAACAGGACTTGATATCCTGTTCCACTGCAGGGGATTGCGACGGAGGATTTGCATGGAAATCTTTTGAGTATATGGAAACAAATGGAGTCGTAACTGAAGAGTGTTTCCCCTACCAGGCCCTTAACATCCCGTGTCAGCTCTGCAGCGACTGGAATGAGAAGCTGTTTAAAATTAAAGATTGGGGCTGGGTCACGACTTATAGTGAAAACAGATATACTGTTAAGAATTCTCTCCAAAGCGGACCCATAGCGTTTTATATGGAAGTCTATGATGATTTTTACTACTACACTTCAGGAGTGTATGAAAAAACAGCCGGAGCCTCTTACGAAGGAGGCCATCTTGTTGTTCTCGTCGGATATGATGCGGCTCAAAATTACTGGATTTGTAAAAATTCATGGGGCACAAACTGGGGAGAAAACGGCTACTTTAAAATCAGGATGGGAGAATGTGAGGGAGGAACATGGGTCCTCAAAGCATGGAATGTTTCCGTTGCTAACAATCCCCCTCAAATCAATGATATCCCGGATTACAGTGTAAAAGAAGGTCAGGATCTGTCATTCACTGTCACCGCAAGCGATCCTGACGACGATACCCTGATTTACTCATGCCTCAATCTCCCTGACGGAGCGAGCCTCAACCCATCTTCAGGCAGCTTCTCATGGACACCCTCTTACACTCAATCCGGCGAATACCAGCTGCTCTTTTCCGTAACAGACGGTATATTCGAAAGTTCCACTACAGCACTTATCACTGTGATAAACATAAAAAAAGGAAAAGGCAAATTTTAAGAAAGGATCAATAAATGAAACTTTCCAGAACAGCCATATTTGTTTTTTTTCTCTTTTTCACATCAAGTCTTGGATTCAGCAGCAATGACCTTTATTTTTTCGGAAAAGTTAATTTCATGGGCTCAACCGGCTCTGAAGACAGCTACATAGAAGGAGAAAATGATTTTCCGGTCGCCTCCTCTTTCTCCACCTTGGGCTTAGGATTAGGCTTTACAACCAGTATAAAACCATTCTTTTTCGGTTTAGAAGCCCACTACAATCCGGGCGGAACGACCATCCTAACAGATACGTCTGATAATGATACAGTCAAAATCAATACATATAAATATGCTTCAGGATTTCTGATGATGGGAGTAGACATTCTAAAGAACCGGAAACTTTCTCTTTTCATTAATACAGGCATAGGCCTGAGCTATGCTTTGAATCCGGAAATGAAAACCTATGTCTCTGAATA
Organism: uncultured Eubacteriales bacterium; assembly: GCA_964624145.1. Classification (GTDB taxonomy): domain Bacteria; phylum Acidobacteriota; class Aminicenantia; order Aminicenantales; family Aminicenantaceae; genus WJMT01. The sequence goes on along the minus strand of CAZUXT010000020.1, from coordinate 37,529 downwards.
CGGATATGAAACGGAAATAGAACCGCCTGAAAACAAATACTTTTTGACCGCTTTTGCCGGATTAGGATTGAAAATTTACTTCAGTCCCGCATTAGGTGTTCTGTTGAACACCCGATACCAGTTTATGGACCAGGAGGAACCCCAGTCAGCCTTCTGTGTATCAGCAGGTATTGTGTACACATTTTAATCCAGCTTAATATTCTGCTTGAAGTCAAGTTTCACACTGGCATTTTTTTTGCTTGTCAGAATGTCCATGGCTTTGAGGAATGTCTGGTTCTTTTTCTCCCACATCCGGTTGATTTTTCGGGCATAATGGCCGATGGCCACCTCGATCCATTTAAACTGAAAAAATCTTTTTACAGACCTTTTAACGGAGTAAAACTTTTTATGACTTACCATTTGAGCTTTCTGAAGAGCCAGTAAAGTGAATTTAGCGGGACGAAAAACCACGTGATGGGCATCGTAAAGAGACCAGTCCTTAAAAAGAAGCCTTCCTTGCGAGACAATTCTCTGATAAAATTTCGAACCGGGGAGAGGAGTGAGGATGAGAAACTGTGTGGAAGAAATCCCTGCTTTTTTGGCAAATTTAATGGTCTTTTTAACCGTCTGCCAGTCGTCGTCATCAAAACCATACATAAACATCCCGTGAATACGTATCCTGTGTTTCTGTATCACTTTGACCGCTCTTTTTATCTCCTCAACAGTCTGATTCTTTTTCATGGACAAAAGACTATCCGGATTGATTGACTCCAGCCCAATATAAAGAGTGCGGCATCCTGCCTTATGCATGAGCTTCAGCAGGTCTTTGTGTCTGGCAATATCCACTCTTACCTGAGTCGACCAGTCGAATTTAAAATCTTCCTTTATCATTGCCTCAAGAAGAGCTTTTAGTCTTTTCCGGCTCGCCGCAAAATTGTCGTCATAAAAAAAGATATGGTTTTTCTTTCTATTGTAAAAACGAAGTTCTCTTATCACACTCTGAGTGGAGCGAAACCTGAATTTTTTTCCGAACATCCCTGTCACAGAACAAAATTCACAGTTAAAGGGACAGCCTCTTGATGTCTGGACAGGTATGGTCTGCCTTCTTATTTTCCCTTTTCCCGTATATTTTCCCTCAAAATCCGGAAAGGGTATTTCATCCAGGTCGTTTATCACAGGACCTTTTGGATTATGAAAGGATTGGCCGTTCTTTCTATAAGAGAGATTAGGCACCTCAGAATAATCTCTGTCTCCTTCCCATGCATCAATGAAATCCATTAATGCTTTCTCCCCTTCTCCCCGGATCACAAAATCCGCGTGTTCGAGCGCTTCCTCTGACAGAAATGTCACATGAGGGCCTCCCATTAGTACCGGAGTCCCGTTTTCACGCACTCTGTCCGCAATCTTATAAGCTCTGGGAGCCGTAGATGTGATGGTGGAAATTCCCACCAGATCCGCTGATTTCAAACAGGAATAATCGACCCTGTCTGTTTCTTCATATATCACATCAACATCCCAACCTCTTTTCTTCATGAGAGAGCTTAAAATATAAATCCCGAGCCTTGGAAGTTTAAACTGAGAATATATATGAAGGTTTGGTGCTTTGGGTTCTATGAATACGATTTTACTCATTTCTTTCTCCCTTCTGATTTTTTTCTTTTTTTATTGCGCTGTTTAATGGATAGAATCTCTTTCTTTTTTTTAGTCAGAAGCTCATCCCATCGTTCAATTCCCTTTTTAAACAAGTCTATTTTTTCATAAAACTTTTCTATTTTTCCCAGCATAACATCAAGTTCCTTCTCATTTTCCTCAACCGAATAACGCTCCAGGCTCTTTTCCATCACCAGAAAATCCCTGAACAAATCAGATATCTCCTTTATCTCCTCAAGTGAATATCCGAACAATTGCAAATCCCTTATCAGCCTGCACAGGTACGTGTAAATTTCCGAATAAAGGCGGAACCCTCCCTCACTGCGCATATCAGACTCAATGATCCCCTTATCCTCCCAGTGCTTGATGGTCCGGGGGCTGACTCCAACCCGTTCTGCAAGCAGTCCTACGGTCAAGTATTTACTGATTTTATCTGACTTTTCTTCCTGGGCCTCTTTACCGGGGAGCCCGACTTTTTTAACGATTCTCTGTATCTCTCTGAATCCATAACCTATATTTATGAGCTCTTTGATTTTTTGAGCTTTCTCTATGCTCCTGCTCGTAAAAAAAGAAACATTTTCACTTGTAATCCCATCCGGTTTCAATAATTTTAAATCCTGCCATTCCTTAAGTTTTGATTCCGTTATGCCTAATTTTTCAATAAATTCATCCTTTAAGAGCATTTTTTTATCCATCTGTTCCTTTACGTATACTTTTATTTAATCTATCAGTGTACGTATAGGTTAATTTTATCTCATGCATATGTCAAGCGGTTTCCCAAATATTTTTTAAATTCACATCTCGCTCCATTTCGTTTGCCTGCACAGCAACTGCACGTCACTAATTAAGATTTCAGGGAAAATTTTTTTGACATCACTCTTAACTTAATAGTAAACTTAAAAGAAGATAATCCCCAACGCAGGAGCGTGTGATGTACGGCTTAAAGAGATATTTATTACTTTCTTTTGCAATCATATGTCTCCTCTTATCCCCTCTTTCGGGTATTGATGAAGACGGACCTAAAGCCGAGCTTCCGGTTTTGATAACATCATGCGGGCAGAGCCCGGGAGCAACGATGATTAAAGTCATATTTATGAAACTTGAATTCGAACATCCTGACCCGGCTTATACAACCAAAATGCAGGCTGTGCCCGAAGACCTGATCTCTGCAAAGGAAGCGGGAAATCCCTATAAATCACTCATCATTGTCATGGGAGCAAGCCTTAAAGGAATGGGAGCAGCCGGTATATCCATAGACGATGAACGATCAAGAACAGAATCCCTTATAAACGAAGCCAGAAAACAGGGCATCACTGTTATAGGGGCGCATATCGAGGGAATGAAGAGAAGAGCACAGGGAGCGGCTCCCGGAGACAATACAGATGAGCTGAGCATAGATGCTGTGGCACTTAACTCTGATATTCTTATTATAAATAAAGATGGCGACCAGGACAGGCGTTTCTCCATCATTGCTGAAGAGAATGACATTCCTATGGTGGTTGTGGAAAAAAATCTTGAGCTTATGGCAGAACTTGAAAAAATGTTTTCCCACTGATCTCATTTTTTTTATAATAATAAAAGTCAGTTACGACTAAATTAGAGAGAACGATGGGAAATTTTATCGCGTCGATTACCCTTCCTGTAGCCATATCTTTCCTTCTTTTTCTCTCATCATTCTGGCTTTTAAAAATATTAATAAAAGGTGAAAAAGAAAATTTTATCAGAGGGATTATTCTCTTCCTTTTTCTTCTGTTAGGACTTCTTTACCTTAACCAGAGTGAAGCAAAAAAAATTACTCTTTCAGATGTCACATCCACCTTCTTTCCAAAAAAAGAACTTGTATACAATTATACGATTGAAAAGGGCCGTATCAAGACTATGGGGGAGTACACAAAATACGTATTTAAAAATCCCAAACCTAAACTGAATTTTAAAATGGACGACTCCCGCCGCTATTTCTACATGGTCAATCCCTCATCGTTGAATAAAGTCCTTGAAGAATTAGGGCTGCCTGAACTGAAATCGGGAACAAAGGAACTCGCTTCAATCACGGGCTCACTAAATGATATCTTTATCTACAGGTGGGATAATTATCCACCGGGCATTCTTATCATGGAAAGGGCGACGTGCATTGATAAAAGCTCGGTAAACAGATACCACTGCCTGTCTGTTCTCACTCTTATTGAAAGATTTTAAGAAGGTCTATTTAAGGATGTCGTCCCACAATTTCTTCCTGTACTTTTCTCTGTCCATCAGTGTGCACTGGTCGATCGAATCAACATTGGTGGTGCTGTAAATCAGTTTTGCCATAAAACCCGGGGCTCTTCTTATCCCTTCACCTACATTTATAATAACGATATCACCTTCTTTTAACAGGCCTTCACTCAGTGACCTGAAGAAACCTCCGACAGGGATCGCTGCCGCAGGCCCAATTCTTACGGCGGATTCATAAGCCACAAGACGGGCTATGGGAATGGTATCCTCTTCCGGGAAGTCATTGATCTCTCCTCCGCTTGCATAGACCAATTTGCTCACAGAAGGATAGGTCTTGGGATATCCCGTTGCCAGCGTAGGTATTATGGTCTCAGGATCATGGTATATCGGATATGTTTTTTCCCATCCTTCAGGGAAACCTTTTCTCTTGGCTTCAGCCCAAGCATCCGCCATTGGAGAGCATTTGTCTGTCTGGGTGAGTATAAACCGGGGCATCTTTTTAAAAAGCTTCATGCCTTCAAGTTCCTGGCATGCTTTGGCAATACCTAGAGGCCCGGTTCCTCCGCTCAAAGCCTGAATGTATACAGTGGGAAAATCCAGCATAAGCCTGAGCCATTCATACACCATGGTTTTTTTGGCTTCAATGCGCATGGGATCAAAATTACCGGCAGCCAGAAGCATCTTGTTTTTTCTCGAAAATTCAAGAGCCATCTCTTTGGCAGCCTGATAATCCCCGTTGACTCTAAAAACTTTCTGCCCGAAACATCCGATCTCTGCTTCCTGGGCAAGGGAGGCATTACTGGGAATAAAAGCATATAATGTGATATCAGCCGCAGCCAGATAACGGGCATAGGCCACGCCAACATTTCCCGTAGATGCTGTGACATAGGTCTTTATACCGTTTTCCTTGAGCACGCTGGCTATCATGGAACCGGCTAGGTCTTTGAAAGTGCCGGTGGCGAAATTATCATCATGTCTGTGCGCAAACACTTTTATTTTGATTCCATGATTTTCCTCAGCAAATTTTTCCAGAAAACGCCATCTGTCAATGGGTACGATTCCTTCCCCACAGCTTATTATGTTCTCTTTACTGTTAAGAGGCAAATAATCAAAGTAACGCCATAAACCTGAAAAATAGGGATCTTTATCATGAAGCAGATCATCAATTCGAGCCATCCTGTCTGTATAAATGACATCAGCTTTGTTATCCCCGCACTCAGGACATCTCTGCCCGTGCTGAAACCACATGTCAAAGGTGTCGATTTCCTGCCCGCAGCTTTTGCATTTAAGATGAAATTTTTGTTTTTTTTCTCTCATTTTTGCTCTCCCTTAATTTGAGTCGTCGAATCCAGGCATTTTCTTCCTCTTTCACTAAGTCAAGATGAAGACCGCATTCTGTTTTTTCTGTATCAAACCAGCGCCCCTTTCTCGGGTTGCTTTCTGAATGATTTTGACTTGTGCATTCAGGAGGAAAACAACCGATAGAAGTATATCCTTTGTCATATAGAGGGTGAAATGGCAGTTTTTTTTCATATATATACTGCCATATTTTATATCCGCTCCAGTGTATCAACGGATGAATCCGGACATATCCTTCCCGGTCATACATAAACATATTAAATCCCGCTCTGTTCGAATTTTGATCCCTCCTTACAGCAGACATCCAGGACGTTACATTGAGTCTTTTTTTCAGTTTTTTTAGAGGCTCCACTTTATTGATCTTACAGCACAGATCAGGATCTCTTTTATAAAGAGGCTCTTTATTTACTTCTCCAGGCCTTTTTTCTCTGGGAACCGGCCTGACAGTGATCACGTTCAAATCCCATTCATGTATCAACCTGTCTCTAAACTCCAGAGTCTCCGGAAAATGATACCCCGTGTCAATGAAATAAATGGGGAAATCAGGCAGGATTCCTCTTACCATATCTATCAATACCACACCGGATGCCTGAAAAGAAGACGTCATGGCAACATCCGGATAGCTGTTCTCTATGACCCAACTCAGAATATTTTCGCATCGGGCATATCTGAACTGCATGTTCAGCTTTGCAAGGTCATATTTCCTCATTTAGAAAAAAGAATACACTTTTCTTCTTTTTTCTTCAAGAATTTTATTGCCCTAAATGGCCCATAAAAAAGCCCGAGTGCGCACATCATAAATGGGGCGGTTCGTTTGAGAAGTTGACTTATAAACCGGAAACGACCACATCCTTGAAAACTAGGCTGGGAGTTCTATAAGAGGAATAAATCCAGGGGTCATTGGCGGCTTCTACCAGCCCATGCCAAAATTTGAGATGGTTTCCGGCAATATTCATTTCAGATACGGCCTGGACCGGTCTGCCGTTTTCAAACAGCTGGCCGATGATGCCGATCGAAGTATCCCCTGTGGTCGAATTTGAATTCCCTCCGATGAATCCGGTAATTAAAATCCCTCTTCTCAGGTCCTCCATTATCTCTTTCACGGAACGCTTGCCAGGTGGAATGACGAGATTGGACGGGCTTCCGGTTGTGGGTTCCCAGTCCAACTTCCGGCTGTAGTACCAGTCAACATAGAACTCCTTTAAAACCCCGGCTTTAATCATATCTCTTTTTTTGGCGGCAAAACCGTCTCTGTCATAAAGCTGGCTTCCCAGACCTCCTTTTATGAAGGGATCATCCAGTAGCGTCAAATATTTACTGCCGATTTTCTCTCCTTTTTTATCCGAAAGAAAGGACCTCTTCTGCTGGATACTGCTTCCGTACATAGCGGCCAAAAAACCTCCAAAAAGCCTGGGCACCTGCCTGTTCTCCAAAATTATGGGCAATTCTTCTGTCTTGATCTTTTTTGCTCCCAGCAGATCAAGAGTTCTTTCTGCGGCCTCCGTCCCTATCAGTTCAGGTTTTGGCATTTCTTTTTTATCCGTACAGACAAAATAACTGTAGTCGCTGGGCCTCCGGTCCCCTTCGCCTTTAGCCGTCATGGAAGCAACGGCTACATACACGGTCGCCTCAGTGTATCCTTCGAATCCATTGCTTGCCATAAGAATCTCTTCCACATGGCTGTCCTGCTCTTCCGCTGTTACGGAAATGACTTTGTCCCCGCCTCTTTCAAGACAGGCCTCTTCAATATCTTTGACCATCTTGTGCCTGCTCTCAGGATTGAAATTTTTATAATCAGGGTCTACCAGGCCCAGGTCTTTTTCCGACCTCCCTTTATAATATTTGGGATCAGGCAGTGTCCTGTAGGGATCTTCCGCAAGAAGTTTAGTGGTTGAGACAGCTTTTGATATAAACTCTTTTACAGCGTTTTTTCTCAGGTCTGAAGTGCTCTGGGCGGAATATCTTCCATTGACATAGACTTCAATACTGAGCCCTCTGGTAGAAGCCTCTTTTATGTTTTCAGGTTTCCGGTTTCTGTAGCTTATCTCGACCAATCTCTGGTTGTTTATGTGAACCCTGCTTTCATCCGCACCCGAGGACTTTGCCGTTTTTATTGACCATGCTGCCAAATCATATAATTCTTTGTTCATCTGTTCTCTCCTTTCAGCCCTTCAAGCCACCAACTGTCAGAGACTTCACGAGGCAGGTCGGCTGACCAAAGCCAACAGGAACAGCCTGCCCTCCCTTACCGCAGGCTCCTCCGCCTCCTTTTGCCATTTCAAAATCATTAGCCACCATGGTTATGTTCTTCAGCATCTTCGGGCCGTTTCCCATTATGTTTATGTCCTTGATAGGAGCCGTTAATTTCCCGTTTTCAATCATGAGTCCCTGAGAGACATAAAACGCAAAATCACCTTCGCCTATTTTTACCTGTCCGTTGCTCACATCTCTCACATAGATCCCATTTCCCGCTTCTTTGATCACATCTTCAGAAGAAGAAGGGCCTGCCAGCATATAAGTATTTCTCATGCGCGGCTGTACATAGTGCTGATAGCTCTCGCGGCGTCCGTTTCCCGTGGGTTTCACTTTGTAGTAGCGGGCTGAAATCTTATCGTGCATATAACTTGAGAGTATCCCTTTGTCCACAAGAACGGTTTTTTGACCTGGAGTTGCTTCATCATCAAAATTAATGGAACCGGGAAGATTGGGAACGGTTCCATCATCAAGTATGGTCACCACAGGCTCTGCCACCTTTTTCCCTATCATGGTGCAGTATGTCGAGACTTTCTTCCTATTAAAATCCGCCTCCATACCATGGCCTATGGCTTCATGAAGCAGAACTCCCGTGACTCCCGGGCCCAGTACAACAGGAATCTCTCCTGCAGGAGGTTGAACAGCATCAAACAATACAACAGCCCGCTCCACGGCCTCTTTGGCAACCTCATCCACCACGGATTTGGAATAAAAAGAAAAGTCCTTCCGGCCCCCCAGATTCCATCCGGCTCTTTCCCGCCTGCCGTTCTTCTCAGCAGTGACCGATGCGTTTAAATAATTCCTTGGCTGCAGATCTTCGGCCTTTATCCCTTCACTGGTTACAACAAGAATCCTCTTCTGCTGGTCATGAAAGGAAGCATTGACCTTTACGACAAGCGGAGAAAGGGCAAAGGCCTTGTCATTAACGGACTGAACAAGAGGAAGTTTTGATTCCAGTGGGATGGAAGTCAGCAGCGTTTTGAGAGGATAGTAATTTTCAGTTTCAAGGCTAACAAATTTTCCTGAAATTTCTTTCGGCTCACTGTTTGCTATGGTAGCGGCTGTGGCGGCTGCATTAAGCATGGGCTTTTCAGAAAGCTCCTGTGTGAATCCATAGCCTACCTGATCGCCTTTCACGGTTCTTATACCGATACCCAGCGACACATCACTATAAGCCCTGTTAACCTTGCCGTCTTCAAGAATGATCCAGTTGCTGATGGTGTGCTCAAAAAAAAGGTCAGCAAAATCCCCCCCCTTTGAAAGAGCTTTAGCCAAGACTTTACTACAGAGGGAATCCGTGACACTGAATTCTCTTTCAAAATATCCCGGAGTATCGGCGCGGGCAAGACCGTACCACCCCTTTGATAAAAGAGGCGTAGCAGCCGTGAAAGCGGCGGCTGCCGCCGTGGTCTTAATAAAAGACCTTCTGGAAACTTTATTCATGAATTCCTCCTTCATATTTCAATGCATTTCCTGAAAAACAATATGACGCATAAATATTATGCATTCCCATTCTTCTCAGTTTTTCTATTATACGACATGGAATGTAAAAAGAGAACCATCTCATTTTTAAGAACGTCATTTCTCGCATAAAAGTTACTTATTTTTATGATTGCAGGTTTAAAAGAGACTGGGATAAATATATCTAAAAACGAATCAAAGAGTGTATTTGAACTCCAGCTAAGAAAGAGAGAGCTGATTGTGGGCTGCCAGCAGCATCCCCTGAACAGGCACTCCGTAAGGACAGGCTTTCTCACAGATGCCGGAACATTCTTTACACGCTTCTGCATTCGTGCCCGGAATAGCCGCATATTTCTGCATGGCTTCACGCTCCCGTCCCTGAGCGTTAAAGTAATGACTGAACCGCAGTATGGTGTTAATAGGCACTCCTTGAGGGCAGGTAGGCTCACACAATCCGCACGCATGGCGGCAGTACAGATGACCGCAGCCCTCATCGTACTTGGAAAGCATTGCCCTGTCATTCATGCTGAGCCGCTTTCCTGAAATACTTAAGAACCGCTCGAGATCGTCATATGTTTTCGCCAGACAACAGACCGTGCTCACATTGGGATTATCAAGCACGAACTTTATGGCCGCATCTTTTATTCCCTCAGGATTTTCCAGATTATGTCTCTTTATAAAATCATCGGCTCTGTCGACTTTATCCTTGTATCTTTTTAATCCATCTTTATAGAGAGGGTGAACTTCTTTATTCTCTTTCTCCATCCTCTCTACACTTGACTTTAAGCTGTAATAGATGGCCACAGGTGTGGATTTCATTATGGCCGCTCCTATATTTTTCTGTCCGCAGACTTCCAGAACTCTCTGGGATTGGTCCATTTTAAGAAAATTATACGCCATTAGAAACACATCAAAACGCCCGTCATCAGCTGCAGCAAGGAGGACTTTTTCCATGGTCTCCTCAGGATCTCTGAACCAGAAAGAGCCGTGATTGGAAACCCCCACAAAACGAACCCTTCCTTCTGCTTTAAGTTCATCCATAGCCTCGTGGAAACCCGGAGTTTTTAAAATCTCGACGGTTTCAGCCATGTGGATCATAATACAATCCACATATTCTGTATCCAGCTCTTCCAGACATTTCCTGGCACGTTGGAGAAAACCCTGCTTGGACTTGTCCTTTTTGATCTCGATTTTGGTGGTGATGAAAAGCGATTTTCTGTCTCTTCCTTTGACCGCTTCAGCCACTACTTTATGGTGGCCCGGATACTGCTCTGCCGTATCAATGTAATTGACTCCCGCATCAAGGGCTGTTCCAAGGACTCCTTTATCCTGGATAGAGCCCGCTCCTATGTCAGACACTTGAAATCCTGTACGCCCCAGAGTGCGGTACTGAGTTACTTTCGGAAATTTATTATCCTCTTCAGGAAAAATATTTTCCCCGGCATTCACCGGTCTGCTCCTCAAGGAGGCTCCGGCCCCAAGAACACCTAAAGCGGAAGCCTTCAGAAATTTTCTTCTACCTAAGATCTCTTTGTCGTTCATGACTCCTCCGGTTTTCTTAATTTACAAGGTTAAAATCAATTTTAATATTCAAGCCCTCCTAATTCAATCTCTTTTTTATTGATTTTTCATGCCCGTTCCCATACATTATTATCTTTCCATGAATATGTTCATATCTACAGAAATCATCCTTGCTGTCATGATCGTGACATACATAGGGGCGAGGGCTTTAAAAATATCAACCGAACTTTCCATGTTCACTGCCGCTGTTGCCGGGGCCTTAGCAGGAGGAGCCGGGATTCCGGTCAGGCATATAGTCGAGGGAGCCTTTACCTATTTCGATATCATTCTTATCTTTATCACAGCAACACTGTTCATGAATCTCTTGAAGCACTCCGGAGGCATCTCTTTTATCGTTCGCCGGATCCTCTCCAGATTCCATAGAAAAAAAGTCATACTGTTTGTTCTTATGACGTTTCTTCTTCTTGTTCCCGGAGCCCTTACCGGAGCCGGCAGTGTCACTGTACTCATAATGGGGGGACTCATCTCCACCGTCTTGAACACTATGGGTCTGAGCAGGCCCAGGATCACAGCCATTATTTTTATCCTGGCTGGCTTGAGTGCGGCTGCACCTCCCGTAAGTCTTTGGGCTATGCTCACAGCCGCAGGGGTCAATATGCCTTATGTCGGCTTTTTCCTTCCGCTTCTTATTCCCTGCGTTATTCTGGGACTTTTAACCATATTTATCATTGGATGGAAATCAAAACCTGTTGACCTGAAAAAAGCTTTGATCGAACTTCCCGAGCCGCCTGTTAAGATGAACTGGTTCCGGGTCACACTTCCGTTTGCGGCCTTTTTCTTTCTCGTTCTTGCAGGAAGAATAGGTCCCCATTCCATTCCAATAATCGGTCTTCCGCTGATGTTTATGGCATCAGCAGTTTTGATTTTCTTCCTCTCACCGAGAAAGCTGGATATTCTGAGGATTTCAAGAGATACGATTCATCAGCTTCTTCCTTTGATCGGCACCCTTACTTGTGTTGGTGTTCTGGTGCAGATCATGACTTTAACGGGAGTGCGGGGTCTCATCGCTATCACGACTGTTACGCTTCCTCTGGTTGTGGTCATTCTCACTCTTCCGCTCGTGCTTCCGGCCTCGGAAGCGGTTCTGATGTGGGGGGCAGCCCCGGTACTGGGAGTGCCTCTGGTCCTCCTGTTCAATACGATCGGCCTGAATCCAATCATAGCTCTTGCTGGCATGAGTATCATCTGGCCCCTCGGAGATGCTCTTCCGCCTACAGCCATAATCGGTCGTCTGGCAAAAGAAACCGTGGGCATGAAAGAATCCTATTTAAAAATGCTGAAATACTGTGTGATTCCTGCCTTTATCATAATGGCTGTTGGCATTCTTATGGTCATTTACAGTAAAAAACTGGGTTTTCTAACCATGTTATAATAAGGAACGGAAATATTATGATTATAACGTTTTTGTACTATGTCCTGAGTGCTTATATCGCCTTTATCATCATCTGGAATCTCATCAAAAGCAAAAAATGGCAGGATGAAATCCTTTATATTATCATTCTGATACCCTTTATCCTGCGCCTGCTCCGACTCAAATAGGTCCGAGAAATGAAGAAGACAAAAATTCAAACCATCAGAAAAACAATCTTACTGCTTCTCTGTATCGGGATGGTTGTCTGTGCGGGAGTGAGCTTTTATAAAAGCCGGCACATGAAAGAGCCGGTGGTGTTGAGCCCTGGAATAAAGGAGGTCAAAACTCTGGGCCAGTATTTTCCTGGGATCAAAGGCAGTATCAATGACTCGAATGTGTACATCGCAGAAGGGAAAAAATCCGGAGGTGCTCTTCTGATTCTTGGGGGGACTCATCCTGAGGAACCTGCAGGCCGCCTGGCAGCATGGATCTTGGCTGAAAACGCCGTGCTGGAACAGGGACGTCTCTTCATTATTCTTTCAGCCAACAGAAGCGCTTCCACGGTCACAAGACTGGGTGGAGCCTACCCGCCCGATTATAGAATCCTGACCAACTGGGGAAGTCAAAAATTCCGTATGGGAGACAGATGGTCTAATCCTTTAGATCAGTGGCCGGATCCTGAAGTCTATATTCATTTCCCCAGCCATCAGGAACTGGCCTATGTGGACATAAGAAATTTAAACCGTGCTTTTCCGGGACGGCCAAACGGAACTCTGACCGAAAAGACATGCTTTGCCATAACCCAGCTCATCCGCAAAGAAAATATCGACATCGTTGTGGATCTGCATGAAGCAGAACTTCAGTATCCTGTCATAAGCACCATCGTGGCCCATGAACGGGGGCAGGACCTTGCAGCCATGGCCTCGATGATAATCTCAGGCACTGAAGACTTCCGGATAGGAATGGAAAATTCCCCTCCGGAACTCCATGGGCTTTCCCACCGCGAAATAGGAGACCATACAAAGGCCATTTCCCTTCTCCTTGAATCACCTGAACCCATGCTGGATGCGTGCAGAGGACGGACAAACAGAAAACTGCTGCTTGAAGGAAAGGATGCCTTTCTGGTCAAAGCCTACAAACACGGACTGCTGTTCGAAAAAATCGACAAAAACGGATGGCCTATAGAAAAGAGGGTCGGAAGACATACCTCATCTCTTCTCCAGATCGCGGAATTGTGGACCGCTGAGCATCCTGACAAGGGAATCATAATTAATCATATTCCTAAATATTCCGATGTCATAAAGAACGGAGTGGGCGCTTATTTGTTCAATCCGGCAGAAGCATCACCGGAACGATTGGAATGGGAGTAAAAACCATAAAGTATGACAGCCGCCATTGCCATAAAATAAGCTAAAGCCAGCAGGAGAAATTCCCAGCTCTTTTCTTTTACATATTCATAAACAGCGCCTTTTCCCGGCTCCGGAAGAGGCACAGGATCCCATGGAAGTCCGTATTCCTGGACAATTCCATTGATATAAAGAAGGTGAATCACAGGATATCCTCTGGCTGCCATCTCGAACACAAGGCCTCTTCTTTCAGGAGGAGGGTAGCTTTTAATATCTGTGAGCCCGGGTTTTACTTTCAGGACATCCGAATCAATCCCCAGCCCTGAATAACTGCCTCCGATATTTATAAAAGCTTTGATCTCTTTCTCACCTGCTCTTTTCTTGAAAATCGAAATTTTCTGCTCAACATTCCGTCTTAAATCAGATTGATACACAAACAGCACCCCGCTCTCTCTGATGCTTCGCAAAAGCCGGATCCGGCCTTCTGCGTCCATGGCCTCACCCACATCATTTTCCCCTCCCAAGGAAACAGCCGCCGGTTCAAAGCCAAAGATTTCATTTTCCAACAGACAATCCTGCATTTCCAACCAGTGAAACTCAGGTTCGTTAGCTCCCCACTGCGAGGCTCCCAGTGATACAATATAAATCAGTTTTAGATTCATGGCCTTTGCAGCAGAAAAAACAGCTATGATCAAGCCGGGGAAGGAACCTGAGGCCTCTAAGGCCACGGCATCACCCGGTCTGACACCTGCTTCATGCATCAGCCCTACCATAAGTCCTGCAAAATTCGGATTCGTGGTGGTTCTCTTGGCCCCCAGACTCCCTATAGACGTTGTTATGACCGAATCTTCCCTGCCGATGATTCCGGTGTGGTTTATATCAAACTCCTTGTTTATGTCTATTCCCCTTTCCATCCGGCAATTTCTGACAATACGGATCGCTCTATCCATATTCTCCGATGCTTGTCTCATCAATCCATACAAGTCAGCCTTCCCCTTGTGCGGGATAGAAAACGTGACGATGAAAAAAAAGATACTGATAAGACAAACAAGGATGAGGATCTGGCTGCCTTTGCTCATAATCCTATCCAACCCACTACCCTGGCAAGAAAATAGGTTGCAACAGCAACGGTTATCATAGAAGCTATGGTCAGAATATGGCTCTGTTTTTCCATATTATTGGCGAGGAGACCGGGGATAACCAATCCTATGGTCCTCAATCCTATAGGCTGGGGAAGGATCTCCGGCCAGACAAGAAACCAAATATGCGCCCATAAGGCCCCCAAGAGTATGACCATGACAAACCTTCTTCTTCCAAAAAGAATCACATAACGGGAAAACAGCTTATATGAGAAAAGGCTCAAATAAGCAACCACCACTGTTGCCGCTATCCTTCCTGGTTGATGAAGATAAAGAGCCATATAGGCAGGAACAATGATTCCGCCTGGATAAATATCAAATATCTCAACATAGAGAACAGCAAGCAAAAGCCCTATAAAAATTGTTTCATAAGTCATGACGGATTCCTATGGTATCCCAGTGGTCCAAAAGGTCGATTCCAATTCCCCCGATATTCCCCAGCCCCACCAAGACACAGTTATTCTTTTCCTTCTCCAAAATACGGGACATGATCTGTTTGGCATTCATGTTTCTGAACGCTTCATATTCCTGTTCCTTTATATTCTTCTCCATTGTTCGTTTTAATAATTCTGACTGGTCCCCGATAAAAATTATTTTCTGGAATTCCGGAAAAAGCCTGCTTTTTAGAGCAGCTATCCATTGATGCGTCCTGTCTCCTCTGTCTTTTCTTATGTTAAACAGCCCGATCCATCGGCCGCTCCTTATTTTCTGGCTCTTTTTCAGCTTGTCAATGACATCACGTGTTGACTTCGGATCATTAGCTGAAAAAGCACTGACAAGGTCCCACCTGCGTTTGGGTAAAGTGAACTCAGCCTTCCAGAACTTAAGGCTCCCTTTATCAGGAATGGCTTTCATTATCCCTGAATAAGATATCTCTCTTTTGATATCCAGAAAATCACAAACAGCCAATACAAGGCGGATATTTGGCATAAATTCAGATCTTGAGAGATTTTTCATAAGAGATTTTTCATCTGTGGAAGAGTCTGTTCCAACCCTGACTAACCGGGCCTTTCTTTTCTCTGCCACAGCCTGAAAAACAGGAAAATATTCCTCTTCCGGAATAAAAACCGTTGAAGCATCAGGAATGGACCGGCCAAAATTTTCAGCTATTTCATCCCTTGATCTTCCCGCCTGTGCCATATGATCCATCCTCACATTCGTTATGATAAGCACATGCGGCCTGAGCATCCGCCTGTTTTCCACACACAAAGATTCAGGGCTGAATGACATCAGCTCAACGACCAAGGCTTGGACAGAGCTGGAAACAGCCCTGCGGACAACCTTTTTCTCTTCCAGTATTGAGGGGATCCCTCTTCGCCTGATCAGCTTCTCTTCTCCGCTTTGGAAAATAATCACCGGTTTTGAACCGGTCGTCTTTGCCAGAACGCGTATACCTGCCTGACTCAAGCAAGAAGCCAAAAGACGGGTCACTCCAGATTTTCCCCTGGTCCCAGTAACACAAATTCTCAATGGTATTTTTCTGGTTCTTTTGTATAAAGAGACTCTCTCGAGCCACAGATAGAGAAGCAGGGCTATTACCGAACCGGAAATAATGACTAGCTCCCTTATTGTGTTCTCCTTATTAATGTGAGATTCAGATATGGCCTGGGCTCTCTTCCACTCGACTTGTTTATCATCCAGATAAATTGTCCCATTCTAATATCCAGAGCGTGATGGCCATTGAGGTCATTATTATATCGGATAAAGAGAATAAAATTAAAATTTTTTTTAGCCGCACATAAAAAGGATAAGGTCAAAACCTATCTGTTTTCGCACAACCCTCAGTTAACCTGGATTATTCACAAGCCGAGGTTGCTGCAGATGCGAGGCACAGGGTGCGAAGCTGTGGTCCTTCACCGCGAGTACCCTGTAACGAAGCAGATGCAGTGAGATCGGCTTGCCTGTAAGGTAAAAAAATGGCGATTAAAATGAAAGTAAAAACAAATAAAAACATTTCAGTTATCATTTTTTGTAAAAAGCATGCATATCCTTGAAAGCAAAACAAAAAAATGCTCATCGCCATTTTTTTATGAATAGGTTAGGTTAAAAAAAGAACTAAATTACACAAAAGGGAATAAAAACAGTTCCTCAAGCGTCTAAAAGGTGAAAAAATGAAAAGAAAAATCGGAGGACAACAATGAAGAAAACCACAACTATAACCATTCTATCCCTGGGATTTTTTCTTTTTGCGGCAACTCTTTCAGCATCCCCGCAAATGACCAGGCTCAGAGACAGAGGCTTGATGAGGCCTGATTCGGAAAGGCTTCTTAATGTTCTTAAGGAAAAACAGGATGAATTCAAAATAACAGATGAACAGCTGGAAAAAATAGCTGAGCTAACGTTTCAAATGGAAGATAAGGCTTTAAAATTAAGAAGTGATATCGCCCACACACAGCTCGAACTGAGGAGACAAATGAGAGAAATGGAAAACCGGGATTATGAAAAAATCAAATCTTTATTTCTGAAATCAGCTGAACTCCGGGCAGATATGGTTATAAACAGGATAACATTAAGAGACGACATCAAAAGCATCCTCACTCCCGAACAGAGCGCCGCATTAAAAGAAATGGCAAGGCAGGCTCAACCGGCCAGAAGATTCATGGAGAGAAGAGCACCCTTCCGGAGGGATTCGCGCATGGAAAGACCTTTCTTCCGCAGATAACGGCTCCCTTTTCTGACACTTGAGCCCTAACTGCTTTGACTCTCTCTATTCACCTGTTTTTTGAATCCAAATAAAATCAATGTTTACTTGAGGCCCTTTTGTCTCAGGAAGGGCCCCCTTGAATACCAAACCAAGACGGTGAACTCCGGGAGATAATTCCCTGTCATCCAACCGAAAATTCCGGAGAAGAGTGCGAAAAGGGCTGTAAAGATCGGCTGTACTCTCACCTCCGGCCATTAGCGCTTCTTTACCGTCAACCCGGAAAGATATTCTTCCTGAATTCGGATTCATTCCAGCCGTAACATATATCCGGTAGGTTCCCTTTTCTTGAATCTCGAAAGCAAATTCCTTTGAACTTCCCTCTCCCTGCGGCATCCAGGTCAAAATGCGGCCCTCCGACCACATTCTCCCCGCTGTAACGGCCGTTTGGTTTGCGTCAGTGATTATTTCCTCAGATGGATAGAAGACTGAATTCCGGGCTCCCATCCGAGCCGCAGGTATCCAGTTCTCAGGCAGTTCCCCTTCTCTCGCGTCATCCGGCATGATGGCACTATGATCATCCGTGACCCCGGGACAGGCGTAATGATATCCGATTCTCGCATAGGACATACCAGGAGTCACTTCATGACTGTAGAGCTCCATGAAAAAACGGATATTCTCTTTAAAAGGCAGGCAGTCCATAATATGCCAGCGGAAGTTCGTCACAAACCCCCTGTTCCCGGGCCCGTCATTTCTTGGCTGCCCGCAGTACGGGAATAAAAAGATGTCCGGGGATGACCATGAGTAATTATAGTAGTCCTCAGAACCGGTCCCGAACACGGAAGGAAATTTCTCATCGTCAACAAAAATCTTTTCATCTCCCTCTCCCCACCAATTTCCATAGGAGGTGGGAACGGGACAGGGATTGAGAATATAGGATGTCGTTCCTACGTACAATCCTTTTCCAAAGGCGATAAGAAAAGCAAGGTCCTGAACGTCCTTATTTGATGCGGTTATGTTATGGTCAGCCCTCCATCTGGCTCTAAAATGCATGGAGCGGCCTTCCTTCCAATCGTAGTCTGCCGGAAGCACGCTTCCTTCGGCTCTGACAACCTGCTTTCCCAGGTTTTCTAGAATGATTTTACATTCCTCCTCAAACGGCATGGGAAACCGGCATACCATTTGACCGTCGGGATACACACTAAAGGGAAGGGAAACATAAGGATTCACTCCCGGTGCCGCTCCAAAAAAATCCCCGACAGGGGACTGGACCTGGCCCCAGGGATGATGGTCGCATTTGATATGGAGCACTGTCTGCCGCAGAGCTTTGTCCTTTTCATCAGCATGAAGCTTTACAGTAAACCGTTCCAGAGCTTTAGGCCCCTTAAGGGAAAGCACCTCTTTTTTCTGCCCAGGTTCTATCAGGGAATCAAAGGATACCTCTTTTTCCTTTGATAGGGATTGCAAATTATGGTCAGGGTCTGAAAGAATGGATACCGTTCTTTCTATATCTTCCGTGTATTCTGAAAGGTCCTTGGGTGAAAAGGTCTTGACCCGCGTTCCTTCCGCATACAATCTTACTTGAACTTCATAAAAATGAAGGGTCTCCAAGTCTCCTGTCCAGACCAAACGCATCCCTTCGGAAAAAGGAATAGGAAAATAAGATGCATCTCTCTGGCAGAGAGTCTCAGCCAAAAGATCGGAATGAAATGGTTTTGACTCGGAAAAATACGCAAGGGGCGAATGAAAAAATTCATCTGCTTTGCCTTTATAGACAGGTTCGGATCCGCCATCCAGAAAAAGTTCCACATCGCCAGAAATGGCAGCGCTCCACAAACGGACTATGGCGCCGGGACCTTTCACATCCGCTATCAAATACACTCCTTTTCCTTCTTCATCCGGCTCTGTCAAGACCTGTTCAAAATTCGGGATGGGTTCTCCTCCGAATCCATCCGAATTTGAAAACCATTCCGGCCCTCCGGGCACAGTGCTTCTTCTATCATAAGAAGAAAATTGGACTGTTCTGTATTCAGGCTCTGGATACTCGGTAAGCCGCCATAGATCTGTCATCTCTTTAAGAAGAATCCCTGTTGTTACTTCTGTTTGATTCCCCGTGCAAAACACCAATATTAAGAAAAGGGATGCCATCAAAAACAGGTATATTCTCCTGGAATACATAACTTCCTCCTTTCTGTATTTCATAGATAACTTAAAGGCATTATATTTTTTTTTCGAGCTGTTCAATCATCACCGGACTGGCAATAAAAATGAGGATATCGTTCGCTTTTATTTCCACATCTTCATTCGGATTAAAATGATAATTCCCTGTTTTCTTATCTCTAACAGCGACTAAAAGCGCCTCGCTCTTTTCCTTTATTTTGCATTCGCCTAATTTCCTGCCGATGAGGTTGGAATCTTCCTCCACATAAACCTCTTCGAATCTCAGGACTTTTTCTCTATCTCTCAGCATCATATCCAAAAAAGTGACCACGGCCGGCCGCACCATTTCAGAAACCATACGCATACCCCCGATGTGAGCGGGTGATATAACAGAATCAGCGCCTGCTTTTCTCATTTTTTTATCACTCTTTAAATCAATGGCTTTACTCACTATTCTTATTCCCGGATTAAGGCTGCGGGCGCTCAGAGTCACGAAAAGATTCTCTTCATCCTTGGGGAGGGAAAGAATAATGCCTTTGGCCCTTTTTATTCCGGCGGATAGAAGTATTTCATCTTCAGTTGAATCGCCTATTAAGTATAAAAAATTGCCGGACGACAAAAGCCTGTCTATTTTTTCCTGAGAGGGATCTATAAGCACAAATTTCTTCTTTGTTAAAATCAATTCATCAATAATCGAACGAGCGGTTTCATCGGCGCCGCAGACGATGTAATGATCTTTTAGCTTTGATATTTTCTTTTCCATCTTTCTTCTCCAGAGAATATTTTTTAATTCACCCTCCACGATAAAAGCAGTGATAGAGGATATGGCGAAGGTAATGGTTCCCAGGGACAAAATAATGAAGGCAACTACAAAAATCCGCGCCCCCGGATTCGCGCTGAGATCTATGACCTCCTCATATCCTACGGTTGAAATAGTGATGATGGTCATATAAAGGCTGTCCAGCAATGACCATTCCCCGCCACCGAAAAATTTGAACCCGACAACACCGATGACAAAAACCAAAAAGAAAATCAAAACAGAAAGCAGCAATCTTTTCCTGGATTTCATAGTTTTATTTCTTTAAAGTCAGAAATGATAAAAATTTTTTCATCCTTTCCAACAAAGACATTTTATCACAACTGTCCCTTATGTCTTTTTCTGAAAGCTCCTTGACCTTTTTAAGGAAACCTATGTTTTCTTTATTCCTGTCACTCACTATGCCGGCTGTGATCTCTGCTAATTCCGGATTCCGGGATAAGAGAAGAGCAAAATCCCTGGCTCCTATTTCCAGAAGCTGGGTCTCTCCTTCAATTATGCCCGTTGCGGTTCTCGGCATTCCCGTATAAAGTGACATTTCCCCAAAAATCCCTCCGGGATTTACATAAAATTCCGAAGTATATTTCTTTCCTTTTTCCTCATAAGTCACAATACCCTTGATCTTTCCTGATATGACGATAAAGCAGCTCTCTCCTTTATCCCCCTGCTTAAAAAGTGTTTCTCCTGAAGAATAGAGCTGCCTTTGAGCGGAAGAAGCTAATTTTCTTATTTCTTCATCGGATACGATCAGCTTCCCCGCTTGCTCTCCTTTATGGTATCTTAAAAAAGAAGAACTCAAAAGGGATTGATATTTTATCATCTCCTCTTTTTGTTCGGGAAGTTCTCCGGTTTTCGCTCTTGATAGATATTCAAAAACATGCTGGACCTTATCACTCAACGGGAGAGGGATTTCGATTCCTCTTCTCCGGAATTTATACCAAATAAGCCTTCCTGCTTTCCCCAGCACATGATACTTTTTACTGAAATCCGTTATCCAGAATTTTAAAACATAAGATATGCCAAAATCCTCATAGCTCAGGATATAGGCTTCCGGCGGAGGCACTCTTGAAACTTCCGGCATATCCAATGCGGCCTCTCTCAGCGCTTCCATTACAGATTCCGGCGGGGACTCATAACTCACTTTGATAGGAATGTTCAAGGCCGTCCTTTTATCAGGACAGGAATAGTTGATGAGAATATCTGAAGAGATGGAATGATTCGGGATGACCACGATATTGGAATAAAGGTCCTTTATCCTGGTCTCTCTCCAGTTTGTATCAATGACCAAGCCTTCTTTGTCTCCGCACTTGATCCAGTCTCCCTTACAGAATGCCTTTGTGATATGGATGGATATTCCGGATATGATGTTTCCCAACAGTTCCTGAAGTGCCAGGCCCAATATCATGGTCAGGACAGCAGATGTCGCGAGAAGAGGAGTTATATCAACCCCGGCTACTCCTTTCAAAACACAGAACAAAAAAACAAGATAGATCACCAGCAGTAAGAACCGGTGGAGAATCCGGGGAAGAGGAAATATCTTCTCCCGGCGTTCATAATTTGTTACAAGAAAAGCGTCCAGCAACCTGACCAAAAAGAAAAACAGGAAAAAATAAGCGGCCGCATCAACGTATCTTTGAAAACCGGGGCTTAATTGAAGGCCCTGAACGAGATCCGCCTGCCTGACACACAAAACAGCGATGAGAAAAGCCAGAGGAGATATGATTTTTGAAAGAAATATTCCGGATCTTCTTCCTTTTGGCAGCAGATACTTCTTGTTAAGGTATCGAAAAAACAAATAAAGAACAAGACCCAGACAAAAAAATAAAACGACAAGGAATAATTCTAAAATCCCTGTATTTATAAGATTTTGATAGGACATTCTCTTTTTAACCTCTTCCTATTTCCATTTTTATGAGCCGCCTTTTAAACTCAGGGAGGACCCTTCCCTGGCTCCATACGTTTCAGGAAATACTTCTCTCGCCCTCCTTATTATATTATCAATTTTTTTATCTGAATGAGAAGGATTAAAATGAGAAAGATATAATTTTCCGGCACCGGCTTTTTTTGCTATTCTGGTTCCTTGTCTCCATGTGCTGTGGCCCCATCCTTTTCGGCCCTTTTTATATTCATCAGGAGTAAAAGTGGCATCATATATAAAAACATCTGTTTCCTTCGCAAAGGAAACCAACTGTTCATCCATGCCCTTTTCAGGATGTTCTGTATCCGTAGCAAAGAGAATACTCCCTCCTTTCTCGCTAAACCTGTAGGCAAAGGAACCTTGAGGATGATTAAGGGGGATATGAGAAATACGGACATTCCCTATAGAGAAATCTCCTAAAGGGACTTCCACGAATTTTTTTTCAGCTTCTGTCTTATCAAAAGGAATCGGGAAAAACCTTCCCCCCATCAACGTTCTGAGCAATTTTTGGGTCTCTCCAGGTTTTAAAGGAGAATAAAACGAGACCTTGCTTTCCCTGGAAAAAAGAGAGGGAAAAAAGGGAAGGCCCATAACATGGTCAATATGGAAATGAGTGAAAACAAGATGGATATGAAAAAACTTTTTAACCCTATTTTTCATCAACGCCTCACCCAACCTCATGATTCCTGTTCCCGCATCCACAACGATCAGGTCTTTATCCGACGAAACAAGAGAGGCGCACGGAGTATGTCCTCCATACTTGACATAATGTTTCCCGCTCACCGGAACAGAACCTCTGACTCCCCAAAAAGTAAGTTCCATTTGTGCTTTTTCCTTTTATTTTATTTTCAAAATGAATACTCCATCCCAGTCCTCAGGCGGAGGATTCTTTACAAACTCAGTGCATCTTGCTGCGTACAACTCAGCCAATGCATCATCTTTAATCCCTTGAAACAAAGCCGCGGCTTTTCTCCATTCGCGATTTTTATACTCTTTAAGAGCTTCCTGGAAATCGGATACCAGCTTTTGCTGGTCTCCGGTCGCTTCTCCTTTTTCCGCTATGATTTCAAATGCCTTTACCGGCCTGCTTTTCCCCACAACTCTGATGATATCGACCTCCCTCGTTAAAATCCGGTCCTCCACCTCAGAACAGGTATCCTGCCCTATAAGAATAGGGACTCTGTACTGTTTGCAGGCGCCTTCAAGCCTGGAAGCAAGGTTTACGGTATCCCCTATGGCCGTGTAATCAAACCGCCTGTGAGAACCCATGTTTCCTACCACTGCAGGACCGGTATTGATACCTATCCTCGCAGAAAGATCGTGTCCGTATTTTGATTTAAGAAGGCTTCCCATGTCTTTGAGTCTATTCTGGCAATCCAGTGCCGCTTTGCAGGCCTTTACAGCATGATCTGCCTGTTCGAGAGGCGCGTTCCAGAATGCAATGATGGCATCCCCCTCATATTTATCCAAAGTTCCGCTGTAGTTGATTATTATGCCGCTCATTTCCGAAAGATATAAATTAAGCAGATCAACCAGTTCCTCAGGATTCAAGCCTTCTGAAATCGAAGTAAATCCCTGTATGTCAGAAAAAAAAGAAGTGATCTCCCTTTTATCTCCACCCAGCTTTAAAAGCTCCGGGTTTTTAACGATCATGTCGATCAGAGAAGGAGAAAGATAAAAACGGAATACATTTTTTATGAAACGGCGCTGTTTCCCCTCAAGACTGTAATTTAACAGAGCGGCGCTGATAAAAGCTGTAACAACGGCAAACTCAGGAGCGGCAAACTCCAGCCATAACCCCGAAAAGAAAAAGAGGCTTGACAGGGCTGCGGGAAGTACCAGGCACAGGATAAAAAAAAGGCCGATAACCCAGGAACGCCGCAAAACCGACGCCCCTACTCCCGTAAAAAGAGCACTCAACAGAATCAGGCACAAGACCACTATTTCCCCGGGAAAAGAGATGAAATCCTGGTTTAAGATATTATCCAGAACAGCCGCCTGGATCTCCACTCCCGGATAGACTGAACTAAAAGGAGTGGACCTAAGGTCATAAATCCCGGGCGCGCTTGAACCCACTAAAACAATTTTTTCGGAAAACACATCAGGGGGGACCTGCGGTTCTGTTCCTTCATTTGTTTGAGCCCAGGAATTGATGATCGAAGCCACGGAATAAGTGGTATAGGTTCCCTGAGGGCCGTGGTATTTAATGACCATCCGGCCTGAGCCATCCAGGGGAATTTTTCTTTTGTCAAACCAGATACCCCCGCTCTTTCTGACCTCGATCCGGTTTTCTCCGAGAAATCCAGCCATAGCCAAAGGAAGGGCGGGGAGAGTCAGCTTATTATATGAAAAGAGAAGAGGGATCCGGCGGAAAATACCGTCCTCATCAGGAGAAAACTGCACATTGCCCATGCCCTTTGACACAGAAAAGAGCTCCCTGTTGGGAAGAGTGACTGATTTCATAGGGTAAATAGAGTCAGCCTGTTCCTCTAATCCTCTCAGCGAAAAGGGTTTTAACAGCTCTGTATTTGATTCTTCAGGCCCGTTGTCTTCCCTGCTTAAAAATACAGGAAGAAAGACATTTCCAGCCTTCTTTAGTGATGAAGCAAACCTCAGGTCATCTTCCACTCCATAAACTGAAGATTCGGAAAATATGAAATCAAAGAAAACGGCTTTCACACCCCCGGCTTCCAAGTAATCCGCTAAATAGGAATACATCTCTCTGGGCCAGGGCCATGGGAGCCCCTGTTGTTCTTCATAGAAATCCAGGCTGTACTGATCGATCAGGAAGAGAACGATATCTTCATCTGCATGAGAAGTCTTTGAAAACAATCTGAGCCTTAAATCCCACGATTTCCGTTCCAAGGGCTGAAAAAGCCGCAGTTCATACAACAGAAGGATTACTAAAAACGATGCGATGCCGATGAGAATACCCCGGGATAATTTTCCTTTCAGAAGGGTCTGGACCCGTTTCCTTTTCTTAATGTTTTCCTCTCCACCAAAGGCACATAAAGCCGATCACCGCAGCCTCTGAACCGCTTTTTCATACCTTGCAGTCCGGGCCGATGCCTTTTCAGGGATAAAACTCAATGATGATATTTCCTTTTGGGCCCGCTCTATTCTATCACCGGCGCTGGGATGTGTCTTAAACCATCCTTTTTCTTCACCCTGAGAAGAATCCTGTCTCATTGTCTCCAGAAAATCAATGAGTCCTTTAGGATCATACCCTGTCCGCGCTGCTATTTCTATAGAAAGGCGGTCAGCTTCATATTCATATTTCCGGTCATATCCTCTTTCTATCAGCTTTCCTGCGATATCGCCTAAGGCATCCTCAAAAACATCTGTCAGCTTGGCCAGCTTTTCAGGACCGTATTTTTCTATTGCTTTCTCTCCAATAAGGGTAAACGCATCCACCAGGCGTGCATTCTTTATCGCCTGAAGACCGTGCTTTTCCTGAACATGGGCGACTTCATGAGCCAGAATGCACCCCAGCATTTCTTCATTTCTACATCTTTTCAACAAACCCTTGCTTATAAAGATAAAACCTGAGGGTGCGGAAAGAGCATTGACTTCCTCTGTATCCAGCACAAGAAAATGGTATCCTGCAAAAGTTTCAGGCCTGTCAGAGTGATAGACAACAGCCATACCAACACTGTTGACATAACGGGTAAGGTCATCGTTCTGATAAGCAGGATACATGGATAAAATAATAGCCGCTACTGCCCGTCCAATATAATATTCCTCCTCCTCTGATATATCTCCGAATCCTGACCGCACAGCTTTAATCGTATCTTTTTCAGACGCGACTATTTTACTTACTTTTCCGAAAATACCAGCGCTTTCCTCCATAACAGAACATTTAAGAAAAAACAAAACGCAAAACAGGCAAAATGCCAAGAGAACCAGGGTCTTTTTGTTGTTCATTTTTCCCTCCCGAATTCCCCTAACTTTCCCCTTGCGAGAAAAGTTTTGATAGAGGACGGGGAAATTTTCAGCTGCAGCATCTTATCAACCATGGCAAAACTTATGTTCGGATTCCTGGCCTTGTACTCTCCTTCCACTTGTTTGTTAAATCCTTTTCCGGCCAGCGCCACTTCGTCTGCTGATGCATCCGTTTTGAGAGAACTCGCAGAAGCAAGCAGGGCCACTCCCTTGGGCTTGACAGCGCATGAATGCACCCATCCTGTTAACCCCCGGGAAGTTTTTACTTTTATCCAGCCTTCTTTTGTCTCCAGCTGCTCCACACTTTCTCCGGCTTTTAAAACAGCAAGGGACTGAGCATAAAACTGAGGCTCTGCTCTTAAATGGGTGGAACTGATTTTAACCACAAAGGATTTGGCGATCAAAATTGAGACAAGAAGAAAAAATACGATGAGAATCCCGCTCAATAAAGAAGGTTTTTTCATTTACCCCTCCTGTAGTGTAATAAAATACCACGAATCTGTCATTCTTATGAATGATAGTATACTGAAAGACGGCCTCAGTCAATATCAACCTGAACTCTTCTTAGCAGGGCCTATGTAAAAAAATCTTGAGTCAAGCAAAACGATCCATCTTTTGCTATAATATCAGGAAGTGAGATGAGACAAAAATCAATCCGAGGTTGACAGAGAAGCAGAGTGTCTTATCTTATAATAGGAAGAGATATGAAAAAAATCATTGGTGGCTCCCTCTGTTTATTAGTATGCACAGCTCTTGTCTTTCCTCAGAGCCTGGCTGAACTCGCTCAAAAGGAGAAAGAAAGAAGGGCCCGGCTCAGTGAAAAATCCAGCATAGTCCTGACAAATGCAGACCTTGAAAGAATAAAAAAGGGTACGGCCCTCACTCTGAAGTCCTCCCCTTCCACTCAGGATAATAGGAATATGAAAAGATCTCCGGACATCAGAAGTCCCGGGCCAAGAGTCATCACTTCTGAAAACATCGATCAGATAGACCAGAGAGGATTTGACAGCCAAAGCAAAAAATATGCGACAAGGGTACTGGAGACTACAGAACAGGTTCGGAATCCCTCTTCCTCCCTTAACAAACCGGATGGCAACTTTACGCAAATCGAATATTTCGGTTTTCTTGACCTGGAACTGGAAGCGGAAAACCATAACGGCGCTGATATAGCCGTTTATGCCCGGCGGCAGCGGTCAGGAATTCTTCCCCCTACCATGAACTACGCCCTCTATGCCGCGGATAAGTATGGAGAGTGGCAGTACATAGGAACCGGAAGCGGCCTTCAAAGTCCTGAGACTTTTGAACTCGGAGAAATCTCAAGAACTCAAAAAATCAGGCTTGTGTTTAGAGATTACACAGACACCAACACGATAAAACGCATCAAACCTCACTCAGCAGACTATTACATGGAAATCGATGCTGTTGAGTATCTGCACTTCTGAATCACTCGGATGTTTCAAACTCAGCCAAGACTTCTGAAACCGCATCTTTATGAACCATAAATGTCAGCATCTTGAGCTTCACGTAATCATCCCTGAAGAGAGTGTAGCCTTTAAACTCGCCTCTTTGAGAACTGCTTCCTGAATCTTTGATCAGAAACCAGTCGCGGCTGTTCAATTGAGTATGCCCCACCGCATGAATGGCATGGTCATCCGTAGAGGTTCTGTTGTTAAATCTGTATTCACGGCTGTCCTGACCGATCAATGCAAACGGAATATCAAAAGAAGGTATAATGGCACAGTCTTCCTCTCCACTTGTTCCGGGTTCAGATACATCACCGCCCAGGGCGATGGTATACCCTTTTTCAAAAGCATTGACGATCAGGCTATAGAACACATCCAGAGGGACATTATAGTACACATCGCTGTGCCACCAGTTGTCAGGCACTTTGTATTCACCCTGTGTGTAAAAGGGAAGATATTTCAGGCTCATAAAGGTTACATAATCGTCAAGAGGAAGCTGCAGCACGTCTTCCATGTATTCCATGGGAGTCAGGCTCCGGCCGTTTACCTCTATAGAGTCCGGAGGCTCTCCCAAATACTTGTTCAGTACTTGCTTCACGTAACAAACAGCTTTCTCTTCATCCCAGTATTCGTTTTCTTTGCAAAAATTCAGGTAATTTCTAATCTCCCGGAACATTTCACCGTGATTGTGTTCGGTCTCTCCGGACAGCAGGCCTGTGTAGAACTCAGCAGGAACAGCTCCGTACTTTTTCATTCGAGCGATCGCCGCATCATGTTCAGAACCCTGGCCAAGGTGCATGTCTCCCTTATTCTGGATGAAATATCGGGCCTTCTCCACATACTCCCAGTAAACGGTAAACATTTCAGAAAGCTTTATTTCCCCTTTTCCAAGACGCTTCAATTCTGATTCCATGAGAGAGGTGGTGGCAAAACACCAGCAGGTCCCGGTCCAATACTGGCGAACGGGAGGGTTGTGAAAATACGTGGTGAACACATCCAGAGAGGACGGCTTTGTGATCCCTGAAAAATCCGTCGTGAGGTAAGTGCGTTCATGACCCCTGAATTCTCTGGTCTTATAAACGGCTTCACTGCCCTCCTGGATTTCCTCCTCGCCGATCTGGATTACTTTTTTTTGGACTGTTTTTTCCTGTTCCGTGCACGAAAAAAAGAAAAAACAGACACAGGCCAGCAAGAATAAAACAGAAAAAATAGCTGTAAATCTCTTCATAAATAACTCCTTTCTTCAATCAATCCTAACCCTATCGATCTCTATCATATTCATTGATCTGAAAAGAGCAAATCACAGCCACCTATGTGTCTCTGAATTTACTTCAATTTGATCTCTTCCAGATCCAGATATTCGATTTTTGAAGTGCTTGAGTTAAAATACTCCAAAAATAGCTTCCCGTCCCTTTTAATAAAGCCGTACATGTCCGACACATGTTCACCTAAAATCTCTTTTCCTATTTTTTTTACGGCAACCGTATTGTAAAGCACATATTCAGTCTCAACCCGGCCTTCATTCTCCCTGGGCATCTTAATGCAAATAAGCCACTGGTTGTCTTCCGTATGAGTGATTATCTGAAAAACCGCTTCCTTATCCCGGTCAACTATGACCCCTGTCTCCTTATCTGTATCCATGAGAACAGAGCTCTCATCTTCACCCAAATAAAGGGAATGGACCGACTCGAAACCTTCTTCGATCCTGATCTCCGCAAGACAGGTATCCTCTGTTTCCAAACCCTTATATACGTCCTGTATCTCAAGCCTCAAAATATAATGGACCGCATCCGCAGGGCTTCCCGCGTCCGCTTCCTTTTCACTTTCAAAAAGTTCCACAACACTATCCTTGAATTCAATCAATTCCTTCCGTGCCATCGGAAAATTCAAATCCTGTTCATCCTGCGTGTCTGTCAGCTCAATAACAAAATCCCTGTCATACTTCAAAGCAAAATACTGAACAGCCATTTCCGACACATGAGCTTCAGGGCTCACTCCCACATAAAGGCTTAGGAACATTTTCTTGATCCTGTTATTTCTAAAAAAGTCTTCTTCACTTCCCGCAGATCCATTTATTATGTGCAAAATCCCGGTGTTTTCCGGTATGGTGAAAAACAAGGCCTCTCCCGATCCATTCCCCGGCACTCCCTCTGCCCAGCATGTACTTCTGTCTCCGTCAAATATCCTTACACCTGAAAATGTTCCGGGATTAAAGGGATCGGGCTCAGGATTGTCAAGTTCCGATGTGGTTTTGTAAAAAATACCCCTGTCACAGGAATACAGCACCATCTGCTCCCACTGGGATACAGCAAGGTACGGCTGTGAAAAATGGAAAGTGAATAGTATGGAAAAGAAAATAAGGACAACCAGTCTTCCCTTCATTTTTGATTTCTCCTCTTTATTTTATATTCATCCGGTCTTTAAGCGGCCGTACTTCCCTCTATGCATCTCTGCCAATAAGTTTAATCCATATCATCATTTTTGGCAATATCCATCATCCCCCTTTACTTGATCCGTCAAAAAAACATTTAAAAAATGATATCAAAGCTTTTGAAAAAACATTCAAAAACAATATAATAATCTCAAAATAAACAGGGAGGCTGTCATGAAAAAATCATGTATCTTTCTTCTTACCCTCTTTTTTTCCTCTGCATTGCTGGTATCGGAAGATATCCCATTCGAGGCCTATTTTACGGACCATACCATGCGCATTGATTTTTTTCAGACCGGGGATTCGGACGAAATAACCATTTCTCTTGATCAGATCTACAAATACCCCAAATGGGCAGGAAACCCGGAAAAGACCATCGATACCATGAACTCGGGCATGTATTATATCAAAATAGTGGATAAGGGCACGAACCGTCTTCTTTATTCAAAAGGCTTTGCGACTCTATTTGGAGAATACAAAACCACAGATGACGCTAAAAACAACATCAAAAAAACATACCTTCAAACAGCTCTCATCCCTTACCCTAAACATCCCTTCATGTTCATCATAGAAGCCAGGGACAAAAACAATCTTCTTTGTCCCCAGTTTGTGATAAATATCGATCCCAGGGATGAAAATATCATCCATGAAGAATCCAACACAGATGACCGCATCTATAAGGCAATAGAAAACGGAGACCCTCATGATAAAGTGGATATTGTTTTTATCGCAGAAGGATATAAAGCTGAAGACTGGGAAAAATTCAAAAAAGATGTTGGCCGTTTCACCAAAGTCATTTTCAGAACAGAACCTTTTCAAAGCCATAAAGAAAAATTCAATGTAACCGGCATTTTCCGGGCCTCGCAGCAAAGAGGGACAGATGAACCAACTAAAGGGATATTTAAAAACACCGTTCTTAACTCCTCTTATAATGCCCTGGGCACACCCAGATATCTTCTTATCGATGACACCAAGGCTCTCAGAGATATCTCATCAAAAGTCCCTTATGATACACTCATTGTCATGGCCAACACTCCTAGATACGGGGGCGGCGGCATTTATAACGACTATACCATTTTCACATCAGATGATGAGAGAAGCGAGCACACTCTGATGCATGAGTTCGGCCACGGATTTGCTAATCTCGCAGATGAATACTTTACATCAAGTGTGGCGTACAACGAATTTTACCCTCCAGGAGTCGAACCGCATGAGCCCAACATAACAGCCCTTCTGAATCCAGAACATATCAAATGGAAGCACCTGCTCTCTCCGGGGATACAAATTCCCACTCCCTGGGGCCAGGAAGAAATAGAAATCCTTGTAAAGAAGAGGAAAGAATCGGAAGAAAAAGCAAAACAGCAAATTTCTTCCCTTGAACAAAAAGCAGCCTCAAAGGAAGAGATAATGAAATTAAAGAACGATCTCGATTCCACATTAAAGCAAATCAACGATGAAATCAAAAAAGTGCTTCTTAAATATCAAGAAAAATACAAAGGGAAAATCGGCGTGTTCGAAGGCGCAGGGTATTCCCCTAAAGGGCTTTTTCGCTCAGAAGTGCATGTCGGCATGTTCTCTAACGGTGAATACGGCCCTGTAAGCGAAGAAGCCATCCTCCGCATTATCTATCACCTCAGCCGCTAATCCTGGTTATTCATAAAACCTGCCGATAACATACTCATAACCTTACCTGTTCTCTATATTTTTAGAGTTCTCTAAGAAACCATATAAGACTGCTTCGTTTCTTGATGCTTATAATTTTATCTTATTATCGGCAGCTTTTCCCCTTCGGGCGAGCCGATCTCACAGCACCTGCTTAGTTGCAGGGCATTCGCGGTGAAAGACCACAGCTTCATACCCTGCGCCTCGCATCTGCAGCCATCTCGACTCGTGAATAACCAGGCTTACATTCATGATCCTGCCTGAAAGTCTGGATGAGGCATGGTATTGTTTGTCTTACAGGATAAACGTAATCCTTAAGAAATTCAGGTGTGGCTGAAGCGACATTGAAGATTTAGCCTTCGGATGAGGCTTTTCGAGGGTACCCGGCGAAGCCGGGCGACGAGTATGTCTGACCCACGGACGGGGGGAGTTACGCAGGAGCCGAGAAAAACGAAGAAGAATGGCGTTAAAAATCTTTTGCAAGCGACAGCCATACCTGAATGATACATTGACTTGATTCTTAGAAAAAATCTTGAATATCCTTGAAAAGAAAATGATAATAAGAACACCACTCTTTTCTTATGAATAAATAAGATCAAATCTCTAATGAGAGGAACAAATGAAAAAACCCATTTTTATAAGTGCTCTTTTCTGTTTAGTGCTCGCTTTATTGTCAAGCTGCACAACAGAGGATAAGTACGCAAAAAGAACCTATAAGGAAACAGAGCCCAGAGACTGGGAAAATCCAGCGGTTTTTCAAATAAACAGGGAACCTCCCAGGGCCAGCTTTATTCCTTATGCTGAAAAAGAGCGGGCTGCTGCAGACAGGAAAGAGGATTCCCCCTATTATTTCAATTTAAACGGAATGTGGAAATTTAACTGGTCAAGAAAGCCCGGAGACAGGCCTTATTACTTTTTCGAACCGGATTACAATACGAACGGATGGGATGACATCCCGGTTCCCAGCAACTGGGAGCTGCAGGGATATGGGATCCCTCTTTATGTAGACGCCGGTTACCCCTTTGAAAAAAATCCTCCTTACATCCACCACAACTATAATCCGGTCGGCTCCTACAAACGCGACTTCAGGCTTCCCAAAGAATGGAAGGACAAAGAAATCTTTATTCACTTCGGGGCTGTGAGTTCCGCCATGTATGTTTGGATAAACGGCCAAAAGGTCGGCTACAATGAGGGGAGCAAAACGCCTGCGGAATTTCGCATAACTCCTTACATCAGGGAAGGCCGGAACTCTGTCGCCGTTGAGGTCTACAGGTGGTGTGACGGGAGCTACCTGGAAGACCAGGATTTCTGGAGGCTGAGCGGTATCCAGAGAGATGTTTATCTTCTAGCCAGGAACAAAGTCTATATAAGAGACTTTTTTGCAAAAGCAGGCCTTGTCAATGACTACAAGGACGGAAAGCTCTCCCTTCAAATAGAAATCAAAAGTCTTCTGAAAGAGGCAATCCCGTACACAATTGAATTCTCTCTCAGAGACCAAAACAAAGAAATCCTCTCCGGCTCAGAAACCATAACCGTAGAAAACGGTAAAAATATCGTGATGTTTTCCAAAGAAACAGAGAAACCCAAAAAATGGAGTGCTGAAACCCCCCATCTCTATACCCTTCTCATCAGCTTAAAAAACAGCTCCGGAGGCACTATGGAAGCTCTTAGCTGCAAAGCGGGCTTCCGCAGCGTTGAGATAAAAAACAAACAGCTTCATGTTAATGGAGTGCCGGTCTATCTGAAGGGAGTCAATCTCCACGAACACCACGAACGAAAAGGCCATGTTGTTGACAGAGAAACCATGCTAGAAGATATCAGCTTGATGAAAAAATCAAACATAAACGCGGTCAGAACATCCCATTATCCACAGCCAGTGGCCTGGTACAAGCTGTGCGATGAATACGGATTGTATCTCATTGATGAAAGCAACATAGAATCCCACGGAATGGGGTATAACAAAGATGTCACCCTGGCTGATAAGCCTGAATGGAAAGCCGCTCATCTGGACAGGGCAGAAAAAATGGTTGAGAGGGATAAAAACCATCCTTCGATAATCATCTGGTCTTTAGGGAATGAAGCGGGAGACGGCCACAACATGCTTGCCAACTACCAGTGGATCAAAAGCAGAGACAGCACCCGGCCGGTACAGTATGAAAGAGAGGGCCATCAAACAAACGCAAAACAAAGGCATTCGGATATCTACTGTCCCATGTATGCCCGGATAGGCCACCTCCAGAAATACGCAAACAGCAGGGAGGACAGGCCTCTTGTTCTCTGTGAGTATTCCCATGCTATGGGAAACAGCAATGGAAACCTTCAGGATTACTGGGATGTGATCGAGAACTATGAAATCCTTCAGGGCGGTTTCATATGGGACTGGGTGGACCAGGGGCTTGTTACGAAAAACGAAAACAACGAAGAGTTCTGGGCCTATGGAGGAGACTTCGGTCCTCCGGGTGTCCCGAGTGACGGGAATTTCTGTATAAACGGACTCGTCAATCCTGACAGGACACCGCACCCCGCTCTTCATGAAGTGAAAAGAGCCTATCAGTTTGCCGGATTCAAACCCGTTGACCTGCAATCGGGAAAGATATCTGTGTCGAATAAGTTCAGCTTCACTGATCTGTCCCCGTTCGAACTCGAATGGGCTATAGAGCAGGACGGAGAAAAAATCAGTTTAGGCCGCATAGATAACCTTGAAATACCTCCTCTTGAGAGCAAAGACATCGAATTGGGGTACAGTCTTCCCCAGATAAAACCGGGCTCGGAATACTTTCTCGACCTGTATCTCAAAGAAAAAGAAAAACGTTCTCTGTTCCCCAAAAGGCATATCATGGCGCACCAGCAGTTCAAACTGCCCGTCTATGAAAAAATCGCCCCTGAAAATCCGGAAAACTGGGCTGACATCCATATGGAACGCAGTGAATCCGAAGCTGTGATCCAAGGGAGCGATTTCACGATCCGCTTTAATCTGGATTCAGGCACTCTGGAATCCATCATTTTCAAAGGAAAAGAGCTCATCAAGAAATCCCTTATCCCTAATTTTTGGAGAGCTCCCACTGATAACGATTTCGGAAATGGAATGCCCGACCGCTGCCGTATATGGAAAGAAGCAGGGGCAAGAAGGAAAATCACGGACTCTCAAACAGAAGAACTCTCAAAAAAGGCGGTAAGGCTGACTTTTCAGTTTGATATGGAAGATAAAAAAGGGACGGCCATAGCCCATTACACTTCCGCATACACGATAACAGGAAGCGGCGATATTATCATAGAAATTGATTTTGAAAAACTCAATTCCTCTCTTCCCGAACTGCCCAGACTGGGCATGAACATGCAGCTTCCCCGTGAGTTCGAACACATCAAATGGTTTGGAAAAGGGCCTTTTGAAAACTACTGGGACCGCAAAACAGCAGCCAGGATCGGGCTCTACGAGAAATCGGTCAAAGATCTCTCTTTTGCCTATATCCGCCCCCAGGAAAACGGAAACAGGACCGATACAAGGTGGCTTTCCTTGACCAACAAAGAGGGAATCGGGCTCCTGGTGGTGGGTATGCCCCTGATCAGCTTCAGTGCGCACCATAATTTGCTAGAGGACTTTGAATCAGAAAAAAAGACATCCGCATTCAATGAAAACGCCAGAGAGGTCAACCGGCACATCTGTGATGTCAAGCCGCGTGAGCTGACCTCACTCAATCTGGATTACAAACAAATGGGAGTCGGAGGAGATGATTCCTGGGGAGCCAGGCCTCATCCGGAATATATGCTTCTTGAAAAATACTACAGCTACAGGTTCCGGATAAAGCCCATTGATGAAAAGAAACAAAGCATTATGGAGCTGTTAAAAAAAATATTTGAGTTTTAGCTTTT
>CAZUXT010000020.1:0-2192 GCA_964624145.1 uncultured Eubacteriales bacterium | reverse complement strand
GCTTTTCTGGAACAAAGGGCTCATCAGTCGAAACGCTACAAAAAGCAGAAATCCCGTTACACCACAGCCAAACCAGAGGACATCCGATCCGAAGCGGGAGTACACATACGTTCCCAATGACGGGCCCAGTATCATGGAAACAGAAAAGGCAAAGCTGAAAAGCCCCATATAACGGCCCTGGCTCCCTGAGCCGGCTCTTTGTGCAATGAACGCCCCCAAAAGCGGCATACTGAGCATCTCACCGAACGTCCAAACCGCTACGGTGAACGCCGCATAAACAAACCCCCTTCCGAGAGGCATCAAGGCAAAACCCATTCCTGTCAACAAAAAAGCAAAGGCAATGATACGGACCAGGGAACGCTTCCCGATCCATTGGATCAGAAGCATTTCCAAAGTCACAATGAGCAGCGTATTGATCATGACGAGCAGGCCTATCCGGTTTTCAGGAAAACCGTATACCTCCCTCATGTAAAGAGGAAACGTAACAAAAAGCTGATGGAAAACGGTCCCCCAGATGGCTATGAGGGGGAGCAGCATTAAAAAAGGAATATCACGCCAGGGAGACCGGCCGCTTTCAGGGCGCTTTTTTTCTTCAGCTCTGAGCTCCTGTTCCGGCTTCCTCCAGAGGAGGGAAAAAAGCAGGGCGGCGGCCAGGCAGGTCAAACCGTCAAACCAGAAAAGAAGCCCGTAATTGCGAAGGGCCAGAAATCCGCCCACTGCCGGTCCGATGGTCACTCCTATATTGCTGGCCAGCCGGTTGAGCGCAAATCCTTTGGTCATAGTCTCAGGAGAACAAAGCCTGGCCATGGAAGTATTGGCTGCGGGATAGAGCATACCGGAAGCAATGGCTACTATGAAAATGATCATATTGACAGCCCAAAGCGACTCAGGCTGGCCCAACCAGATATAGAAAATCCCCGCACAAAACAGGCCGAGCTTCTGAACATTTGTGGACCCCAAACGGTCTGAAAGCCATCCTCCCAGCCACGCCCCGACCAGAGAGCCCATGCCAAAAACACTTATGGTGCGTCCCGCCTGCTCTAATGTAAAATCCAATTTCCTGGTGAGATACAGGCTTAAAAAGAAAATCACCATAAATCCAGACGCATTGACCAGCTGAACCGCAAACAGGGTCCAGGCCTGCCGGGGAAATCCGGTGTAAGCGCTGCGGTATAGAGTGATTATTTTTTTAAACATGGCCCTGTTTTTTTAATCTGTCATTATACACACATCACTCAGAACAAAAAAGTGTGATTTGTATTGAACTGAAGCCTTTTCCGGTGTATCATTATCTTCAACACAAAAAATCCACAGGTATACATTGAAAAATAAAGAAAAAAACAAAGAGTATATAAACTACTTTAAGATCGCGGATATCACCATAAAAGTGTCCTCAGACCTTCCCCTGACCGAGTCCACATTCCATCCCAAATTCAGGCTTTTCAAAGCCAAAGGCCCCGGAGAGGACATGATATCCCTCCATCATTCTTTTTCCCTTCCCGGGTTAAAAAAAAGTGACCTCGGTCACAGGGTCTATGACGATCCCCCCTGGAAGATCTATAAAAAAGATGACGGATGGCTCTATATCGGCGTCTATCCCGAGCAAGAAGGAGAGAAGATCTTTAAGATCGCCCGCTTCAACCACAGCCATACCAACGGCCGCCTATATCATGATGGCACAGACCTGATCGAATCCGGAAACAGGACGTCCCTGACCTTTTTCCCCAGCGACCAGATCCTTCTGGCCAGGCTCCTGCCGGATAAAAACGGATGCATCGTCCATTCCGCAGGCCTTATCTATAAAGGCTTTGGCCTTGCGTTTGTGGGCCATTCCGAAGCCGGGAAATCCACCATGGTCAAAATATTCAAGGACAGATCCGAAATCCTCTGCGATGACCGGAATATCATCCGCAAAAAGCCCGGCCAAGAGTTTACCCTCTACGGAACCTGGAGTCACGGAGAAGTGCCGGATGTTTCCGCGGCCAGAGCCAGGTTAAAAGCGCTCTTTTTTCTCAATAAATCAAAAGAAAACAGAATCGAACCCATAGAAGACAGAAAAGAGATAACCACCCGCATTCTTGACCATATCGTAAAACCTCTGGTCACGCCTGACTGGTGGGATAAAATGATCACACTGGCTTATGATATCAGCCGGGAAATCCCCTGTTACGAGCTCTACTTCAACAAACAGG
>CAZUXT010000019.1:28610-55034 GCA_964624145.1 uncultured Eubacteriales bacterium | reverse complement strand
TAATTATAAATTTCATTTGTTTCAATGCAAAGATTAAACTGACCTATTCATCATCCAGGCTAATGACCTTCTTTCATGTATCCTGAGTAAAAAACCCCTGACAGCAGCTTGACTTTTTTCTGAAAAAATTAGTTAATTAATGTGGAAAAGGTCAAAGCCGTGAGTGAAAAACTTAATGACGCCATTCGGGCCAGCTCAAACAAAGCCGAAAAGGGCATAGATAAAAAACAGCTTGAAAAAGTCAAAGATATCGTCAATCAAATCGAAAAAGTCTTTTCTCAGATGAAAATATTCTCATTTGACCATGAAAACGTTGAAACCTTCATCGACCTTCTCTTTGACAAAATATCACAGTACCTTCAAAAATACTGGAAACTGGAAATAGGGATCGAAGAATTTTCCTTCACTTTCAAAGACATCCCTTTTTATACAGAAAGAAAGATATCTAAAAGCCTGCCCTATCTTTTTTACAAAGACGGACTTAAGATGCTGTTTTTTTATAAAGGATTGCTCAGAGATGAACTCAAGCAGTTTTTAGAGATCATAAAGGAAGCTTCATCTTTACCTCCGGAGGAAAGCGATATCGTCATATCTCTTTGGGAAAAAGATTTTACAAATATCCAGTACTTTGCGCCTGATGACTATTTGGAAAGTAAAATAGGGATCGGGATGGAAGTCCCGGAATATAAGATCGACAAAAAAAAGCTCTTCTCAGGAAAAATAAACCTTAAGCCTGAAGATAAATCATCTTTAGATAATAAAGATGATTCAAGCTTTGAGGAATCATTAAAGAAAACATTCGGAAAAAGGTGGGGAACTGAAGAAAAGAGGCTCTCAGAATCAGAAGAAGAGATCCTTCTTGATATGGTTCAAAACCACAGAAAAGAGTCAGAAGAGAAACAGTTTAAAACTCTTATGATCGATATCCTGTACCTTGAGAGGCGGCCTGAGAAAATCACATCTTTGATAAAACAATTTGTTCGCTATGCCAATCAACAAATAGACAAAGGAAATTTCGAGATAACGTTATCAATTTATCAGGAAGTATTAGAGCTCAAATATTATCTCTCCGAAAATGATGCATCCAAAGAAAAACTGGTTCAGAAATTTTTCGAGTCTCCTGAAATTGAAATCACGCTTTCCCAGGTAGAGGAAATATTTAATAAGGAACATTTTAAAGAGTTTGATGCTTTTCTTAAATACATATTTTTTATGGGAGCTAAATCCATTCCCGCTTTAAGCTATCTCTATGACAGACTGGAAAAGCCCGAACAAAAAGATAAAATCATAACCACACTCAAGCAAGTAGGAAAAGACCATTTATCCGAACTTGTTAAAATCGCCCGTGATGAAAGACCGGAAATCACCTTAGAAATCATTGCGATTCTCGGTGATTCAAAAGAAAAAAGAGCCATGAATCATCTTGTCAGTTTTCTCAGCTTCAGGAACAAAAAAGTCCTTCATGCAGCCATAAACGCCATAGGCCGTTTCAAAAATCCCACTGCCAATAAAATTCTTTTTTCCCTCCTTTCCAATGAAGATCCGGAAATAAGAGCTCTGGCAGCGGAAAATATTCATATGGTCGAAGAAGATCCTGTGTTTGATAAAATCCTTCAAATAATCAAGGATAAAAAATTCATGAAAGAAAACAGAAAACAAAAGCAAGCCCTGCTCTTGTCACTGGCAAGATCAAAAAGCAAAGAAGCACTGAGCCTTTTAGAAAAGATTATAAAAAAAGCGGGATTTTTTTCAGGAACAGCAAGGATCGAAAGCGCTCTGTGTGCTGTTGAGGCCCTTGAAAAGTCAGAGGACCTTTCCGGATACACAATAATAAAAAATATGACAAATGCGCGTAACAGAAAAATAAGAAAAAAGTGCACAGATGCAGCAAAAAGGTTTTCCCTAAAAAAAGAGGAGCAAATCTCTCATGAATGATTCTGGATCTGGTTCGCTATTAATCAAAGAAGGTATTAGAATTGTCTTCAGGCTTAGCAGAGCTTATCGCACTTCTCTCATTTATGAACCCAACAATTCTATCTATTTACGACAGGTAAATCTATTGCACAGCCAGATAAAATCCGCCTTAAACTCATATGGAAAAGCATTTCTCACACTCAAACAGAATTCTATGGAATTTAACAATCGGAAACTGAAATTCAGTTTCTCCGACTATCATATATTCAAATTTATTCAGGACGAATTCAAAAAAAAGGAAATCGGAGAGCTGAGCTTTCTCCCGGGATTAACAAAAGAAGAATTAAATGAATTCATCATTCTTCTTGCTAAAAAAGGATACGATCCCAAAGATCCATACAAAGATTTCATTTCCGAAACCAAGAAAAAAGACATCGAGAATGTCATCGTGGAAAAAATTCCTTTCTATGAGAAAACCAAGAAAAAAAACAGGGATACAAAAAATCTTTTCTTCCTTGGCATGACTCATTTAAAGGAAATGTTCCAGCAGACTGATAAACCACAGGAGCATATTTCACTTCTCACCACCAAAAGACTTATGCAGTCCATATTCAATCATATCGCTGATAACGAATCTTTTATACACGGACTGACAAATATTAAAAACTTCGATGAATACACACTCAACCACTCCGTAAATGTCTGTACTCTTTCCATATCACTGGGCAAAAAGCTGGGGCTTGACAGAAACGAACTTGTTGACCTCGGCTTAGCCGCATTTTTTCATGATTTTGGAAAACTTGACATTCCAAAAACCATTCTGGTGAAACCAGGCAAGTTAGATAAAAAAGAAAGAGAAACCATAGAAAAACACACTTTTTTCGGAGCTGTGCGTCTCATGGACTTCAAGAAGGGGACTTCCCTTCCCATAGAAGCTTTGAGTGTTGCGCTGGAACATCATGAATCAGACGGAAAGGTCGGATACCCTGTATTAGTAAAAAAAAGAGCCATAGACCTGTTCAGTAAGATCGTAAAAATAGTAGATGTTTATGATGCCATGACGACCAGCAGGCCCTACAGGAAAAAGAATTTTTCTAAAGAAGAAGCTTTATCTTATATATTAGAAAGAGGTAGTAAGGAATTCGACCCGATAATTCTAAAAGTCTTTGTAGACATGATCGGAATATGCCCTATAGGATCTTTGGTTTTGCTCGATACCGGGGAAGTGGGAATTGTTTTTGAAAAGCACGCTGACCCTCAGCTTATCATGAGGCCAAAAGTCAAACTTATTTCAGACGAAAACGGAAACAAAAGAGACGGCGACATTGTGGACTTGACTGAGAAAGATGAAAACAATAACTACAAAAGAAGCATTGTAAAAACACTGGACGAAGATGATTATGATATACGAACAGCGGATTATTTCGTTGCCGAAGCCGAATAAGATCAAAATAACATCAGTTGTGGCTTGTGCTCGCTAAAGATTTTTAACGCCATTCTTTGTACTGTATTCTCGGCTTCTGCGCAACTCCCCCCGTCCGTGGGTCAGACATGCTCGAAGCTCAGCTTCGCTGAGTTCCCTCAAACACAGCACTCCGAAGGCTAAATCTTTAATGTCGCTTCAGCCACACCTGAATTTCTTAAAGAGTATGCTTTTCTTATTGGATAAGTAATATCATGCAGAACTCAGACTTTCAGGCAGACGGGCTGATTTTATAAACATTCTATATTTTGACTTTCTCTGCACTTCATATATAATAGATTAATTTGAATTTTAGGAAAAAATAATGTCTCTTTTCAGAAAAAAAAGAAAAAAGCGCATATGTGTCATCGGGCTGGACGGGGTTCCCTTTCCAATGATCAATGACCTAGCGGAAAAAAATGTCATGCCTGCCTTTTCAGACCTGATAAAGACAGGCCACCTGCATAAAATGAAAGCCAGTCTTCCTGAGATCTCTTCGGTAAGCTGGACAGACTTTATGACCGGAACGAATTCAGGAACACACGGAATATTTGGCTTTACCGATTTAAAAAACAATTCCTATGAACTCAGATTCCCGAATTTTCTCGATGTCAAAACAGAAACCATCTGGGATAAACTGGCCAAAAAAAGCAAAAAATCCATTGTAATCAATCAGCCTTCCACATATCCTGCCCGTAAAATCAACGGCACACTCGTATCAGGATTTGTGGCCATTGAACTATCAAAGGCTGTTTATCCGTTAAGCACCAAACCTCTGTTAGAAAAAATCGGTTACCAAATAGACATAGACACATTCAGGGCTAGAGAGGACCATGACTTTCTATGGAACGAACTGGATAAAACTCTTGCCGGCCGTGAAAAAGCCTTTGAGACGCTCTGGAAGCAAGACTGGGACTATTTTGAATTTGTCATCACCGGAACTGACAGACTGATGCATTTCTTATGGAACGCCTATGAAGATGAAACGCATCCCCTTCATGACAAATTCCTTGAATACTACAGAAAAGTGGACCAGATCATTGGAAAAATATCCTCAGCTTTCCATAAGGCAACCGGAGAATACAAAGGTTTGTATCTCCTTTCGGATCACGGATTTACCGGGATAAAACAAGAGGTTTATTTGAATTCATGGCTTAAAAAGAACGGATATTTGAGTTTTGAAACAGAATCACCACAAAAGCTTAATGAAATAACTCCGGAATCCAGAGCTTTTGCCATGGACCCGAATCGTATCTACATAAATCTAAAAAACAGATTTCCAAAAGGAAAGGTAACAAAATCAGAAAAACAATCCTTGAAAGAAGAACTAAAGGAAAAATTAAAGAATCTCAATTTCGAAGGAGAGCCGGTCGTTGAGGAAGTCTATGATGCGGAAGAGATTTACTCGGGAGGAGAGACAAAAAACGGGCCTGACCTTATTGTCTTGTCAAAACACGGCTTTGATATGAAAGGGTCCATAAAGAAAGAAGAAGTTTTTGGCCGTTCAAACTTACAGGGCATGCACAACTGGGATGAAGCTTTTTTCTGGGCTGAGGAGGAAAAAGGCCCTGATCTCTGTATTTCAGACCTCAGCAAGATAATATTAGAGTCCATAGAATAAAAAACCATGAAGAGAAAGCATATCCTTTTCATTTTACTTCCTTTATGTTTGCTCATCATCCCCGTTTCCTTATCAGCTTATATTGGTCCCGGAGCGGGATTTGCCTTCCTTTCATCTTTCTTGGTTTTTTTTCTAACTTTTCTTCTGGCCATATTTTCTCTTCTTTCCTGGCCTTTCCGGTTCCTCTTTAGATTGATAAGAGGGAGGAAAAGCTATAGAAAGAGCTCGGTTAACCAGGTCGTCATTGTGGGACTTGACGGGATGGAGCCCACTCTTGTGGAAAAATATCTGGATGAAGGCAAACTTCCCAACCTGTCAAAACTCAAAAAATCCGGAACATACAAGAGGCTCGGCACCACAATCCCTGCCATCTCTCCTGTGGCGTGGTCATCATTTATGACCGGATGCCATCCGGCAAAGCACAATATATTTGACTTTTTGAGTCGAAACCCCAGCACATATCTCCCGGATCTCTCTTCAGCCCAAATCAGCAATCCAAAAAAGTTCCTATCTCTGGGAAAATATAAAATCCCTCTGTCAAAACCGGTTATCAAAGGCCTGAGAAAAAGCATTCCTTTTTGGAAAATTCTGGGCCAAAACGGCATTTTTAGCACTATCCTTCGAATACCCATTACATTCCCGCCGGAAAAATTTTACGGACATCTGGTTTCAGGCATGTGTGCCCCTGACCTTAAAGGCAGTCAGGGAACGTTTTCTTTTTACAGCTCAAAGAAGACAGATATAGATGAAGGAGGCATGGTTATTCCTGTTGATGTAAAAAACGACCAAATAGAAACCTATATATCAGGCCCCCAAAATTCACTTCACAAAAACGAGGAAGAAATCCATCTGCCTATGAAAATCCATATCAACAAAAGCGAAGATTCTGTCACCATCAAAACCTCAGGCAAAACTTTTCATTTAAAAAAGAATGAATTATCTGACTGGATAAAAATCGCATTTAAACCGGGATTGGGCATGAAAATAAGAGCCATATGCCGGTTCTATATCTCTGAAATATCACCAGAATTCAAGATGTATATGACTCCTTTGAACATAGACCCTGAAAAACCATCTTTACCGATCTCCCATCCGTTCATTTATTCGGTTTATCTTGCAAAACTATTGGGACCTTACAATACTCTGGGCGAGGCTGATGATACATGGGCGCTTAACGAAGGCGTCATAGACGAGGATACCTTTCTAAAACTCTGTTACGACAACCATAAAGAGTCTGAAGATATGCTTTTCAATGCAATGAAGAAAACAACGCGCGGTGTCATTGCCTGCTGGTTTCAAGTAACTGACAGTATCCAGCACATGTTTTTCCGGTATCTTGATAAAAAACACCCCTCATTGAAACATGCGCGTTCGGAAAAAAGCGAAAAAATAATAGAGGATCTCTATACAGGAATGGATGACCTGGTGGGAAGAGTCATTGAAAAATTGAATAAAAAATCCTGTTTGATCGTCATGTCCGACCATGGATTCAAACAGTTCAAACGCGGTGTGAACATAAATTCATGGCTTTATAAAAACGGCCATTTAAGCCTTAAAAAGGGCAAAAACACCAGCAGCGAATGGTTCAAAGACGTAGATTGGGAAAACACAAAAGCATATGGACTGGGTTTGGGTGGAATTTATATCAATGTCAAAGGCAGAGAGGAAAAAGGCATT
The DNA here is from genome assembly GCA_964624145.1 of uncultured Eubacteriales bacterium. GTDB lineage: Bacteria > Acidobacteriota > Aminicenantia > Aminicenantales > Aminicenantaceae > WJMT01. Next base: position 48,360 of record CAZUXT010000019.1, on the reverse strand, counting down.
GTCAATCCCGGACAAGAATACACAGCTCTCAAATCAGAACTTAAAACAAAATTAGAAAACCTGAGGGATGAAAAAGAAAACAAAGATGCGATCAGAACAATATACGACAGAGATGCCATCCCTTCAGGTCCTTATAAGGATAATTGTCCCGACCTCATAGTCGGATATCATAATGGATACAGAGTTTCTTGGGATTCTGTGACTGGAAAAGTCGATTCCCATATATTCCAAGACAACAGAAAAGCATGGAGTGGAGACCACTGCATTGACCCTGAGATCGTACCAGGAGTGTTGTTCTGTGACCGAAAAATAAGCCAACAGAAAGCAAGTATCGTAGATATCGCTCCAACTGTACTCAAATTGTTTGGAATAAAGCCTCCTGCCCATATGGACGGGACTTCTCTCCTCTGAAAGCATTCAAACAAAATCCATTTCGTGCTAGAATAGGTACAGACACAAAGAGGCCAAGAATGAATAACATAAACAGAAGAGAATTTCTTAAACTGGGTATGGCGGCAGGTTCTTTACTGACCCTCTCGCCCGCCAATGTCCTGACAAAAACCATAGGGAAAAAAGCCACTCAAAAAAAAATAATCATACTGGGTTTTGACGGAATCGATCCCCAACTTTTGAAAACCTGGATGGAACAGGGAAGACTTCCCGCGTTCCGCCGCTTATGGGAATCAGGAGATTTTAAACCTTTACGGACAAGCATCCCCCCTCAAAGCCCTGTTGCCTGGTCTAATTTCATAACAGGAATGAATCCCGGCGGACACGGCATCTACGATTTCATACACAGGGATCCTGATACTTATATACCCATATTCTCAGCATCAAAAACATCAGAATCCAATAAAAAAATATCCATTAATGGATATGAATTTCCTCTTTCCGGCGGAGATGTGCAGCTTCTTAGAAGGGGAAGAGCTTTCTGGCAGATACTTGAAGACTATGATATTCCATGCACTGTCTTTAAGATCCCGTCAAATTATCCCCCTGCAGATACAAAACAAAGGACCTTATCAGGTATGGGAACTCCGGATATACTCGGAACATACGGGATCTGCAATTTCTACACTACCGAATCCTCAGAGATAGACCCTGACATAGGAGGGGCCAGAGTCCATGAAGTCTATGTCATAGGAAATCAAGTGCATGCAAAACTTCCGGGCCCGGATAATCCCTTTAAAAAAGAACATCCGGAATCCTACGTAGACTTTACCGTGTATATAGATCCTTTAAATCCTGTGGCTAAAATTAAAATACAGAACCATGAATTCATACTCAAACAGGGCGAATGGAGTGACTGGAAGAGAATCCATTTCAATATGATCCCCACTCAATCCGTCAAAGGAATCTGTAATTTTTACTTAAAACAAGTCCGTCCTGAATTCAAGCTCTATGTCTCCCCGGTAAATATTGACCCGGCAGATCCGGTTCTCCCCATATCAACCCCCAAATCCTATTCAAAAGAACTGGAAAAGGAATTCGGCCCTTTCTTTACAAAAGGCCTTCCCGCAGATACCAGTGCCCTAACCTACGGTTTTTTGGATGACGGAGAATTTATCGAACAGGATGACCTTGTTTTAAGAGAACGTCTCGATATGTTTGACTATGAACTCAAACGCTTTGATTCAGGAGTTCTTTTCTACTACCTCTCCAGTACGGACCAGAGACAGCATATGTTCTGGAGACACCTTGATAAATTAAGCCCCATCTACGACGAAAAACTGGCTTCTCAATATAAAGACGCTATCTTTAATATTTATCAAACGGCTGACTATGTCCTTGATAAAGCTATGAAAAAAGCGGATAAGGATACCATTATCATGGCCATATCTGACCACGGTTTTTGTCCGTTCCGCCGCCAGTTCCATATAAACACTTGGTTGAAGGAAAACGGCTACCACAAACTCATTGACGAAAGAAAACAGGGAGACACCAGCCTTTTTATGAACACGGACTGGAATAGAACACAAGCCTATGCCATAGGCCTCAACGGCCTCTACATCAACCAGAAAAACAGAGAATCCAGGGGCATTGTATCTCCAGGTCCGGAAAAGGATAACCTCGTTTATGAAATAGCCCGAAAACTCGAAAACTATAAAGACCCTGAGACCGGAGAAAAAGCAATCCTCAAAGCTTTCATTTCCAATGAAGTCTATTCCGGAGCTCATACCTCCCATTCGCCGGACATTGTACTGGGTTTTAACAAAGGATACCGTATTTCCTGGGCCTCTCCCTTAGGAAGGCTTCCGAAAAAAGTAGTCGAAGATAACAAGGATAAATGGAGTGGGGATCACTGCATGGCACCCCAACTGATCCCGGGCATACTGCTGACCAATAGAAAAATCAAAAAAGCCTCACCTGCCCTTTATGATTTGTCCCCTACTATGCTTAAAATATACGGGATACCTATCCCTGAAGATATGGTAGGAAAACCAATTTTTTAAAGAGAGGAGCTTTATGGGAAAAGCAAAAGTCAAACTGGAAAAAGAACTTTTAAAAAAAGTAAGAAAATTCGCCTCTATGTCAGGCTATTCCTCTCCTGAAGAATTCATATCTCACTGTCTGGAAAAAGAAATAGCCAAACTGGAGGAAGCTGACTCAGAAGAAGAAGTCAAGAAGAAATTAAAAGGACTGGGCTATATCTCTTAAGCAAAAGAGAAATTCGAACGTCTTAAAGAAAAAAAATGATAAATGCTCTTAATGCGGTTCTCGGTAAAATCTTTGAAATCATATTCATTCCGTTTCAAAATATAAATCCCTGGTTCGGGATGATCGCTCTTTCCTTATTAACCGGTATTCTCATGCTTTATGTATTTAAACTCACTTCTGACCAGGAAGGAATAAAAAAGACAAAAAACAAAATCAAAGCCCATCTGCTGGAAATGCGGCTTTACAAAAACGACCTCATCACTTCTTTTAAAGCTCAGGGAAATATCCTTGTTACAAACTTTAAATATATGAAACATTCCGTTAAGCCCTTACTTGTCATGATCATCCCCATATTACTGATCATCATCCACTCGAACTTCTGGTTTGCCTATGATCCCTTAGATATAGATGAAAAAGCTTTATTGAAAATAAAATTATCCGAGGAATACACTCCTTCGGAATTGGACATTAAAATCAACAGCAATGATTTCGTAAACATAGAGACACCTCCTGTTCGAATAGATGAAGAACATGAAATAGCCTGGCGTTTTTCAGCTTTAAAACAAGGAGTCCATGAAATTGAAATACAGGCTGGTGAAAACTTACTGACAAAATCAGTATCCATCGGTCAAAAATCCTTAAGTAAAATATCTCCACTCAAGAAAAGAAAAAGCATAATGAACGAGCTTTTATATCCGGTTGAAAAGCCCCTGGATAAAAACTCTGCCGTAAAATCCATAGAAATCTCTTATCCTACATCAGGTCTTCGTATCTTTGGCATTAACATTCACTGGATCATAACCTTCTTCATTCTTTCTATAATTTTCGGATATTCCCTTAAAGGATTGTTTGGAGTGGAAATCTGAATCTTATATGACCTTGTTAAACCAGACTATTTCTTCCATTTTTTTTCTTTTTTTCTCTCTGGAAGGTTTTTTATCATAGCGGCCCATGGCTATCAGAGCCACTATTTTATATTTTTTAGGAATATTAAAAAACTTTCTTGTTTTCCGGACATTGAACCATCCCATCCAGCAGGTTCCGATTCCTAATTCTTCAGCTTGAAGGACCAAATGCTCACCTGATATACCTATGTCAATAAGATGGAACTGGATTTTTTGTATCTGTTTCCCGATCCTGTGGGTTATCACATTCAATCTTGCCATGACCAGGATGAACACCGGCGCTTCCTTGGCAAACTTTGATACAGAATAGATTCCGGAGAAGGCCTCTTTCTCATATTTTTTCTTGATTTCAGGATCATCTATAACCAGGTATCTCCAGGGCTGAGCATTTTCTGCCGAAGGAGCAAGCCGGGCCGCTTCCAGGCACTTCAAAACATCCTTTCTGTCCAATTCTTTTTTATTGAATCTTCGGATGCTTTTTCTTTGGGAAACAATCCGTAGAAACGGAGTCATCTGATCTTCACTCTGTTTTTCTGTCATTTCTCTCACTCCAAAAAAGAATCGTCCCATTGTACGCGATAAAAGATCCATAAGACAAGCCACGCCTGAATTTAAATTCTTTTCTTTTTAAATATTTACTCTTTCGTTATATTTAAATAATATGGATAATTAAGGTTAAGAAGGAGGAACATGTGTTAAAAAAAACTGTGTTGACATCAATCATAATTGTTTTATTCATTCCTTTTCTTTATGCATCTGACCCTTTCTTTTGTCCCCAGACTGCCAGTTATAAAATAGAAGTAAACCTTGACACTGAAAACAACACACTTGAGGCTCATGAAATCCTTACCTGGATAAACAACACAGAAGAGCCGACATCTGAGCTCTGGTTCCATCTCTACTGGAACGCCTTTCAGAACAATCAAAGTACTTTTTTAAGAGAGTGTTCCCGGATGGGATATGACCTTTCAGATATTGATAAAGACGACTGGGGATACAACCGAGTGCATTCCATCAAACTTATGGAAAACCAAGATGTTCCCGGTGAAGACCTGGGGCCGTCTCTAGAATACAAACAACCCGATGACATGAATGACAGAGACCGGACCGTCTTCTCTGTGCAGCTCCCCCGCCCCATTGAACCCGGGGAAACCATTTCTCTGGAAATAAATTTTTCATCAAAGGTCCCGGCTCCCTTTTCCAGGACCGGAAGATACAAAAACTATTATTTCATCGCTCAATGGTTCCCTAAAATAGGAGTCTTTCAGGATGGAACGTGGAACTGCCATCAATATCATGCAGCAAGTGAGTATTTTGCTGACTATGGGACCTATGATATCAAAATTACTCTTCCTTCTTCCTTTAAAACCGGAGCCACCGGAGAATATAAAAACAAAACAAATAACGGAGACGGGACATCTACCCATCATTTTTATCAACACAGTGTGCATGATTTTGCCTGGACTGCGAGTCCTGACTTCTTGAGATCCGTAGAGAATTATGAGTTCACTCCAGGCAAATCAGTCAAGATCACTCTTCTCCTTCAGCCCTATCACAAACATATAAAGCAGCGGTACATAGAAGCTGTGAAAAACGCTGTCAGATACGCCAGTGCATGGTTCGGGGACTACCCTTACGCGACCATAACCTGTGTTGATCCCGCTTACAACAGCCGGTCCGGCGGCATGGAATATCCTACTTTTTTTACAGGTGGTGCTTACTTTATCTCCCCTAAGGGAGTTCCGAGTCCAGAAGGAGTTACCATACATGAATTCGGTCATAATTATTTTTATGGATTGATCGGTACCAATGAGTTCGAAAATGCCTGGATGGATGAGGGAATGAATTCCTTTTTAGATACCATCATCTATAATCAGGCTTACGGAGAACCTTTTTATTCTGATGCTTTCCTTGGAATCCCCGTTGCCTTTAAGAAAGTGAACATACCCATTGAATCAGAGGGCATTTCCAGCCACAGAAAGACCTGGAATAAGGACCCTATGCAGAGATATTCCTGGAGATTCATGGATCAGAACAGTTATGGAGCCAATTCATACGGGAAAGGGCAGCTCATGATGCTGACTCTTCAGAGAATGATGGGTAATGAATTGTTTTCTGAAATGATCAAAGAATATTCAATGAGGTACTGGTGGAAACACCCAAAACCTGAAGACTTTTTCTCGGTCGTCTCTGAATTTGCAGGTGAAGATATGTCCTGGTTTTTCAATCAAGTCGTATATAGTTCCGGCAGACTGGATTACTCCATCGAATACATAAAAAATCATACGGAGAGGGCTGAGGAAGGATTCTTCGAAAATCAGTATGTATCAGGACAGAAGTCAGAAAAAGAGGACGACCTGTTTCTCAGTGAGGTGCTTGTCCGCCGTCTGGGAGGGGTCAAAGTCCCTGTAGAGATTCTTATCGAATTTCAAGGCGGGAAAAAGATCGTAGAGAATTGGGACGGACAGCAGCGGTGGAAAAAATTTGCATACAAAACTCCGGTCAAAATAACGAGAGCGATTGTAGATCCTCTCTTTGTTTATGTGCTGGATACAAACAGAACCAACAACCGCTTTTCTTTAGAACCAAATAAGAAGGCTGCCTATAAATGGGTTATGAACTGGATGGTATGGCTTCAGCATACCATGGAAATGTTAGCAAAACTGGGAAGCTGAAGAGAGTAAAGAGGAGGACACTATGAAATCCCTTATAAACTTCATCAAAGGCTTTAATATGACCCGCAGAACAACGAAAATGGTTCTTTTTCTTTATATTATCAATCTCCTGTTCTCTCTGCTGCTCGCTGTGCCTCTCTATCATTCCTTAAAAAACCATATCGGAAACAGTGATGTGGGTGATAACCTGGAAAATGGATTTGATTATTTATGGTGGGAAGAATACAGAGATCAGAGCCAAGGTTTAGAGAAGACCTTTACCCCTTCCATAATGGGAAAAGGAGCTTTGCTCGAAAACCTGGAAAGCCTGATCCAGATGAAATTTTTAACCTATCCTTCTTCATTGATTCTCTTCGGTTTTCTCTATATACTCCTTCATACTTTCTTGTCCGGAGGTATAGTCTATACATTTTTTAAAGAACCCCCTGAGTTTTCCTTTAAAAGATTCTTCAAGGGAGCTGGAAAATATTCTCCCTATTTTTTTGGAATCATGGCGGTTTCCGTAGGCATATTATTACTGGTTATGGCTTCCCTTGCAAGATGGTTCGGTTCGATCGTCTCCGCATGTGCAAAAAATTCCGTTTCAGAAATAACCCCTTTCATCCTTGGTCTTATCTTTAGTCTCCTCATCTGGACCATCCTCTTGTTCTTCCATATGATTCTTGATTATGCACGCATTAAAACAGTATCTGAAGACAGAAAAAACATTATAAAAGCCATAGCGTCCTCTGTAATATTTGTATTCAAAAATCCGGGAACAACATTAGGCCTCTATTATCTTATTTTTTCTGTAAATATAATTATATCAATAATATACATCATTATCCAGAGCCTCATCCCCCAGATATCATTGTGGGGGATAGCCGGTGCTTTCATCATCCAGCAAAGTTTTATTTTTGCCTTGATCTGGACGCGCTGCTGGCTTTACTCAAGCCAACTCAAACTACTGAGATACCTGGAGTAACATTAAACTTGTCAATAACCCAAGTCAAACGGGATAAAAGCGATAAATCCATTTCTTTTTCATGATTTTTTTGATATAGTCTATGGTAAACAAATCGCATAAGTTTCATCCAAACATATGGAGGAGAAAAAAATATGAAGAAAAACATTGCGTTAGGATTATCTATTTCCCTGCTTTTATTCTCTTTTTTATCGTGCGGAAAAAAGACAACCGCCCCCAAAGCAGGAACTGCAAAACCCACAGATATGCTCAATCTTCTTCCTGTTGATTCTCAGGGAGTGTTCTTTGCTGACATTCACACAATGATGTCCATAGAAACCATTAGCAAATCACTGGAAGATCAGGAAAAGGCAAAAAAGTATTTTGAGTTTATTGAAAAAACCGGGGTCGATCCAAAAGAAGATATATTCTTTATTGCCGCATCCATAACAGCAAAGGATCCGGATTCAATCCAGAAGATTGCGGCTGTGATAAATCTCAAATACAACAAAGACTCTTTGCTGGACTATATGAAAGCCAAAGCAGAAGAAGACGGGCAGGTAGTCACTGAAGTCGACCACAACGGAATCACCATATACACCATGGAAGAAGACGGAGAGAAAACAGGGTTTGCTTTTCTGGACAGCTCAAATATAATCGCAGGAAATCTGGACGGCATCCAGTCTGTTTTAGACGTAGTGAATGCCCAACAAGATAATATTTTTAAGAACGAAGAACTTTCCATCCTTTTGAAAGAGGCCAATAAAGACACCCTCTTCTGGGGAACTTTTTTAGTCCCTCAAGAAGCTGTTGAAGAGGCTTCTTCACAAAATCCCATGCTCCAGAACTTAGAATCAGTCAGTGCTGTTATAATGAATTTCGACTATAAAAACCAATCCATTCTCATTGATGTGAATCTCAAAAGCAGCGACCCGGAGAAAAACGAACAGTTGGCTAACGCCCTGAACGGAATCAAAAGCTTTGCTTCCATGTCCGCAACTGAAAAACCAGAAATAGGCGAGCTCATAAATAAAATCCAGGTGACTTCAGGAGATGAAGGGATAAAAGTAGCGGCCGATATCCCCGAAGAACTTATAAAAAGAATAACCGAATTGAATAAAGCGGAAACAGAAGAAGCTGAAAAATAATCAAACATAACTTGAATCATTCACGAGTCGAGATTATTGCAGAGTTATTCTTCGAGGATGTATTCCTTGAAATTGAACACCACACAGGCTAGACCTAGAAAAGCAGCTGTGATCAGAATAAGCATGATGACCGCCATAAAAGGCGGAGTCGGTTCAAGACGGAAAAGAAGAAACGAAAACCTCCCTGATGAGGGAGAAGGAAGCAAAGATTTCAGGAAGTGAACTATAGCAAAACGCTGGGTGGAACCCGGAAAATACTGAATGACATTCTCCCATCCGAAGCTGAAAATCAATCCGAACATGATAGACCTTTTGATAAAAGTGCCTATGAAAGTGAATAACGAAGTGTAGCAAATAAGTCCCAGCACAAGAACGGCTGTATCCCTGAAAAGAATTTTATACAGAGATAAATCCCCCAGTTGATTGAAATTCAGGATGAAAAAACAGAGAATGACACCCACTACTGTCATGGTAACGATCAGAAGAGTGTATGCGGCATACTTGCCGAGAATGAACGAAGCTTTTGAAACAGGCCTTGTGGTTAAATAAGGAAGAGTCTTGCCTTCCAGCTCTTCAGAACACACGGAGGTCCCAAAGAAAAGAGCCAGAATCAATATGATAAACTGAAGATAAAAGGTCATGATAAAATTAGAAAAAACATATATTCCGGTTAAAGAGCTCCGGGAAGCAAAGACCTGGCCGAACTTTACTATAAGAGCCATGACAACCGGTATAAAACTAAGCAAATAAAAGACTTTTGTTTTTTTAGCCTTACGACCCAACAAAAAGAAGAAGGAGAACACATTCCCAAAGGATGACAAAAAGGACCAGTCTTTTTCTGTCTTTTTTTCCATCATTTTATTCTCCGATCAGATAATCAAACACAGCTTGAAGATTGTCATCAGGAGAGGTGATCTCCTTGACATCACTATTTTCCTCAATGAAGATTAGGGGCAAATACCTGAAAAATTCATCCCTGTTGTTTGTCTTCACAACAAACGTGTCTTTTTCAGAAGAGAAATCAATATTCAGAACAAAATCTTCTTTTATGAACCTGGAGGCGACTTTCCTTGGGTCGCTGCATTTAACCGATATCATATGGGGGTGTGTATCAATGAGGTCTCTTATGTAATGGATATCACCCTGAGCAAATATCTTTCCTTGATGGATTAGAATGATATCATTTGTCATGGCTTCGATTTCGGGAAGCACATGACTGGAGACAATCACGGTTTTTCCTTCATCTCTTAAAGATTTTATCAGGCGTATGAGTTTCCGTCTGCCAAGGGGGTCGAGTCCGTTTAAAGGCTCATCCAGTATCAAAATCTCCGGCTCATGCGCAATAGCCTGGGCAAACTTTAATCTCTGCCTCATACCCCTGCTATATGTTTTTATCCTCCGGTCTTTATTTTTTTCAAGATCAACGATCCCAAGCGCTTTACGGGCTTTTTTTTCTATTTCTGAAGAGGGTAAATTGTGCAGTTTTAACAGCCCGGTTACAAACTCCCATCCGGTCATCTCTTCGTAAAAAGAGTCTGATTCAGGGCAAAATCCGATCTTGGAGAAAAGCCTGTGATTGTTTCTGACTCCCTCCCCGTTGATTCTGACAGAACCAATATTTGCTTTTATCTGACCGGTGATCAGTTTCAGGAAAGTCGATTTCCCTGCTCCGTTCGGCCCCAATAATCCGGTTATCCCGGCCTCGATATCCAATGTAACATCGCTCAATCCAAGTATATTTCCATACCATTTGGAAAGCTTCTCTGTTTTAATTACGGCTTTCATTGAGCGACCTCGACTCCCCTGACCCTTTTGTTTAAAACAAACCCAGCCAGCATACATATGAACAGAAGCACTAAAAAGGAATAAATCCAGGGTATATTATGCGGAAGCTTTTGCCCGAAAAAAGCAGCCCCAACTTGTTGAATATTTGCTTTTATGGACAGAAGCGAGAAATATTCGCTCTCAAAAATACCTTTAAAAATACCATAAAGAATATCTGAAAAGACATATATCCCAAATATCAGAATAGAGACATATCTTCTGTTTTTATTAACAGATGAAACAAACAAGGTGTAAAAAGCGAAAAAACATGTTAAAAAAACAGAATAACCTGTAATTGAAACGATAAGCCAGGGATAATCAGATATAAACTTGAGATTTCCGGAAAAAATGATTTTCATCAACAGGAAGATAATTCCCGGTATGAGGGTCAGAATAAAGAGGAAGAAAGCAATAACCGAAGCTTTTCCCAGAAAATAATCTTTCTTTGTGATGGGTCTTGAAAAATAAAGCTGGAGAGAATTGTATCTCAGGTCATCGGAAATAAGGCCTGCCCCGCAAAAAACCAATATGACAACAATCATAAAAAGTAAAAAACCCTGTGTGAAATATGAATTAAAATAACCGGGATTGATTTTAAGGAATGAAACAATTTCGGAATCTTGTGTTAAAAAAGCAAAATCTTCCAGCCTTTCGGATACATAGATGCCGGCCAAATAGGCAATGGCGGGAATAAGGGTCAAAAAAAACGTGAACTTGAAAAATTTTTTCCTAAAAGCCAGTTTGATTCCTTTCCTGGTTATGGGGATCCATGGATATTTGGACTTTTTCAGCTCTCCGTCCCAGTGTGTGTATCCTTTCTCTTTGATGGGCATCATTCGGCTCCAACGGCTTTGGCAAACAAATCCTCAAGAGATGTCTGGCTCTTGACAAAATGCCGTATTTGGACATCCTGCTCAACAGCATGTCTAAATAATTCCAGATGACTTTTATCAGGCGGCATATATATTTTTATAATCTTATCTTCTACAAGCTCTACTTTACATCCCATCTCTTCCAGCTTTCTTAAAAACCCCTTATCATCTCCATAAGTCCTTATTTCATAAAGGCTGTACTTGATCTTTTTCAGCTCACTGATGCTCCCCTGAGCCGCTGTCTTTCCTTCCGATAGGATAACAACATGCGAGCAAGTACTCTCAATATCCGGAAGAATATGAGACGACATCAAGACATGGATATCCTTTTTTGAAGAAATATCCGTGATGAGTTCTAAAATCTCCTTTCTGCCTGATGGGTCCAAACCACTGGTAGGTTCATCCAAGAAGATCAACTTCGGGTCATGGACGATAGCTTGAGCCAGTTTAAGACGCTGCTTCATCCCGCTCGAATAAGTCTCAACTTGTCTGTAACGGCTTTCCTCCAGGCCCACATAAAAAAGAACTTCATGGGCTCTCTTCATGGCTTCCTGTTTTGGCATTCCCGATAACTCTCCAAGATAAGACGTGAAACTGACCGCATCCATTCCCGGAATAAAACAGTCATCTTCAGGCATATACCCCACATGTTTTCTTATCTCTGTTTGCTGGCTCTGGATATCATATCCAAGCACGTGCCCGCTTCCTTTATCAGGAGGGAGGAAACCCAGCAAGATACGAATGAGTGTGCTCTTTCCGGCCCCATTAGGCCCTAAAAGCCCAATAGCCCCTTCCGGGAGGTCCATGTCAACACTGTCAAGTGCACGGACTTGTCCATAGCTGTAAGTAAGTTTTTTTACATCAGCAATCATTGTCTTAAAGGTTCATTTTGTACTTCATACTAAAATACGAATTTAAAGCCATAAGGTTCCATCATAGTCATAAAAAATCAATTACCCTTAGAGCCAATCTTGATTTTCCGTCCTTCTCCAAAAACAAGGGCCCGGTACGCCTTCTCCACCCTATCCCAATTTTCTTCCCTGTCAAGCGCCCAAAACCTTCCCATTACAGTTGATAGGGATCCGATAGAGAGCTGAGAGCACATGTTCTCTACTTTTGAAATGTAGATAGCACCGCTTTCAGGTTTTTCTCCCCTTCTTCCTATGAGTGAGTGCACATACACCTTGTTAATTCCTTTTTTTTTGGCCAGCTTAAGCAGTGAAAACAGGTACTCAATGGTTCCGTGAGAGCTGTAATGAGATACGATCCCAAGAAGATGAAGCGGCTTCTTTTCTGCTTTTGCTTGTTCCATGGTCTCAAGAAAAATCCTATTGTTAAAAAAACTTCCATCTGCAATGGAACGGTCTATTCTGACTCTATCCAGAAAGATCCTTCTCCCGGCTCCGATATGAAGATGTCCTGCTTCAGAATTTCCGACTGTTCCCGAAGGCATACCAACTGCCTCGCCCGAAGCTTTCAGCTTTGCGTGCGGATAAAGAGCCCAGATATGATCAAAGTTGGGCGTGTTTGCTTCATGAATCATATTCCCTACCTTTGATTCATTAAGGCCCCATCCATCCAGGATCAATAAAAGCACTTTTTGTTTTGGCTTTGATCCGTTCCATCGGTCAAGTATCAGACTTTTGGCTTCCATTTCCGAAGGGATTTCAAGGCTTAGAATCTGAAGGACCGTCGGAGCGATATTTGAGAGTTCCCCGGACTGTTTTAATCTGACCTCTTCCGGCCGGTCCCTGGAGAAATCAGCCAATACAAACGGAACCAGATTGTTCGTATGGCCTGTATTTATGGTTCCATCTGGATAAAGCCATTCCTCCACAGTGCCGTGGTCCGCAGTGACAATCAGCGTGACATTATTGTTCTTACAGTAATCAAATATTTTTCCCAATTCCTTATCTACAGACTCCACTGCTTTTATAACAGCATTTCTGTCCTCTGTATGTCCCACAACATCCGCATTGGCAAAATTTGCAAAAGCAATTTGATATTCAGGATCACTGAGTTTCAAAATAATCTCTTTGGTTACCTGCTCAATGCTCATCTCGGGCTTTTCTGAAAAAGAAGAGATCCCCTCAGGAGAAGGAACAACGACCCTGTGTTCACCCGGAAATACTTTTTCGCTCCGTCCGTTAAAAAAATATCCGACATGAACAGCTTTTTCAGATTCAGATACTTTGCAGAAGGTAATCCCAGCATCGGAGATAACCTCCCCAAGAGAATTTGTGACTCTCCTTTGCGGAGGGAAGGCCACTTTGGCTTTCAGGTCAGATTGATATTCGATCATTGTGACAAAATTCAACAGAGTGTTTTTTTTGACCGGGAAAGCAGAAAAATTTTTTTCTGTAAGGCTTTGAGTGATCTCGACTTCCCTTTCACCGCGGATATCATAAAATATCACAAAATCCCCGTTTTTCAATCTTCCTACAGGTTTACCACGAACATCACAGGCTATAATGGGCTCCAGGTTTTCATCTTCCTGACCTTTTTCATAAGCTTCCAAAACAGCTTCCACCATAGGTGTTCTGATTTCTATGATCTCCTTTTTATTCATTAAAATATCCCTTGCGTTCGAATATGAAAAAATACTATAGAATCGCAGCCCTCTCTTGTCAAATAAAAACAGAAATCAGGTGCTTTCAGGTCTTCTGCCAATCACTCAAATTCCAGTGACAGCAAGGCGTTCGGATCCACCCTGCTTCCTCGTATCCTAACGCTCCAGTGGAGATGCGGGCCCGTTACTCTTCCTGTGGATCCTATTTTCCCGACCATGTCTCCCTTCTCTACTTTTTGCCCCCTATTAACTGTGATTTCTGAAAAATGGCAGTACATTGAAAAAACACCCAGTCCGTGATCAATGATTACCGTATTCCCGGCAAAATAAAGGTGGTTTGCCAGGACCACGCGCCCCGAATTGGACGCTTTTACCGGCGTTCCCTTTGGGGAAGCAATATCCACGCCGCTGTGCTGGGACCGGGGTTTGTTATTAAAGAATCTCCTCTCACCAAAATTGGGGAAAATTTGGCCCTGAACCGGAATAATAAATTTTCCCTCAACCGCCCATTCCGGAGAATAAATATTATAAACCGCTTGAGTCAGTTCGGATTCCCTCTGGATTCTTTCCATAACATTTTTTGGCGGCGTAACAAATTCCTCTTTGACCCATAATTTCTTCACAGGAAACTCTTTGGTATTGACAGGTATATCCTGTTCTTTTATCTCGACACTTCCGTCCTGTTTATAGGCATAGACCTTAAGGGGATAAATCCCGGCTTCAATTCCCAGATCCAGGCCGATAAGACAAACCAGACAATCCCCTATCTGCGCTGTATCATACTTTTCATCAAGAAATCTGACCTGGGCGGACTTTATAATCGGCAGGTTTTTAACGGAAACTTTTATGACCTCCCCCGGGACCAAGTCCCTGTACTCGAGAGTAACCGCATCATTAAGTATAAAATCCTTCTCTATCTCCTGAAAGGACAGTCCTGTCGGCATCAAGCCAATCATCATGCTGAGGGCTACACAAGAAAAGGCCTTCATTTAAATCTCCTTTTTCAATATCTTTCCCGGAAGCCTTCCTGTGTGTTCTCCCCTATTGATCACAACTTCTCCATTAACGATAACAAATTCAATTCCTTCCGGATATTTATGGGGATCATCATAGGTAGCCATGTCCTTTACGGTTTTCTCATCAAAGAGGACGATATCAGCATAATATCCCTTCTCAAGACAGCCTCTCTTTTTAAATCCGAATCTTTTTGCCGGAATAGATGTCACCTTTTTTATCATATCGGGGAGGGGGACAATCTTTTCTTCCCTTATATATTTACCCAGTATCCTCGGAAAACTGCCGTATCCTCTGGGGTGAGGCTTGCCACCGCTCAGCTTTCCGTAAGGAGCCATCGCTGAGCTGTCACATCCCACACCAACCAAAGGATGGGACAGCACTCTTTTTAAATTTTCCTCACTCATCATAAACAGGACCATGCCCACCTGGTCCCTTTCCTCAATCAAGAGGTCTTTCATAAATTGAAACGCATCCTTTCCGGTCAGTTTCATACACTCTAAAATGCTCTTTCCCTCAAATGGAAGGTTTTTATCTGTGGCTACTCCTGATATAAGCACTTTATCCCAGGACCCCAGTTTTTCTTCTCTCTCTTTTAAATGCTCTCTGAATTGAGGCTCAAGAGACGGGTCTTTCAATCTCTTTATAAAATCATCTGTGGTCCCTTGATGCGCCCATAAAGGAAAATTAAAGCTGCTCAATCCAGTAGACCCTGCTGTATAGGGATACCGGTCGCAAAAAATATCCACTCCCTGACTTTTAGCCTGCTCGATTTTTTCCAAAGCTTTATCTAGTTTTCCCCAGTTTCTCGGATAGGCACATTTCAGATGGGATATCTGAAGCAATACACCGGCCTCTCTGGCTATGGTTATGGCTTCTTCCAGAGATTCCAGCAGATAATCCCCTTCATCCCTCATATGGGTCGCATACAGGCCGCCGCATTCACCTACAGCTTTGCAGAGGGAAATCAATTCTGACGTCTCAGCATAACTACCGGGAGCATATTCCAGTCCGCTGGAAAGTCCGAGAGCTCCGCTCTGGATATTTTGTTTGATAAGGGCCTGCATTCTTTGTATTTCCTCTTCTTCCGGAGCTTCATCATTAAAGCCAACCACAGCTCCTCTCAGAGTTCCATGCCCCAAAAAAGTGGAATAATTCAAGGCTGTCCCTCTTTTCCCGATTTCAGAAAGGAATCCCTCTATGTCCCTCCATGAAAGCTCTATATCATAGATGTTCTTTAATTCCTGCCTGCTCTTTTCATAAAGCACGTCAGGAACAGGGAAAGGACTGGAACCGCAGTTCCCGCTCACAACAGTGGTGATCCCCTGATGAACGTGGCTTTCGGCTTTTGGATTAACGAGAAGTCCCACATCAGTGTGGTCGTGAGCATCTATGAATCCGGGACTTACAGTGAGTCCCTGGGCGTCTATGACAGACTTTCCCCTGGAAACAGGTATCTTTCCTATGTATTCAATCAATTCCCCGCTGATCCCGATATCTCCTGTTCTTTTTTCATTTCCCATTCCATCCAGGATAGCTCCTCCCTTTATCACCAAGTCGAAATCCTGGGCTTTGGTACAGCCTTTTAAAATAAGATTGCATCCTCCGAAACCAGCTATCAAAGCAGCCCGTCCGGTTTCCTTTAAGAATTTTCTTCTTTTCATTTTTTTCCCTCTTTTATTTCCTCTTTTTTTCTTTATTTTCCGCTTTCATACACTGTACTTCTTATTATTAACCTGGATGATGAACAAGTCGAGGTTGTGTAAGCTTTATGAAATTCAGGTGTGGATGTGGCGACATTGAAGATTTAGCCTTCGGATGAGGCTTTTCGAGGGCACCCGGCGAAGCCGGGCGCTGAGTATGTCTGACCCACGGACGGGGGGAGTTACGCAAGCGCCGAGAAAAACGAAAAAGAATGGCGTTAAAAATCTGAAGGGAGCACAGACCATATCTGAATTTCATATCGGCTTGCCTTAATGGTAAAAAAATGGCGATTAAAATGAAAGCAAAAAAAACAAAAACATTTCAGTTGTCATTTTTTTTTAACAACATGTATATCCTTGAAAGCAAAACGAAAAAATAAACATCGCCATTTTTTTATGAATAATCCAGGTTAATTAACAATCATTGGATTAAACCTGGTTTTATGATATTTTTTAGAAATAGGATGATTGAAAAGTCAAGAGAACCGTTCCATGTCATCATAAAACCCACAGGTCCCGTCTGTAACTTGGTCTGTAAATACTGCTATTACCTTGATAAAAAAAGTCTTTATCCTGACAAAAAATCCTTCCGAATGTCCGCACACACACTCGAAGAAATCACCAAACAGTACATCCATTCCCAACCAGAAGGCATCCAAGAAATCCAGTTTGCCTGGCAGGGAGGAGAGCCGACTCTCCTGGGAGTCGATTTTTTCAAAAAAGCGGTTGCGCTTCAAAAAAAATACGCTCCTAAAGAAGTAAAAATTTCCAATACCTTTCAAACCAACGGGATCCTTTTGAATGACAAATGGGGTCGGTTTTTTCATGACGAATCATTTCTTGTTGGAATCAGCATTGATGGCCCCGAAGACCTTCATAACCGCTTCCGTTACAATTCCAGAGGGGAAGGATCATTCAAGCAGGTCATGAAAGGATTGGAGATACTCAAAAAGAACGATGTCGAGTTCAACACTCTCACTGTTGTCAACAGCGTCAATGGAAATAAACCCAGACAGGTGTATGACTTTCTTAAAGAAATCGGATCAACATTTTTTCAATTTATCCCTATCGTGGAAAGAAGCGACTCAGGAGCCATCACCAAAGAAACCGTGGGGCCTAGACAGTGGGGAAGATTTTTACAGACAGTCTTTGACTGCTGGCTTTCTTCTGATATCGGTCATATTTTTATCCAGAGATTTGATGTTTGCCTGGGCCTTTATATGGGCCTGCCCTCTTCACTCTGTGTGTTTTCAGAGACATGTGGAAGAGCTGCGGCTTTGGAACACAATGGTGACCTTTACAGCTGCGACCATTTTGTTTTTAAAGAAAATTATCTGGGAAACATCAAAAAACAATCCCTCGCATCATTAATGGACAGCCCTCAACAGAAAAAATTCGGAAATGATAAAAAAGCAGCGCTTCCCAAGAAATGCAGGCAGTGCCATTATCTTTCCCTCTGTAACGGAGGATGCCCGGCCAACCGCTTCATAAAAAAAACAGGAGAAAAATACAGCTTAAACTACCTGTGTGAAGGATATAAACTCTTTTTTAGGCATTCACTTCCTTATTTCAGAGCCATGGCTCAAAGTCTTGCTTATGGCTCTTTAGCTAAAGATTATAAAATGTTCCTGGACAGTAAAAAAGCACCCGGTCGCAATACCAACACGAAAACATAAAAGCAGAGGCTGCGAATGATGCGGATCCCATTCCTGTGTTTATCAAAATTCTCAAGGCATCATGCTTTCGATTTTCTGAAGTGTTTTTCCAGTGGCTCCCTGAAGTGAATGCAGTGTTTGCTCTGCTTTTTCTCCCATCATGGTCTGTCTCTTCTCATCATGAAAAACAAAAAAATCTATCAACTCTTTCTCGCTTCTGACTATTTTTGCCCCTCCCTTTCTGACAAATTCCTCTGCAAGATAAGCAAAATTATCCATATGGGGCCCAAAAAAGATGGGTTTTCCGTAAAAAGCGGGTTCGAGAAGATTCTGTCCTCCCCAAGGGATCAGGCTTCCCCCTATAAAAGCACTGTCTGCCACAGCATAAATACGGGAAAGTTCTCCTATGGTATCAAGGATCAGAACATCCCATGTGACTTCTGAAGAAAGGCAGGTCTTTTGAGCTGCATTCAAATAGACTCTTTCGCAGTATTCCCTTATCTTATCTACCCTGTCCATATGCCTCGGGGCTATGATGAGCTTAATGGCTTTCCTTTTTTTTAAAGCCTTAGAAAAAGCTTTTAAGAGAAGGATATCCTCTCTTTTTCTGGTGCTTCCTGCCACAATTGTTTTGGATTTATCCGGAATATTCAGTTTCTTCTTCAGATCGAGCACTTCTTTTTCAGATAATTTTTTCAAATTTATTTCAGCTTTTAAATTTCCCGCAACACTTATCCGCTGTTTGTCAGCACCGATAAGTTCCATCCTTCTCTGATCCTCATCCGTCTGCATCAGAAAAAAGTCAATATTTGTCAGAATCTTTCTCATGAACACCTTTACATATTTATACCGGTTATAAGAACAGGAAGAAATCCTTCCATTGATAAGAGCCACCCCTCCTGCCTGTCTCTGTGCTTCTCTTATAAGATTAGGCCAGAATTCAGATTCAGTTAGAACAAACAAAGATGGTTTGATGATTGAAAAAAATCTCCTGACTATGATTTTAAAATCAAAAGGAAGATAAATCAGTTCATCAATATCTGTCAGTTTTTCTTTGGCCACTTTGTATCCCGAATTGGTTAAAGTCGAAAAATAGATGACCCAGTCCGGATGAGCCTGTTTCATTTTTTTAATAAGATTCTGTAAAGACAGGACCTCTCCCACTGAAACCGCATGGATCCATAGGACTTTCTTTCCCCTTTTCGGCGCACAAATACGAGCGCCCATTCTATCCGAAATATGGAGTCTTTCTTTTTTCAGTACGCGCAGCCTTATAAGGTACACGGGGAAATATATGCACAAAGCAATGAACAGAGAAAATGAATAAATCAGGTACATTGATAAAAAATATATAAGATTTCCGGCGGATAGTCCAGAATTAGGTGTTTATTTTTCTTTAAAATTTTGATATCCTAGGTTATCCTTTAGGGAGATTTCTTGTATTATGGAAAAAAAGAGTATGATTGAAGATCAAATAAGCTCTATTTAAAAAATCAAGGAGGACTTGAATCAGAGATGAGTAAAGAGGAAAAAAAAGAGGGAAAAGAAGAAAAAAAAGAAACTGAGGAATCACCAGAAAAAATAGACATAAAAGAAAAAAAGAAAGAAAAAGACGAAGATAAAGACAAAGCAAAAGATAAAAAAGAAGAAGATAAAAAGGGGAAAAAGGCAGAGAAAGAGACAAAAAAGAAAGAAAAAGACGAAGATAAAGACAAAGCAAAAGATAAAAAAGAAGAAGATAAAAAGGAAGAAGAAGGAAAAAAGGTAGAGAAAGAGACAAAAGA
>CAZUXT010000019.1:0-28510 GCA_964624145.1 uncultured Eubacteriales bacterium | reverse complement strand
AAGAAGAAGATAAAAAGGAAGAAGAAGGAAAAAAGGTAGAGAAAGAGACAAAAGAAAAACCTAAAGAAGAAGAAAAAGAACCGCCTGAACCAGAAAAAGCCCCGGAACCAGAAAAAAAAGAGCCCGCTCCAGCCAAGAAGAAAAAAAAGATCAACAAGATGACGCTTTCAGAGGTTGAAGCCCAGTTAAATGTTGTAGAAGAAAAAATGGGAGGATTTACCTCCAAGTATGCTCAGCATCTTCTTAGGCGAAAAGAAATACTCACTTCCCAAAAAGAAGAAAAACCAGCGAAAAAACAAAAATAGCAGACACCAGAAATCATTTACATTTATGGTGTTTTCTGTTAGTATAAAAAACTAATTTTAAGGAGAAGTTTTCCGTGTTGGAGAAAGAAGAAAAAAACAAAATAATAAACGATTTTAAAATAAATCCCAAAGATACTGGCTCGCCTGAAGTCCAGATCGCACTGATGACAAACCGTATCAATTATCTAACAGAACATTTTTCAACGCATAAAAAAGACTTTCATTCAAAACAAGGCCTTTTGAAATTAGTAGGTAAAAGAAAAAATCTTCTCAATTACCTAAAAAATAAAGATATCAACAGCTACAATGAAATCATTAAAAAACTGAACATTAGAAAATAGCTGTTTCATAAGGAAAGCCATGTCAAATCATACAATAAATCTTGAAATTGGTGGACGTCCACTCTTTATTGAAATCAACAAACTCGCAAGACAGGCCGATGGTTCAGCCGTACTTCGATACGGAGATACCGTGCTTTTTGTCTCCGCCTGTGCAAAAAAGGACAGAGATGAAGGCAAATCCTTTCTGCCCCTTATCGTTGATTATAGAGAAAACACATATGCAGCCGGGAAAATACCCGGAGGATTTTTTAAACGTGAGGGAAGACCTACGGATAGAGAAATTCTTTTGAGCCGGCTCATAGACAGACCCATACGTTCATTGTTTTCGGACAACTACTATAATGAGACTCAGGTTATAGTCAGGCTTCTGTCAGCTGATATTGAAAACGAAGCGGATACACTTGGGATTGTAGGAGCTTCTGTAGCTCTTTATTTTTCCGAAATCCCATTTACATCTCCTATAGGAGCTGTCAAAGTAGGAATTATTGACGGGAAACTGACCATTAATCCCTTGAAAAGCAAAATCGACGAATGCCCGTTGGATATGGTAGTGATTGGAAATGAAGAAGGCATCGTTGCTATAGAAGCCAGCGCAGACCAGGTGAGTGAGGAAACTATCATTGAAGCGTGCCAATTCGCTCAGGAACCTATAAAAAAAATAATTGACGCCCAAAAGCAGCTTTTCAATACTCTCAATATTAAAAAACCGGAAATCCCTCCCAAAACCATTGATCAGTCAAAATATGATTCCATAAAACAAAAAATCCTAGATCCTCTTAAACAAGCAGTGGCTGCGAACAGTCAGAAAGAGATGAAACAGAGGTTCAGCCAGGCACAGGATTCTCTCTTGAAAGATATCCCTGAAGATAATGAAGCAGAACTAAATGAAACAAATGAACTGTTCAATACTGTACTCAAAGATTTTGTTCGATCTTCCATTATAAATGAAAATATCAGGCCCGACGGAAGGAAGCTTGATGAAATAAGACCCATCTCCATTGAGACAGGATTGCTTCCCCGGACTCATGGATCAGCTCTTTTTACCAGAGGCGAAACCCAGAGCCTGTGTACGATCACCCTAGGTACTTTTGAAGACACCCAGACTATTGACGGATTAGGTGAAGAAAGTGAAAAAAAATTCATGGTCCATTATAATTTCCCTCCCTTCAGTGTGGGTGAAGTCGCCTTTTTAAGAGGACCGGGAAGAAGAGAAATAGGACATGGAGCTTTAGCTGAAAAAGCCATCCAACGCTCAGTGCCAAAAGATGAAGGAGAATTTCCTTATACCATAAGGCTTGTATCCGATATTCTGGAATCAAATGGTTCCTCTTCCATGGCAACCGTATGCGGGGGTGTTCTTGCTTTAAAGGATGCAGGAGTGCCTTTATCCATGACCGTTGCCGGAATAGCCATAGGTCTTGTATCTCAGGATAATAATCATATCTTACTAACCGATATTGCCGGATTTGAAGACCACTTTGGAGATATGGACCTTAAAGTTGCGGGAACGGAAAAAGGAATCACAGCCATTCAAATGGACTTAAAAATTCCTTCTTTGCCTCTTGATATTCTGCTGCAGGGCTTAAATAAAGCTAAAGAAGCAAGAATCAAGGTTCTGGAAAAAATGAAGGAAATCATGCCCTTTTCACGGCCAGATATCTCTCCCTATGCCCCCCGCATTGTTAATCTCTTTATAAATCCTTTAAAAGTAGGAGAAGTCATAGGGCCTTCCGGCAAAATCATAAAAAAGATCATTTCCGAAACCAACACAAAAATAGATATCGAGGAAACAGGAAAGATAACCATTGCATCGCCTGATATGGATGCGGTAAAAAAAGCGGAAAGGATGATCAAGGACATAACAGAAGAACCGGAAATCGGCAAAGTATATGAAGGAAAAGTGGTGAGAATAGAAGATTACGGCGCTTTCGTGCAAATCCTGCCGAATGCGGACGGACTTCTTCATGTCTCTGAGATTTCCAACCGCCATATTAAAAACGTACGTGATGTCCTCAAAATCGGCCAAATCCTGAAAGTAAAAGTAACCGCTATAGATGAGAAAAACAGAGTCCGGCTAAGCAAAAAAGTCTTGGATGACAGTAGAGACAACTATCGCAATAAACCATACAGCGATTATAAAAAACCGAATTTCCAAAATAAAAAAAGAAAAAAAGACCGGTTTTAATTTATTATTAACTGGTTAATAAGATGATATCTTCTTTCAGAGACAAAAAAGGTTTCACTCTGATCGAAATGCTGGTCACCCTGGCCATTGTCTCTGTTCTCGCAGCCAGTGCTATCCCTCTGGCAAAAATCGCAGTGAAACGCCAGAAGGAAATCGAACTCCACCGGAATCTCCGCATAATAAGAGAAGCGATCGATGAGTACAAAAGACTTTCCGATGAAAACAAAATAGAAGTTACAGAAGAATCTTACGGTTATCCAACAGACCTTGAATCCTTAGTTATAGGTGTTGAGATAAAATCAGAAGATGATGAATCCGGGGAATCAAAAGAAGTGAAAAAATTTTTAAGGCGCATTCCAAAAGACCCTATGATAAAAAGCGGTGAATGGGGACTTCGATCCTATCAGGATGATTATGACTCAGATAAATGGGGGGGTGAAAATGTTTATGACATCTATTCAAAGAGCACAGAAACAGCTATTGATGGATCAAAATACAGGAACTGGTGAATCCAGATTGATCAGAAACCCGTTCATAAAATCCAGAAAAAACACACTCCGCATTCATTCAGAGATGGATGGCTTCACTCTGATCGAAATCATGATTGTCTTCACATTGATAGGTATACTGGTCGCAATGGGGATCCCCCAGTTTAAATATGCGGTGAAAAGGTCAAGAGAAGCCACCTTAAAAGAAGACCTTTTTATCATGAGGAAACTGCTCAATCAGTATTGTATTGATAAAGGTCATTATCCTCCGTCTTTAGAGTCTCTGGTGGAAGAAGAATACCTTATGAAAATCCCAAAAGATCCCATAACAAGATCATCTGAAACATGGGTCGAAGTCACGGAAACCCTTACCGAGGAAGAGCTCATAAACGGTGAGATTCCGGGAATTGTGAATGTTCATTCCGGTTCTGAAGAAATAAGTCTTGACGGAACGCCCTATAATACGTGGTAAGCATTTATATCAAACATGCATAAATCGATCCATACTCCTCCTATAAACAAAGCCGGTTCTATTAAAACCGTTCCTGAATCCGGCCGTGATTCCGGCTACATGATGCTGATCCTTGTTTTTGCAGTAACTGTTCTGACCATAGGGCTGATGGTCGCCATCCCTGTTTGGCAGACGCAGATGCAACGCGAAAAAGAAGAAGAACTTATTTTCAGGGGAAAACAATATGTCGAAGCCATACGTCTTTACCAGCAAAAAAATCCCGGAGCTTTTCCGGAAAGGCTGAAAGACCTTCTGGAAGAAAAATGTATCCGGAGGCTGTATGAAGATCCCATGACAGAAACCGGTGAATGGGATGTCGTTCTTTTTTATCAGGAAAGCTCCTCTCTCGGAAAAGTTATGGTTGCCTCTTTGAGAGATTTAAAATCATTGGATTATCCGCAAATCATCGGAGTGGTCAGCCGGTCAGACAAGAAATCGAAAAAAATATATAATAAACAGGAAACTTATGATAAATGGCTCTTTTTCTACGGGCAGGAACTCGAAACAATGCCAGAAATAGTCTATTTCAACCGGAGAGAACAATGACCGCAAAATCCATTCTGATCTCTGCCTGTGAAAGCTCTGCAGAAAATTATGGGGCAGATTTAATAAGAGAATTCAAAAAACTCTATCCGGAAGTCCATTTCTACGGCATCGGAGGAAAACAGATGCAGAAGCAGGGTGCAGAACTTCTTTACCCCATGCAAAAACTCTCTTTAATAGGGATATTCGAAGTGTTTCTTTTTGTCCCCCGCATATTGAAAATCCTGAACAAAATCATAGAAGAAACAAAAACAAGAAACGCTGCCTGTGCCGTACTTATAGACGCTCCTGACTTCAATCTAAGAATAGCCAAAAAACTAAAAAAACATTCCATCCCCGTTTTGTATTATATAAGCCCGACTGTCTGGGCTTGGAGAAAAAACAGACTCAAAACCATACAAAAATACATAAACAAGATGATGCTCATCTTCCCGTTTGAGGAAAAAATATATAAAGAAAAGCAAATACCAGCTGTATTTATAGGACATCCTCTTATCAAGAAAACCCGCATATCCATGACCAGGCATGAATTCTTTGAGAAACACGGAATAAACAACAAAAAGAGGCTCATCACACTTCTCCCCGGAAGCCGAAAAAGTGAAGTCAGAAATCACCTCCCAGTGCTTGTTGAAGCCGCAAAAAAAATCAAAAACAAGTATGACTGCCAGTTCATTTTAAAGCTTTCCGAAAATATTGAAAAAAAAAATGTGAAAGTGTATCTGGATGACCATCTCCAATCAGTTACCATACTGAGTCAGGATGGATGCGAATCAATGGCATACAGTGACCTTGTTCTTTCTTCATGCGGCACGGCAAACCTGGAAACAGCTCTTTTAGGGACACCATTGATCTCATTTTACAGGATCTCTCCCCTTTCCTACCATATAGGAAGAAGACTGGTAAAAATAAGACATTTCAGTATTGTCAATATCCTGGCAGGGGAAAAAATCATACCTGAATTGATCCAGAAAGATTTCAATCCGGATTCCCTCTATGACCATGTTTCAAAAATACTCGATTCAACCGAAATTCAAAACAAAATGATTTCAGAATTCAGAAAAATAAAGAAAGAACTTGGGGAAAAAGACGCAGCCGCCAATGCGGCGAAAGAACTGGAACAGCTCATCTTCCCACACGCTTCAGCCACACCTGATTTTCATTGAAAGCCCGGTTTTTTCCGATAACTACAAATCCAGAATAAATTCAAGTTTGTCATACAATTCCAACTCATATTCTTCAGAAAAACCGCTTTTTATTTCAAGCACATATTTTGATAAAGCAGCCGGAGTGTAAGAGGGACAGTCTTCAGTTTCACAAGGAGGAACATTTTTTTCTATTTGAACAATCCTTTTATCCTTATCAAGCCAGATGATGTCTATACTTATCTTCATATTCTTCATCCAAAACGAATAAATTCCCTCTTTTTCAAAAACAAACAGCATTCCCTGGTCAGGATTGATAGATTCGCGGTACATAAGCCCTAACTGTCTTTCGTGTTCGGTCACAGCCAGCTCTGCATAAATAACTTCTCCTCCCGGTAAAAAAACTTGAGTGTATTTATCTGACGGAAAAACAAAACTGAAAAATAACAGTAATACAGGCCCGTATTTTAAAACACTATTTTTCATTTTATCTCATTCGCTCCTTATTGTTTCCAATCTGTGCTCTCCATAAAAAAATCTCTCTTAATCAAAGGTCATTGTATTGATATCAGGGGGACGAAACGAACAGGAAGCAATTTTTTCTTCTCGATTTTTTGTCCTGATCTTTCAAACAGAAAAAGATTTTGAAAAGTCTGACCTACGGGAATAATCATTCTTCCCCCATCCTCAAGCTGCTCTTTAAGAGAATCAGGCGTCTTTGCAGGAGCGGCTGTCACCATTATGGCATCATAGGGCGCGTTCTTCTTCCACCCCAGTGTCCCATCTCCTGTTTTGTATTGGATATTGCCGTATCCCAGTTCAGAAAGTATCCGCCTGGCTCTTTCTGCCAGTTCTTCGTAAACCTCGACAGTGAAGACCTCCTTAACGACCTCTGCAAGAACAGCAGCCTGGTAGCCCGAGCCTGTTCCTATCTCAAGCACTCTTTCTTCTCCCTTTAGCTCAAGGACTTCGGTCATATATGCCACTATATAAGGTTGTGATATCGTTTGCCCGCTTCCAATGGGAAGGGGCTCATCATCATAAGCGTTCGGCTTCAGATCATCAGGGACAAACCTGTGCCTTTCCACTTTTTCCATTGCTTCCAAGACTTTCTCATTCTTAATTCCCCTCACCTTCAGCTGTCTTTCCACCATTTGTTTTCGTTCTTTCTTGAAATCAATAGTTCTCATTTTCTGATAGGATCCGGTTTTTTAACTAAAACATATATACAGCTTTAATATAGTTATTTATCAGCTAAATATCAACCGGAAAAAGGATGAAATTCAGGTGTGGCTTGTTCTCCCTTCAGATTTTATGACCAGCCTAATTAAAATAGGTTGTTCACGAGTCGAGGTCACTGCAGATGCGAGGCGCAGGGTATGATGCTGTGGTCCTATTTTAGTAGGCTTTGGCAAAGAGGACCAAATACTTGGCATCCTTACCGCAGTAAACACACTTCCCTTGTTCTTCCTCTGAAAGAATAGCTCTTATGGTCGCTTTGGTATCTTCCTTGATATTCAGCTCACACTCAGGATTCCCGCACCAAAAAGTCCTTACAAATCCCATCTCAGATTCCATAACTGACTTAAAGTCCTGATAACTCTGGACTTCATGGGTGTTGTCTTCACAGAACTTCAAGGACTTATCCAGCATATCCTTCTGCATATCATTGAGGATCTCTCTGGCTCTCTTATCCAGCTCTTCCTGGCTTACGACCTGTTTTTTCCTGTTATCCCGCCTAACGAGCACGGCATTATTGTTTTTGACATCCCTTGGCCCTATCTCTAACCTCACGGGAACACCTTTCATCTCCCACTCCGAAAATTTCCATCCCGGAGTGAACTGCTCTCTGGAATCTATGTCCACTCTGAATCCCTTTTGCTTCAGTTCCTTTTTTATCTGCTCTGCAACCGGCATGACTTCTTTCTTCCAGTCCCCTATTGAAATGGGTATGATTATGACTTGAACAGGAGCCACTCTTGGAGGGAAACAAAGACCGGAGTCATCCCCGTGAGCCATAATCAAAGCACCTACCATTCTCGTAGAGACACCCCAGGAAGTCTGCCATACATACTGGAGCTTTTGGTTTCTGTCCTCAAATTTGATATCAAACACCTTGGAAAAATGCTGTCCTAAAAAATGAGAAGTCCCCATTTGAAGGGCTTTTTTGTCAGACATCAGGGCTTCCACACAATAGGTTGCAGAAGCTCCGGCAAATTTTTCTCTATCTGTCTTCTTTCCGGAAATAACTGATATGGCTAATTCTGACTCCACGAACTCCTTATAGACGGAAAGCATCTTTAATGTCTCTTCCTCGGCTTCCTGACCTGTTTCGTGAGCTGTGTGACCTTCCTGCCATAAAAATTCGGCAGTCCGCAGAAACGGCCTCGTCACTTTTTCCCATCTCACAATATTTGCCCACTGGTTAATCAATACCGGAAGGTCTCTATAGGAACTGATCCATTTGGAGAACATATGCCCTATTATGGCCTCTGATGTAGGTCGGACAGCCAGTCTCTCCTCAAGCTCCTCTTCTCCGCCATGCGTAACCCAAGCCACTTCCGGAGAAAAACCTTCAAGGTGTTCTGTCTCTTTTTTTAAAAAACTTTCCGGAATAAAAAGCGGGAAATAGGCGTTTTTATGACCGGTCTCTTTAATCCTCTCATCCATTAGATTCTTTATATTCTCCCACACAGCATAGCCGTAGGGTCTTATCACCATCATTCCCTTCATAGGAGCATAATCAGCCAGTTCGGCCTTACGAATGATTTCTACATACCATCGGGAAAAGTCACTGCTCTTTGGTGTGATTTTCTGTACGTAACGGTTCTTTTCGTCCATTTTTCCTCCGGTTATTTCTGGGTTATTCTATCCATGGCTATAAAATTTGTCAAGCCAGCAAATTAAAGGTAAAACAACCGATTTGACCCGTGTGGTTAAAAAATTCACCCCCTAATTTCATCCATAGGGGTGATTGAATTCCCTGACTTGTTATGGCATTTTATACACGAGTTTTATCTTTAAAGGAAGCGATGATGACAAAAAGAACAAATAAGACCAGAAAAACGGATGATTTTCTGAAAGAAAAAGGCTTTAAACTCCCTCTCTCTACGACTGTAGAAGGAATAGACAAAGCAGGAAACCAATTTTCTGAAAAGACGATCCTTTCCTATATCAGTCCTAGCGGCTCCTCATTCTGGCTGAACACTCCTGTGGCAAACGGATCTGACCTGAGACTATTGATTGACCTTCCTCCTAAACTTAAGGAGAACAAAGACCTCAAGATGATAATCAAAGGAAAAGTCATATTTGTTGAAAATGCCGTGGAACAGAACTCAAAATCCCGAATATCGCTCCGTTTTGATAACAAATACATAATAGACGAATACAAATAAAACATGATGGAAACCGCTTCCGCTGTAACAACAAGCGTACCAAATGAAGAAGAATGTTTTTCTCTTTCCCTTACCGCTCATATTCAGGGCTGTGATGCAGCAGGTGTGAAATTTATGGAAAAAACCTCCATTTGTGAAATCAGCTCTGAAAAAGCCGTATTTGAGTTAAAAACACGGATTTTGATCGGAACAAAATTGAAATTATCTCTTTTTGTTCCTAAGACTCTCATTCTCGGGCAGCCACTCATACTGGTAGTCACAGGAGAAGTCATAAAAGCAGAGAAGGATTCAAACAAAAAGAACGAACAAAATGTGTACCTCAAATTAACCAGAAATTTTGATATTCAAAAATTGATTTAATCTCTCCCAAATCTCATAACCTGGTCTATTCAACCTCGACTTGTTCATCATCCAGGATAATTAACCTCTTTCCTTAACCTTGACATAAACATCTCGATTGGTTAACATATTCCCAAATTTATGATAAAAAATCCGTTATTAAGGGGTTAGAAGCTCCTATCATGGAAAACAATAACACACAGGCCTTGGGAAAAAAGATAAAAGTCCTTATCTACAGCACATCAGATCTCATATTAGCCGGTATTCTGAATGCTTTAGAAAAAGGACCGGAAATAGAAATCAGCGGGATTGAAAAAAGCACAATAGATTCTCTTTTAAATGCCATAAAAACAAAAAAGCCGGATGTCATCCTTTTTTCTAACTCAGACCCTCTTCCTAACATCAAAGAAATCTGCAAAGCCATAAAAGACATTACAGGAGACCAAAAAAAATCCAAGTTGATGCTCATTGGAAATATTCCACCGCAGGAAGAGATTGTCGGGCTTATGAATGCAGGAGTCAGAGGTTATTTTGACCTGAATGAACCTTCAGGCCAACTGGCAGACGCAACCAGAAGCATATTCAGAGAAGAGATATGGCTTCCAAGAGACAAAATGAGCAGTATAATGGACAGAATCATATCTGTTGTGGGTAGAGATCTGAAAGAAAAGACACTTGACCAGCTCACGCCCACTGAGTTTAAGGTGTTGAGACATATCGGACAGGGAAAAAGCAATGAAGAAATTGCTGATGATATGTTTATAAGCAAAAATACAGTGAGGTCACATATAAAAAGTATCTATGCAAAACTCGGAACGCACAGCAGACTGCAGCTTGCATTATATGCTATTAACTCAGCTCTGTTTTAATCTACTTTTCGAGAGGCAATTATGACAAAGAAATCAAATACAAAAAAACAAAACAGCGATAATTACGATTTATTACTGAACAGAAGGCAGGAATGGAGACTTGACATCCCTCTTTCAGCTACTGTTAAAGGAAAGCTGCCCACAGGAAAAAATTTCAGTGAAACAACAAAAATCAACAACATAAGCTCAGGAGGCGCGTATTTGGGTCTTGATGCAGGAATAACCGTGGACACAAAACTCATGCTTTTTATAGAAATCCCCTCCAAGCTGACTGAAGGGAAAAAGATAAAGCTTTCTTTATCAGGTCATACTATTCGGATAGAAAAAGCAGGCACAAAAGACAAAAAGAACAACGTTGCGGTCCACTTTGATAAAGAATACAAATTTCTTGATTAAAGCAAAGGCATAGAATTTTTAAAAGAACCTTAGAAAAAGCCCCAGAAAGGAACCAACATATGCTCACCGCTACGTTAACCGGAGGCATCGCTACAGGCAAATCAGTGGTTGCCATGGTTCTGGAAGAATTGGGGTGCTATATCTTTCAGGCTGACAAGGAAGCTCATTGTCTTATGGAACCGGGAAAAGCGGCTTATAAAAAAATTGCCCGTCACTTTGGAAAAACCATCTTAAATGAAGATAAAACCATTGACCGCTCAAAACTCGGACAAAGAATTTTTTCAGACAAAAAACAGCGCCAGTTCCTCAACTCATTGATACACCCGATGGTTCATAAACACAGAATGCATCTCATAAACAAACTGGAAAAGGAAAAAAAATATAATATATTTATATCTGAAGCCGCTTTAACCATAGAGGCAGGCTTTGCTGGTTCTTTTGACAAAATTATTGTGGTTTTTTGCGGCAAAGACATACAAATAAGACGTCTTATGAAAAGAGACGGCATATCTGAGGCCGAGGCAAGAAAAATAATTATCTCTCAGATATCTCTTGAAGAAAAGAAAAAATATGCTGATTATCTTATAGATACGTCAGATGATATCTCATCGACAATCGAACAGGCTGAAAAAACCTACAGAAATCTTTATATGGATTACATTTCCCAGGCTAGCTGATACTTTTTATGGCTGCAGCTAACAAGGGAATCATTATTTCATGATGGCCTATAAAATAAAATCCCTCCCCTTTTCCCTCTTCAAAAGGCCTTCCAATAACATTTTGAGAAGGTCTGTAGTGAGTATTGAAATCAAAGACGGCTGTGTAGAAATGATTGAGTTTACTGCCTCTGTTTCTTACATAGGACACGGCTTTAAGAAAAACCTCAGGAAGCACTACAGCGGATCCCATGTTCATGTACATTCCTCCGCCTTCAAGGCGTTCGATTAAAGAGCAAAAAAGGAAAAAATCATGCAGGGATGTTTTTCCAATCGCTTTGCCGCTTACATTGGGATGAAAGTGAATGATATCCGTCCCTAATCCGACATGAACAGTCACAGGGATGTTCAACTTATAGGCAGATGAGAGCAAGCTCATCTCTTTATAGGGAAATTCTGAGTGATAAATCATTTTTCCGACCGATTCACCCATTCCCAGATCTTCCTTGCTCCCCAGGTTAATGGCATTATTGAGAACCTCTCCGGTCTCTTCAGCCATTCCGAAAGAACCGTCTTTTATTTGAGTTTTGACCTCTTCTGAAGTCCTTCCGCTAAAAGCTATCTCAAAATCATGGATGATGCCGGCTCCATTCATGGCCAAGGCGCTGACCCAGCCGGTTTCCATTAAATCTATGATCAACGGATTGAGCCCGACTTTTATCAAATGAGCTCCCATTGAAAAAATAACAGGTTTGTTTTTTCCACGGGCTTCTTTGATCAGATGTACCAATTTTTTAAAATTTTTGCCAGCTAACAAGTCAGGTAAGCTTTCAATAAAATCCTTTACCGAATCGTCAGGGTTGAATTTCCGGGCAAAATCTTTATGCGAAACCTTGCTCTTCCTTGATTTTAAGGGATACGTGTTCAGATCCTTAGGCCAAAGAGGATCTATCCTGTATTTGCTCATCATGTCTCCATTTTTTTTTCATAATAATACAGGTGGGAAAATACTTCAATGAATTTATGGGGGACGCTCCATAAGGTACCACCCTATATTACTGAATCCATTGAATACTAAAAAATATTCTAGATTGTCTTCCTCTGAAATATTTCCATTTAATACACCACCGCAATCCTGCAGACGTAAGTCCCTATATAGAGTGGGTTCTGACGAAGCAGGACAAGGGAAGCTTGCATTCTGGTAGTAAGCCACGTACGTAAATGCACGGTTCTTTACTAGGGTGGTACCTAATGGGACGTCCCCTTATTAAATTAGGTGATGTCTTTGAGTTCCTGCCCAGGTTTGAATTTTATTCTCTTCCCGCTTTGGATCCTGATCTGCTTGTTTCTCCGGATATCTCTTCCATAACCTGTCTTTTTTTTGACCACTTTAAGGCTGGCGAATCCCCTTATCTCGATTTTCTCCCCTTTTTTCAGGGATTCCTTTATATGATCCAGTATAGAGTCAACAACAAACAAGGAATCGCTTCTGCTAAATCCTCCATTTTCTTCAATTTTCTGAACGATATCCTTTTTAATCATTGACTCTCTAAGTCTCCTTTTTACTAAATGATTAAATATTGAAAATAAAAAGTCAAGACAAATTATTGACTTACTAAAAATACCCTTCTATAATAAAAAAACGGTGAAAAAACTCCTATTTACCCTTATTAGTATCACCCTATTAGCACATCTTTCCTACCCTTCTATTTTAAAGATCACTGTGGACGCTCCGATCCATCCCATAACCTCCGAATACATAATCAAATCAATTCAAAAAGCCGAGACAGACAACGCCAGCCTTTTGATTATGAAACTCAACACTCCTGGCGGACTTGATACTTCTATGCGGGAAATCATCGAAAAAATCCTTAGCTCAGAAGTCCCTGTGGTGACCTTTGTCAGCCCGAGCGGTTCCAGAGCCGCTTCCGCAGGCTTTTTTATCGGAATCTCAAGCGATGTCTTTGTGATGGCCCCCGGAACAAATACAGGTGCCGCGCATCCGGTGGGAGTTTCTGTGACCGGACAACCTATGGATGAAACCATGGCAGAAAAGGTTACTCACGATGCGGCGTCCTATATTAAAAGTATCGCTGAAAAAAGAGGAAGAAATGTCTCAATGGCTGAGGATGCGGTTCGCAAGAGCTTATCCTACACCGAAAAAGAAGCTTATAAGGGAAATCTCATTGATTTCATAGCCAAAGATGAAACAGAGATCATTGAGAACCTGAACGGAAAAAAAATCAATAGATTTGATGGAACCGAAAGAACCTTGTCCCTGGATAAAGAGACAATCATAGACCTGCCTATGTCTCCCAGGCAAAAATTCCTACTGACTATCTCAAATCCGAATCTTGCCTATATTCTGCTTATGCTCGGACTTCTGGGGCTTTACTTTGAATTTTCAAATCCCGGGGCGATTCTCCCCGGAGTCCTGGGAGGGATCTGTTTGCTTATAGCGATATTTTCCTTCCAGATACTTCCCATAAATTATGTGGGACTGCTTTTGATTCTATTGGCCATAGGACTGTTTATTTTAGAGATAAAAGTCCAGAGTTATGGTATCTTATCTGTCGGAGGTATCATAGCCATGCTCATAGGTTCTATTATGCTCATCAATGCTCCTATTCCCGAATTACGGCCCAGTCTGAATTTTATAATCCCGGTGGCCGTAGGTATTTCTCTCATCTTTATCTTTTTGATATTCATTGCTGTTCGAGCCCATGCAAAAAAGGTTTTTACCGGAAAAGAAGGACTTGTCGGAGAAATAGGTACGGCTTCCACCCGGATAAATCCTGAAGGGAAAGTGTTTGTGATGGGGGAAATATGGAATGCGGAGTCTGAAGAAGACATTCCAAAAGGCTCAAAGGTCGAGATTATCGAAGTATTGAAAAATCTAAAGATTAAAGTCAAAAAAACAGGTAATAAAGGAGGGTAAAAATGTTAACAGTTCCTATGATAATCGGAGGGATCATCATTCTCTACATATTGAATGCCATAAAAATACTAAAGGAATATGAACGAGGCGTTATTTTCCGCTTAGGCCGTGTTCTATCTAAGCCCAAAGGACCGGGATTGATTCTGGTGTTCCCGCCTATCGATAAAATGGTGAGAGTCAGCCTGCGCATCGTGACTATGGACATCCCGGCACAAGATATCATTACAAAAGACAACGTCTCCATCAAAGTGAACGCAGTGGTGTATTTCCGGGTAATGGATCCTCAAAAAGCGATTCTGGCTGTCCAGGATTATCTTTATGCAACCTCTCAGCTCGCCCAAACAACTCTTCGCAGTGTTCTTGGAGAAAGCGAGCTTGATGAGATCCTTTCCGAAAGAGAACAGCTGAACAACCAGCTTCAAGAAATCATCGACAAGCAAACAGATCCGTGGGGCATTAAAGTCCAACTGGTCGAGACAAAACATGTGGACCTGCCTGAAAATATGGTAAGAGCCATAGCCAGACAAGCTGAAGCAGAACGTGAAAGAAGAGCCAAAATCATTCATGCGGAGGGAGAATACCAGGCTGCGGGTAACCTCATCAAAGCAGCGAATGTCATCTCTAAGAATCCGCAGGCACTCCAGCTTAGATTTCTCAGCACACTTTCAGAAATCGCAACCGAGAAAAACTCAACCATTGTGTTCCCTCTTCCGATTGATTTAATCAAAGCATTCATGACCGCAAAAGAAAACGAAAAGAAATAAAGTGCCATGAGAAATAAGGATTACCGCGAACTTCAGATCTCCAGTTCCATGCTGGTTTTTGTATTCATAGCCATAATCATGCTAGGGATAGTCATTTTCCTTCTGGGAGTTTCAGTCGGGAAAAAACAGGCGGTTATTACAAAACAGACGCAGTTCTCTGCTGTCCCTATCGAAGAGGTCCGGGAAGAGAAACCGGAGGCACCTGAACAAAATAAAATAAACAAGGAAATCGCTTCTCACAATGAAAATAAGGATAAAAAGGAAGAACCTGTAGAAAAAGTGAAAACAAAAGCCCCTAAAAACCAAAACCTCTATTACATTCAAGTCGGAGCTTACAGGGATAAGATTTCTGCTTTAAAAATAGCTGAAAAATACAGCGGCATGGGAATCAAATCCCGGGTTATAGACCCTTACCCGACGGACCGCAGAACCATATATCGAGTGAGAATCGGTGGTTATGAAACAAGAGAAGAAGCCGAAGAAGTCAAAAAGAACCTTATGGAAAAAGAAAACAAGAAAAGCAGCGATTATTTCATCATCAAAGGTTCTAACTGAGCGGGAGAGTTAAAGGCTGAATAGAGAGAAACGTATATTGAAAATCCGGATTCCGGATATTCTTCTTGCCGCATCGTGCGGCGTGATGACAGGGCTGGCTTTCCCTAAAACAGAACTCTTTTACCTTGGGTGGATTTCTCTCGTTCCATTGATTTATCTTCTGCTTAAAATGAATCCGGCTCAAAGTTTTGTTTTGGGTCTTTTAGCAGGATCTTTCTTTTATGCGGTGATTCTTTACTGGATCCCGGCTGTCCCCATGCACTACGGAGGCCTTTCCCTGGGCATGAGCATACTTATTTATATCCTCTTAGTGCTTCTGCTGGCTCTCTTCTGGGGAATCTTTGCCCTTACTGCCTCTTTTTATTCACGTTATATGCGGAAACTGGCATTTCTTGCTATCCCTTTGCTTTGGATCTCCATGGAACTCATAATGACCTATCTCTTCACAGGCTTCCCTTGGGGACTTCTGGGGGCAAGCCAGTATAAAAACATTTGTTTCATACAGTTTTCTTCAATAACAGGAGTGTACGGGCTTTCCTTTATAATGGTCCTGTTCCAGAGCCTGATCGTTATCTCAACAAAAATGAAGAAAAAGTTTTTTTGTTTGGCCCTGTCAGTAGTGATGGTTTTGATCTTTCATGCCGGCGGTCTTTTAGCTCTAAAAAAACCTGTCACGGCTCAAGATACAATAACCGTTGCTTTTATACAGGGAAACACCTCATCCAGTACGGATTTTTCCATCCAGCCTTTTGAAAAGACCTATGAAATGTTCCAGAAACACCTGCATCTCAGTCATCTTGCCTATGAAAACGGTGCCAGGCTGATTGTCTGGCCGGAACTCTCTGTCCCGCTCTGTTTTTCCTGTCAATTCCAGCCCTACATTGACTTTTCCGATCAGCTCTCACGGTTTTCACAGGAGACAGGATGCACACTGCTGTTGGGAACAAGTGAGACAGCATATTCCTTGGAAGGCCCATTATTCTATAATGCAGCGGTCTGTTTGGGTTCAAACCACTCACTTTCTCATTATTACAAACAGCACCTTGTCCCCTTCGGTGAATACACTCCGTACAAAAAAATCTTCTCCTTTGTTTCCAAATTTACCCATGCTATAGGAGAGCTGACACCCGGCAAATACTACTCTTTGCATGAATTCAAGGACATTCCCTTCGGGTCTCCCATCTGCTATGAAATCATATTCCCATCTCTTGTGAGAAAATTCCCAAAAATGGGCGCTGAATTTCTGGTGACCATCACGAATGACGGCTGGTACGGAACAAGCGCGGCTCCGTATCAGCATTTTTCCTTAGCTGTTTTAAGAGCCGTGGAAAACAGAAGGTACTTATTAAGAGCAGCCACAACCGGAATAAGCGGGGTGGTTGACCCTTACGGCAGGATCATTGCGAAATCAGAACTGCACACGCAAACATTCATGAATACGGAGATCACTCCGAACCAATCTCTCACTTTTTATTCGAAGTACGGAGATCTTCTCCCTTACACCGGGTTGACTTTATCAGCCGCTTTCCTTATTCTTTCCTTTGTAAGAAGGAAAAATGAAAGAAAAAGAAGAGCTGAAGCCAAAGAAAACCATAGCCGACCTTAAGTCTGACGCCAAAAAACTGACCAGAAAATTTGAAGATCTCAGAGGTTATCTTTGACCCGGACCACAAAAAAAACAGAATCGAAATCCTTGAAAAAGAACTTTCCTCCCCTGATGTTTGGAATAATCAATCAAAACTCAAATCGCTTCAAAAAGAGAAAAAAAGAATAGAAGCCGGCATCGCCTCATATATAAAAATAAAGGAAATCAAAGAAGAAATCGATGTCCTTCTGGAATTGAGTTCGGAAGGAGAAGACATATTATCCGATCTCAGTGAAACCATCAGCGACTTTCAAATCCTCATAGATAACGCTGAACTGGAGATCCTTTTTTTTGAAAAGGATGACCCGAGAAATGCCATCCTAACCATCCACCCGGGAGCGGGCGGTACAGAATCCCAGGACTGGGCTGAAATGCTGATGCGCATGTATCTCAGATACGCGGAAAGAAAAAAATTCACTTCAAAAATCCTGGACATTCAGCAGGGGGACGAAGCTGGTTTGAAAAGCGCAACCATCCAGATCATCGGAGATTACGCTTATGGGATTCTCAGTCAGGAATCAGGTGTGCACAGGCTTGTGAGGATCTCGCCCTTTGATGCCAACAAAAGGCGTCACACCTCCTTTGCCGCTGTTTTTGCTTATCCGGAAATCGACGAAGACATAGAAATCGATATTTCACCAGATGAAATAAGAGTTGATACGTACAGAGCTTCCGGCCGGGGAGGCCAGCATGTCAATGTCACTGATTCAGCAGTAAGAATCACTCATATCGAAACAGGAATCGTGGTTCAATGCCAGAACGAAAGGTCTCAACATAAGAACAAAGCGTCCGCGTTAAAAGTCCTTAAATCAAGGCTGTATGAACTGAAAAAGAGGAAAAAAAACGAAAAGCTGGAGAAGCTGGAAGATGCCAAATCTGATATTGCCTGGGGGAATCAAATCCGCTCCTATGTGCTCCATCCTTACCAGATGATCAAGGACCTCCGGACAAGTGTTGAAACAGGAAATACGGAAAGTGTACTGGACGGAAATCTGGATGAGTTTATCAAAGCAAGCCTCATCAAAAGAAAAGAAAATCAGGTATAGCTTATGCTCCCTTCAGCCACACCTGATTTTCTTTAAGTTAAGTTTGATTTTTTCTTTTTGCCTCTTCCCATAACGCTTCCATCTCATCAAGAGAAGCCTTCTCCATATCAATTCCCTTCTCTTTCAGATTCTTTTCAATATAATTGAACCTTTCTATAAATTTTTGATTGGCCCTTTTTAAGGCTATCTCAGGGTTAACTTTCAATTGACGTGACACATTGGAGACAGTAAACAATATATCCCCCATTTCTTCAAACACGCTGTTTTTATCCCCTGATGCAGCGGCTTTTTCTATTTCCCGGATTTCTTCTTTGAGTTTTTCCACCACATCTTCGGTTTTTTCCCAGTCAAAACCAAAGCCGGAAGCCTTTTTCCCTATTAAAAACGATTCCAGCAAAGCCGGAGAATGCTTGTCTCCTCTTTGAAGCGCAAAATCCTGCTTTTTCTCCGCACTTTTCTGCCTGTTCCATTCCTTCCTGACCTGGTCGGGCGTCTCCATATCCTTCTCTCCGAATACATGAGGATGCCTTCGGATCATCTTATCATTGATGCTGTCAAGAACATCTGAAATACTGAACAGACCTTTTTCCTCATAGATCCTTGCTAAGAAAACGATTTCCATGACCACATCACCAAGCTCTTCTTTTAAAGCTCTCTCATCACCGGAATACAATGCTTCTATGGCTTCATACACTTCTTCTAAAAAATAATCAGCTATGGATTCTTCATCCTGCTGCCTGTCCCAGGGGCATCCCTTATCTCCCCTTAGTATATCAAGAATATCCACAAGTTTTGAAAATCTTTTCCCGGCTATTTTCTGTTTAGGCATTTATATCTCCTTGAATATATTCAGTCATTATTGTATTATTTTTTCTTAGTTTTCAAAGAAACCGCGGTTATATTTAACACTAAAAAAAACAATATATTCAATAAAATGTACGAAAAAAAACAAAAGAAAGAACCCATGCCCTTGCTTGATTTCAGTTCCCTCATGCTTCCTTTTCATACACAAGCTCTTATAAAGTTGGGACAGATCACAGATCCGATCACAGGAAAGCAAAGTGTGAATCTTGAATTAGCAAAAAGACTCATCGACCTTCTTGAACTCCTGAAAACAAAAACCCAGGGAAATCTTGATCCAAATGAAGAAGACCTTCTCAATCAAAGTCTGCATCAGTTAAAAAGCATTTATCTGGAAAAAAGCAAAGACAGCATGCCTTGATCCTATGCAAGTCATCACAAATCTTTCTGAAGTCACTGGTTTTAAAAAAAATACAGCAGTTGCCATTGGAAATTTTGACGGCGTCCATCTGGGGCATAAGAAAATACTTGAATATTTGAAAAAAACAGCGGGAGAGAACGATCTCAAATCTGTTGTGCTTACCTTTTCCCCTCACCCGGAGAAATTTTTCAACAAAGACAAATTTCTGCTTATTCAGCCTTACAAAGAAAAACTGAATATGATAAGCCGGTTCCAGGTGGAAACAGCCGTGGCCCTTCCTTTTGATAAAAAATTGTCACTGTTTTCCCCTGAACAGTTCATAGAAAAAATACTCATTGACTCTCTTCACTGCAAATTCATAGTGGTCGGGAGTAATTTCAGGTTCGGGAAAAATCGCAAAGGAGACGTCAAGCAGCTCCGGAAAATCGCAAAAAAGCATCATATCAAACTGCACTCCATCCCTCAGGTTTCTCTACACGGGGAAATCATAAGCAGCAGTAAAATCCGTACTTTGCTCCTTAACGGAGATATAGAGAAAGCAAACAGGTTTCTGGGTCACCCTTATAAATTATCAGGAAGGGTCATAAGAGGCTCTTCAAGAGGCCGCCGTATCGGATTTCCCACAGCTAATCTAAGACCGGATAATAACATAATCCCTCAGGGAGTCTTTATCACAGAATCCATAATCGGATCCAAAACCTATCATTCCGTGACAAACATTGGCTGCTGTCCCACATTCAACAGAGACCGAATACATATAGAATCCTATATTATAGGCTTTCAAACCGACTTGTATGACAAAAGAATGGCCCTCCTTATTCTAAAAAAAATCAGAGATGAGAAAGCATTTGACTCTCCTGAAAAGCTTCAAAGGCAGATTGAAAAAGACATTCGCATCACCGAACAATACTTTACAATGCGAAAGAAACAGTAAAGAGTCGGAAACGAATATTCTTGACTTTTTTTGTCAGTTATTGCATCTTCTTAAGAAAATAACAAGAGATTTGAAACCTAAGCCTCACCTAAATAGACTGACAGCAGAAAAAGATGTTTTCACCTAAAAAGGAGTTAAAATGAAAGAAAAAATCAAAGCCAGAGTCATGGATTCCAGAAAAATAAAAAGAGCTTTCAACAGAATGGCCACTGAAATCACAGAAAGGAACCGAGACCTGAACAATCTTGTCATAATAGGCATAAGAACGAGAGGAGTTCATATTGCCAAACGAATTGCAAAGCTGATCAAAGAGTATGACAATGTTGAAGTCCCTATGGGAATACTGGATATAACCTTGTACAGAGATGACTTTTCCGAACTCGAAGACAAGCATATTGTAAAAAAAACAGAGATAAATTTTTCTATAGAAAATAAGGATGTGCTCTTGGTAGACGATGTACTGTTCACTGGCCGGACTATACGGGCTGCCATGGACAGCCTGATCGATCTCGGGCGCCCCAAGACCATTCAGCTCCTTGTTTTTATTGACAGAGGGCATAAGGAGCTTCCCATAAAAGCTGATTACACTGGAAAGTCACTCCCTACCTCCAGAAGAGAGCAGGTTAAGGTCAAATTAAAGGAGATCGACAAAAAAGACGAAGTCCTTATCACAGAACCGGGAGGAATCGGATAGGAGAAAA
Organism: uncultured Eubacteriales bacterium; assembly: GCA_964624145.1. Taxonomy (GTDB): domain Bacteria; phylum Acidobacteriota; class Aminicenantia; order Aminicenantales; family Aminicenantaceae; genus WJMT01. The sequence continues at coordinate 7,535 of CAZUXT010000019.1, read as the reverse complement.
GAGTGAGCTTCAATAAAAAACATCTTTTAGGCATCCAGTATCTCACAAAATCTGAAATTCTCACAATTCTTGACACTGCGGAATCCCTCAAAGAGATCTCAAAACGTGAAGTAAAAAAAGTCCCTGCATTAAGAGGAAAAACTATTATCAACCTCTTTTTTGAGCCCAGCACAAGAACGAGAAGCTCGTTTGAGCTGGCAGCAAAAAGACTCAGTGCCGATATTTCAAGCTTTTCAAAAGCATCCAGCAGCGCTGTCAAAGGAGAAACTCTTAAAGACACTGTTCTCAATCTGGAAGCCATGCAGACAGATGCTCTGATTATTCGACATTCTGCTTCCGGAACCCCTCATTTCCTGAGCACGTTCTGCCGCTCACATGTGATAAATGCAGGAGACGGAACCCATGAACATCCCACTCAAGCACTGCTGGACGCCTTCACCATAAGAGAGGAGAAAGGGAAATTAAAGGGACTTAAAGTAGTGATAGTCGGAGATATCCTTCACAGCCGTGTGGCTCGGTCGAATATGTTTCTTCTGAACAAAATGGGCGTAAAAGTCGTGCTCGTAGGCCCTCCGGGTCTGGTTCCGCCACAAATGGCCCGCCTGGGAGCACAAGTTGACTACAACATGGACAGAGCCGTACAAGATGCGGATGTCATCATGATGCTGAGGATCCAACTGGAAAGACAGCAGAAAAATTTCTTCCCGTCTGTCCGGGAATACAGGAATCTGTTCAGTCTCACCCCGAAAAGGTTCGAAACCGCCCGTAAAAACGCCATAATCATGCATCCCGGGCCTATAAACAGGGACATTGAGATCTCAACGCAATTAGCCGATTCTTTAAAGTCAGTCATACTTAAGCAGGTCGAAAACGGAATTGCTATAAGGATGGCGGTCCTTTACCTTTTGCTAGGAGGAAAAGAACGTGATGTTACTGATTAAAAACGGACATGTCATAGATCCTCACTCCGGGTTAGATAAAAAAACAGACATTTTGATAAAAAACAAAAAAATCTCTGACATAAAAGAAAATATAAGTTCTGTCGGCAAAAAATCAATTGACGCCTCTGATAAGATCGTTGCTCCGGGTTTCATAGACATGCATGTTCACTTAAGAGATCCGGGTCAAGAACACAAAGAAACCATAGAGACCGGCTCCAAGGCAGCGGCTAAAGGAGGTTTCACTTCCATTGCCTGCATGCCCAATACAGTCCCTGTTAATGACAACTCAGGCACCACAGAATACATAATAGCCGAAGCAATAAAAAGAGCTTCTGTCAATGTATTCCCCATAGCTGCTGTGAGTATGGGGCAAAAAGGCGAACTCCTAACTGAAATGGCAGATTTGATCAAATCCGGTGCCATCGCCTTCTCTGACGATGGATATCCTGTATCCAACAGCCAGTTAATGCGCCGGTGTTTGGAATACGCCAGAGAACTGAACACACTCATCATCGAACACTGTGAAGACCTTGATCTTAGCTCCGGTGGAGTTATGAACGAAGGCTACCCGTCCTATCTGCTTGGATTACAGGGAATCCCTGATTACTCTGAAACAGTCATGGTCGCCCGGAATATAATCCTGGCTGAAAAAACAAATTCCAGACTCCATCTGGCACATATGAGCACTAAAGGATCTGTCGAACTGATCAAAGCCGCTAAAAACAAAGGACTGAAGATAACATCTGAAGTCACCCCTCACCACCTTTTTCTGGATGACTCCCTTCTTTCAGATTACGACACCAATCTGAAAGTCAACCCTCCCATCAGAACAAAGCTAGACAATAAAAGCCTCATAGAAGCAGTCAAACAAGGAATAATCGATGTTTTTGCCACGGATCACGCTCCCCATTCCCCTGATGAGAAAGAAGTTGAATTCAATGAAGCTCCGTTTGGAATAAACGGACTGGAAACCGCTGTTTCTCTCATTCTGGACAAACTCGTGAATAAAAAAATCATTTCTTTGAACAGGCTTGTTGAAATGTACTCCTGCAATCCGGCAAAAATCCTGGGACTGGAAAACAAGGGAAAAATTGAAATCGGCTCGGATGCAGACCTTACCATAATTGATACGGAAAAGGAAATCACCGTCGATGTCAATACGTTTCAATCCAAAAGCAGAAACAATCCTTTTCACAGTTGGAAGCTAAAGGGTTCTCCGGTCGTGACCATTGTTGGTGGAAAAGTCGCCTACTCTTCCCTAAAACAGAATCCCTCCGCAGAATAATAAAATATCATGAGCCTAAAATTAGACAGTCTGGAAAAAAGAATTGACTATACGTTTAAAAATAAAGACCTTCTCATCCAGTCTCTCACTCACAGCTCTCATGCCTATGAACACCAAAAAGAGATAAAAGACAATGAAATTCTTGAATTTTTGGGAGACTCTGTCGTAGGCTTTATCCTGTGTGATTTTCTCTACAGAAACTTTCAAGGGCTTTCAGAAGGAGAATTATCAAAACTCAAATCCGCAGCAGCCAGCACAAATGCCTTATCCCTTTTTGCAAAGGGAATAAAATTGGATAAGAAAATCATGCTGGGGAGAGGAGAGAAAAAGAGCGGTGGAAGGAATAAGAAGACCATTCTGGCCGGTGTGTTCGAAGCTCTCGTGGCAGCACTCTATCTTGACGGAGGAATCAATGCGGCTAAAGGCCTGCTTGAAAAACAATTTTTGAATTTTTTTAAAAAAATAGATATGGACAATTTCTTAATAAACAACTATAAATCAGCGCTCCAGGAACATCTCCAGAAAGAAAATTTTCCCACACCCCTATATAAAACAGTAAGAACCAAAGGGCCTGAACACAATAAAAAATTTACAGTCGAAGTATTCTCCAACAAACAAAGCCTGGGGAAAGCCACGGGCTTATCAAAAAAGGAAGCAGAGCAAAAAGCGGCCCAGAAAGCAATAAAAAACCTCTTGAACAGGAAATTCAAATCACTGACCTCCGATACTTTTATATTAGAAAAAAAAGAATGATCGACTCATACAAATTCGGCCAAATGGTCATAGAAGGAAAATCATACACAAAAGACCTGATTATTTATCCGGACAGGGTCAAATCTCCCTGGTGGAGAAAAACCGGGCATTTATTGACTTTATGCGATATCGATGATGTTCTCGCTAAAAATCCGGATACACTCATTGTTGGAACCGGTTATACGGGTCTTATGAAAGTGGATGATGAAGTCAAGAAATACGCCAAAGATCATGAAATCAACCTTATTATCCAGAAAAGCAAACAGGCTGTCCGGACCTTCAATGAAAGGCATCCGAAAACAAGTGTTTTTGCGGCCTTTCATCTCACCTGCTAACCTATTATAGTTATAGGAGACGCTCCATAAGGTACCACCCTATATTACTTAACCCGTTGGATATTAAAAAAATATTCCGTAGAAAGAAAGGATCATGAAGAATGGGTTACGGGTCATACTTGACAATTTGCCTCAAAACCCATAATATTGCTATGGGTTTTACGAAATAAAGTCAAGGTTACTAACGATGAAACATGACGAGTTCTTCCGAAAACACCCGGTTTTTACCGGAGAGGAATTGGCCGAACATTTATCATCCAATGGTGAGGTCGGCCTGCGAGCACAGGAGGCGCTTCTGGCCTACCACCGGAAGGCCGGTCGGATCGTCCGCGTGCGTCGGGGGTTATATGCTGTCATCCCTCCGGGAGCCGACCCCGGTTCGTATCCGGTCGACCCCTTCCTCATAGCCGCGAAGTTGACACCTGATGCTGTTCTGTCACACCACACAGCGCTCGAGTTCCATGGAAAGGCTTACTCGGTTCATACAAACTTTACGTATTCGGCATCCCGCCCGCCCGGACCTCTTAAATTCCGCGCGCATTTTTTCAGGGGAGCGAAGTTTTGCAAAGCGCTCCTCCGTCTTGGTAAAGAGTATTTCAGCGTCTCGACAGCGGAGCGCTCCGGTCTGGAGTTGAGAGTAACGACGCTGGAACGGACATTGGTCGATGTGCTGAATCGTCCTGACCTATCAGGAAGCTGGGAGGAAATCTGGCGGTCGCTGGAGTCCGTCGAATTCTTCGACCTTGATAAGGTCGTGGAGTACGTGCTCCTTCTCGGAAATGCGACAACCGGGGCGAAAGTGGGATTCTTTCTTGATCAGCACCGCGAAACCCTGATGGTCGAGGACCGTCATCTCAACGCGCTTCGCGACATGCGTCCAAAACAGCCTCATTACCTGGTCCGTTCAAAGCGGAAATCCGGCAGGCTCGTATTAGAATGGAACCTTGTGGTTCCGAGAAAAATCATCGAACGAGCCTGGGGAGATGTAATATGAAGATATCCCCGGAAAAGCTTGCAGCCGAAGCAGAGGCTACGGGATTCAGATCGGATGTGCTCGAAAAGGTCGCTCATATGTTGGGGCTCTTGGACGCCTTGATGATTCACTCGTTCCTTAAAGAGAAGCTGGTGCTTAAAGGCGGCACGGCCTTAAACATGTTCTTCTTCAATGTACCCAGACTCTCCGTTGACATTGATTTGAATTATGTGGGAGCCGAAGATCGCGATGGCATGCTGGCTGTCCGTCCAAAGGTGGAACAGGCCCTTCAAGCGGTCTTTGCTCGTGAGGGTTTCACTGTCAGGCGGATGCCTGAAGAACATGCCGGAGGCAAGTGGTCGCTGCGGTATAAAAACGTTCCTGGCCGGGGCGGAAACCTCGAAGTGGATTTGAATTTCATGTTCCGTGTCCCGTTGTGGCCGGTGACTTTCAGAGATTCTCATCCAATCGGAGCTTGGCAGTCCACGGGGATTCCCGTGCTGGATCTCCATGAACTGGCAGCCGGTAAACTGGCTGCACTCTTCTCGCGCAGACAGGCGCGGGACTTGTTCGATAGCCATCGAATTCTCCGAATGGACGGGCTTGATCACAACCGCCTTCGTATAGGTTTTGTCGTCTATGGCGCGATGAACCGGAAGGATTGGAGGACGGCCTGTGCCGACGATATAGAGTTCGACTCCACTGAGTTGACCAGACAGCTGGTTCCCACACTGCGCATCAATTCGCCGGTGGTTAAAGCGGAATCAGCCGAATACGGGGTGCGTCTTGTGAGGGAATGCCGGAAAGGGCTGTCTGCAGTACTACCGTTCAAAGCTTGTGAGCGGGCTTTTTTGGATTTGCTGTTGGACGAGGGAGTGATCGACCCGACACTTGTCAATAGGCGTATATTATTACGCAGTAAATCGGCGTATAGCTCTACGCACTCATTAGGCTGTAGATTTAAGCTCATTGGTTAAGTTTTCTCCTTTTTTGAACCATGGATCATCTCAGTAAAATCTTTGAGCCGATAACTGTTCCCATCCACATTAAAGATATGCGCTTTATGAAACAGTCTATCCAGGATAGCGGTCGTGGCCATCTCATCAGCAGCAAAGATGTTAACCCAGTCTTTAACTGACCGGTTGGAGGTGATGATGGTGCTGGCTCTCATATATCGAGCAGAGACAAACTGGAAAAAGAGGTGTGTCTCATGTCGGTCAAGAACCTGGTATCCCAGTTCATCCACTACCACGAGCGCGCTTTTGACATAAGCGCGTCCTCTTTGCTTTGCCACCGGGATATCCGCTCTTTTTTTAAGCTGTAAAAGCAGCTCTTCGACCGTATAGTAGATCACACTATAGCCCAGTTCTATGGCCTTAACCCCTAATCCCACAGCCAGATGCGTCTTTCCCACGCCAGGAGGACCAAAAAAGAGCACATTCTCATGGCAGCGGATAAACTCACAAGTGGAAAGGTTCTGGATTCTGGATTTATCCACTGAAGGCTGAAAAAGAAAGTCAAAATTATCCAGATGCATTCCCTTGGGCAAAGCTGAGACCTTAAGAGAGGCAGCGATTCGGCTTTCTTCCCTGGCTTCCACTTCAAGAGTCAAGAGTTTTTCAAAAAATCCCAGCGTGCTGCTTTTTTGTTTGGTAGCCTCGGATAAAAGCTCAGATATTAACGGCAGTGTGTGGTTGAGTTTAAGTTTTTCCATCTTCTGCTGAATCTGTTGGATACTCATGCGCTTCTCCTTTGGATGATCTCCTCATAGATCTGAACCTGCCGGCAGGCTACGGTCAAAGCCCACTGCCGGACCGTGTCGCTGAGATGATTATCTCTATGGGCTATGGCTCGCTCTGAGAGCATCACCATGCCTTTGGTTCCGGGAAGATAAGGAAAATGCCCCACTCTTTCCCCTTGGTGATAGATTATAATCTCTTCCCCCGTGTTAATACATAAAACGCTTCTGTCTCTGTATTTGCCCTCGAGCTGATAATAATTGCCGTCAAAATAAACCGTGCTGTCCCTTCTGACTGTGGTTCGTTTTTCCTTAAGAGGAATGCGTGGAAAACTCTCAGGAAGCGCTCTGAGGTGCTCTCTCTCATAAGAGAAGCTTTCCTCAACCGAAAGCCCTGTGGCTCCGCAACGCCATTCTTTTTCCAGAAGCTTAAGTTCCTCATCCACATGTCTCTGCAGATCAGCCATATCCCGAAACACCCGGTGTTTAAAATCCATTTGGGAAAAAAGATCCAGTATCCGCTTCTCAGCTTTGCCTTTATCCTCAGGAGTTCCCGGACGTGCAGGAAACGCATGGATCTCAAAGTTCCCGAGATATCTCTGATAGCTTTCATTGAGAACAGACCGGCTCCCTTTCCACTTCACAATGGCTGACTTTAGACAGTCAGTCCGAATCACTTCTGGCAATCCGCCCAAACTCCGCAATGCTTCTTGATGAGAGTGAAGAAAAGAAGAGAGGTCTTTCTTTTCACTGACTCTGACTGCTGTCTTCCGGCTAAATCCCAAGGTGAAGCATAAAAACTGGACTTTTACCCAATGGCCGGGTTCCCATATCTGCACCATGACATCCTCTTTCCAATCCACAAAAAGCAGCGCTCCAGGAGGTGTCTCTATCCTTATCCATGATCCTTTTTTATGGAGCTCCGGAAAATGTTTCCTCACATACCGGCGAAACGCATCATAAGAGTGCTTGTATCCATGGTCTCTCCTCAGCCATTTATAGAGCGTTTTCAGAGTCGGCCTCCGCCGGCTGTCTCTATAATCCTCTATCCACCTCTCAATAACCGCACGGAAACGATCCAGCCTCGATGACTTATGCTTCCGCCCGTCTTCTCTGCCCGCTTGCCTCTGTTTTATCCGGTAGCGGATGGTCCCTTCACTGACTTTCAGTTTCCTGGCTATCTCCCGGTTGCTGTATTCCAATCTCTTCATGTTCATGATAAAATCATCCTCTGAATGTGGCATCCATATCTCCTCCTTTTTTTTTGATTATTTCTCTTTAAGAGGAGAGGATGCCACATTATGCTTCCTTTTGGAATCCCTTTGCCCGCCTCAACGACAACTATAATTCCCGATTTATGCCTGAAAAAAGCTGATTTTGCTTCTCCTGTTAAAAACAAAGCTCTTAAATGCTCTATAATCCATGATCTCATTTTGGTTCGAGCAATTCCTTGACCCAGGTGCGTAAAACTATGCGCCGATCCGTGCGTAATTTATCACGCCTCTTAACA
>CAZUXT010000018.1:47109-57103 GCA_964624145.1 uncultured Eubacteriales bacterium | reverse complement strand
AATTTCGGCCCGGCTTGTTTTTTACACCCGATGGAGAGATTCTTGATGTGAGAGGGGACCAGCCCAAATATAGGAACTTTCCCTTGATAAAAGAGCCTGTTTTTTAGTGCAGGTTCCAGAAGATTATGATATATTGAGTGAATATCACCACCAACAGAAAAACCAAAATTCTGTCTATTAATTTGACTTTCTATTATGGTATATGGTACCTTTTATTAGTATTTTGTTATATTTATTGGACAGAAAGGAAGATAAAACAATGGATGAACGGTGGCTTTCGGTTGACGACGTGGCAGAATACCTTGGTATAAAAAGGTTTACTGTGTATAAGTGGGTGAAGAGATCAGGCCTTCCTGCAAGAAAAATCGGACGGCTCCTAAAATTCAAAAAATCAGAAATCGACAGATGGGTAGAAATTCAAGATACAAAATCAAGAAACAAGGATTTGACCTCTGAACGCATTATACAGCTTTTAAAGCAAAAAGCATCAGAAATCAAAAAATTTGGTGTGCGCCGCATTGGTCTATTCGGCTCATGGGCAAGAGGGGAAGGAAAACCAGGAAGTGATATTGACATACTGGTTGAATTTGTTCATCCAAATTTTGATCAATATATGGAACTTAAATTTTTCCTCGAAGATCTTTTCGTTAGGGATGTTGACCTTGTGTTAGCCGATATACTCAAAGATCAAATAAAGCCCAAAATTATGCAAGAGGTTCAATATGTCGAGGGAATATAGACTTTATCTCAAAAATATTTTGGAAGCTCAGGAACGCATTCGAGAATACACAAAAGAGATGACATACAAAGAATTCGCACAAAGTAAAATCACTGTTGATGCGGTTATCCGAAATCTTGAAGTCATCGGAGAAGCTGCACGTAAACTCTCTCCTGAAATAAAGAAAAAGGCATTTGACATTGAATGGCGTAAAATTGTCGCCATGCGGAATGTTCTGACCCACGAATACTTTGGAGTGAATTCAAAGATTGTCTGGGATGTTATCCAGAATAAAGTTGAACCGTTGGGACGATTCTGCCAAAAACAATTGGAAGATATTTAATCTTTTTGACATTGACAGAGCTTGTTTTTATCACTCTAATAAAATGCTTAAACCGATTTTTAACATCAGGAACAGCTCTTTTCCTGGCTCTCATGACCATGTTCTTCAGGGTGTTTCGGGCTGCATCAGCCAATCCCATTGATTCGATCCGGTGTGAGTGAGGGATGGATAAGCCAGAAGTATGTATCTCTGTTCAGATATGGACAAAAACTGTTCGAGAATGAACATACAGAAGAGATTAAGTGTTGGATAACTTCATAAATTATCATTGGCATATTTCTTGCATTTAAAAATAGGAAAGAGAGCGTAAATTGTATACAAGTCATTCTAAGAGGTGCTGAAATGTTTATTAACTATTTGAAAACGGCCTTTCGAAACCTGAGACGTCATACTGGACACTCTTTTATTAATATCGTGGGCCTCTCCATCGGTATGGCCTGCTTCATCCTCATTGCCTTAATCATCCGGGGGGAGTTACAGGTAGACAAGTTTCATGAGCGAGCAGAACGAATCTACCGTGTGATTCGAGTGGATAATTACAGTGGCGAAACCACACGAATCGCTGTCACTCAGGCACCCCTTGCCGCTGCCTTGAAGCGAGATTTTCCTGATGTCGAAAAAGCAGCCTGTTTTAATTACATTGGGGAAGAGCTGATTAGGTACGGAAATAAAAAGATCAAACAAGACTTCATAAGTTTGGCTGAACCTGATTTTTTTGAAATATTTTCTTATACCTTTCTGGCTGGCAATCCAGAATCTGCCCTGAAACAGCCTCACTCTGCTGTTATCACAGAAGAGGTCGCCCAAAAACTTTTTGGAGATGAAGATCCCATCGGGAAAATCCTTCATATCCGCAATGTGCCGGATTTGATGGTATCAGCAGTTATTAAAGACCACAAAGATTCCCATCTCCATTTTTCCATAATACTGCCCTTTTCACTCTACCGGGAGGCCGGCGTTAACATCAATAATTGGAACCAATACAATTACACCACCTATGTCCAGCTTCAGGAAAATGTTGATCCAGCCGTCTTCGGGGCCAAGATCAAAGGTGCATTGTCCCGATACATTTCTCCTGAGAATGAGACAAAGATCACACTGGAGCTTCAGCCGCTAAAGCGAATTTATCTCCATTCTGATTATGCCTATGATGTCAAGACCATCCATGTGGATATCTCTGTAATTTATGTGCTCGGTATTGTTGCCTTTTTGATTCTTTTCATCGCCTGTATCAATTTTATGAACCTGGCTACAGCCCGTTCTACTCGACGTGCGCGGGAGGTGGGGCTGCGCAAGGTAGTGGGAGCTAAGCGCGGCCAGCTTGTCTCCCAATTTTTGGGTGAATCTTTGGTGTTTTCTTTTATATCGCTGGTATTCGCCATTTTGATCGTTGAGTTCTTTCTTCCCCTTATTAACAGCCTTCAGCCCTATAAAGCTTACGCTCTTTTTGAGTCTAAAAATATAACTCTCTATCTTGGGCTTATTGTGATCGCCTTAATGACCGGGCTCATTGCCGGGAGCTATCCAGCTTTTTTTCTTTCTCGATTCCAACCAACCAACGTCTTGAAAGGTTTATTAGGGCAAACATCAAGCCGGGGAATGCTGAGAAAGATTCTGGTGGTCAGCCAGTTCACGTTCTCGATTATTCTTATTATCGCTACCTTGACTGTCTTCAGACAGATGCGGTTTATGCAGAACAAGGATCTGGGCTATGACAAGTCAAATCTTCTGGTTTGTTTTCTGCCGGATACTATGCGCTCTAGCTATGAAGTACTAAAGACCGAATTCCTCAGGCACCGCAATATTTCCAAGGTAACAGCCTGTTTAAACCTCCCCACCTGGGAGGGTTCATCGTATTTGCTGAATGAATGGGACGGCCGTGACAGCGACAAAGAAATCTATATGTATAATGGCAGTGTGGATCATGATTTTTTTGATACCTTTGGCATAGACATTGTTCAGGGAAGGAGATTTTCGCGCGATTTTACCACTGATAAAGAAACAGCTTTGATCGTGAATGAGGAGGCAGTCAAAGCCATGGGCATGAAGGCCCCCATCGGCAAGAAAATGGGCCATTTTAAAGGAGAAGGAACCATCATTGGCGTGATGAAAAACTATCATTACGCCACATTGCGCGATAGGATCGGTCCTCTGGTTTTGGACCTGGATCCGCAGAATACAGAATACATGGTTTTAAAAGTCAGTCCCGAAGACCTGAGCGGCACAAAAGCATGGATTGAAGAAATATGGAATGGTTATGGTCCGGATCAAACTTTCGAGGCCAGGCTATTAGAAGATATATTAGAGAATGTGTATCTGACAGAGAGCATCATCAGCAGGTTTTTCAATTCTGCCGCCTATCTTTCGCTTCTGATTTCCTGTCTGGGATTGTTCGGACTTGCGGTCTATTCCTTGGAACAGAGGATAAAAGAGGTCGGTATCCGCAAAGTCCTAGGTGCTTCAGTTGGGGACATCATTGGCCTGCTATCCAAAGAACATCTCAAACTTATCGCCATTTCTAATATTTTTGCCTGGCCACTGGGCTATCTTGCGATGCGGATGTTTCTTCAAAATTATCCTTTCCGGACATCACTGGGCATTGAGATTTTTTTGATGTCAGCAGCGGCAGCCTTTAGTATCGCCTTTCTTACGGTCTTCTATCAGACTTTCAAAGCGGCTCGCACCAATCCCGTCGACACCCTGAAATACGAGTAATTGTCAGAAAATATATTTTGTGCAACAGGAGATAACATCGGCATATTTTTTGCACAACAGACATGAAATTGGGGAAAAGAGCATGTATTTATGGAGGTGAAGTTGGAAAATAAAATAAAAAAATCTTGGGTAACATGGATATTAACTCTTGTAGGATTTCTGATTTCCTTCGGAGGATTGGTGTTCGCAGATGAAATTCACAACCTCGCCCAGAAGGGCGATTTAGAAGGCGTCAAAATCCAGATCGAACAAAATCCCGAGCTGGTCAATGCCAGGGATAAAGACGGCCGCACGCCGCTCCACTGCGCCTGTCGTGGCGTCCATCTCGAGGTCGTAAGGTTCCTTGTGGACAAAGGCGCGGATGTCAATGTTGAGGACAGCAATAAAATCGTTCCTCTTCACAGCCTGGCAGTCCGTAATAACACTAAGGCTATAGAGCTTCTGCTCGCCAAAGAAGCAAATGTCGATGCTAAGGACTACGGGGCAAACACACCTCTCCATTACGCAGTCATGTACGATGCCGCGGATGCCTCAGCTCTCCTGATAGAAAAAGGCGCAGCTATCGAAAGCCGAGACAATTACCAACGCACTCCGCTTCTTTTATGCGCCAGAGAAAGAGGAGGCCCTGAAACCATACGCATTCTTCTCCAAGTCGGCGCTGATATCAATGCCAGGGACAAATTCCAGGATTCATCGCTCGATCTGGCCGCCTGGCGCGGTAAAAAAAAGGTTGTTAATCTTCTTTTGGATGCGGGAGCACACATCCCCTCGGGAGGACGTAAAGTGAGGGATCTCTTTTATCATGCCGCTTCCAAAGGCCTGACTCGGCTATTTGACGCCATTGCCAAGGCTGGCGGCGATCCAGCATTCAAGCTTTCCAACGGCGGTACACTGCTTCACTCAGCCGCATCCGGCGACTCAATCCAAATATTGGAGATTCTGATCGCTAAGGACCTAGATATCAATCTGAAAGACAACTATGGATGGACACCCCTGCATTATGCGGCCAGAGACGGCCGGGTTGAAAATGTCGAACGGTTGATATCTAAAGGAGCGGACATCAACACCCGCAGCATTATGGGACAATCCCCTCTGAACATCGCTGACGAGATGAAGAAGGACAAGGTACACGCTATCCTGATAGAAAAAGGTGCGGATGACAAGCCCATTCAGTTTCCTATCCTCAAAGGAAACTATATGGGCCAGAAGCCTCCTGGTGATACACCGGAGCTTTTCGCCGTCGGGATCGTATCCTCCATTTGGGGACTTCACAGCACAGCGGCCTTCTCTCCGGACGGGAACACTATCATGTGGGCGCCTATGATCGAGATTCCGGGCAGACTCTATTCCACGGGAGGGATTTTGATGTCAGAGCGGATTAATGACCGCTGGACAGCGCCCCGTTTCACTCCCTTCACCGGAGATGAAGAAGGAGATGTCCCGTTTTTTTCACCTGATGGAAAGCGCGTTTACTTCATGTCCGCAATCCCTCTTCCCGATGATCCACAGTCTGGCAAGGAACGAATCTGGTATGTAACCCGAACCGCAGAGGGTTGGACCAATCCCAAGCCAGTCGATCCTAACGTTAACGACTATCCCCATCACTGGCAGTTCTCTGTGGACGCTGATCATACAATTTACTTCAGCTCCAGTGTCCCTGAGGGGCACGGAGAAGGGGACATCTACTGCTCCAAGCTTGTGGACGGCAAATGGCAGAAACCCCAAAACCTCGGCCTTCCCGTCAATACCGATAAGAGCGAAGGAATGCCTTTCATCGCGCCTGACGGCAGTTACCTGCTTTTTTCCAGAACCTATGACCTCTACATCAGCTACCGTAAGAAAGATGGCGGATGGACCGAGCCTGAGAACCTGGCAGAACCCATCAACTCACAGAGCATCGATATCTGTCCGATGGTCACTCCGGACGGAAAATATATGTTTTTTATCAGCGTGCGGGGTGGCGAGAGCCATATCTGGTGGGTGGATGCCGGATTCATAAAAAAACTTAAAAATTGATTCGATCCGGTGTGAGTGATCTGTTGATATTTTTTATTCTTTGCGTATTGACTTAATCAAATCAATCGGGATGGCCGGGTAGTGTAAAAGAAAAATCATACTTAACTCCACCGTCACTTATAACTGAGAAATCACCATCCATTTCTTTTGTTAAGGAACGAATAATCTGAAAACCTAAAGTATCGGTTTTTTCAGGTTTAAATCCCTTTGGGAAACCTCTTCCGTTATCTTTGTATATCATAAAAAGTCTGTTTTTATCTTTTACACTCATCTCAATGGTAATCCTAGGATTCGGTTGATTATCAAAGGCATGTTTTATAGAATTAACCATCAATTCGTTTATGAGCATTCCCAAAGGTATAACTTGGGTCAAATTAATCATAAAATCATCAATTTGAATATCCAGCTTGACCTTAAAAGGCTTATAGCTTGATACAATGTACTGCGCCAACTCTGATATATAGTCTGGAAGTTTTAATCTCTTGTAACCACTACCCTTGAAGATTTTTTCATGAACCATTGATAGTGTTTTTATTTTGAACTCGATTTCCTTTAGTGTTTCTGCGAGGTCACTTTTCTTTCTGGATTTTAAACGCAAGAAGCTGATGATAGCGTTGAAATTATTTTTCACTCTATGATGGATTTCTCTTAAAATAAGTTCTTTACTTAGATTTTGCTTCTTAAGATAGTCTCTTTCCAGAAGAATTTTCAAGTCTAGCTCAAGGACCTCCCTAAATTGCAACATCAACTCAATATATAAATCCGAATATTTGTTTTTTTTATTATCAAGGACACACAAAGTCCCAAAAATCTCTCCATCCGGCCAAACAATAGGAAAACCTAAGTAAGATATCATTTTTAGTTTAACATCAGGATTGTCTTTCCACTCCGGATCCTCTCTTGCATTTGGGACTATTAAGGAAGTCCTTTTGCCCACTACAGTCTCACAGTATAATCCAGTTGCAAGGTCTGCTTGTTCATGTTCATGATAGGGATTTTCTTTCTGTCTGCTCTTCAGGAAAACCTCAATAGAAGATTCATCCAATTTCATGATCAATCCGGAAGGGACACCTATGACTTTCGCCATCAAATCGACCAGAGTCTGCCATTTCCTCTCTATTTCTTTTTTAATCAGAGGTTTTTCAGAAGAGGTTATTGGGACAGGTACTAAATCATTGTTCCCCGCAACTTTAACTCTGGCTATTTTCATTCAGATTTTCTCTTCCCGATCATAAGAAAAAATATATCCATGAATCCCCATTCAGTAAGGCTATTTTCTCTCTTGATTGACAATTTTATTATAATAAAATAATTGATTAACAGCAAATTTCTTAAATTAGGCTGTCTTATTTCTTTTTGACAATTCCTATCAGAAATCTTAATCTCTATTCTTGATCATCATGGATGTTTGCGGACATCCATTTTTAACTGCGAAATCCCTGCAAACGCATATAAAGGCAGGATGATGAAAGGATTTCAAGATGTCTACCAGGAAATACGGTTTTAAAATAAGGTGCCTTGGCCTGGCTCTTCTGGTCATCACTTCAGCGGCTTTCTCCCAAGCTGAGAACAATCCATCCGATCCCATTGAAAAATACCAGAATATCTCTCAAAATCTGTTGGAGAGAGGACTCAGGGAACTTCCTTCCTATTCCATTCTTGAGAGGATTACTTCGGTCGGTCACCGGTTACCCGGTTCTCCGGGAGCCGCTGCTGCCGTGGAATTAACCAGGCAGATTATGATGGAAATGGGTCTGGAAAATGTTCACCTGGAACCGACCACGGTTCCGCACTGGGTCCGCGGGCCTGAGGAAGAGGCCCTCCTGATTTCCTCTGTTCTGGGAAATCATCCTCTCAGCATAGCGGCCATCGGAGGGAGTGTGGCCACACACAAGGATGGTCTGTCCGCTCGGGTCATTGAGGTCAAGGATTTTGCTGAGCTTGAGCACCTTAAAGAATCGGCCGCAGGAAAAATCATTTTTTTTAATGTAAAAATGGACCAGGGATTCCTTAATACTTTTTCCGCTTACGGAAAAGCCGCCGCTTACAGGGTCAGAGGGGCGGTGGAAGTCTCTAAAATAGGAGCCGCAGCCGCCTTGGTCAGATCCCCCACAACAGCAAACGATGATTTTCCCCATACAGGGATGATGAGCTACGAACCCGGCATCCCTAAAATCCCTGCGGCCTGCATAAGCACCCAGGGAGCTGACCATTTAAGCCGGTCCCTTAAACTTGACCCTGATTTAAGAGTCTATATCCGTTTTCATTGTCAGAATCTTCCTCCGGTCCGGTCCTATAATGTTATAGGCGATTTGAGGGGATGCGAAAAGCCTGAAGAGATCATCCTTCTAGGCGGACATCTGGACTCCTGGGACCTGAGCCCCGGGGCGCACGATGATGGGGCCGGATGCACTCATGCTCTGGCTTCCCTGTATTTGATAAAAACACTGGATCTAAGACCGAAGCGGACCATCCGCGCTGTCCTATTTATGAACGAAGAATTCGGCGGTTCCGGAGGCTGCGACTATGCGGCATCTGAAAAAAGAGCTGATGAAAAACATATTTTGGCTATAGAATCCGACCGGGGAGGATTTCTGCCCCTGGGAATAGGGATCCATGCCGATGATCCGACACTGGACTGGATGCAAAAATGGATGCCAATCTTCCAATCGATACAGATCCACTGGATAAGAAAAGGCGGCGGCGGTGTGGATATCGCTCCTCTTGCTGAACAGGGAACTGTTCTGGGCGGGCTACTCCCTGATTCACAGCGCTATTTCGATGTTCACCATTCGGGACGCGATACCTTGGAAACCGTTCATCCCCGGGAACTGGAATTGGGAACCATCGCCTTATCCCTTCTGGCCTATATCGTGTCCGAAGAAGGGCTGGGTCCCGATTTAAGCCGCAAAATCGAATAGGAATGATCTTCGGGAATGAACCAATTCTCAAGGGATTACACCCTCTGTCATCTAATGCAATGATCGGTTATGCCTTACTCGGCCTATAACGCACGCCTAAAGAGAGAGCGGCTGCATCAAGTTTTTTGTCTAAAGTCCAGATGGGTATCTGAGAAAGATGAGCAGAGGCAAGCAGATGTATATCAAGGAATCCTATTCCGAGACCCATTAAAGCATGTATTTCAATAAATTGCAGAACTTCTTCCTGGCTTGCGAGTTTTGACTGGGGCAAGTATTGGAAGAGAGCAAGAATCTTCTGGCGGTTTTTGAGATTGCCGCAGGCCAGCTCACCAATAACAAAGGGATGAGTAGCAACATCTCCGTCAATCAACAGTTGCTTGAGATGTTTATCACCGACTCTGAGATGAAATACCCAAACGGACGTATCCACCAAAATCATGGCCGGTCAGCAGCTATCCTTCTTCTTGGAATATCCTGAATGCCTTTCTCAGTGCCTCCGAGATTGGCAAGCCTTTTTCTGCTTTCCCTCGCAATCAGAGCTTCCAATCCCAGTCTCACCAGTGAGGTTTTCTCTGTAATTCCTGTTAATTCAGAAGCCTTTCTTAAAATTTCGTCATCGATATTAAGTGTTGTTCTCATATGTATTAATATGCATTATTGATGCATATATGTCAAGTGGATTGAGTAAGTCTTCAAATTCCACAAAGCAATTCCGAGCAGAATCCTCAAGATGGACATGAAGACTGCCGAATACCCTGCTTGCAATCTAATATAGATAATTTTAAGATAATACTGCAGTTTTAAGTGGGTATTCGATGAAATCACATAATATACAACGTTAATGAAAGGAGATTTGTATCAAATACATCATGTTTTATATTAATAATCCACCAGAAATATAGACATGCCTACACATATTGCCGATCTTTCTTGTGTCACCAACTATGAGGTCAACCTGGAATTTACCTCGCCCATGGCGCCAAGTTTGATCGCAAACGGGGAAATTCCCCTTATTTCCGTCGCCACTGAAATAAAGGCCAATTCCTTCTCTAAAGAGGGAGCTGAAATCCATCAGACCTCATAGGCAGGCTTCCCGACAAATGGTGAGATTTAACGGGGAACTTCTGAAGATATAACCATTGAGAGCCCTTATCAAATATGCTATATAGATAAAATCCATGCCTAAAGAAACCCTATCACCTAAGGAAAGATGGCTGGCTGTTCTAAAAAAGGAAAAGCCGGACCGCACTCCCATGGATTACTGGGCTACGGAGGAGACAA
>CAZUXT010000018.1:43412-47009 GCA_964624145.1 uncultured Eubacteriales bacterium | reverse complement strand
AAAAAGGAAAAGCCGGACCGCACTCCCATGGATTACTGGGCTACGGAGGAGACAACGGATCTGCTCAGGAAACACATGGGATGTCAGAGCGAATTCGAGATATATAAAAAGCTTCATATCGATAAAGTCATCAAAGTGGAGCCAAAATATGCCGGCCCCGCCCTTTCACCCGGAACTGATGAGTTTGGCTGCCGGCATAAAAAAATGAGCTACGGAACGGGAATCTACGATGAGTGTATCTCCCACCCGCTTGCCCATTATGATTCAGTGGGTAAGATAACGAAGAATTACACCTGGCCTGATCCTGACTGGTGGGACTACGGCTCTGTTAAAAACCAGATCAAAGGAAAAGAGGAATATCCCATAGAGGGAGGGTATTATGAACCTTTCCTTACCTATAAAGACCTCAGGGGACCGGAGAGAGCCTTTATTGATTTAATGGAAAACCCGGAAATCGTGCATTTCTGCCTGGACAGGCTCTTTGACCTGAGCTTTACAAAAATCAAGCGAATCTACGAGCAAATCCCGGGAAAAGTGCTGCTGACCTATGTGGCTGAAGACATGGGTTCTCAGGAAGACCTTATGATCTCCCCTTCACACATCCGGGAATTCCTTCTTCCGAGAATGAAAAAAATCATTGACTTTGTCCATCAACAGGGAGCCTTTGTGTTCCATCACGATGACGGCAGCATACAGCGGATCATTCCTGACCTTATCGATATTGGGATCGATATTCTGAATCCCATTCAATGGCGGTGTGAAAACATGGAGCGCCGCAGACTCAAAGCTGATTTCGGAGAGAAGCTTGTCTTCCACGGAGCTATGGATAACCAGCAGACTCTTCCTTTCGGAAGCAAACAGGATGTTAAAAAAGAGGTTCTGGAGAACCTCAAGACTCTTGGCAAAGGAGGAGGCTATATCCTGGCCCCCTGCCACAATATCCAGTCAAACACCCCGCTTGAAAATATCCTGACCATGTATGAAACCGGCTACAATTACGGCTGGATATAACCGTAAATCCGAATCCCCAAAAGGCTGTGGAATGCGGCCAGCGGCCTCTGGTTTGTCACGGAACAAAAACACAATTTATTTCTTGACAAACAGAAGAGACCATATTATAAAGTCATTAAAAACAAACGATTGTGCTAACTATTTAGTTTCCTTTGATTCTTTTCGAATAAAATATAAATAAAGATAGACCAGAACAGGATGAAAGGAGTATTCCATTGAATAATAAATTGATCGGCCTCTTTTTAATGATTGCCTTGACCCTATCGTGTCAAAGCGTAAAAGAAAAGGAAGATATGATGACATTTGAAGAAGATCTGGAATTTTTAAAAAAGCATACGGAAACGATCCTTCTGTCTGACCAAGCCAGTCAGGCTCAAATAATCGTATCTCCGGGTATGCAGGGGCGAGTGCTGACGAGCACTGCTTCCGGTAAAGACGGGATGAGCTTTGGATGGATCAACTACGAACATATCCTCTCCGGCGAACGCGATCCGCATTTTAATCCCTTTGGCGGGGAAGACCGGTTCTGGCTAGGTCCCGAAGGGGGGCAATACTCCATCTATTTTGAAAAGGATCATTCCTTTGAATTGGATAATTGGTATGTGCCTCCGGAGATTGATTGGGAAAACTGGGAAATTGTTGATAAAAGCAAGAGTTCGGTCCGATTTGAAAAAGAGATGACCCTCAAGAATTATTCCGGATTCACTTTCCACCTGAAAGTGAATCGAACCATCCGGATGTTAGAAAAGAAAGACATGCTAAAGGAACTGGATCTCGATGAATCTCTAAGCGTTCCGTCCGTTGCCTTTAAATCGGAAAATTCCATCACAAATACAGGTGACCAAACATGGGAGAAAAATAAAGGCCTGCTCTCTATCTGGATTCTCGGTATGTTCCGCCCTTCCCCGGAAACAACCATAGTGGTCCCCTTTAAACAGGGGCCAACAGAAGAATTAGGCCCTATTGTTAATGATGAGTATTTCGGGAAAATCTCAGAGGACCGGCTCGTCATCAAAGATAGTATTATTTATTTTAAAGGAGACGGCAAGCAGAGGAGTAAGATCGGGATCCCCCCGAAAAGATGCCTTTACATCGCGGGCAGCTACAACGCAAAAGATCAGGTGCTCACTGTTGTTGTAATGACTCCTCCCGAAGAGCCCGAACAGCATTCCTATGTCAACTCTTTATGGAAGATCCAGGAAGATCCCTACGGAGGAGATGTTATTAATTCCTATAATGACGGACCCTCTGAACCGGGAAAAGATCCCATGGGGCCTTTTTATGAATTGGAATCCAGCTCACCCGGAGCTCCACTCGGTCCGGGAGAATCCATAACACACTGTCACACCACTGTTCATTTCAGGGGCCAAGAAGAAGATTTAGATAAAATAACCAGAAAATTATTCAATTTATCGCTCGAAGAGATCAAATCAGTTTTCTCAAATTGAAATGAAGACTATAATGATTCGAACGAATCACCATCAAAATCTCAACAACAAAAGAAGGTAGATTGAATATGGAAAAACATATCGTCATTCCCAAAGGCATTATATGGCCATTTATACTGCTGTCCTCCCTTTTCTTTGCATGGGCGGTACCTAACAACCTGACAGATACCATGCTGGCGGCTTTCAAACGGATCATGAGCCTGACAGATACCAAAACAGCATTGATACAGGTATCCTGCTATTTTTTTGGATACGGTTGTTTTGCCTTACCCGGAGCTTTGTTTATCAAAAAATACACATACAAATCCGGTGTGATGCTCGGACTTTCAATGTATGCCCTGGGGACTTTTATGTTCTTTCCCTCCATGTTGATATCAAAGGGAAGCACGGATATCGGCTTTTTTATGTACCTTTTTGCCATCCTGATCCTGTTTGCCGGGCTGTCCATCCTGGAAACATCCGCCAATTCCTATGTCTGCGCCATTGGTCCTGAATCAACCGCCACACAGCGGTTGAATTTTGCCCAGTCATTCAATCCTTTCGGTGCCATAGCCGGTGTGGTCATCAGTCAGGTATTTATCCTGTCCAGGCTCAGTACAATGACAGCATCCCAACGGTCAGCCTTGCCCCATGAAGAGCTTGTCAGAATACAGGGGCTGGAACTCAAATCTCTTTCCTTTACCTATATGATCATCGGACTGGTGATGGTCGGGATCCTGCTCGCCATCTATCTCACCCGGATGCCCTCGCTCAAAGAAGATGACAAAAGGATTGATTTCGCAAACACATTCCGGAGGCTGAAGAAGAATTCCAATTATGTCTGGGGAGTGATCGCACAGTTTTTCTATGTGGGAGCCCAGATCGCGGTCTGGTCGTTCACAATACGGTATGTGATGCAGCAGTTGAAGCTCAATGAAGTGATCGCTTCCATCGGATCAAATCCCACCACGGCCCAGATCATAGAAAAACTCAGAAACCTGGAACCAATCGCGGCCGGTTTTTACAATTTTCTGGAGGGAATCGGTCTGAACGCCCTCCTTCCGAGAACAGCCGAACAGGCCGGCGCAACGTATTATATCATGTCCCTCTGTTTGTTTGTGATCGGCCGTTTCCTTTGTACTGGTTTGATGAAGTTCAT
>CAZUXT010000018.1:40351-43312 GCA_964624145.1 uncultured Eubacteriales bacterium | reverse complement strand
TCTCCCCCGCTGAGCCCTTTTAAAACCTGCATGGTGATGGCCGCTCCGTCATCAGCTTCTGTGGCAACGACAAGGGTTTCATTATTAGATTCCGGTCTTAATCTGTTATTTAAAATTCCCAGAGTCAAATCCGTGGCCGGGTAGTGTTCGATCCAGTCCAGTTGATCCTGAACTCCTATAAAATCAAGACCAAACCGTTCTTTCAGTTCAAGAAGGGCAAAATAAACCTTCATCTGAAAAAGAACCATATCCTTAGTGAGGTGTTTGACAGGATCTGTTCCCAGACGAATATCCATGCCTTTTCCCACCAAAAAACCAAAGGCTTCTTCTGCCTTTTTATCAGGGATTTTTTCCGTCATCTTTAAGAGCCTTAATCCGTCGAATCCTTCCCTGGTAACACCGAAATATTTTAGAAAATCCGCATCAGAGATCTTATTCCACATTTCCATAGACCGAGGGCCAACCACTCCATAAATGGACCCTTTAAGCTGCTGTATGGTCTGTTTGGCCTTTTTGATGTCAGACTCGGTAACAGGAACATCTATAGGAGCATCCAAAGAAGGTCGGTATTCCCCTTTGTTAAGGAAATCCTCAAGCGCACTGGCATAGGTTTCGTGGTCCCCGAAATTTTCAATATACAAACGATCCGTGTTTATGCCTACCTGGGATATCCCTGCGGCTGCGGCCAAAAGCCCCACGGCTCCGGGGAAGTCAGGAATGGCACTGCCCACCATTAATTTGGGAACATCCTTAGGGATTTGAAACATGGGAGACACTGAAAAATCCGGATAAGCCCAACCCGGAATAAAATTCAAAAAACGGTCCCCTTGGGCTTCCTTTATGACATGAAGTCCCTGAGCCACGCTTGTTATGGGATTATCAGGATTGAGGACATGGGGCTGCCACCCACATTTTTTGATGACCTCAATAAGATCCTTGAGTTGAGTCTGGGCTACAGGCCAAACCTCCTTATTGGGCTCTTCCCGGCTGTCCAAAGGAATGAATATATCGACTTGCTTGTTCATAAATTAACTCCTTTCAGGATTGTTATGTTTCATGGCATTGATTAAGAAGGAAGAAAAGCTTATATTTCTTGACAACATTATTTTTAACAGGTAATCATATCATAGAACAAATGATTGTGCCAAACGTTTGTTCCTTTTTTCTGAAGAATAAATGAGCATTAAAAAAATTCAAGAACTGACAGGCTTTTCTTATTCCACCATCTCTCGTGTGCTTAACGGAAAAGCCAGGGAATTTAGAATATCTGAAAAAACCGCCAAAAAAATTCTAGATACCGCTGAAAAACTACACTACCGTCCGAATATGTTAGCCCGAAGCTTAAGACTGAGAAAAACAATGAATATCGGGCTCATTGTTCCGGATATTCAAAACCCATTTTTCGGAGAATTGTCTTCAAGAATAGAGTATTTGCTCAGAGAGCGTGGATACAGCCTTACTTTGTGCAACAGTAATGAAATTCCAAAAAATGAAATTTTTTATCTCAAAGTCCTTGCAGACAGACAGGCTGACGGGATCCTCATCGCTCCTGTACACACCCGGCAATGGGATTATTTGAATACCATAAGCAAAGAAAAACCCATTGTCCTGATCGATCGAAGATTCTATGACACGGACCTTCCCTGGGTGACAAGCGATAACACCCTGGCTGCTGAACAGCTAACCACAGAACTCATTGAATCGGGGTACCATCAAATAGCCTATCTCGGAGGAACGAAAGGGTCGTATATCAATTCCGTTCGATTTCATGGCTATAAAAAGGCTCTTGCAAAACATTCTCAGAAACTCAACAAAGATATCATTCTCTTCAATGGATATTCCATTGAGTCCGGTAGAGACATGATGGGAACATTATTAAAGAGATACCCTGAAACAGAAGCTGTTTTTTGTGTGAACAATCTTGTTTTTCTAGGGGCCATGCAGGTGGTCCAGGAACATGAAAGAACCTCTCACTCGCCTATTATGATGTCTGCTTTTGATATCGCTCATTACTGCCATTTGTCCAAACGTCCCCTTTTGAGTGCGGATCAAGATCTAAAAAAATTAGCTCACTCCGCGGTCTCTTTGCTCATGAAGCATATTCATTCTCAATCCGGCAATAAGGATCACATCGTTCTTCCTGTAACCATAAACAGGTACCGTATCAGTGACTGAAAATGAGGATAAACCGGGCTGTCAGGATATAAGTTCGATCCTGTGTTTTCCGGAGACGACTTCGCCTATGACCCAGGAATCCTGCCCCATTGCTTTGAGCGTATCCAGAACGGCCTGAGTTTTATCAGGACCGCAGACAACCGTGAATCCGATCCCCATGTTAAAGGTCCGGTGCATCTCTTTCTCATGGATCCGGCCTTTTTCCTTTATCCTTGTGAAAATATCGTTTTTAGGCCAGGATCCTTTTTTTATCACAGCTCCCATCCCTTCCGGCAGAGCCCTGGGTATGTTCTCATAAAACCCACCGCCTGTTATGTGGGCCGCTGCCTTTATGAGCCGTTTTTTTAAAAGCTCGAGCACAGCTTTCACATAGATCCGTGTGGGTTTTATCAATCCCTTCCCGAGTTCTCCTTTTAATTCCTGTTCAGTGAAGATTTTCCGGACCAGAGAAAAACCATTGCTGTGGACTCCGTTGGAGCTTAATCCGATAAGCATGTCCCCCGCTCTACACAAAGCTCCGTCCAGAATGTTTTCTTTAGAAACCATTCCCACACAGAATCCGGCAATATCTGTTTTGTCTCCCGAATACATCCCCGGAAGCTCAGCTGTCTCTCCGCCTATAAGGGCGCATCCTGCCTGTTTGCAGCCTCTGGTGATACCTTTCATGAGAGAAACCAGTTTTTCCTCATTCAATTTCCCGCAGGCAATATAATCGAGGAAAAAAAGCGGCTCTGCTCCTGAGGCAATAATGTCATTCACACACATGGCCACAAGGTCAATGCCCAC
>CAZUXT010000018.1:0-40251 GCA_964624145.1 uncultured Eubacteriales bacterium | reverse complement strand
GGGCAAAATACCTCCGGCTGGCTGAAATATCATTGGTCAGCTTGAAGTTGGGAAGAGTGGCTAAATGGATGTTGTGGGCTCTTCCGATACCGGACTCCAGCATCCCTCCGCACCACACAGGTATGGCTTTTGACTCACAAAAATCATGGATCTTCCTCGCCTCCACTATGCCGCCCACTCGTCCTACCTTGATATTGATGATATCAAAGCACCCCATCTCATGGGCCTGACGGACGGCATCCAGGGATTCGGCGCTCTCATCCAGACAAACAGGTGTGCGGATCCTCTTTTTGAGCTGTGAATGGGAAAGCAGGTCCAGGGCCGGAAAAGGCTGCTCAACCAGGGCAAGGTCAAATTCATCCAGTTTTTCAAGTATCTCTGTATCAGCGGATGTGTAGGCACAGTTGGCATCCACCTGAAGCGTGACTTGAGGAAACTCTTTTCTCACCTGTTTAAGAATCGTAATATCCCATCCGGGCTTTATTTTTAATTTGACTCTGGGATAGCCTTTTTCGAGAAAATCCCCGATTCTTCCTATAAGGTCAGGGACTTTATCCTGAATGCCAATACTCACTCCGGAAAAAACTTCTTTTTTATCTCCCCCGTAAAGTTCACTCAGGGGCTTTTGCTCTTTTTTAGCCTTCAAATCCCATAAAGCCAATTCAAGTCCTGCCTTGGCCATATGATGTCCTTTGAATTTTTGGACTTCAGTGTGAAATTCAACCGGATGGCTCAGGTTCTTGGAAAAGATGAGAGGGGCGAGTATTTCCTTTATGATGACCCAGGAAGTGGATGTGGTTTCATAGTTATAAAGAGGCAGAAGATCTGCCGTGACTTCACCAAAGCCGCAAACCCCCTCGGAAAAAATTTTTACCAGAATGAATGTCTTTTTCTCTTCCCGTCCAAAGCTGGTTTCAAAAAAATGAACATACGGCATCTCCAAAAGCGAAAGCTCTATTCTTTCTATACTCATTTTACCTGACCTATTCATAAAAAAATGGCGATGTTCATTTATGATACGGTATCCTTGATAATACAGAGAGCTGTCCCCTCAAGTCAATCATAAATCAAAAAACCGGAAGCAGGCATCAGACAGAATTTTTATTTCCAAAATCGGTTTTATTATATATAATGGCATATCTTATTTTTATAAATATAAATTTAAATGTATTCTCAAATCTCAAAAAAATCCCAATTCAACAAAGGAGGTAAGGAATGAGTCAGTTTGTAAAAAAGGCAAGCCGGATTCTTGTATTATTTATTTTTTTATTAGGCATGACAGGACTTTTCTTTTCACAGAGTCCGGAGCCGAGCTTACTTAAAAATTTAAAATGGCGCAGTATCGGGCCGGCTAACATGATCGGTCGCATCTCGGATTTCGAGGCTCTGGACGATGACTTCAGCCTAGTTCTGGTGGCAAGCGCGTCCGGAGGAGTTTGGAAATCCGTAAACGCGGGAACGACCTGGGAGCCGATTTTTGACGACTACGGCTCTGCTTCCATAGGCGATGTGGCTTTTTTTCAGAAAAACCCGGATATAATTTGGGTAGGAACGGGCGAAGAATGCTGCCGGAACAGCATTGCCTGGGGAGACGGAATCTATAAATCTGAGGACGGGGGAAAAACATTCACTCATATGGGACTGGAGACCACTCAATCCATCGGCCGTGTTATCACCCATCCGGAAAATCCTGATATTGTTTATGCCGCAGCAGCAGGACACACCTGGGGTTACTCTGGAGACAGGGGTTTATTCAAAACAGAGGACGGAGGAAAAACATGGCAGAAATTGATCAACGGTCTGCCGGATGACGGAAAAACCGGTGCCATCGACCTGGTGATTCACCCTGAAAATCCGGACATCCTCTATGTCTCATTCTGGCAGAGGCTGCGTCAGCCCTGGCGGTTTGATTCCGGGGGCCCGAACGGCGGGATCTTTAAAACCACTGACGGAGGAAAGAGCTGGACAAAGCTGACCCAGGGAATCCCAAAAGGGGATCTGGGAAGGATCGGCCTTGCCATCTCCAAAAGCAGCCCACAGGTACTTATGGCTGTTATTGAACACAGCTTTCAACCGAGACAGACCATCCGTGAAGGACAGGAGCAGAAACCGAATCCCGACTTCAAGGATATGACAAAACTCGGTTCAGGCATATACCGGTCAGAGGACGGAGGAGATTCATGGATGTACATGAATCGAACGAATGTCCGTCCGTTCTACTACAGCCATATCTATATTAATCCGCTTGACGACCAGCTTATCTACTATCTGGCTACCAACATGATGTATTCCGAGGACGGAGGAAAAACCCTAAAGACGATAAGCGGGCTTCATCCTGACTTCCACACCATGTGGCTCGATCCCCATAATAAAAACAGGTTCTATGTGGGACAGGACGGAGGAGCGTCTCTCTCTCATGACCACGGCAAGACCTGGATACTGTTTGACAACCTATGTGTGACCCAATTCTATGCTGTAAGCGCTGATATGCGTGACCCTTATTATGTTTACGGAGGTCTTCAGGACAACGGAACCTGGGCAGGCCCAAGTATGAGCCGGGACGATTCGATCCTCACTGATTCGTGGTTCAACATCGGAGGCGGCGATGGGTTTCATACTCAAAACGACCCTATAGACTGGCGGACAGTCTACTGCGAAAGCCAGGGAGGAAATATCAGTCGTGTGAATGTGGAAACACGGGATACAAACCGGATCAGGCCCTCCCGGGAGAATACCTATAACTGGACAGAATACGCCCCGCCTCCCCCAAAAAGAAAAGCCGGTGAAGAACCTCCGGCTCCAAGTATGTTCGGCCGCCAGAGTTCTCCATTCCGCTTTAACTGGAGCTCACCTATCCTTCTTTCGCCGCACAATCCCCATACCCTTTATTTTGGCGGAAACCATCTGTTCAAATCCATAGACCGCGGCGACCACTGGACCATCATAAGCCCTGACCTGACCACTGATGATCCTGACAAACACAGCAAGCCCACCGGCGGTATCACCCTTGACCAAACAGGAGCCGAGACTCACTGCACCATCATAACCATATCCGAATCACCCAACACTCCCGGCCTTATATGGGTGGGAACAGATGATGGGAATGTCCAGCTCACACGAGACGGAGGAAAAACCTGGACCAATACGAGGAAAAATGTTCCGGATGTTCCGGAAGGAATCTGGGTCAGCCGTGTCGAGGCCTCCCGTTATGAAGAGGGAACCTGTTACCTGACTTTTGACGGCCACCGCAGTGACCTTTTCAAACCTTATGTGTTCAAAACCACAGACTTCGGTAAGAACTGGACCAGCATCTCAGGAAACCTTCCAGACAGGGGCCCGGTCTATGTCATCCGTGAAGACCTGAAAAACAAGAATCTTCTCTTTGTAGGAACAGAGTTTGCTGTGTTCTTCTCCATTGACGGCGGTAAGAACTGGACCAGCCTAAGCCTTAACATGCCTACCGTGGCTTTTCATGACCTGATGATCCATCCCAGAGACAATGACTTGATCGCCGGCACCCACGGCCGGGGCATATGGATCCTGGATAACATCTCGCCTCTCCAGCAGCTCACAGAAGAAGTCCTTTCCTCTGAAGCTTACCTTTTTGAAAACCAGCGGCACGGAACCCACTGGTTGAACCTTTCGAGAGGTGGTTATGGACGAGGCAACCTTTATTTTGCTGGTGAAAATCCTTCTTACGGCGCTCCTATTGACTTTTATCTTAAAGAAAAACCTGCTGATCCAGTGAAGGTTGAGATAACAGATGCCACCGGGAATTTAAAGACAACCTATACTCTGAAAGAAACGGATGCCGGAGTGAACCGTCTGATGTGGGACATGATGTTTGACCCTCCTACGGATCAGATCAAGCAGAACCTGACACGGATGCAGCAGATGATGGAGAGGATCCTCCAGAGGCCTGAAGTGGGAGAAAAAGCCAAAAAAGCCGTGGAAAAAGCAATGGAAGAGCTCAAAGAACCGGGCCTTTCTTTTAGAGAGATATCCGATATCCAACAAAAAGCCTTTGAGGCAATGGGTTTTGGCCGGTATGGCAGAAGATTTGGACCCGGAAGAGGAGCCCCTGCTGCAGAACCCGGAACCTATGCGCTTAAAATCACGATCAACCAAAAGACTTATAGCGGAAAGGTCTTTGTCCGCCAAGATCCCATGCGGGAGAAATAAAGAAACAAAAAAAGAAGCCAAAGCACGAAATCATTACTTTTTAGTCTTATGAAAATGATGCAAGGAGAAAAACTTTTTTCGAGAACAGACAAGTGTCCCTTTACATTTTCCATTATCTTTTTTCTGGCTGTTATGATTTTGAGCTGGTCCTGCGGAGGAGCCAACACCCATGACCCGCTCCAGGAAAAAACACCGGTAAAAAAAGCAGGAGATATCAAGCCCGTTCCCGAAGAACTGCCTGAGATCACTATCCGCAATGTTACGGAAAATCCTGTGACATATAAGATCAAATCCAGCCGTGATGACAAAGAGCCGCAGAGGAAAACGATTCAGGTGGGCGAGGTTCATCATCATCCAAGCCGTGAAGATATGCATGTTTATTTCCCCAGGGAAAACCTCTGGATCCGGTATACTCTGGAAAAAGGTCAGCCTTTTTCTTTTCGCATGGACGAAAACAATGAGCTTGAACTGTATATAGGATCCCACGGCCGGGAAGATGCGGTGGACCTGGCTCCCTACGTTTCCACTCCTCTGGAAGTGGTGGAAACCATGCTGCAAATGGCAGACGTGAATGAAAATGACGTGGTTTATGACATAGGCTGCGGAGACGGGCGCATTGTGGTGATGGCAGCCAAGAAGTTCGGAGCACGAGGTATTGGAATCGAACTGAACCCGGAGCGGCTTAAGGAAGCGCGGCTCAACGCCCAAAAAGCAGGAGTGGAAGAACTGGTCGAATTCCGCCAGGAGGACGCCACAAAATCGGATTATTCAGATGCTACGGTGGTGACCATGTATTTGCTTCCGGAATCCAATGAACTGCTGCGCCCCATTCTTGAAGAACAACTGAAAGACGGGGCACGGGTCATCTCTCACAATTATGATATCATCGGATGGAAGGATCGAGAAATAGGCTACCAAACCGTGGAAATCTGGAATGGAGAAGAACATTCCATTTACTTGTATAAAAAATAAAGCAATCTGATCAAATATTTCTGTTTTCAGATTTGGGATTCTTCTTTTTCTGAGGAATTTATTTTAAGATCTAACTTATTAATGAAATACTGAGAAGCGGATTGGACTGCATTTTTTAGACTGTTAAATTCTGTCTCATAATGAAATCCAATCTGGGATGTTAAATCTTGAAGGCTCTCTCCTGATTCATAAAAAGTGCTTAGAACAGGAATGCCAGTCCTGTCTTTTTTTGATAATGGTTTTTTCAAAGGAGGATAGAGAAAAAGGATCGCAGTGAATACCAAGAGAAAGGCCATTGATATAAGGGGAATAAGAACTTTTCTCTGCCAAAGCCTTTTTTCCGGTTTATCATAAAGGCGCATTCCTGATTTAACTCTTTCTGAAAGCACGGAAGGAGTCCCCTGTAAAACGGCATCTCTTTCCTGTACTGCATTCTTATGGATTATCAGACAGGAATTTTGGAATTTTTGACAGGACTTACACTTCTGAATATGGCGTTGAAAAATCAAAGGCATTTTTTTGTCCGAGTCCAATGAATGGGATATAAACAGTTTAGTGAGAAAACATATCATCCTTTATTCTCCCCATAATTAACATTTAATGATCCGGAATCGGAGCACCGGGCCTCATTGTACAGGCTCGGATCTTCCTGAACCAGCTCAGCCAGGTTTGCTCTAGCCCGATAGAGAAGGTGACGCACAGCCAAGTCAGTTCTTCGCATGACTTTTGCGATTTCCTTTGATGACATTCCTTCTGCATACCTCAGCCAGAGAGCTTTATATTGGTCAGGCTTAAGACCTTTTGCTTTCTGCCAAATAAGCTGATTTTTTTTCTGATTGATATATTTTTCCTCCGGAGTGAGAACCTTATTTCCAGGCATTTTTTTGTCTTCTCTTTTCTTTTTTGAACGAAAATGGCTGACCGCCAGTCTATAAGCAGCTGTGTAGATCCAGGTTGAGACTTTCCATTTTGGATTGTATCTGGATATGTTTTTATATATTTTGAAAAAAGTCTCCTGAATGATATCTTCAATATCCTGATCAGATACGATTTTTGGCTGTAAAAAATGGAAAAGCCTGGGGGTGTATCGTTCCACTAATTCCTCAAAGCTGTGACGAGAGCCGGTCTTGGTTTTCTGGACCAGCTCTTCGTCGGATACAGCTAGACTTGAATCTTTCAATCTAAAATGAACATCCCAATATTTTATAATTTCAGGAACAGCTTAATGAATTCTTCAGGGGTTGCTTCTGATTCGAGCAGAAACAAAGAGCCTTTAACAGTCATTTTCAGTGTTTTTACTAAATTCCATTCCGGATCGATCTTTTCCTCCATGAATAGATAGCTTTTAATTCCATTGATTATGTTGCCTAAGTTACTCGCTGTTTCTGAAGAATCTGTTTGAAGGGAGAGACTCAACCTTAGTTTGTTTCCCTCTTCTGATGCTGAAAAGACAGCTTCTTTTGATCTTTTAAGGATGACTGACGGGAAGTCGTCTTCATGTTCCAGCATCTCAGATAAATCTGAGGCAACGGCAACCAGAAAATGAGCCGCAGAAAGCGATGTAAACTGATTCCCCATGGAAGAAGAGGATATGCTTTTTGCTTTTCCGGAGAGAGTATCCAGAACCTGCTCAATGGCATATTGATCTTCTGAAATCAGAACCAGATTATCATTCACAAACACTCCATACTCATCATGGCCCCAACAGTAAATCAGAAATTCAGCATATTTGATTTCCTCAGATGTATCTTCCTCTTTTATAAGAGAGAGCAGATGTTCTTTGTTCACATTGCCTAAAAAAGCAATCACAGCATCATCTTCATCTTCACCTAATCCAATGGCTGTGACGCTCAAAATATCATTGAAAAATTCAATATGGGCCACTCTCTCAATTTCTTCGATTTCCTCTTCAAAATCAGTATGGAATTTATCAATCAGCTCTTTTTTCATTTGTGTTTTAGCAAATTTTTGCACATCGAGATGGATAAACCATTTGGCTTTTTCAGGAACAATGGATGTTTGAAATGATGGTGCACCTGCCAGGGGGACGATTGTGCTCATAAGAAAAGCAAAAGAAATAAGGATTGTTATTTTTTTCATTTTTACCTCCGCAAATCGTTTTTTTGGCGATCGATCTGCCTTACACCTTATTATACGCAGGAGCAGGTGGGATGTTTCACTTCCCTTTGAATTGTTTGTTGATTGGAACTGTTTTCTATGTGTATTATTGGTGATGAAGTAGCTTAGAGGGTTAGTATTTGATGAAATGAAGTGAAAATCAGCAGCAACAGAAAAACCTATTTCCTTCTATAATGATGTGATACAAGTATTTTCTTAATCAACCTTCTATTGTGACAGAGGAAGATTATATTAATCAATTCATAATTTGACAGGTCTTTCTAAGCTTGAAATAAAAATTAAATTGCTTACTGTTAGGAGTTTCAATATAAAATATAGTAATCACCGCTTGTTTTAGGTAAAAAAGGAGGAAAGATAAATGTATCGAGTAGTGAAAATAGGATTTTTGGTTTCATGTTTTATTGTGTCTTCTATGGTGCTGGGATTTGTGGAGGAGCAAGATCCACTTGAAATTCGGCTGGTTCAATTCGGAGAGGCCGAGATGGAGAGATTTGAAGGAAGATCGCTTGCAGGTGTGGTTGTTGAGATAGAGTCTTCAGAACCTGGTGAAGAAATATTACTTGGGGCATCTTCCATAAATGCCAAATCTTCAGAAGACAAAATGCTGCCAGCAATAGTCATGTTTGTTGCTGGAGGCGATGAGGGAATAGTTAGCGGAGAGGTAGTGAGTGATGTAGTAACAATCGGATCTGAGATTGTCATTGGAGATGAGCGGTACGAGGCTTGGGGTTCTTTTATAAGGATGGCTGTGCTTCTGGAAGACGGTGGAAGCCTCAAATATACCTTTGATAAAGCAGGGAAAATACAAATGGGTTTTGTCTTTCAAGAAGACGTAAAAAACCTTGTTAGCGTAAGTCTGTTGAACAAAACGATTGAATTCGAACAGACGAAGTAGCCACTTAAATTACTATCAATTTCAGGTCACTACTATTTTTTCTTGCGACATTAGTCGGAGGAATAATCCAGCTCTAGGGCTTCATGATACCGATCCGGTCTAATCACTTAGTCGGCTTTTTCTTAATAAAATTATTTATGGGACGCAGCTTCACATCTTTTCTTCGTGCGATGTGTTCGTATTCTCTGATGATTTTTTTTGCCATGGCTCTTGACGAGTACTTTTCATGAACCACTTTATAACCTTCTTCTCCGTACAAGGTAGCCAGTTTCCGGTCACGGTACAACTTGAGGATCGCCTCGGCCAGAGCGCGGGGATCTCTGGGCGGGACAAGAAGGCCGGTTTTCTCATG
This sequence comes from uncultured Eubacteriales bacterium, assembly GCA_964624145.1. Lineage (GTDB taxonomy): Bacteria > Acidobacteriota > Aminicenantia > Aminicenantales > Aminicenantaceae > WJMT01. The sequence continues at coordinate 31,711 of CAZUXT010000018.1, read as the reverse complement.
AATTACAAGCTCCGGAATTCCTCCGACCTCAGTGGCCACCACAGGCAACCGGCTGGCCATGGCATCCATAATACTGGTTCCCAGGCCTTCTAGGTAAGAAGAAAGCACAAACAAATCAAGAGAAGCCAGAATCTGGGGAACATCTTCCCTGAAGCCCAGGAAAAAAACAATATCATCAACATCCGTCTTCTTTACCTGTTCATCAAGTTCCATGCGCAAAGGCCCTTTCCCAACAATGATCAGTTTGATATGAGGTGCTTTCTGCTTGAGTATCCCGGCTGCTTCAATCAGATATTTATGCCCTTTATGATCAGCCAGGTGAGCCACGATCCCCACCAGAAAGTCATCATCTCCAAAACCGAGCTCCCGGTGAAGATAATCTCTGGGAGTAATGTTTTCAAAAGGCGTGTAATCAATACCTGAGGGGATGACACTTATTTTATTCTTGTCAATCCCGCTTGATAAAAGCACCTTTTTCACTCCTTCGGATATGGCGATGATCCTGTCAATTTCTTTTTGATACTTCATCTTTGAGAAATAATTATCTTTAAGAGGAAAATCCACCCGCCTCGAAATCACCCGAATAGGGACTTTGGCTCTTGATGCAGCCATGGCACTCACTGCTGCTGCATGGGCGTCATGAGAGTGAACCAGAACGCATTTCGCTTTTTTCATATGTCTGGCAAGCCTCAAAGCGGATAGGAAGCCGACTTCACTTTTGATCCTCAGAGGAAAAACCGGAAGTCCTTCTTCCTTTGCCTTTTTGTAAAGAGGGCTGTCGGGTTGGACATAAAACCGGCATGGATATCCCTTTTTTCTAAGCTCTCTCACCAAGAAAAAAGACTGCCTCTGTCCCCCTCTCCATTCTTTTCCCGAATCAATTTGGAAAAGGCTCAATTCTCTCTCCTTTCTTCCATATCTCTTTCAACTTTGCATAGCGCGCAAAAATGGCATAGCTGTGCAGCACGGCGATCACAAATCCGGCAAATCCGTCCAGAATCCCGGCTTTTAAAAAAAACGATTTAATGAATCTCTGAGGGGGAAGAAAAACCAGGTGATACCACATGCATTTTTTCCCGGAAGCGTAGAGTTTTTGTGCTCCCAGGCTCGAAAATTGATTGATGCGCTTCAAATGGTCCTGAATATCCCGATAAGTAAAATGATAGAGAGGACCTTTCAGCTTTGTGACCTTGCCTTTAATAACCAGCTTTTCATGAACATATTCCCCCTGCCAGAAAGCCCTGTCTTTTTTAAAGAGCCGTATTTTTCTGTCCGGATACCACCCTGAATGCCGGATCCACTTCCCCAGATAATAGACCTGCCTGGGCATGGAAAATCCTTCTGCTTCGGGTTCCCCGGCTTTTAATGCCAGAATCTCTTTCTGAAGTCCTGGAGAAAGCCTCTCATCAGCATCAAGGGAAAGGATCCAGGGATGAGATGCCTTCTTGTTCGCATAATTTTTTTGATCCGCATAGTTCGTCCATTCCCGCTTGTATACTTTGGAATCATATTTCTTAGCGACCTTAACCGTATCATCTGTGCTGAAGCTGTCAACCACCACTATTTCCGATGCTATTTTTTGTATGCTTTTGAGGGCAGCCTCCAGCCTTTTTTCCTCATTATATGTAATAATAACCGCAGAAATTTTCATGTCCGTAATCTTATCATAAATCCATTATTGTGTCATTGAAGAGAAACCAAAAGGGATTTGGCAGCACAAGAAAAGGAAGCACCAGGACAAAAGTCGCGCCCGCATAAGCCACGCCCATTTAAAGGGAAGCTTGGAGAGGGTGTTTGACTACTCAACGTCTGAGTGTATCATAGATCCGGAATTTTCACACTCTCTGCCATTTGCTGGAGCAGCGGCTTGAGAGCGGTCAGGTCTCCGGCACCGGATGTTCCGGCGAAGAAGTCAAGGATAACCCGTTCTCCCTTTATATCAGCCGTGATGACGATATGGTGCTGCACTGATTCGACAGGCGCCTTCTCATCCTCGGGGCTCGGGGGAATGGGCGCATAAATCTCCATCGTATAGCTGCGGCCCGTGCCCCATTCGAACGCAACCGCCTCGCTCTCCAGAATGAGAGACGGCCCGGGCAAAATGGATTCAGGCTCCATAGGCGGTTTGAACCGCTTATAATTAAAGCCTAAATGTCCCTCCGGAATACCAGGCACTTCCCACTTCCAAAGAGACTCTATACGGGAGGCTTCTTTCGGCACTTCCAGTGTGAGTCCCAGGTCAGGAATGGTGACTTCTTTGTAGCCGGGAAGCTGTGTCTCTTCAGCAAGCACCGATTCAGAAAGCCCCTTATCAGCCTCCGGTTCTTTGAGTTCTGTCTCGTTCCCACAGCATTGAAAAGAAATCATAACACTGACCACCAAAATGTAAACAAAAAACAAACCAAACCTCTTATTAATAAAGCTTCGCATATGAGCATCCTTCAGCCTTCTTTTCCTCATTATATATGATGTTAATCAAAGAAATTTTCATGTCTCTAATCTTATCATAAGTCTATTATCAAGTCATTGGAGAGAATCCATTGATGAAGTGAAGTGGGGAATGGTGAAAAAAAATACTTGACATACTGTTTTATATACAGTATGTATATGGCACACAGTTATTATATGTAACACAGTATAGATAAAAAAAAAGGAAGGTGTCCTTTATGGCAACAGATATCACCCCTTTTGAGACGGAGATGAACCGCGGATTCCTTCAAGTTCTGGTTCTTGTCCTCCTTGAAAGAAAGATGTATGGATACTACATAGTGAAAAAACTCAAGAAAAAAGGGTATTTGATCGAAGAAAACACCCTTTATCCCCTTCTCAGGAGGCTTGAGAAAAAGGGGCTCATTAAAAGCCAATGGGATGTCAGTGAAAAAAGGCCCCGCAAATTTTATATCATTTCAAAAAAAGGCCAGGATGTTCGCCGTCAGCTCCTCAGTATCTGGCAGAGACAAAACGAAATCTTAATACATATTTCGAAGGAAAATAAAAATGCATGAAAAATTGAATAAATATCTTGAAGAAATCAGTCATTATCTTGCTGCTGTTTCTGAAAAAGAAGAGATATTGAATGAAATAAAGAGCCATATTCTTGAAAAAGCAGAACAGGAATTCGGACAAACCAACAAAGGCGCCCTTGACAAGGTCATTGATAACTACGGAAGCCCCAGGAAAGTCGCTGAAAAGTATATCGAAGACTTCGAAATCATCGCCCCAAGGTTTAAGGGATATCTTCTCCGGTACACAGGAGCTCTTTTTGCTCTCCACTTCAGCCTTATACTCCTCTCTTTCGTTTTTAAGACCAGCATGCTCGTATTTCCCTTCTTCTATATCCCTTATATCAACAGCCTTCAGGGACTTTTCTACGTGCCCATGAGTTTTGTCTTTGACTTGGGTTTGGTCGGCATCTTTCTTTATTTTGTGACCCAGAGCCAGAAAGATATACGTTTGCCCTGGTTTAAACTCAAGATAAATTGGCAAAAAACAGCCCAAAAAAGACAGGGTCGGTCCAGGGTCATCCCCTTCATTCTGATGTTTATGGGTTATGCGGCCCTTGTCTGGATCTACCTCCGCTTCAACACTCTTTTCTTCAAGACTATTGATTTTCAAAACGCTCAGTCACTGTTAACCCCTGCTGCGTCACAATGGTATTCTTCAGCTCTCCTGGCGTTATTGGGTATCGGGCTCGCCGCCTATGCGGTCAAATTTTTCAATACTTCTGAATGGGCGAATCTCTTAAAAAGCGGATTTCAACTTCTTATTCTCGGTATTGTCATAAATAAACGTATTGAGGCTCCCTTTCAATTTCCCTATCTCAATCTCCAAGTTATGGCCAACATCCTTATAACCGTCATTCTCATATTGATAGCGATTGATTTCCTGAAAAGTGTGATTATTATGGGAAGAAAAAGTTTAGCGAAAATAGCTTATCAAAAAAATAATTTGATAGAGGGGAAAAAATGAAATTAAAGAGCGTTGGATGGTTCTTTCTTTTTTTTATAACCGGTTTGATGGTTTTTCTTCCCAGCATCACATTTTCAGAAAACATACCGGATCCTTTGGAAAACCTCATTCGAGCCGGTCTTTGTGTCCTGTTTATAGCCTTGACTATTGTGTTTGCTTTAAAGAAAAAATGGAATAAATTCTGGCCCATTTCCTTTGCCTTTTTTCTGGCAGCTTTCTGTCAATTTCTTGCCTGGCGGTTCAGCGGTCTCCCTGTAAAATCACTGGGTCTTGAAGCCTCCAGCATTAAAGGAATGGCTGTGGCCAAGCTCTCCCAAAGCCTCTGGATCATCATCCCCATAATCTTCCTCACTTTAGTATCCGGACAGAGCCTGGGGTCCATCTATTTTAAAAAGGGCCTCCTTCGTTATGGACTGGTCATCGGCCTGATCGGATTTTTTGCTTTTGCCGGATTTCTCGTTTTGCAGGTCAAAAATGTCGATTCTGGCCTGGAGCGACTTCTGCCTGCAGCTCCATGGATCCTGATTTTTGTTCTCTCCAATGGTCTTAATGAAGAGCTCCTCTTCAGGGGAATTTTCCTTAAAAAATTTGAACCATTCCTTGGAAAATTCGGGTCTAATCTACTGACCGCTCTGGTTTTCTCCCTTGCCCATATGAGAGTCGAATATGTGAAATCCGGCGAAATTTTTATGTTTCTGGGTATCGTGTTTGTCCTTGCCCTTATATGGGGATATTTGATGCAGAAGACAGGAAGCATCCTTGGTTCCGCTCTTTTTCATGCCGGGTCAGATCTGATTCTCTTTACGAGTCTTTTTACTGTGTTTCCCCAATAGAAACCATGTGTGCTCTCTTTAATGAGGACTTCTGGCATAGGCATTAAGGTCAAGAGAAAGCTTTCCTTTATCTCCCTGCTTGTATTTCTCTAATGCCAGGGCAGCCACCATGGCCGCATTATCCGTACAGAACTCAGGAGAAGGGATGAATGAATGAAGCCCTTTTTCCTCAGCCAATTTTGTGAAATATTCCCTCAGCCTTTTGTTTCTGGCCACTCCACCGCATAAGATCAGTGATTCAGGGAAGTGTTTGGAAGCTGCCTTCTTGAGATGAGAAATCAGGTCCCTCACCACTGAATGCTCAAAGCTGGCTAAAAAATCTTTGAGGCGGGGATTTTTTTTATTCAAATTGTTTTTCTTAATGTACCTCAAAGCAGCGGTCTTAAAGCCGCTGAAGCTGAAATCAAGGCTTTGATCCGTCATTTTGGGAAGCGCAAAATCAAATTCTCGGGTATTCCCTCCCAGGGATAATTTCTCAATCACAGGACCTCCGGGATAGCCGATATCCAGAAACTTGGCGATTTTATCCAGAGCCTCTCCGGCAGCATCATCTCTGGTCTTTCCCAGCACAATGCAATCCAGTTTTTCCCTCATCAAATAAAGCGACGTGTGGCCTCCGGAGACAAGAAGAACCAGCGCCGGAAATGGGATATCCTCGTTTTCAATAAAAGCAGAGTGGATATGGGCCTCCAGATGGTCAACAGGAATGAGGGGCCTCTCAAGAGTATAAGCCAGTCCCTTGGCAAAAGAAAGGCCCACGAGAAGCGACCCAATCAAGCCCGGCCCCTGGGTCACAGAGATGAGATCGATGTCTTTAATCTTTATTCCGGCTCTCTTGAGACTTTCTTCAAGGATAAAATTTATGGAAATGACATGGTTTCTTGAGGCCAGCTCAGGAACGATACCGCCATAAGGAGAATGGATTTCATCCTGGGATAAAACGATATTGCTTAAAACTCTTTTCCTGTCTGTGATGACTGAGGCTGCCGTCTCGTCACAGGATGTTTCAATGCCTAAAATATTCATTTCATGAGGCTTTGGTTATAAGGAAGACGGGCGATCCCTTTTTCCGTTATGATAGCGGTTATGTATTCTGCCGGAGTCACATCAAAAGCCGGATTCCTTACCTCTATATCAGGAAGGGTTATATAAGAGCTTCCTATTTTTCTCACTTCATCAGGATCTCTTTCTTCTATGGGAATCTGACTCCCGTTTTCAAGGCCGAAATCTATGGTGCTCAAAGGAGCGGCCACATAAAAAGGGATCCTGTTTTCCCTGGCTAGAACAGCCGCCGTATAGGTCCCTATTTTGTTGGCCGTATCCCCGTTCGAAGCGATCCTATCCGCTCCTGTCACCACAAAAGAAATCTCTCCTTTGTTCATAAGATAACCCGCCATATTATCGGTTATCAAAACAACTGGTATGCTTTCTTTGGAAAGCTCCCAGCAGGTTAGTCTGGCACCCTGAAGAAAGGGCCTGGTCTCACTGGCATAGACTTTTATGTCCTTATGTTTTTTGAACGAAGACCTTATCACACCCAGAGCCGTGCCGTATCCTGCAGTGGCCAAGGCTCCCGCATTGCAGTGGGTGAGGATGCGCTCTCCGCTGCTCACCAATGACGCTCCTATTGAGCCGATTTTTTTGCAGGTCTCGATATCCTCTTTTTCGATTTCTTTCGCTTCCCTGACCATTTTATCTTTTAATTCGGAAAGAGGGCTCTTCCGGCTGTTCAAAAAAATTGTTTTCATTCTCTCTAACGCCCAGAACAGATTCCTGGCCGTAGGCCGTGTTTTTTCCAGGCGCAGGAAGATCTTATCAAACTCTTCGGACAGATCCTCCTGGCTCTCCATATGCAGCACCCCAAGAGCCACGCCATAAGCCGCTGCCACTCCAATGGCCGGAGCTCCGCGAATGACCATTTTCTCAATAGCCTCTGCCACCTGTTCATAACCTGTGCATTCCAGATATATCTCTTCCTGTGGAAGCTTTCTCTGGTCGATCATGACGATCCTGTCTTTTTTCCACTCTATGGTGGGAAGCATGTCTTAACTCCCTTTCCAATCCGGGGACTCAGGCCCCTCCCAGCCCCATTTTTCTATCCACCTGAGGTAAACCGATTCAAACTTCTTCCAATCTCCAGCAGTTAATCCGTCTTTGAGCGTGCGAAAACAAAAAACGATCTGGTTGTCATTGTCCCTCTGGATCTCCAGGGTTGGAAGCCCCAGTTCCCTCGCCATCACCGCCTCTTCGAAACTTTCTCTGTAGCGCTTCATGTGGCTTAAAACCTGGGATTGCAGATAATGATAGAAACCGCAGCTGAGGTCCTTCTCCGCAAGCTGAGCCACCTTTTTGAACAAGTTTTCTAACTGTTTGATCCGCTCATTTTGTTCCTCTTTAAGGGCTTTCTCTATTGCAAATTCCGAATACTTCATCACTGAAAGCATGGAAACCTGTTTGAGTTTGGATTTGCTCAAAAGATAGTCATAGATATCAGCCGCTGGTTCTTTTAGTCCGAACTCTTCCATTGACAGGGCTAATGAAAACAAAGAAATGTTTTGCGCCCATTCCTCGCCTTTCTCAAATCCGTGATCAAAGGCCTTTAAGAAACTCTCTTCAGCCTCATCCCACATCTCCAGCTCCAACTCGGAAAGCCCTTTTATCATATAAGCCTGGGCTGAAGGCTTTTTTTTGACCTGCAAACAGGCCTTTTCATAAGCCTTTTGATAAGCTGAATAAGCCATCTCCGTCTTGTACTCTCTTGAAAGCTCACTGCCTTTTGAATAGAGAGATTTGGACTCCTTGAGATGAGAAACACAGGACACAAAGAAAAACAATCCCAGAACAAAAATGAAAAGAATCTTTTTTTGTCCGCGCAAAATGTCATTCTCCCTGCTTCTGGATTTTCTGCTTCACGATTTCAGCTACCATTTCCTGAATTTCCTCCTGAGACAGAATTCCCGCGCAGAGAGCTCCGATTTCCTTGATCACTTTTCCCATGCTTTGAGCGAAAGTCTTGTTTCGTTTAAGAGGAATTACGGTTTGTTTGGCTTGATCCAGCTTTTCTTCAAATTCGATAATGATTTTTTTGAAATCCTTTGACTTGATCTCTTTATCAAAGAGCGCGGAAAGAAAAGGGTCTTTGAGACCGAATATGGGATAAAGATAGCTGAAAGCGTTTCTTAAAAAATCCATATCTCTGGCCTCGATCTGGGCTCTGAAATACTCCTTAAGGGAATCTTTCTGGATGAAAAAATCCAGAACGAATTCATCCGGTTTGTTTTTTAAATAATCAGGATCAGGCCAAACCTGCCAGGAATAAATACTTTTTTTCCAGTCCTCATGTCTGTTGATGAGCCAGATGAGGGCTGAAGATATAAGGGGAAAATAAAGACCCGTGTTGGCTGGCACGAATTCAGAAAGGATTTCGACAGCATTATCTACCAGTTCATCTATTTTAATTTTTTTCATGAAAGAATCCGCGCCTTCACTCAATGATAATCAGTAAACAAAAAAGAGTAAAGAATACATTTAACATTTCTTTCATTAGTTTCGTTCTCTTTATGGTATGGCTTGGTGGTATAGCTTGACTTTTATCCCATACTCAAGTAATTTTGAAAGAGATAAAAAGCGAGTAATACTCTATTCATTTGGAGGTTCAGATGTTTTTATTAGGACCATTAGGCCCAGGAGAGCTGATCCTCATCGTGTTGATCATTGTCATCATCTTCGGAGCCCGCAAGCTCCCGGAGCTGGGAAAATCGCTGGGCCAAGGAATAAAAAACTTCAAAAAATCAATCACATCAGAAGAAAAAGACAAAGAGTCTCTTAAAGATAAGAACAAGCCCTCTTCCAAGGATTGATGAAAAGGACGATTGAAGAGCTCTCCAGGAAGAGCCGGGAAAAAGAATCCGAACTTAAAAAAAAATTTCAAAAACTCCAGCAAGAAATATCCGGCTTTTCTGAAAAGATAAACACATCTAAACTCGACTCTCTGCTTTCAGACCTCGAAAAAAATCTTAAAAAAAAGTCAGACCTCTTGTCATTTTCTGTTCTTAAAGAATCCCACCGTATTCTGCATGAATTCATAAAACAGACAAAAGATGTTTTGTCTTCGTCAGCGGACCTGGTGCAGGCAACCGGAGAGCTGATAGACATAAAGGACAGGGAATGGGATGCCCTCAGCAACAATCACGTTCATATGATCTTCAAGAGCATGGAATGGAAGATCGACAAGCTCTCTGCTGACTACAAAGATGCCAATGCGCTGATGAAACGATTCATCCTGTTAAAGGAAAAACTGAATCAGCTCATCGCCATACTGGAAAAAAAAGATATGCCCACTCCCTCGCAGGTCAGAGATATCCATCAGAGCCTGGAAGACGCGCAATACGCAGGTTTTGAAAACAGATTCAGGGGTTTGGACGAGCAGGTAAAAGAACAGCAGAAAGATTATATTCCCTATTTCAAAGCCGCAGACACAGTGCTTGATCTGGGCTGCGGGCGGGGAGAATTTCTCGATCTTCTTCAGCGGGAAGGAATCAAAGCAAGGGGCATTGACACGAACGATCAGATGATCGAAATATGCAAGGAAAAAGGATTGAACTGCGAGAAAGCCGATATCTTACAGGCCTTGGCTGAATATGAGGACAGTTCTTTAGGGGGAATATTTTCTTCTCAGGTCATCGAGCATCTGCCTCCTTCCTATCTTAAGAGGATGATTGAGATCGCTTATCATAAGCTCTCTTCGTCCGGCTCTATCATCATTGAAACAGTCAATCCGTTGTCCGTGTTTTCTCTTGTGCAGATATATTTTCTGGATTTATCCCACAAGCAGCCGGTCCATCCTCAGGCTCTGAGTTTTCTGCTTAAAAGCGCGGGCTTTGATGATATCCACATAAAATACTCCGCTCCTCTGGATAACGAAAAGCTCAAATCTCTTCCTGAAAAAGACGAGATAACAAGCCTTTTGAACGAAAACTTCGATAAAATCAACAATCTCCTCTATGCCCCATCCAATTATGCTGCCGTGGCTGTGAAAAAATAAATGGAGGTGAAATGAGTGTGTACGCTGGATTTGACCTGGGCGGCACCCAGCTCAAATACGGACTTATCAATGAAGACTGCCAAATCGTTTATGACTCAAGAATAGACACTCCAGGAAACGCCAAAGAGCTTTTCAAGCTAATGGAAAAAGTGTGGCAGAAGCTCATAAGCAAAGCAAAAAAGGAGCCGATCGCTGCGGCAGGATTTGGCATACCCGGAATCCACAGCATAAAAAAAGACAGAATACTCCAATCCCCGAATTATCAGGAAATCGACAACCTGGATATAAACAGCACTTTGAACAAATTCATCACTGTCCCCTTTAAAATAAACAACGACGCTAATATGGCCGCTTACGGGGAATTCAAAGCCGGAGCCGGCTTGGGATCTGACAGTATAGTGCTTCTGACTGTGGGCACGGGAATAGGCGGAGGAATTGTCTTGAACAAAACGCTCTGGCAGGGAGAATGCGGATTTGCCGCTGAAGTCGGTCATATCATCGTCAACCACTCCGGAGAGCTCTGCAACTGCGGTAACAGGGGATGCCTCGAAACAGAGGTGTCCGGGCCTAAAATCGTAAAAAATTACATCCAGCTGAGTCAAGAAACAAAAAAGCTTACCGCCAAGGATGTGGCACAGCTGGCGATAGAAGGAGATAAAAACGCAAAAAAGGCCTTTGATCAGGCAGGATATTTTCTGGGCATTGGATTGGGGATCCTTATAAACGTGCTGAACCCGGATAAGATCATCCTCGGCGGAGGAGTCATGAAATCCGGCTCCCTTCTGCTCAATCCGGCGGTCAAAGAGGCTGCAAAGAGGTCTTTCAATGCCTCTTTTAAATGCTGTCAAATCCTGAAGGCTCAGCTTGGAAACAAAGCCGGCATCATAGGTTCTGCGGCTTGGGCTAAAGACACGCTGTCACAGTCGGCCTCTCCCGTCAAAAGGAAAGGCTGAGATGATAATTGAAAAATGCTTTTTATGCGGTTTACTTAAAAAAAATAGGGGAGGACAATTATGGATTTCAATTTAGCTGACGAACAGGAAATATTAAGGCAAACAGTGCGGAAATTTGCCGAGAAAGAGATCCTGCCAAAAAGAGAGGAATTGGATGAGAAAGAAGAATTCAGTTACGAAATCACTCAGAAAATGTTCGATTTGGGCTTTTTTGGCATCTTGATTCCAGAAGAATACGGGGGGATGGGCATGGACTATCTTTCCTATATCCTTGTGGTCGAAGAACTGGCCAGGGTGGATGCATGCCAGGCTGCCACAGTCGCTGCCGGTAATTCCTTAGGATCCGCTCCTGTTTATTATTACGGTAACGAAAAACAGAGGAAAGAGCTTCTCCCTCAACTTATCTCCGGCAAACTCTATGGCTTCGGTTTGACTGAACCCAATGCCGGTTCTGATGCGGGAGGAACCCAGACAACAGCGGTCAAAAAAGACGAAAAATGGATCCTCAATGGGTCGAAAATATTCATCACGAATGCCTCCACTGATATCACGCTGGGTTCGATCATCCAGACAGTAACAGGAGAAAGAGAAGACGGAAAAAAAGAATATACGTGTTTTTTGGTCAGTCAGGACAAACCCGGCTATACGACCAAACCAATGCATAAAAAGATGACCTGGCGTTCCAGCAACACCTCTGAAATTTACCTGGATGATGTGGAAGTGACTGATGAGGATATGCTAGGAAAAAGAGGGGAAGGCTTCCACCAGATGCTGGAAAGCCTGGACAACGGAAGGCTGGCCATTGCTGCTATGGGATTGGGAGGAGCTCAGGGCGCGTTCGAGGCTGCTTTGAATTATTCAAAAGAAAGAAAACAATTTGGACGGCCCATCAGCAAGTTTCAGATTAATGCATTCAAACTGGCGGATATGGCAACGGAGATCGAAGCAGCCCGAAATCTTCTCTACAAGGCCTGCTGGCTTAAGGATAACGGAAAACCCTTTGGAAAAGAAGCCGCCATGTCAAAACTCTACACGAGCGAGGTGATGAAAAGAGTTACCCACGAAGCTGTTCAAATCTATGGAGGCTACGGACTGATGGAGGAATATCCTGTTGCCAAATTCTACAGGGATCAGAGGCTCCTGGAGATTGGGGAGGGAACCAGTGAAATCCAGCGCCTGGTCATAGCTCGAAAGCTGGGTATTTGATTTTTTTTCTTTTGTAATCCCTAAACCACCAAAAACGACAAAATAGGCCCCAAAAATGCGGTTCTTCCAGGGTAATAGGCTGTGGAAAAATAGGGTTAACTTATTGATAATAAAAAAATTGCCCGGGCCCGTCCCCTTATTTCTTATTTGACTCATTTGATTATTTGTAACATTTTGTTGGTTCATGCATATTATAAATAGGAACACATATGATCAACTTCCAAGATTTATACGAATCCTACGCCAGTGAAGTCTACCGCTTTTCTCTTTGGATGGCAGGCGATAATATAGAAGCAGAAGATATCACCTCCGAGACTTTTATCCGCGCATGGGTGTACAACAATAAAATTCGCACTGAAACACTCAAAGCGTTTCTCTTTACCATCTCCAGAAATCTTTACCTGGAACGCCTGAGGAAAAGAAAAAATCAGGTCATCCTGAATGATGTCTATCCCGATCCAACGCCCGGACCGGATAAAATGACTGAATCGCAATCTACACTGAAAAGAGTAAAAAAAATGCTCCAGACCGTTCCAGAGATCGACCGCGCTGCCTTTGTGATGCGTGTCCAGCATGAACTCCCTTATGATGAAATCGCACGCTCTCTTAAATTATCTCTAACAGCTGTAAAAGTAAAGGTGCATCGTGTTCGCAAGAAGTTGATCGCTAAATGCATAGATAAGGAGGTATTTTAAATATGAAAATAACACGCAATGTCATTCTCGATCTGCTGCCGCTGTATTCCGCTGATGAAGTGAGCGCTGATACGCGGGCACTCATTGATGAATATTTAGAAACCGATCCTGAACTTGCAAAGGTCGCTAAACAAATGACAGTCTTGGAGAGAACAAAAGAAAGTCCGGCTCCGGTTTCCCAGGACGATAAAATGAAAGCCTACAGGATCGCCAGGCGTAAAAATCTGATTTACACGATCCTCCTGGCGAGCGGAATATCCATTATTTTGTTAACGATTCTTATCATGTTCTTTTCCTCTTCAAGCTGACGTAATGAATTATTTAAAAAAGGCCCATTCTCCGGAGGAAGTATTTACCGACGGGGAAATAAAAAAAAGGAGTCCGAAATGAATAGTTACAAAAGAAAACATGCTTCTTTACTGATTTTCCTTGTATTGCTTTTCACAGCAGGAATGCTTCTCTTCATGCCTGCTCAAACCTATCCCCTTCCAAAGGAACAGATTGAAGGTATCTGGCAGGGAACCTTGAAACATTCAGGGATCGAGCTGCGTATTATCTTCACCATTTCCCGCAGCCCGGACAAAATCCTCACTGCCACCATGGACGTACCGGAGCAGGATGCGGCCGGTGTGCCGGTCGATAAAATCAGCTTCGACAACAGAGAGTTGCTCCTTGAAATAATCCCAATCGATGCCGTTTTTAAAGGAAAGCTTTCAGAGGACGGAGTAACAATCAACGGGCAATTGATACAGGGTGGAATGACACTGCCTCTGGTATTAAAAAAGTCCCAAACGAAGCTCATGCTCAACCGCCCTCAGGAACCCAAAGAGCCGTTCCCGTACAGGTCAGAAGAGGTTTCTTACAAAAATACTGAAGCAGGAATAACGCTAGCGGGAACCCTCACATACCCTTCTTCGGAGGGGAAATTTCCCGCTGTGCTCCTCCTTTCAGGTTCTGGAGCACAGGACCGCAACGAGACGGTTTTCGGTCATAAGCCCTTCTTGGTGATGGCCGACTATCTTACCCGAAGAGGCATAGCTGTTTTGCGTGTGGATGACCGTGGAATAGGCGGTTCGACAGGAAGATTCGAAGAGGCTACAGCCGAAGACTATACTGCCGATGCTTTGGCCGGTATTGATTATCTTAAAGGTCGCAAGGAGGTCCAAGGCAAATCAATCGGTCTTGTCGGCCACAGCGAAGGAGGTATGATCGCATCAATGGCCGCTTTCCAATCACCTGATATCGCTTTCATTGTCATGATTGCCAGCCCCGCCCTTCCCATAAAGGAGATGGAGTATTCAGAGCAGGTAAGAACCCTGAAAGCACAAGGGGCAAGTGATAGCCTTATAAAGAGAAACCGGATTCTACAGGATGATCTTTTCACAGTAATCGGCCGGGAAACCGATAGTGCGACTGTCCAAAACGCATTCACTTCGATCATAACGGAATTCTTCCAAGGATTGAGCGAAGAAGAAAGGAAGATAACAGGAATATCTCAAGACAACCTGAATGTCATCATTCGGGATCGTTTTCAGAGGCTGCACTCCCCCTGGTTTCGTTTCTATCAGGACTATGATCCGGGAAAAGAATTGCAGAAGGTCATCTGTCCGGTACTTGCTGTTTACGGCGAAAAAGACGTACAGGTCCCGCCCGGAGAGAATCTGCCGGCTGCAAGGCAAGCACTTAAGTCCGGGAGCAATGAAAATTTCACCGTCAAAGAGCTGCCTAGCTTGAATCATCTGTTACAGACGGCTGAGAAGGGAGATACATCCGAATACGGAAATATCGAAGAGACTATCTCACCTAAGGCTTTAAAAATAATCGGTGACTGGATTCTGGAACGAGCAGTTGACAATCGTCATCCGCGCACATAGATTCATCATATTTTCCCCCCCAAAAAATGCGGTTTTTCAGGGTAGCAAATTGTGGAAAAATGGGGTTAACTTATTGATAATATTTAAGATTCCCGGGCCCGTCCCCTTAATCACCTTAATCAATTATGCTTATGATTTCTTTGGTACTCAATACTTTTCCCGAAGACTTTACTATCCCGTTAACTGCAAATCCAGGAGTGTTAATTACTCCATAATCAACAATCCGGTTTATATCGGTCACTTTGACGATCTCCGCATCTATCCCCAGTGCTTTGACGGCTTCCCGGGTATTTTGAACCAGCCTGCTGCATTTTGGACAGCCCTTTCCTAAAATCTCTATTTTCACAATAATCCTCCTTTTATGCTCATTGATTTTCAGAACAAATTACCGAAGATCATTCCGCTTATGGTGGCCATGACCACAACCAGAAGCACAAACACGACGGTTTTCTTGGTGCCTAACACGCTTCTTATCACCAGCATATTGGGAAGTGAGACCGCAGGGCCCGCCAGAAGAAGAGCCAGAGCAGGTCCTTTTCCCATTCCGTGAGACATGAGTCCCTCGAGTATCGGCACTTCAGTGAGCGTTGCAAAATACATGAAAGCCCCGGTTACGGAAGCAAAAAAATTGGCTAAAAATGAATTCCCTCCCACTAAGGAAGAGATCCATCCTGACGGAATGATTCCCTCTCCTTCCGGACTTCCCAGAAGAAAACCTGCAATCAAGATGCCGGCAAAGAGAAGAGGAAATATTTGTTTGGCAAAATCCCAGGTAGAACTCACCCATTCTTTGCCTTCTTCCCCGTCAGTCATTGAGGCCCAGGCGATCCCAATCAATGCAGCAACAAAAGGAATCATGGGATTGTGGAACACCAAAGCGAGAACAGCGGTAGCTCCCATGACTATGAATATTTTCCTCGCATCATAGTGATACCAAATCACAAGCGCCAATCCGAAAATAACAGCGGAAATCGATGTGATGACCCACTTTCCTGAATAGATGAGATGCCATATTCCTTGAGTTTGCTCCGGTCTTCCCCAATTAGAAAAAATAAGAATCATCACCATCAGCCCAAAATAAACCATTGCCTGCCATAAAGGCCTGTTGGCCTCTTCAGCTTCAATCAGGTTCTCATCAAAAGATTCATCTGTTGATGGTGATTTGAAGATGATCTGCATGGTAAGTCCGATGACCACACTGAAGACCACAGCTCCCAAAGCTCTGGCGATTCCCATTTCAAGACCCAATATTCTGGATGTGAGTATGACGGCCAGCACATTAATGGCCGGTCCGGAATAGAGAAAAGCTGTGGCAGGCCCTATCCCGGCACCCCTTTTATGAATGCCGGCAAAAAGGGGGAGAACCGTGCAACTGCAGACGGCCAGAACACTCCCTGAAACAGAAGCGATAGGGTAAGCAACTATCTTCTTAGCTCCGGCTCCCAGATACTTCATGACCGCGCCCTTGCTGATGAAAACAGATATGGCTCCGGCAATAAAAAAGGCGGGAATCAAACAGAAAACCACATGCTCCCGTGCATACATTTTAGCAAGAGAAAGCGCTTCTATTACCGATTTTTGAAAACCGGATTTCCCTATGGGCAGGAAATAGAAGGCCAAAAAAAAAGCAGCTATGATCAAAAAAGTTTTCCATTCTTTTCGTTTGTTCATTTTAGGTTCTTTTTTTTATGGCAATATTGCCAATATAACATTCTTTTTTTTAAAAAATTTTATTTGATCACTTTGGAGGCACACTGAAACATATCAATCACACAGGGGGTGAGAAGCCTGTAGTAGACCATGTTCTTTTCTTTTCTATTGGCCACAATACCTGATGATAAAAGTATGGAAAGATGTTTGCTTACTGTTGACTGGTCCAGCCCGATGATCTCAGTCAGTTCCCCGACGGAATGCTCCCTCTTATGCAAACGATCCACAATGATCAGCCTGGATTCATTAGCCAGGGCTTTGTGTATTTTTGCCTGGTTTTGAAAATATTCTTCATCTTTAGCCATATTATTAGTATATTTCCATATTGCCATATTGTCAAGCTTTAACCCAACTTTTTTCTAACAAAATGACATTTTTACTCGCATAGAATTAGCCCCAAAAAATGCGGTTTTTCAGGGTAGCAAATTGTGGAAAAATAGGGTTAACTTATTGATAATAAATAAGATTCCCGGGCCCGTCCCCTATTTTTTTTATTTTTTTTTGGCGGTCCATTCCGAAGGGCCGTAGCCTCCGCCATCGCCCATTTCCACTGTACCGGACATACTGTCGCCCTCAATGGTCCCCTTGTAGGTCATGGTCATCTCGCCCCGTGGAGTTTCCATGGTCATTTCCCAGGAAATGGTGTCTTCCTCAACAGTACCCTTGCCGACCATCTCTTCACCGCGGAATCCTTCCATTGTAACAGTAATCTCATTGCCTTCCTGGACGATGGTCATCTCGGAGACTCTTTCTCCCCGCGGGCTCTGCCTTGTCATTTCCCAGGTCCCTGAGACATCCACTGTGCCGGCGGACATACCTATAGCAATAAGAAATACAGCCATCACAATTAAGCTTGTTTTTCTTGCCATTCTCTTTCTCCTTAAAAAATCATTTTATTAGTTATTCCTATAAAAATGATATATGGAAAAATCATGTAATGTCAATAAACATCCGCAGGAAAAAAAGAATTCTGTAAAATTTTTTTGGACATGGATTCCCTCTTATGTATCAGGTTCTCCGATAAAAGGAAGGGTGGATATGCCGTAGGGCATGACCCAAACGGTTGCCTCTTTTCCTTTTTTATCAAAGGCCAGAGAAAAAGCCTTTTCCACAGAATTAAAATTCTCAAAAAATAACTTCTCTTTTGTACTCTGAGGCAAATCAGAGACCAGAAAAATTTCATTATTGAGATGGATATGAGCTATCCGTGACGCCACATGTCTTCCCTGCACAAACTGTTTTTTGAGCTCCTCAACCAATTCTTCAGGTCTTTTCCCCTCATCAAAAACTCGGGCAAAAGGTCCCACTCCGAGCCCGTCACCGCACTGGCCCACTGTGATAAGAATGCCTCCGTGTTTAACCGCAGGAAGCGCGTGCTCCATGGCTTTATGCGTCTGGTACAGGTCAATGTCTCTGGGATACCCCCCCGGAGCTACGATCACAATATCTGACTTGTCCTCTATCCGAACCCTTGATAACCGGTCCAAAAAAGAAGCTCCCTGCCTGTGGGCCGCGGTGACATCTCCGGTCACGACTTTGATCACTTGTTTTTCAGGATTCAAAACCGCATTCACAATGAAACCGATCCCTACTTTTCGAGCCATCTCTTCCAGTTCTTCTCTCACAGGATTCCCTCTGATCTTTCCGGGTCTGGCTCCGGGGGCCATAAATTTCCTGTGGTTCTGCTCTATGGTCCTGCGGCTGCACACACCAGGGGCCAGGGCTTTGGCTCCTCCGCTGAAACCCGCGTAATAGTGATATTCGATATTCCCGGTCGCAATAACAAAGGAGGCATCCCTTACTTCACTAAACACTTCAATCGGAGTTCCCTGGCTAGAGATGCCGGAATGTTGGCAGTTTTCAATATCATGTTCAATACACCTGAAATGCGAGTAAATATAATCCCCGACCAGAGCTCTTTTTTCCTCTTCGGTCTGGTTCCTGTGTATCCCCAATCCAAAGACAATGGTGATCTTTTTTAGGGATACACCCGCCTCTTCTAACTCTTTTAAAACCGGAGGCAGTATAAGACGGGACGGAGAGGGGCGGGAGATGTCGCTCACTAATACAACGACCTTGTCTTTTGAAGAAACAAGCTCTCTGAGCTTTGGGCTTCCTACAGGATGATCGAGAGCCCGCTTCACTTCCTTTTCCGGATCTTTCACCCCTTTTTTATGTTTGGGCCTTAAAGCCCCCATATAATTTCTGTCCGGAATAAAAAAATCCTTTGTCTCTCTGCCGTACCCGATGCTTATTTTCATGTTTCTTTAATACTTCCGATCAAGTCATTTTATTTCTTTCTCTTTTTTTAATAACTCAAAAAGCCGATAGATTTAAGAAACGCATCCATTTTCGCAAGGACATCTGTCTCATTCCCGCTTTTATCCCATCCGAGATGAGTCTGTCCCTCAAAGAGGTGCAGATCACAGCGGTTTCCTGTATCCTTCATCTTTTTCACAAAATCCTTGACCGCCTCAGGAGATACGGTATCGTCATTTGTCCCCTGGAAAAACACACAAGGAGGAAGGCCGGGCCGGATGTGGGAAGAAGGATCAATATCTCTGACTTCAGCTTGACCTCTCAGGATTTGTACAAACCATCTGTCTTCCTGGATTTTAGGAGGAGTCACCCAGAGCAGCATGGCCTGGGGGGCAGAGCTTATGGAAAGGTCTTCGTAAGGCTCGTCAAAACCATCGATCATGGCTGTGCAGAGACACAAATGACCTCCGGCTGAAAAACCGGAAACCGTGATTCTCTCAGAATCAATATGGAGTTCATCCGCATGCACTCTCATCCACCGGAGAGCGGATTTTACATCTTTAACGCAGTCAAGAGGAGTTGAATCGTGTTGTGTCAACAGACGGTACTCAAAAGAGATACCCACCAATCCCAGAGATGAAAAATGACGGCACTGGGTATGCCCCCATTCAGGTTTACCGCATTCCCATCCGCCGCCGTGGAAAAAAGCCACGGCCGGCCGTTTTTCCCCTTCTCCCAAATCTGAAGGCCTGTATATATACGCATCCAGGGTCACATCATCCACTGTCTTGTAGACCCGGACTTCGCATTGTTCCCGGATAGCTTGGTCACGTTTGAGGAATTCCTCCATTTCAGCGATGTGCTCCGGATTTGTGCAGTTTTGTCTGTATGTTTCGATCAGGTCATCGGTCCCTTTCTGATAATACGAATCAAAAAAGTCATTCATAAAGGAATACAGCATTCCGTTCCTGACCAGTGGATCTGTGAAGGTCTCCAGTGCTATCTTCATTTTAGCCCGGAATAGCTTGTAGTTCTTATTTCTGTATAACGAGGAAGACTCCCTCAGTTCTTTTTCTGTCATCACAGACAGATATGTCCCAAGGAAATTCCTGTACTCATCTAAATCGATAAGCTCAGGGTCGTTTAGGTCCAGTTGGCTTATAAAATTATAGTAACCGGAAGAAGGAGAGAAATCAGGCTCATCCGTGAACAGCCGCTTCCATTCCGGATAATTCATCAGTATATCGGCCTTGGTATAAAGAAGGAGCGCCTCATGGGATTTGATGAAAGAGGGATCTTTGATCTTTTTATCATTCAGCAGACTGTGGAACCCATCATAAAAAGGCTGCCAAAAAGAATCTATTTTGGCTTTATATCCCTGTTCATCCATACGGATAAGCTCCATAAATTTATTGTTGAACTCCTCATTGAGCCGCTGGCTCTGGACCGCTTCTTGAAGCAGAAGCTGGTTGATAGCCGTGTTGTCTCCGCTGAACCGGATTCCTTCGTTTATCTCCATGCTGCCATCGATAGTGACATGAAGGGCATCTCCGGGCTTTATATAAACAGCGATAACTTTACCGTAATCTATTTCCACATAACGAGGTTTTTCTATCTGGAGAACAAACTGAAAATTGCCCTGCCCGTCCAAAGAAACGGTTTGTTGGTCTATGAGGAAAGAAGGAGAATCAATGCCTTTGATCTGGCCTGTGATCGATCCCTTGTTTGATTTTTCACAGGCCATCAGGATGATGACGAACACCATCAGGAATAATACCATATAAATTGTTTTTTTCATGGGACACCTCTTTTCCTTTTGATTTTAACTTTTTTTTCGATTTAAATGAACATGCACTTTAAAATCGCAGCTTACGTTAGTATAAGGGGTCATCAGCCGCTTTTGTTTCTATGGGGTAAAAAAAGGGCATCGATATAATACTGCTGGAAGCTTTTCTGCTTGTTCAATTCAATGACCTCAACCCTTGATAAGATCTCCTTCATCTTGCTGACCGCTTCTGCCTCTATGAGCGCCAGGAAAGCTCCCCCCAATGAACCGTTCCCTATCATTTCAACCCGATCCTCAGGCACAGGGGGAACCAATCCGATAGAAACCGCATTTTTAAAATGGATATGCTTGCCGAATCCGCCCGCTAAGAAAAGCTTTTTTATATCACGCCATGTCTTTCCTCTAACCTCCAGCAGTACGTTCAGGGCCGCATACACAGCGGCTTTAGCCTGGAGTATTTTGGAGATATCAGACTCAGTGATAACAATGGGTTCATTGAGAGCCGAGTCCTTTTTTTTGGCTATGATGCAGGCTTTTATGGTTTTTCCGTCCTCTCTGATTTTCCATTTCAACCCGGTTTTGTCCAGCATTTCCTCATCAAACCGGCCCATTTGATTGATCAAACCTGTTCTCAATCCCTCAGCCAAAAAATCAATGACACCGGTTCCGCATATGCCTGAGGCTTTGCCGCCGCCTATGACCTTCATCCGAATGTTCATCTTATTATCAAAAGAGATTTTCTCCACTGCTCCGTTAAAGGCTCTGCATCCGTGATAAAGTCCGTAACCTTCAAAGGCAGGTCCGGCGGCTGTAGAACAGGCCACCATTTTATCATTGTCGCTCATCACGATCTCACCATTGGTCCCGATATCTATCAATACAGAAAGCTCTTTCTCTTCATACAGCCCGGACACATAGATATCTGACGTGATATCACCTCCGATATAGCCGGAGGCAGACGGCATCACATCCACAATCCCATCAGGGGAAATGTCCAGACCCAGGTCTCTTGCCGGGAACGGGCCGGGTGTCCTTTCAACCGGCTGAAACGGGACTTCCCCGATGCTTTTCGGAGAAAGCCCGAGCAGCAGATGCATCATGATGGTGTTGCCGGAAAGAGCGGCTCGACTGATATCCTCTCTTCGGATTTGGTGCGTGCGGCAGAGATGTTTGATTATGGGATTTATTGTCTTATCCACCACCAACGATCTCAGTAAAGCCACTTCTTTAGAGGAGTTGATAAACGAGATCCGTGAGATCACGTCTTCCGCAACGATAATTTGCTGGTTGTATAAAGAAATTTTATCAACGAACTCCCCTTTGGTCATATCTACCAGTCCGCCCACCACTGTGGTGGTACCGATATCCACGGCTACCCCATAAAGAATATGCGCGGTATCACCAGGCTCTATATTGACCAGGAACCACTGCCCGTTCATGCGATCCAGTGTAACGGTAATGGTTTGATCGCCTTTGTCCAAGGCAAACGGGAGCTTCCTTAAAACCGGCAGAGGGATATGGATGCGGCTGAAAGAGATATGTTTTACAATCTCTTTTTCCAATCTCTGGCGGTCGGGTTCCTGGCTCTCGAGAACAGCCCGGGGAACCTGGAGACAGAGCTTTTTCATCGGAGGGTCAAAGTCTTTGTGTTTGATTGTAAAATCAGCGACGATCTTCCCGGAAAATTCAATCAGGGAACTCCCTGGGATCTCGACCACAGCATCCCTGCTTTTCACTTTGGTCCGGCAAGCCAGAGCTCTACGGGGCTCATGCTTGGATACGGAAATCTCCTTTTCATTTATGATAAACTTCCCCTCTATCAAATTGACCAAACACTGACCGCATTTCCCCTGTTCGCCACAGCTCGATGTGATGAAAATCCCCTTGCTTCGGGCGAGCTCCACAAGGGTCTTCTGTTGAGGGTCTTCAACCTCTGCTTTCTGGTCATGTGTTCTCAGAATAACTGACATTTTAGATTTTCTATCCCGAAGAAATTTTTATAATCGCGTTGGGTTCCCGGATTTCTCCCTTTTTCACCTGTATCATGGCATCCTGAAGCTCTTCAAAAGAAAAAACTTTTCTCGGCATTCTCAGGTCAATCTTACCCGCTATATCTAAAAATTCCTGGGCTTCGGCTTTGTTGACGTTGTATAAAGTCCTTACATCCCTTCCCCACAGGTTTTCAGAATAGTTCCTGATTTCAATAACCGACATGCTCACCGGCGCCAGCACCAAAGTCCCCCCTATTTCCACATAACTAAGGGCCGGCTCAACCAGGACTCCAGCCGGTGGAAACACAATGGCCGAATCAAGACTTTGGGGAATCTTTTCTTCCATCACATTCCCCACCCACGCAGCTCCGTTTTCTCTGGCTTCTTTTTTGCTGGCTGAAGACCTTGTGCTGACAAAGACTTCAATCCCCAAGTAACAGGCCGCCTTTAAAACATAATAAGCTGTAGGGCCAAAGCCAAAAAGCCCTAATCTCTGGCCTTTTTTCAAGTCTGTAAGTTTAAAGGCACAGTATCCGGCAATACCCGGACATAAAAGCGGCGCGCTATCCTCCGGTTCCATATGGATCCCTTTCAGGGAAAGCGCAAAATCCTCCTTGATGGTTATGTATTCAGCAAACCCTCCGTCTGCATCCCAGCCCGTGGCCTGAAAATCAGGGCAGTAGTTTTCTTTCCCCTTATCACAGTACCCGCACTTCCCGCAGGTGCTGAAAAGCCAGGATATGCCCACCGGATCTCCCTTTTTTAATTTTTTTACTCCAGTTCCTAATTCATCCACTTTACCCACTATCTCATGGCCCAGGATCAAAGAAGATTTTTTTAAAGCCAAATCCCCCTCCGCAATATGGATGTCTGTCCGGCATATACCGCAGGCCTGAATTTTAACTCTGACTTCCTTCTCACCCGGCACAGGAATAGGCACCTCGGCCATCTTTAAAGGCCTGTCCTCTATGTTTGACTGCTTTTCCAAAACCCAAGCTCTCATGCTCACCTCTTATGAATATGATTTTTTGTCCTTTTTTTCATAATTAAGTCTTAAGTATTAACCTGGATGATGAACAAGCCGAGGTTGTGTAAACCTTATGAAATTCAGGTGTGGACGTGGCGACATTGAAGATTTAGCCTTCGGATATATGAATTTCATATCGGCTTGCCTTAATAGTAAAAAAATGGCGATTAAAATGAAAGCAAAAAAAACAAAAACATTTCAGTTGTCATTTTTTTTTAAAAAGGGAACAATGTTCTTTCGTTTTGCATGAATATCTCTTATAATAGACAGATTTAGGGAAAATTTCACTGAATCAAATAAAGTAACACGAAGGGAAAATCAAATGTCCTTACAAATAGCTATTTCAAGCGGAAAAGGAGGAACCGGAAAAACCTTTATTGCCACCAACATAGCCGCTGTCCTTGCTGAGGAAGGAGAGCCGGTCCATTACCTTGACTGTGACGTGGAGGAACCCAACGGTCATCTTTTCCTAAAGCCCCGCATCCACAAGCAGGAGGATGTGATGCTTTTATCTCCGGTGGGTGTGGATGAGGATAAGTGCATTTTCTGCGGCAAATGCGCAGAAGCCTGTCACTACAACGCCATCACCGTGATAGAGAATAAAGTGCTGTTTTTCAAAGAGCTCTGCCATGTGTGCGGTGCCTGTCAAGTGGTTTGTCCTGTGGATGCTGTTATTGAAGAAAACAGGAAAATAGGTGTTCTCAAGCATGGAAAAAGCAGCTCCATCTCCTTTCACTACGCGCTTCTCGAAACCGCGGAAGGAGGCATGTCCCCCAGGTTGGTCAAAAAAGTCAAAGAACATACAGGGGAGGGAATCAATATCTTGGATTCTCCGCCCGGGACCACCTGCCCGGTCGTAGAGACCATTAAAGACGCAGACCTGTGTGTTCTGGTGACAGACCCCACTCCTTTCGGCATCCATGACTTAAAGCTGGCTGTGGATATGTCAAGAGAGATAGGCAAAGAGCCGGTCGTGGTGGTGAACCGGGCTGAGTACAGGAACGATGCCCTACAAAAATATCTGAAAGAGGAAAAAATAGATATTGTGGGAGAGATACCTGATGACCGGAGCATAGCGGAAACCTATTCCAGAGGAGATCTGGTGGTGGAAAAGCTCGCTCAATACAAAAAACCTTTTGAAGAAATGGCCGGGAAAATAATTAAAAAAAGCCGGCAAAAAAGAGTGGTGAAAAAAAAGAAAGACAAAGACATTGCGGACATCAAACAAAAAATCGACAAAGAAAAACAGGATCGGACTCCTGCCGGCAGAAAACCCAAAGAACTGGTGGTCATAAGCGGGAAAGGAGGGACCGGAAAGACCTCTCTTGTGGCCTCATTCACAGCCCTGGCCGGCCGCACTCTCATGGCTGACTGCGATGTGGATGCTTCGGATCTCCATCTTATTTTAAAACCTGAGATCAAGGAAAGAGGGACATTCAGCGGAAGCGTTCTTGCTGAGATCGACCAGGATAAATGCACGGCCTGCGGGAAATGCAAACAAGAATGCCGGTTTTTCGCTGTAAAAGAAAAGATCTCCGACGGCAAAACCTCTTTTTTCATTGATCAATTAGCCTGTGAAGGGTGCGGTGTGTGTCATCTTGTCTGTGAAGACAGCGCTGTGAAGATCGAAGATGCTGTAAACGGAGAATGGTTCCTTTCAGAGACAAGACACGGCCCTATGAGTCATGCCAGGCTTGGGATCGCTGAAGAAAATTCAGGAAGACTGGTCACATTAGTCAGGAACAAACTGACCCAACTCGCTCAGGAAAGCATGTTATCCGAGGCCGTCATAGACGGTTCCCCGGGAACAGGCTGTCCTGTGATCGCTTCCTTAACCGGATCAGACTATGCCCTCATCGTTACAGAACCCACTGTATCCGGTGTCCATGACCTCGGCCGCATTCTAGAGGTTACCGCCCATTTCGGAATCCCTTCCGGCGTGGTGGTGAATAAATATGACATCAACCTGGAAATGACAGAGAAGATAAAGGCATTGATCAGGGATTATAATGCGGAATACATAGGAAAAATCCCTTATGACCGCTCCATCACTGATGCTCAAATGCAGGGACTTTCCGTAGTGGAATACACTGAATCCCCTATGACAGAGGCGATAAAAAACATCTGGACAAAGGTGAAACCTTATATTTCAATATAAAGGAAAATTCAAATGGAGGAAAGTATGACCAAACAATCATCCCTTTCTAAGATATCCGTTTTTTTACTCGTTTTTTCTTTCAGTCTGATCCCCCTTTTCAGTCAGACTCATATCACAACCCCAGAAGAACAGTTCGGACATAAAATAGGGGACGACTACTGGCTGGCTACCTATGCCCAGCTTAAAGAATACTGGGAAAAGCTGGCTCAGGAATCAGACCGGATGATCCTTCAAACCATTGGAAAAACCGAAGAAGGAAGAGACATGGTGATGGCCATTATCACGTCACCGGAAAACCATAAAAACCTCGAATCCTATAAGGATATATCCCGCAGATTGGCGCTTGCCAAAAACCTCACCGAGGAGGAAGCCAAAGAACTGGCCCGTAAAGGAAAGGCCGTAGTCTGGATAGACGGAGGGCTTCACTCTACAGAAGTAGTGGGCGCCCAACAGGAAATCGAACTGGTCTTTCAAATGGTCAGCATGAATGACACTGAAACCTTGAGGATCCTGGATAATGTGATCCTTCTTGCTTTGATCACCAATCCGGATGGCATGGATTTTGTCGGAAACTGGTATATGCGGCATGAGGAGCCTGAAAAAAGGACCACAAGAAATCTTCCCCGGCTCTACCAGAAATACATCGGGCATGACAACAACAGGGATTTTTATATGGTGACACAGAAAGAAACGGAAGCCGTCTGCAACATCCAATACAGAGAGTGGTTCCCTCAGATCGTCTACAATCACCACCAGAGCGGTCCCGCAGGATGCGTCCTCTTTGCCCCTCCTTTTAAAGACCCCCACAGCTACAATCTGGACCCCCTGCTGGTTCTCGGGATAACCACTGTTGGCAATGCCATGCACAGCCGTTTTGCTAAAGAAGGGAAACCCGGCTCGACCATGAGAGAAGGCGCCTGGTACCAGACCTGGTGGAACGGATGCCTGAGATGCACTCCTTACTTCCACAATATGATCGGGATCCTTACCGAGATGATCGGAAATCCGACTCCTATGGAAATCCCATTCCTCCTGGAACGGCAACTCCCGGACGGAGACAACCCTTACCCCATCGCCCCCCAAAAATGGCATATGCGCCAGTCCATAGAATACTCCATAAGCGCGGACAGGGCTATACTGGACCTGGCTTCCAAACTAAAGGAAGATTTTCTGTTCAATATATTCCGCATGGGAAAAAATTCCATAGAACGGGGCAGTACAGACCACTGGACCATGACTCCCGAGAAAACAAAAGCAGTGACAGAAGCCATAAATAAAGACAAGCCTGAAAGGACCGGTTCCGGCCGCTCCAGGGGATACCCCGTGAAATACTATGAAGAGGTGCTTCGTAAACCGGAATTCAGAGACCCGCGCGGATTCATCATTTCCTCCGACCAGCATGATTTTCTTACGGCTGTAAAATTCGTCAACACCCTTATCAAAAACGGAATCACTGTGTATACAGCGTCAGCCCCCTTTGAAGTGAACGAAAAAAAATACCCGGAAGGTTCTCTGGTCATAAAAACAGCACAGGCTTTCAGGCCTCATGTGATAGACATGTTCGAATCGCAGTACTATCCGGATGACTTTCAATATCCCGGTGGCCCTCCCCTGCCTCCCTATGACAGCGCCGGCTACACACTGGCTTTTCAAATGGGAGTCCAGTTCGACAGAATAATGGATGGTTTTGACGGTCCTTTTGAAGAAATAACAGATGTGATCAAGCCTTCTCCGGGGAAAATATCCAATCCCGGCTCAAAAGGATTTCTTCTGAGCCACAAAAAAAACGACTCTTTTACAGCCCTAAACCGTTTGCTGAAATCCGGAGAAGAGGTCTTCTGGGTAAAAGAATCCTTTGAATGCAGCAAAAAGACTTATCCGGCAGGCACCATGTACATCCGGGCAAAAAGATCCACTCCGGCCGCTCTGAAAAAAATCAGTGCAGATACAGGCCTTGATTTTACGGGCACCAACATGAAGCTGGCTGAAAAGGCTTTTAAAGTCAGCCCCGTAAGAATAGGCCTGTGGGATCAGTACGGAGGCTCCATGGATTCAGGATGGATCCGATGGATCTTAGAGCAGTTTGAGTTTGACTTCAGACTGGTCTTTGCTCAGGAACTGGATAAAGGCAGTTTGAATGAGAAATTCGATGTGTTGATCTTTGTCAGCCGTTCCATACCCGGTTTAGATTCCCGTGAAGAGATGTTCTTCAGAAGAAGCGGCCCTATTGACCCGGAGACGATCCCCGCAGAATACAGGGACAGGCTGGGACGTGTGACCAAAGAAAAGACAGTTCCCGAGCTCGAGGATTTTCTCAAAAAAGGCGGTCATATCATTACCATAGGAAGCGCCAATGACCTTGCCTATTATCTGGGACTTCCCGTAGAAAACGCCATAGCCGAAAAAACAGAGGATGGAAAAACAGAATCCCTTCCTATGGAAAAATATTTTATTCCCGGCTCTATCCTTGAGGTCAAAGTGAACAACTCAAATCCCCTTGCCTACGGGGCGCCTGAAAAAGTCAATGTGTTTTTCAACAGAAGCCCTGTGTTCCGCCTTCTTCCCGAAGCGACGTTCAAAGGATTCGAGCCTGTTTCCTGGTTTGATGCAGAGGAACCTCTGGTAAGCGGATGGGCTCTGGGACAGCAGTATCTTAAGGGAGGCATTGCGGTCCTTGATGCCAAAGTGGGTAAAGGCCGGCTCCTTATGCTTGGTCCGGAAGTCACTTTCCGCGGCCAACCCCACGGCACGTTCAAATTTCTGTTCAACGGCATCTATTACAGCGGATTGAAATGAAGAATATTTCTCCTTTCTGCCTCTTCAGAATAGATCTTGTCTTTTATACCAGTCGACGATATCTTCCATCCCATGGCTGAATTCTGTTTGGTGTTTGAATCCCAGCTCGTCCCGGATTTTTTGACTGGTGTAAAGATGGTAGTGATTTCTGGTGCTGAAGATATACCGGGTGGTTATCAAGGGATCCTTTCCCGTTATTTTAGCCAGGATCTCTGAAAACTGAGCGATAGAGAGAAGCACCGGATAGGGTATTTTAATCACATAAGGATACACTCCCATTTTCTGCGCCGTTATTTTCAGCATTTCCCGCCAGGAATGAGGTTTCGGATCCGCTACATAATAGGTATGAGAACAGGCTTGTTCTCTTTCGGCCATAAGGATCAGAGCGCGGACCAGGTCATCAATAAAACAGACACTGATCTGCTGGTCTCTTTTTCCGATCACAGGAAATATTCTTTTTTCTAAGAGCTTCATGATAATAAAAAGCTCCTGCTGCCGCGTGCCGATAACAATGGGGGGTCTGGCTATGGTCACGGGAATTTTGGTATCATATCCCTTGACCACTCTTTCCGCATAAAGTTTGCTTTTTCCATACAAAGAGGAGGGAATACAGGCACAGTTTTCATCCCTGAAGGTTTTGTCATAGAGAGGCCCGGAAGCCGCAATACTGGAGACGAACACAAATTTCCTGATTCCCGGATCTGCCTCGACACAGGCCTCGATAAGGTTTTGAGTGGCCCGCACATTTGCGTTGTAATAAGCATCCCAGTCTCTGGCATTCAAAACAGCAGCAAGATGAAACACATAATCCATGCTTTGGACGCACTTCTTGAGAGAATCTTTATTTAAATAATCTCCCTTGACAAACGTCACATTCAGGTCTTTGGTCCATTTCAGATCGCTTTCTTTTCTTACAAGGCAAAAAACCTGACATCCTTTTTTGAGCAGTGCTTGTGTGAGGTGGCTTCCGATAAACCCGCTGCTTCCTGTAACCAGAGCTTTCATTCTTCAGGCTCTCCTCCCACAGCTAATTCTTTTTTAAATTCATGATAAAGTATTCTTTGCTTTATGGTTTCCGGGATAATTTTTCCTGCCCACAGGAGAAATTTATTCGCATATCCCGGAATGATTGTCCTCTTACCCTTCAGTAGTTTTTTTATGCCTATTTTCGCAATCTTTTCTGGGGTAAGAAGAACGATCTTACCCTTGTTTCCGTGGGTCTTAATGCTTAAATCCGAATGAATATCAGTATTAAATGCGTTCGGGCATAAGATACTGATTTTTATAGAGGTATGTTTCAGCTCTCCCCTGAGAGCCTTGGAGAAAGACAGCACAAAGGCCTTAGAAGCAGAATACACACTTTTAAAAGGAATGGAAAAGAAAGAGGCTATACTGCCCACATTGAGTACGTAGGCAGAATCCAATTTTTTCATAGAAGGGATAAAGAGCCGTGTGAGCAAAACAAGGGCCCTTACATTGAGCCCTATTCTCAGCTCATTGTAGTCTATTGAAGATTTTTCAAACACAGTATGGCCGCTGGCTCCAGCGTTGTTTATCAACATGTCCACGGTCAATCCATTGTGTTCGCAGAAAGCATGGATCTTCTCCGGGGCATCTCTTTGAACCAGATCTACTCCATAAGTCCAAACCTTTACTCTGTATTTGTTCTTTATGTATTCAGAAGTGAGGGCAAGATCCTTATCCGGCAGAGCCGCCAGTATCAAGTTCATCCCCCGCCCGGCACATTCCTCGGCCAATGCCTTCCCCAGACCGCCGCTGCCTCCTGTAATAAGCGTGTAAGTCTCCTTATCTTTCATTGTTCCTGCTCTTAAGCTAGTGGATTTTTTTCATTGCCCCTATATTATTCGAATGAAAGCCCGGAGTCAAAATGTTAATAAATGAAGGGACTGGGAATAGGAAATGGGCCGGATCCGACACTAGTGCAGGCATTCATTTTTTTTGACCATTTTTAAATCTATTGAAATATTGTCTTGACTATTTTTCAGCAATGTGAATAATAGTCAGCAGTGAAGAAAAGAACACTATACCAAAAGGTCTGGACTGCACTCTCTCAAGAGAAGAGTTTGATTTTAATGGCCGGACCCCGGCAGGCGGGCAAGACCACTCTAGCTCAGATCATTGCGGATTCATTCACCAACAGTCTTTATTTTAATTGGGATATTCCCGAACACCGGACAAGGCTTTTTAAAAATCCAAATTTTTTTGAATCAGTCATCCGCAAGGATGCGTCAAAACCTCTCATTGTTTTCGATGAAATCCATAAGTTTAAAGATTGGAAAAATTATCTAAAAGGGATCTATGACCAGTTCCACGGTCAATATCAGTTTCTTGTATCCGGAAGCGGAAGACTTGAGATTTATCAGCGGGGTGGCGATTCTCTGGCCGGACGCTACTACTTATTCCATCTCTGGCCTTTTACCATTGCGGAACTCGGAGGAAGAAACATCGGTATTAATGAATTTTTACGCAGTCCTCAGGACATCCATGAGGCTAATCCTAAAGGGCTAAAAGATCTATGGATCCGCTTATCTGAAATGAGCGGTTTCCCGGAACCCTTTCTCCTTAATAAGGAAACCTCCTATCGACGCTGGTCAAACACTTATTCCAACCAACTCATCCGGGAGGATATTAGGGATTTGACCGCAGTCAAGTCAATAAAAGAGTTGGAGACACTCTTTTATCTTTTGCCTTCAAAAGTGGGAAGTCCGCTTTCTATTCCATCTCTCGCTTCTGACCTCAGAGTCAGTTATAATTCCATCAGCAACTGGCTTTCTGTTTTCGAATTATTTTTTCTTGTTTTCAGCATCTATCCCTGGACAAAAAAGATATCCAGGGCCATTCAGAAAGAACGCAAGGTTTATCTTTGGGATATACCAAGAATCAAAGATATATCCAGCCGGTTCGAAAATATGGTGGCGGTTGAGCTTTACCGGGCCATAACACAATGGAATGATCTGGGTTTTGGTACCTTTTCTTTGCATTTTATACGAAATAAAGAAAAGCAGGAGGTTGACTTTCTTATTGCCGAACAGGGAAAACCAGTTTTGCTTATAGAAGCAAAAATAAGTGACTCCCAGCCTTCACCTGCTTTAAAGAAGTTTCAAGATAATTTACAGATTCCTGCTGTCCAGCTCATAGAAGACCATGGCGGTTATCAGTTAATTTCAAATAAAAGCCAGAAAATCCTCATTGCCCCCGCTTATCAATGGCTCACCCAGCTTCCTTAAGGCCGGCTTGAACCTGAGCTTCAGCAGCCTGATAGCGGGGCGGAAAAGCTTGTCATGTTTTCCTGCAAAACCCGCGGCTTCTGTCTCTACTGTTACGCCAAGCGTCGTAAATTCCACCGTCTGTTTCTCTCTGAACTGTGTGTCTGCGGCAAAGAATCACCT
>CAZUXT010000017.1:0-57999 GCA_964624145.1 uncultured Eubacteriales bacterium | reverse complement strand
TTCGAATCCAGCCATTCGCGATCTCCTTTTAAAATACTTAACCTATATTATTCACAAGTCGAGGTTGCTGCAGATGCGAGGCACAGAGTGCGAAGCTGTGGTCCTTCACCGCGAGTGCACTGTAACGAAGCAGATGCAGTGAGATCGGCTTGCCTTAATGGTAAAAAAATAGCGATTAAAATGAAAGTAAAAACAAACAAAAATATTTCAGTTGTCATTTTTTTTTAAGCATGCATATCCTTGAGATCAAAACAAAAAAATGCTCATCGCCATTTTTTTATGAATAATATAGGTTAATGAAGATATCACTATACAATATTGAATGTAAAATTGCTAAAACCATTCTTTCAAACAGTTGACATTCTGTTTTTTATCCGATAAAAGTAGTTGTCGAGAACAAACAAGAGAAGCATGATAACAAGAAAGAATTTTTTCTTTTTTTTTGTGCTTTTTGTGGTATTGTTTTTTCCCTTGTTCCAAGGAGAGACTCGTGTCATGAAGCCTGAAAAGATAAATCTTCCGAATACCATTGACGGATGGAAGCTGGAGGGTGCGCCCAGGCTTATAGATAAGACGAATATATTTGATTATATGAATGGAGCGGGAGAGCTTTATCTCAGCTATCATTTTGATCACCTGTCGGTTTATGAGTACAAGAATAAAAGCGGCAATGATATTGTTGTGGAGCTGTACAACATGAAGGACTCCCAGGATGCTTTTGGGTTGTTATCCCTGGATTGGGGCGGTGAACCCGTGCGCCTGGATCAACCGGAGGAAGAAAAGCATCGGGAAGCCGTTATCCCTCAAGATAGAGCATTCTATGGGAAAGGACTGCTGCGGGTATGGTCGGATAACCTGTATGTCCGGATTATGGCGTTTAAGGATGTACCGGGCGTCAGAGAAGCCATCCTTCGCCTGGGGAAAATCATCACCGCCGGCCGCAGTCATCCACCCCCGCCGGAAATGTTGCTTGCCGTTAAACATCCAACGGATTTCCCATGGACTCTAAGGAAAGACAGGACAGCCTATTTCCGTTCTTATTTGGTTCTCAATTCATTGTTTTACCTCAGTCACGAAAACATTTTAAACCTGGATCTCTTCACCGAAGCTGTGATTGTTACCTATGAAAAGGAACAGGAGAGCAGGGAAAAACAGTCGGCAAGACTTCTGGTTATCAAGTATCCTGATTACGGGAAAGCGGTAACAGCTCTGGATAGTTTTTTTAAAGCCTATCTTCCTGACCAGAATAGTAAATTGGTGCCGGATAAAGACCGGGAAAGCCAGGATTTTTTTCACATTGAGGACGGCTGGACAGGATTTAGACTGTCCGGCCGGGGCCTGGCCCTTGTATTTGAATGTCCTGATAAGAAATCAGCTCGGGAGATCATACAGCAGGCTCTGTTAAACACACTTTAGAATCACGGGAGGATTAAATGAAAAATAAAAAAGTCACGGTTACCAGAAGGGATTTCATCCGGGGTTCCGTAGGAGCCACGCTTGGTTTCACTATTTTGGGACCGGAATGGCTCAAGGGAGTTGCGGGCAAAAGCAGCCGGAGCTCTGTGGTCATTGTCCGGGATAAGAACGCTATGGACACGGCCTTGAATGTGGATAAAAACGTGTTGGAAAACATGCTTGAGCAGACATTGACCCATGTAACCGGCAAAAGCAATAGGGACGAGGCCTGGCATGAGCTGGTCAGTCCTCAGGATATCATAGGCCTGGTGCCCACTCCCCTTATGAATCCCACACATGACGAGTTGATCGATGCGGTAAAGGCCTCGCTGATTTCAGCAGGTATCCCTGCAGAAAACATCAGAAATGCCCAGGGACGATCCGTGGACCTTGAACCCATTACCGCCCTGATTTCACTCCCCGGCCTTAAAGCCCACTGGCTGACAGGGATTGGTACTGTTATAAAAAATTACATTCTTTATTCCGGGGCTCCGCGGAATTATCATCACCAGAACAGCACTAAATTGGGGGAAATCTGGAATCTTCCCCAGGTCAAAGGGAAAACAAAGCTAATTCTGGTGGATGCTCTGCATCCGGTTTGCGATAAAGGCCCTCAGGTGGACCCGCGCTACAGGTGGGCTTATAACGGCTTGATTGCAGGGACCGATCCGGTGGCAGTGGATGCGGTCTGTTTGAAGATCATTAGGGCAAAAAGAGAAGAACTCAGGGGTGAACCCTGGCCCCTCTCTCCTCCTCCTATCTGTGTCGAAGCTGCGGATAAGGTCTATAAACTGGGGAACAGCGACCTTAATAATATTGATATTGAAACCATTGGCTGGGCTGAGGACCTATTGGTTTGATTTCTGTTTTATTGCTTTCTTGTTTCATAGAAAATGATTGAATCATTCGGATGGGTATCCGTTCTTCCCCCTTTGATCGCCATATTTCTGGCCATAAAAACCAAGCAGGTTTATCTTTCACTGACTCTGGGCATTTGGATAGGCTGGACCGCTGCCAGCAGCTGGAATCCGTTTAAAGGGCTTGTGAGTACGGTCAATTCGCTGATTCATGTTTTTTCGAGCGCTGATAATACAAGGGTCATACTGTTCAGCTGTATGATCGGCGCTGTCATCACATTTACCCAGTATTCAGGAGGGATGAAGGGATTTGTCAACTGGATCGTGGGAAAAGGGCTGGTCAGAAAAAGGAAATCCGCAGGTTTGTTAGCCTGGTTTTTAGGGATTTTTATTTTCATAGAATCAAGTATATGTATTCTGATCTCAGGGGCTGTGACACGTCCCCTTTTCGATAAGCTGAAGATATCCAGAGAGAAGCTGAGCTATATCCTTGATTCGACCTCCGCTCCAAAATGTGTTCTTATCCCTTTCAATGCCTGGGGCGCCTTGGTCTTGGGCCTTCTAGCCCGCCAGGGGATAGAGAATCCGGTAAAAGTATTTGTCTCTTCCATACCTTTGAATTTTTACGCTATCCTGGCGTTGATGATTGTTTTGTTTGTCATTCTCACAGCAACAGATATCGGCCCAATGAAAAAAGCAGAAAAGAGAGTGAGGGACCAGGGCAAGCTGTTGCGCGATGGAGCCGAGCCTTTGATCTCAAAGGAAGTCGTGATGATGAAGGAAAAACCGGGCGTCCCGCAGAGGCCGGTGAATATGCTCATCCCGGTGGGAGTTATGATATCCATGATGCCTGTGGTCCTTTTCATTTCAGGGAAGGGACATATTATGAAAGGTTCTGGCTCTGTGGCTGTGCTTTGGTCTGTGATATCGGGACTTGTGGTGGCGGCTGTGGCCTACAGAGCGCAGGGAATCATGAGTACCAAAGAGCTGACAGATACGTTTATGAAGGGAGTCGGAGGGATGATACCCCTGGCTGTTCTGATGATGCTTGCTTTTGCCATCGGGGACATTTGCGATGTTCTGGGTACCGGGGCTTATTTAGCCCAGACCGTCAAATCCACGCTTCCTTCAGAGATCATACCGGCCCTTATTTTTGCCGTATCTTCCCTGATCGCTTTTTCTACGGGAACTTCCTGGGGAACTTTTGCCATAATGATGCCCATTGGGATCCCTATGGTCTTTTTGATAGGACTTAATCCTGCTTTAGTCACAGCCGCTGTTTTAGGAGGAGGAGTTTTCGGGGATCACTGTTCACCCATATCCGATACCACGATCATTTCTTCCATGGCCTCTGCAACGGATCATATAGACCATGTGCGGACCCAGCTCCCCTATGCCCTGATTGCCGGAGGAGGGGCTATGGTTCTTTTCCTGATATTCGGGGCTTTTTTTTAGGATTTTTTTGGCTCTGGTTGACTCTTCTCAGTTTGAGGTTTTTCCGATTTTATAAGACCTACTTTTTTTCTGATAGCCCTGTCGATTTCGTCTGCGAGGTCTTTTTTTTCTTTAAGCAGTTTTTTCACATTATCTTTTCCCTGGCCCAATCTTTCGTCTTTATAGGAATACCAGGTACCGGATCTGTCAATAATGCCGGATTCCACGCCGCAGTCGATCAGATCTGATTCTCGGGAGATTCCTTCGCCGTATATTATGTCGAACAGGGCCTTTTTAAAGGGAGGGGCCAGTTTGTTTTTTACGATTTTGACTTTGACCCTGTTTCCGACAAAGTCATCCCCTTCTTTTAGTGAAGCTATCCTCCTTATATCGATACGGAGAGACGAGTAGAATTTGAGGGCTCTTCCTCCGCTGGTGGTCTCGGGGTTTCCTAAAAAGAAGCCGATTTTTTCTCTGATCTGATTGATAAATATGAAACATGTTTTAGACCGGCTGACAATGGCGGTGAGTTTACGAAGGGCCTGTGACATGAGCCTGGCCTGGAGTCCGACATGCGCATCACCCATTTCACCTTCCAGCTCTGCTTTTGGTACCAGTGCGGCTACGGAATCGACCACTATGACATCCACGGCGCCGCTTCTGACCAGGACTTCTGCGATCTCAAGGGCTTGTTCCCCGTAGTCTGGTTGAGATATCAACAGGTCATCAATATTAACACCTATGCTCGCGGCATAATTTGGGTCCATGGCATGTTCGGCATCAATGAAAGCCGCATGTCCTCCTTGTTTCTGTGCTTCGGCAATGACGTGGATTCCCAATGTGGTCTTTCCTGTGGCTTCAGGGCCGAAAACCTCAACCACCCGTCCTCTTGGAAATCCTCCGATCCCTAGAGCCAGGTCAAAAGCAATGGATCCTGTTGGGATGGATGGGACTTTAACCGCAGCTTCCTTCTGTCCCATTCTCATAACAGCCCCTTTTCCGAACTGCTTTTCTATCTGGGAAAGAGCGGCATCTATAGCCTTTTCTCTTGCGGTGTTATTGTTTGATTTTGGCTGTTGGTTCATTTCTTTCTCCTCACTCTATTTTAGATTATATAAAATCTGCTGTCCAAAAATAAAGCCCTTCACAGAACAGCTGGGGACTACAGAGGTCCTTTTCTATTTGGTGTAGTCGTAAAATCCTTTCCCTGTCTTTCTTCCGAGATAGCCGGCATCGACCATTTTTTTCAACAGAGGGCAGGGTCTGTATTTCGGGTCTTTAAATCCATCGTAAAGAACTTCTATGATATAGAGGCACACATCTAATCCGATAAGGTCAGCGAGAGCTAAAGGTCCCATGGGATGGTTCATCCCCAATTTCATGACCTGGTCAATAGCTTCTTTTGTTCCCACCCCTTCCATAAGGGAAAAAACCGCCTCATTAATCATGGGTATAAGAATCCTGTTGGCAATGAATCCGGGATAATCGTTCGATTCCACCGGGACTTTCCCCATTTGCTCCGATAGAGACTTGACAAGGTCATAGGTTTCCTGATTCGTATCCATGCCTTTTATCAGTTCTACAAGGACCATTAAAGGAACGGGATTCATGAAATGCATTCCCATGAACTTATCGGACCGTTTTGTCAGCGCACCCAGTTTTGTTATGGAAATGGAAGAAGTGTTTGATGTCACTGTTATTTCCGGAGGAAGCATTTCGTCCAGTTTAAGCAGCACTTCTTTTTTTACGTCAAAGTTTTCAAATACGGCTTCTATAACAAAATCAGAATCCTTGAGATCCTGGATTGATGCAGTGGTCTTTATCCTTGCTTTTATTTTCTCTTTGTCTTCTTTGAGCTTCCCCTTTTCCTGGAATTTAGACAGGCTTTTGTCTATTCTTTTAAGGGAAGTTTGCAGAAGGTCCTCTTTAATATCATTAAGGGTTACGTCAAATCCCGATGCAGCTGCGGTCTGGGCGATTCCCGTGCCCATTGTACCGGCGCCAACAACACCAATTTTTTTTATGTTCATAAATTTCTCCTTTTTATATCATTTCGACGGCCATGGCCACCGCATCTCCCCCGCCTAGACAGAGGGAAGCTATTCCTTTTTTAAGCCCTCTGTGTTTGAGAGCATAGATCAAAGTCGTGAGGATCCGAGCACCCGTGGCTCCTATGGGGTGCCCCAGCGCCACCGCTCCTCCGTGAACGTTTACTTTTTCTCTGTCAAGACCTATTTCTTTGATGAGGACTACCAGTTGAGAGGAGAAGGCTTCGTTTATTTCAAAAAGGTCCACGTCCTCCATTTTCCAACCAAGGTTGTCCAATAGATTTTCTATAGCTCCTTTAGGTGCGTACATGACCATACTTGGTTCAAGAGCATTTGAAGTCATTCCTGCAATTTTGGCAAAGGGCGTTAGGTTTTTTTCTTTCACAGCATCTTCCGAGGCAATCACCAAAGCTGAAGCCCCGTCATTAAGACTGGAGGCGTTTCCCGCGGTCACGGTTCCGTCCTTTTTAAACACAGGCCGCAGTTTGGACAGCTTTTCCAGTTGAGCGTCTTTTCGAGGCCCTTCGTCGATTTCAAATACGATAGGATCTCCTCTTCTCTGAGGAACTTCAACAGGAACGATCTCATCTTTGAAATATCCTTTTTCAATAGCATGCACTGCTTTTTTATGGCTGTTTACAGCATACTCGTCTTGTTCTTCCCGTGTTGCGCCAAACTTTTCAGCAATGATTTCTCCTGTGATTCCCATATGATGGTCATCAAACGCGCACCACAGCCCGTCACAGATCATGGAATCTTTGAGCTTGAGATCTCCCATTTTTTGTCCTTCTCTGACCTTCCATAATAAATGGGGGCTCTGGCTCATGCTTTCCATACCTCCGGCAACCACGATCTCATTTTGTTCCAGCCAGATGGAATTTGCTGCAAGCCACACAGCCTTTAATCCGGAGCCGCACACTTTATTTACAGCAAAGGAATTGACAGTCGGTGGAATGCCTCCGTTCATTGATGCCTGTTTGGCAGGTGCCTGTCCCAGTCCGGCAGAAACGACGTTTCCCATGATGACTTCATCGACATCTGAACCTGTTATTTGGGCTCTTTTTAAGGCTTCCCGGATAACAAGGCCTCCGATTTCTGTGGCCTTAAAACCTTTTAAACTTCCTAAAAAACTACCGATAGCCGTGCGGGTGGCTCCAATGATATAGACCTCCCTTAATTCACACATTTATTTTTTTTCCTTTCGCATTGGATTATAAAATTCTTCTTCCTTTTACCATAATTCAAATTACCTGTAAACCATAATAAACTGAACCATTCATAAAAAATTTA
The DNA here is from genome assembly GCA_964624145.1 of uncultured Eubacteriales bacterium. Taxonomy (GTDB): domain Bacteria; phylum Acidobacteriota; class Aminicenantia; order Aminicenantales; family Aminicenantaceae; genus WJMT01. The sequence continues at coordinate 50,915 of CAZUXT010000017.1, read as the reverse complement.
AAAATTATTTTTAGTGCTCTGGAAGAGGAGCTCATATTCTTCGATCAATCCCTCATCAGCAAAGCTGAAGTAACAGTTATTGCCAATAATGATATGATCCAGGACTTTGATCTGCATGATTTGTGCTGTAAAAACCAGATCTTTTGTTATTTCTTTATCACTTTCAGACGGAGAGGGATCTCCTGACGGATGGTTGTGCACAAAGATCATGGATGAGGCACGGTACTGGAGAGAGGCTAAGATTATTTCCCTAGGATACACAGCACTGGAGTCCACGGTTCCTTCTGAAAAAATCTTTTCATCTATGATTTGGTTCTTGGCATTCATGAAAAGGACCTTGAATTTTTCCCGGCGGCACTCTCTGAGAGTGAGGTAAAGATAATCGAACACCTCTTTCGAAGAGTTGCATATGGGTTTGTTCATCATACGTGACTTTAAAAAGCGCTGTGAAACATCTCTTACCAGTTTTATTCCGAACACATTGTTGGGACCGATTCCTTTTATTTCCCGCAGTTCACTGGGGTCTGCTTCTAATACGGAACCAAGGGTTTTGAATTTCCTTATGGCTTCCTTAGCCTGTGCTTTGCAGTCCCGCCGGGGAGTCCCTAGGGTTAAGAGGAGCTCTATGACTTCATAGTCAAGAAAACTGTCAATGCCTCCCCTTAAAAATTTCGTTTTGAGCCTCTGGCGGTGGCCCTTTTGTTTGTCCATTTTTATGCAATCCAGGAGTTGCTATTAATATAGACGGCACATAAGAAATAATAATCCCACTTATAGATTAAGATGGCTGATCCTGGCTTTTCACGAGTCGAGATTTCTGCGGGATTTATTTCTAATATAGTTGCGTATTGATTTGGCAGCTTTTCTCCCGTCTCCAAGAGCCAGAATCACGGTTGCGTTTCCCCTTATAGCATCTCCCCCGGCGTAGACGCCTTCGATGTTTGTCCTTAGATTGTGGTCGACATTGATCTGACCCCATTTGTTTACTTCAAGCTCCGGGGTTCTTGAGAGGAAAAGCCTGTTGGGCATGGAGCCAAGCGCTTCCACAATTGTGTTGATTTTTATTTTAAATTCACTTCCCTCTATTTTGATGGGGCGGGGACGTCCGCTTTTATCAGGTTCTCCCAGTTCCATTTTATAGAGCTCGGTCTCTTTAAGCCACCCGTCTTCATCGCCTATGAGCCTTTTTGGGGCGACGAGTTCCTTAAGAACAATGCCTTCTTCAAGGGCATGCTGGATTTCTTCCGCCCTGGCAGGAGATTCTTTTTTTGTGCGTCTGTACAGCACATAAACTTTTTCAACGCCTAACCTGAGTGCACATCTGGCTGCGTCCATAGCCACATTTCCGGCTCCGATAATTCCTATGGTTCCGCTGCAGATGATAGGCGTATCAAATTCTAAAAATTTATAGGCTTTCATGAGGTTAACTCTTATAAGGAATTCATTTGCAGAATACACTCCTTTTAAGTTTTCTCCGGGGATGTTCATGAACATGGGAGCTCCTGCGCCTGTGGCTATAAATATGGCATCGAATTCTCTTCGTAATTCATCGAATTTAATGTTTTGTCCTACGAAAAAGTTGAGTTTGATGTCCACTCCAATATCATTGAGGTATTGGATTTCATAATCAACCACTTCTGTAGGCAGACGGAAGGCGGGAATTCCATACTGCAGCACTCCTCCCGCTTTATGCAGGGCTTCAAATAGGGTGACCTGAAAACCGAATTTCCTTAAATCCACAGCGCAGCTTATTCCTGCTGGCCCGGAGCCTATCACTGCTGTTTTCTCCTCTCTTTCCTGAATGTGGAATTCTTCTTTTATTCCATTTTTACGGGCCCAGTCAGCAACAAAGGCCTCAAGTTTGCCTATATTGATTCCCTGACCGCGCTTTGAGAGAGGGCAGACACCTTCACATTGATTCTCTTGAGGGCAAACACGGCCTGTAATGGCAGGGATAGGGTTGTCTTCCTTTATAAGAAAAAAAGCTTTTTTAAAATTACCATTAGCTATTTCCCTTATCATTTCCAGTATTTTCATATTGATGGGACACTCGGTTTCACAGGGAAGGCCTTTACACTGAATGCATCTTTGGGCCTCTTTAATGACTTCTTCTTCATTGTATCCGAGCGGGACTGATTTAAAGTTTTTAATCCTTTCTCTGGGTTCCTGTTCTGGCATAGGGACACGTGTTCCGCCGAGTTTGATCATTTGGAACCTATCCTTTTCTTAAAATCTTCATAAGCCAACACTTCTTTTTCTTGAAACATTGACAGACGGCTTATGACCGAATCAAAATCGACTTTGTGGGCATCGAATTCTGGCCCGTCAATACAGGCCAGCTTCATCTCTCCGTTGACATAGGTTCGACAGCATCCGCACATGCCGGTACCGTCAACCATGATCGTGTTCAAGCTGGCTATTGTTTTTATTTGAAAGGGACGGGTAGCCTCTGCAGCCGCCTTCATCATCTGGGGAGGTCCTATCACGAGAATACGGTTTATGGGTTTGGCTGTTTGATTTTCTTTTAGAATAATTTTTAGCACATCCGTGACAAATCCGTGGTGTCCTTTGGAACCGTCATCCGTAGAAATATGAGTTTCAGAGCTTATCTCCCTTATTTCATTTTCGAGTATCAGCATTCTATCTGTTCTGGCCCCGAGAATTGAGATGACTTCATTCCCGGCTTCACCCAATGCCTTAACAATCGGGTAGATACAGGCTATACCGGTACCCCCTCCGATACAGATCACTCGTCCGAAATTTTTAATCTCAGTAGGATTACCCAGAGGTCCCACACAGTTTAAAATCGAATCTCCCACATTCAAAGTGCTGAGCTCCAAAGTGGTCTTTCCTACTACCTGGAAAATCAAAGTTATGGTTCCTTTTTTAGGATCTATGCTGGAGACTGTCAGAGGGATCCTTTCACTTTTTTCATGAATACGGATTATAACAAACTGTCCTGCCCTGAATCTTTCCGCGACATGGGCTGCTTTGATTTCTATTTTGTAAGTATCAGAGCTTAATTTTTCTTTATTGATTATTTTGTGCGTCATCCGAGAACCCCTTCTTTCTCTATGGTCGCCCATATGGCGAAATCAGGGCAGAACATCTCACACAAGCCGCAGTTCAGGCAGCGGTCCGCATTTATAACAACAGGATGTCTGTAACCGAGGGAGTTTTTTTCTTCAGAAAGCGCCAGGACTTCTGTTTGGCAAACAGCCACACATATACCGCAGCCTTTGCACCTTTCTTTGAGGACGAAAACCTCGACTTTTTGTCCTTTAATCGTCATTAATCCTGTTCTTATCTAAGAATTTGCCTATAATGATTTTTTTTTGTCTTCGGATATCAAGGTTTTTAATGGGCACCCAGAACTGGATTTCAGAGTTGTCATTATAAAAGGCCATTCTTTCAACCGGATCTAGAATTCTTCCTGAATTTGCATCGTATATCAGACACGGAGAAAGGACCTCAATGACTGATAGCCCTTTTACGGAAAAAGACTCAACAAAGGACTGCTTCATCCATCCGGCTCTGATAGGAGTCCATCTCGCTACAAATGAGGCTCCGATAGAACAGGCCATATACGGAATATTGAAAGGGATCTCGAATTCACCCTGGGTCGATGTGCGCATATAGGGAGTCAGGGGAAAAGCCTGGTCCCTGCTCAGGGCATAAATAAGATTGTTGATATAGATGATCAGTATGTTCAGCTTCTTTTTTCTTGCTTTTTTAAACTCTTTTCCTCCGGATATGAGGAAGTCGGCATTGTTGAGAAAAAGCACTATTTTTTTTTCTGGATGGTGCTCATTTATATGCACAGCCTTTTCAATGATATGTCCGTCTGTAACTGAACAGGAAGGAAGACACAAAAATTCAGCTATCTTGCCCGTACACCCCACTCCACTGATGATATAGAGGTCGTCTCTGTCAATATCTTTTTCCTTACAGGCTTCGAAAAAACTGTATACAACGGTTCCAATACCGCAACCGGGACACCATACTGTAGGGAATATATCGGATACAAGAAAATAATCTGTGGGATGAAATATATTTTCCAGAGTAGAGGATTTTTGTTTTGCCGCCATTATGCTCTGTCTAAAAATTTTCCTATAATGATGTGTTCTATTCCTTCAGTATAGAGTTTTTCCATAGGATGGTCATTTTCAATTTTAGCATTTTTCAGATAATTGCCCATCCTGTCAATGGTATTGCCCTCACAGCCGCAGCTTGCATAATACATAAGACAGGGAGAAATGACTTCTATAAAAGAAAAACCCGGCTTCAAAATACCCTCTTTTATGGAATAAGAAAGTCTTCGGCAGTGAAGAGGAGTCCATCTTGCGATATAAGAGGCTCCGTGCTTTTTCAGAAGATGGGGGAGGTTGAACACAGCTTTAGGCTCGATTTTTCTGTCTTTCTTGCTGAAGTTAAAATCCATGAATTTTTTGTGAAAGAATAATGTGCTGCAAACAAAACTGTTTATATAGATGGCGCAGATGTCTGCTCCGGCGTCACAGACATCCAGCAGGCTGTCAATGCCGGCAACCATCAAGTCGCTGTCACTGAAAAAAACGGTCACTTTGGATTGAGGATTTCTTTTCTTGAATTTTGTTGCCTCTTCGAAAGGGGTCTCAACAACCATGCTTTTTGTATTGAGATGGTGGCTTATTTTTCCGGTACAGCTGATTCCTGAGGATAGGATAACGATTTTTTCTTTTTTTATATTCATCCTCTTCAAGGTCTGGATAAACGTATTGACAACAATGCCGATGCCGCATCCCGGACACCAAATGGTAGGGAGGCTATCAGGATGTAAAAAAGAATCCACAGGGTGCTTTTGCTGCGTATCCATAACTGAGAATTTTGGCTTATACCGGCTGAGTTGTCAAGTTCTCTTGGGATTCGGCACCTTTGTCCACAAATAAGCCGGACCGGTTATTGTTATGTGAGGTTCAGGAAAATAGGGAAAAACACAAGGGAAGGGGATATAAAGGTCGGTGAAACCGAGTGGACTGAAATACGAAAGTACGGTAAACTACATCTTTGTATTGGATAGAGAAAGACAATAATTGGAAGATTTTTTCCGACCTTTCGTCTAAATGTTAGACAGAGGTTGAAAAAGTGGCATTGTTTTATGGAAGAAGAAAAGATAGTTCAGTCCGCACAAAAAGGAGACAAGGATGCGTTTGGAATTCTTGTTGAAAGATATAGGAATAAAATGTTTTATTTAGCGTACGGTATGACAAACAACAGAGAAACAGCCGATGACTTGGCTCAGGATATTTTTATAAAGGCCTACAGAGCGCTCCCAAGGTTTAACCTTGAATCGAAATTCAGCACCTGGCTGTACAGAATTGCTATCAATACCATAAAGGATTTTTTCCGAAAAGAATCAGGTATAGAGAAAGTAAGTCTTCATGACCACACAGGAATTGAAGACAGGGTCAATTTTAATGGAGAAAACGAGAAGCAGAGAAAATTGGGACTCATTAAGGAGAATATCGGCAAACTGCCGGAAAAGCACAGAATTATTCTTACACTCAGAGATATCCAGGGAAAATCATATTCGGAGATCGCTGAGATTCTTAATATTTCTCCGGGAACTGTGGATTCCAGGCTTTTCAGAGCCAGGAAAAAGCTTAGAAAGGTTATGGCTCCTTACTTAAGTCTCTTTAGGAGGGAATCATGAAATGCAAAAAGGCAGAAAAGCTTATATCAAGGTCTGTGGACCGGGCTTTAAAGCCGGGGGAAGAGGAAGAGCTTTTAAAGCATTTAAAAGAATGCCCCTTATGCCGGCAGAAAAAGGAAGAATATGAAAACATATTTGGGATACTTGGAGAACAGGTTTTTCCTGAATCCAAACCCTATTTTTGGACACGCTTAAAGCCCAAGTTGAAAAGAGAAGTAAGTTACGAATCATGGTTGGCATGGAAAAAGTGGGGCTTACGGGCTGCCCCCGTTTCTCTGTTGCTTCTCATCATATTCGCCTCTCTGGTCATGATTTTTGTTCCTTCTGAACAGAAAGAATTGAGCAGTGCTGAAATCCTTTTGCAGAACCAGAATCCTTTTGTCGAAAGCCTTCCTTTATTAGAAGAAGGGCGGATTGAAAACGAAAACATTCATCTTATCTTTACTTCCATGAATGGAGAAAATGGAGCGAGGAGATATTTCCCATGAAAAATAAATATAAAACAATCATAATTATTTCCTTTATCATCGTGTTTGCTGCGGGGATCGCAAGCGGCATATTTTGTGATAAATATTTTATTAAAAAAGATTTAGAAAAGCCCCCTCATGACCGAAAACCGCCGCCTCATTTTCCTACGCTTGAGATAATGTCTAAAGAACTTGACCTGGACGGTTCTCAGGAACAGGAGATCCGGGAGATATTTAAAAGGACAGAGGAAAAGCTTGATGAAGTAAGGCATCAGGTCGGCAAACAGTTCTTTACGATACGGAAAGAACTTATAACGGATATAAAAAGCATTCTCAATGACGAGCAAAAATTAAAATTTGAGGAGATGATAGAAAAACATTTAGAGGAGAGAAAAAAAGCAGCCCAAAGAACTAAAGACCAATCAAAAAAAGAAAAGAAATAGGAGGATCATATGAAAAAGAAAATAGTTATTAGTTCTGTAATAGGAATCATTGTTATCTTCGTGATCTTATATTTTACTGTGTTAAGAAACGGCGGTTCTAACGGACTCGTGTATTTAAAGGAGAAGGTAGACAGGGGTAATATTGAAGCCTTGGTCGATACAACAGGAGAGATCAATCCGGTGATCATTGTAGAGGTAGGAAGCCAGGTATCAGGTGAAATAGCGGAAATTTTTGTTGATTTCAATTCCACTGTGAAAAAGAATCAGATAATAGCCAAACTTAACCCGGATCTTTTTCAGACCTCGGTCAATCAAAGAGAGGCGAATTACCTCAGTGCCCAAGCCAGTGTGGAAAAGGCAGAAGTCAGCCTTCAAAACGCGAAAAGACAAATGGACAGGACCCTGGAGCTTTTTGAGAAAGATCTGGTCTCGCTTGAAGAGAAGGAAACCGTTGAAGCGACCTATTTCAATGCCAAGGCTGATTTACAGCAGGCTGAAGCCAGCCTTGGGCAGTCCAAATCTCAGCTTGAATCGGCCAAAGTCGACCTTTCCCATACAATTATCCGGTCTCCGATTGATGGGGTCGTGATCAGCCGTGACTACAATGTCGGTCAAACCGTGGCTGCAAGTTATCAGGCGCCTACGCTCTTTCAGATAGCCAATGATTTATCCAAGATGCAGGTAGAATGTGGAGTGGATGAGGCAGACATAGGAAAAGTAAAGGAAGGTCAGAAAGTAAGGTTTACAGTGGATGCTTTTCCAAATGAAGAATTCCAGGGCATAGTAAGGCAGGTGAGGTATTCGGCTGTTGTTGAGTCTAATGTGGTGACGTATCCCACTATCGTGGATGTTGAGAATCCTGAGCTTAAATTAAGACCCGGAATGACCGCCACGGTGTCTATCATTGTGGGAGAAGCAATGAATTCCCTTCGTGTTCCCAATACAGCCTTAAGGTTTAGTCCTTCTCAGGAAGTAATGATGGGAGTTTTTGCAGAGATGAGAAAGGAAAAGCAGGGGCAGGGAGGAGAAAACCCTCAGGCTAAGGGAACCCCCACAGGTATGCCTGGTCAAAAGATGGGATTTGGCATGGCACCGAACAGGGGAAATGACAGGGCCAGTGTTTGGATAGAGGATGAAGAGGGAAAACTCAAGATACTCTTTATACGTACAGGAGTAACAGATAATGTGTACACTGAAATAAAGAATGATAGTTTAAAAGAAGGCCAGGAAGTCATCGTTGATGAAGGCGAAGCAGAGGATCAGAGAAGAAGAGGCCCTTCAATGATGAGGATGCTCCGGTAAGACAGGATAGGACAATGAGCGATAACAACACGATTATTCGACTTGAAAATATCACAAAAACCTATGTAATGGGTGAAAACAAACTGCATGCCCTGAAAGGCATTACCTATACCATAAAACGGGGAGAAATGATTTCCATTATGGGTCCTTCTGGTTCCGGAAAATCCACGCTGATGAATATCATAGGTTGTTTGGACAAACCCACAACAGGAGCTTACTTTCTTGAAAATGAAAAAGTCTCCACTCTGGATAAGAACCGCCTTGCCGGTATAAGGAATAAAAGGATCGGATTCGTTTTCCAGAATTTCAATCTCTTGGCAAGGACTTCATCTCTTGAGAACGTTGAGCTCCCGCTGATCTATTCGAATGTCCCGGCAAAAGAAGCCAGAGAAAAGGCCAGATACGCGCTCAAGCAGGTCGGATTAGAAGGATGGGAGGAGCATAAAACAAACCAGTTATCCGGCGGAGAAAAACAGAGAGTGGCTATTGCCAGGGCACTTGTCAACAGTCCATCCTTGATCCTTGCAGACGAGCCTACGGGAAATCTTGATACAAAAACAGGGATGGACATCATGGAAGTCTTTAAAAGCCTCCACGAGGAAAGCGGAATCACCATTATTCTGGTAACTCATGACCCGGAAGTCGCAGAATACACTGAAAATGTCATTCATATTCGGGACGGTCTCATAGAGAAAGAGAACAGGAGGGAGTGATGAAAGTATTCAGAACCATAAAAGTTGCCCTAAAAGCTTTGACCAGGAATAAAATGCGCACTTTTTTAACAGCGCTAGGCATCATAATCGGAGTGGGAGCGGTTATAGCTATGGTGAGTATCGGACAAGGAGCGAAAAAGGAAGTGGAGAAACGGTTCAGTGAAATGGGGACAAACCTCCTTTTTGTAAGGCCCGGAAGCAGGGAATTCCGGGGACGTCATGGAGGAGGAGGAAGTTATGACACACTCACGGAAGCCGATGCAGAAGCCATGGTTGAACAAGGTGACCTGGTCCAGTATGTGTCTCCGAATGTCAATACCAGGGTGCAGGTCATCTATTCGAACAAGAACTGGAATACGTCTATATACGGAGTGGGTGATAAATACCCTTTGATAAGGAACTGGGAGCTTGATGAAGGGGCGTTTTTTACCGAAGCTCAGGTCAAGACAGGTCAGAAAGTCTGTGTTTTGGGAAGTGAGGTCAACAACAATCTTTTTGAAGGCATGTCTCCTATAGGGCAGGTCATCAGGATCAAAAAAATCCCTTTTAGGGTCATAGGAACCATGAAGTCAAAGGGAGCATCTGGGTGGTTCAGCCAGGATGATGTGATCTTCATCCCTTTTACCACAGCTCAGACGAGGCTGGTCGGGATAAACTATGTTCAATCCATTGATGTATCAGCAGTCGAAGGGACTGATACGGCTGAGGCACAGGAGCAGATAGAGGAATTATTAAGGATCAGACACAAGATCGCCCCCGGAGCAGAAGATGATTTTAACGTAAGGAATATGGCTGACATACAGGAGGGTGCCTCGGAAGCCACTCAGGTCCTCACCATTTTGCTTGGGGGGATTGCTTCCATATCCCTACTGGTGGGAGGAATCGGGATCATGAACATCATGCTGGTTTCGGTCACGGAACGGATCCGGGAAATAGGAGTAAGGATGTCCGTAGGAGCGAGAGAGAATGATATCCTGCTTCAGTTTCTCATCGAAGCCATTGTTCTGAGTCTGATGGGAGGCATCTTAGGGATTGCGCTGGGCGTTGGGAGTTCCAAGCTTATTGCTCAATTTGCAGATATGGAGACCTCTGTTTCTTTAGGTTCCATTCTGCTCGCTTTCTTATTTGCCGGCTCGGTCGGTGTTTTCTTTGGCTTTTACCCGGCAAGGAAAGCTTCCAAGCTTGACCCTATTGATGCCCTTCGTTATGAATAAAAATTGTTTTGAAACCTTAAATTATAAGAGATTGATTATTAGGAGGATAAGATGCAAATGCGAAAATTAGCCGCAGCCTTATTGCTTTTAGCAGGAATTTCGTTATTCCTTAATGCTCAGGATGAGCCTAATGAAATCCCGCTGTCGCTGGATGAATGTATAGCAAAGGCATTAAAAAATAATCTCAGCGTCCAGGTGGAACTGATAAGCCCGGAATTAGCAGAGCTCTCAGTGGCACAAGCGCAGGAAAAATTCATTCCAAGTCTTTCAATGAACTACAACCGCCGTGATCAGAATTCTGCTTCCTATTCCTGGCTTGATGCTGAGGGTACAGTAAAGACATTAAGCAACAATTTTAGCACTGAGATTTCACAGCAGCTGCCGACAGGGGGAACTTTTAGCTTGTCCCTGGACGGCTACTCCTATGATACCAACAGGAACTTTATGACCATAAATCCCAGATACGAGAGTACGCTTCGTTTTGATATAACGCAGCCTCTTTTAAAAGACTTCGGTATGAAGGTCAGCAGAAAAGATATCATTGTTGCGAAAAACGACCTTGAGATCTCTGAAAGGGATCTGGAAAGGTCGATCCAGGAGATTGTGTATCAGGTGGAGCAGGCCTACTGGAATTACGTTTATGCGATTGAAAATCTGGATGTTCAAAAGCAGTCCTTGAAGCTGGCAGAGGACCTTCTGGAAAAGAACAAAAGGTCTGTGGAGGTCGGGACCATGGCTCCCATTGAGATCATAAATGCCCAGGCGACGGTTGCCCAACGCCAGGCGGACATACTTGCTGCTGAAACCGAAGTCAGGAACAATGAAGACATATTAAAGACCATCGTCAATCTTGCTGGTGATGTTGACGTTGAGATGCCGAGAGATGTCACCATTTTGCCAAAGGATAAACCAGAGTACGAGCAAAAGGAGATTAGCCTGGATGAAGCTCTTTCCATCGCATTGCAGAACCGTCCGGACCTGGAGTCGACCAGGATATCGCTTGAAAACAGTCAAATAGACGCAAATTACACAAAGAACCAACTTCTTCCGGGATTGAATTTATCCGCTTCATACTGGAGTCCGGGTGTTTCCGGAGACCGGTTATTGTATCTAAATGATAATGTTCTCTCCGGAATAGTCATAGGCACAGTACCAGGAGGTTTTGGTGATTCCTTTTCAGATGCCTTTGGTTTCAAATACCAGAACTGGTCAGTGGGTCTGACTCTGGATATTCCTATCAGTAATTTGCTCTCGAGAGCTCAATTCAAACAGGCCAGATTAAACCTGGAGATGGCCAAGCTTCAGTTGAAAAACCAGGAACAGGAGATATTCCGGGACATAAAAATAGCTGTCCGCAATGTGGCGACAAATTATGAAAGGATACAGGCATACAAAGCAGCCAGGGAGCTGGCTGAAAGGCAGCTGGAAGCAGAAGAGGAAAAGCTGAAAGTGGGGCTTAGCACGAATTACCTTGTGCTTCAGTACCAGTCGGACCTTTCTACGCAGAGGAGTCAAGAACTCAAGTCAATCATTGACTATAAACTTTCTCTGGCAGGACTTTACAGAGACCTGGGAATCAGCCTGGATGAAAGAAATATTTCGATTATGGACATCAGATAAAAAAACGTTTATTATATAGCTTCGTAAGCATCAAGTTTTATCATAAAAATCTGCTGTGATCCTGGAAGGCGCTTCAGGCACGCACAGCAGTCATGTCCATAGGTTACTATCATTTATGAGTAAGGTGTAAAAAGAGGAAATCCAGAAGTTTTTATAACTGGATTATTCACGAGTCAAGGTTACTGCAGATGCGAGGCACAAGGCATGAAGGTGTGGTCCTTCACTGCGAATGTCTTGTAACGAAGCAGATGCAGTAAGATTGGCTCGCCTGGAAGGTAAAAAAATGGCGATTAAATTGAAAGTGATAACAAATAAAAACATTTCAGTTGCCATTTTTATAGAAAGCATGAATATCCTTAAAAGCAAAAACAAAAAAATGAACGTCGCCATTTTTTTATGAATTGTTCAGGTTTAGTGATGTTTCAGAACTCCTTAAAACTTATCGCATCATTGGTTCTTGTTTTATTGTGTGTTTTTCTTTTGTCTGCATCAGAGGGCAATGGGAATCATAATGTAAAAGCGGTTGAGTTTTTCTCTCCTCCAGCTATAGACGGGAATCTGGATGAGCCATTCTGGGATGATGCGGCTTTTCTCAATGACTTTACCCAATTCGAACCTGTTGAAGGCGGCGCTCCTTCAGAAAAGACAGAAGCCCATATAGGTTATGACAAAAAAAATCTCTACATAGCTGTGCGGTGTTACGACTCCAGACCAAAGGCTATCAGAGCCAGTCTCTGTAAAAGGGATAAGGCAGAAGGGGATGACCAGGTAATCATTTATCTTGATACGTTTCATGACAAAAAAAGGGCATTCGCTTTTCAGATAAACCCCTGCGGTGTTCAGACTGACGGGATCTACAATGAGTTCCAGAGAAGAAGGCCGGGAGGCGGTTTTGATAAGATTGACAGAACCTGGGACACTTTTTTTCTATCAGATGCCACTATAGATGAGAAGGGATATATCATTGAGGTTCAAATCCCTTTTAAAAGTCTCAGGTTTCCGGATGTGAAGTCTCAGATATGGGGCCTTCAGATACAGAGAGATATCCAGAGAAACAATGAAGAAATCTACTGGGCACCGCGTTCCAGAGACGTAAATGGTTTCCTCACTCAGGAAGGGATTTTGCACATTGAGGGGGAACTTGAAAGAGGAAAAAACCTGGAAGTGATGCCGGTTGTCACCGGGACAAAGACGGATGGAGATGAAGTGAAACCCAAACCCGGCATAAATTTAAAATACGGGATTACCTCTGATTTAACGACTGACCTGACATTAAATCCGGATTTCAGCCAGATAGAAGCTGATATGCCTCAAATCGATGTCAACCAGAGATATGAACTGTACTATCCGGAAAAAAGGCCTTTTTTTCTGGAAGGAAAGGATATCTTTGACACTCCCATTGAACTTCTTTACACCAGGGATATTATCAATCCCTTGTGGGGAGTAAAGCTTACAGGAAAGATGGGAAAGACAAGCCTTGGTTTCCTGAATGTTTTTGACCAGACACCTTCGATTATAGATATCCCCAATGTATCAGAGGAATATCAGGAAAGCCTGGAACACGGAATGATCAATGTTTTGAGACTCAAACACGATATTTTTCAGGAGTCCTATATCGGATTTATACTCATGGACAAGGAAACCGGTGACGGATGGGGTTCTATCTTCAATAATTATAACCGTATCGGGGGGATAGACGGAAACTTTAAATTCAGTGAGTACTATAGATTTTCTTTTCAGGTTGCGGGCTCTGCTAGCAGAGTCCAGGATGAACAGACAGATGTCGTGCCGGCAATGAATTTTAGTCTTTCCCATGTTTCCCGACACTGGGATATTTCGGCTGAATACACCAGTCTTCCAGAAGAATTCGAGTCTTCCTTAGGATATTTCAGGCGGAAGGATATCCGCTCTTTTAGAACGCGCTTATCCTACAGCATACTTCCCCAGAACAATATCATTGTCAACATCCGGCCCAGCATTGATTACACCAGAATCTATGACTTTGATAACAATCTCACTGATAATGAGATACGGGTCGGAGGCTTTATCAGCGGGTGGCGGAACTCGTTTATTTACTTCGGAGTCACAACAGGCCTGGAACGATACGAAGGCATTGATTTTTATAAAACCACGTTTAGGAGCCGCATGGAATCCGAACCCTTTTCATGGTTGACCTTAAGCATGTCTTTTTCTACAGGGGGCGGCATAAGTTATGATGAGGAGTATTATAAGGAGGAACCTTTTTTAGGATATAAAACGTCGTACGGCTTGCAGGCGACACTCAAACCTCTGAGGAATTTAAGATTCCTCTATGATTACCAGAACAATACTTTTTTAGAGGAGCGGGGAGGGGAAAGGATCTACCGGATCAATCTCATAAGCCAGAGGATATCCTACCAGTTATCCCGCACACTGTCTCTCCGTCTTATCACAGATTACAATGATTATGATGGAGAACTTTATAACAGTGTGCTTCTGAGTTATGAATTGAGGCCGGGCACCGTGTTTTATTTGGGAATGGATGATAACCAGGGAAGAGATGATCTGGGGATATTCCGCAAAGAGGGGAGATATTATTTTCTTAAATTTTCTTACTGGTGGCGGACATAGCCTACACAATCTCGACTCGTGAATGACAAAGACAAGAGGATTTATGGTTTGAGATACTTTTTTAAATATTGTGCGGTATAGGAATTTGTTGATGCAAGGCATTCTTCAGGAGAGCCCTGAGCTGTTATTTTCCCGCCTGCGTCTCCTCCCTCCGGCCCAAGGTCAATAATGTAGTCAGCACACTTTATCATATCGAGATTGTGCTCGATCACTACGACCGTGTTCCCTCTGTTTACAAGTTTTTGAAAAGTTTTGAGAAGAAGAGATATGTCATGGAGATGGAGCCCTATGGTCGGTTCGTCAAAAAGATAAAGGATTTTCTTTTTTTTCTGGTGGACCAGATTGTGAGCCAGCTTGATCCTCTGAAGTTCACCTCCTGAGAGAGTAGTAGTGGGCTGTCCGAGCCTGAGGTATCCCAGGCCGACTTCCCTAAGAGGATTCAGTTTCTTCAGGATCTTTGGCTGGTCATGGAAAAAATCACATGCTTCTGAAACACTCATATTCAGGACATCGTCTATATTTTTACCCTTATATCTGATTTCAAGGATTTCCTTTTTAAAACGTTTTCCCTTACAGGCGTCACAGGTAAGGATTACGTCGGATAAAAACTGCATTTCCACGATTTGCTGGCCTGCCCCCTTGCAGGATTCGCATCTACCCCCGGAGGTATTGAATGAGAAAAAACGCGGACCGTATCCATGAGCTCTGGCCTCACGTGTCCTGCTGAACAGATCTCTTAGGCTGTCCATGGCTTTTGTGTAAGTGGCAGGTATGGAACGGGGAGATGTGCTCAAAGGAGACTGATCCACTGTAATGATTTTGTCGATGTGCTCTTTTCCAATGATTTCACTGAATCCGTCAGAGGCTTCCCTTGTCCAGCCTTTGTACAGAACATCAAAAACAAGAGTGCTTTTCCCGGAGCCCGACACTCCGGTTATGCAGGTGAAGAGGTTTAAAGGGATCCTGATATCAATGTTCTTGAGATTGTGTTTGCCCGCTTTTTTAATGGTTATGAATGTATGGGATCGCCGTCTCTTCTCAGGGACGCTGATTTTCTTTTCCCCCTTCATGTACTGAGAAGTCAGGGTTGAGGAATGGTCGATGAACTCTTTCATATTTCCCGCAAACATGACCCGGCCGCCGTGTTCTCCGGCTCCGGGTCCCAGGTCGATCAGATATTCTGCAGATTTTATGATTTCAGGGTCATGTTCCACCACGAGCACTGTGTTTCCTATTTTTTTCAGGGATTTGAGTATTTCGATAAGGCGGTGGTTATCCCGGGCATGTAGCCCTATGCTGGGCTCATCAAGAACAAAGAGCGTTCCGACTAGAGAAGCGCTGAGGGCAGAGGCGAGATTGATGCGCTGGGCCTCTCCCCCGCTTAGAGTGAAAGTGATGCGGTCCAGAGTGATGTAGTCAAGCCCGACTTCCAGAAGAAATTTAAGCCTGTTCTGTATTTCCATGACTAACCGGCCGGAGACTTTTTTTTGGAAGGGAGTCATGTGTACGGTGCGGAAAAATTCATAAGCTTGCTTTACTGTTTTTTTTGTGACTTCCCCTATGGAAAGCCCTTTGATCTTCACATGCAGTGCTTTCTGATTGAGTCTCATCTGACGGCATTCCGGGCAGGGGATGTATTTTCTGTAGCGCGCCAGGAGTACCCTGACCTGGACTTTATATTTTTTTCGTTTGAGGCGTTCAAAGAAACCCAGAACACCCTTGTAGGATCCTTCTCCTTCAAAGACAAACCGCTGCTGTTCTTCGCTTAGATCTTTAAACGGGATGTCAGTCGGAATTCCCTTCTCTTGCGCCCGGCTCAATAGATTTGTCATTCGTCTTCGAGAGGAAGGTTTTGTCCACGGCTCTACGGCGCCTTCTTCAAGGGATAGATTCATATCCGGTATGATTTTGTCTTTATCTAGAACGGCCAGGTCTCCGAATCCGTGGCATAAAGGACAGGCTCCCTGTGGATTGTTGAAGGAAAAAAGGCTTGGAGTGGGCTCATCATATTCTATCTTGCAATGTTTGCATTCCAGGCGGTTCGAGAAAACATATGTGTGTCCGTTGGGGGCGCAGACCTGGACAGTGCCTTCTCCTTTTTTCATGGCCGTTTCCAGGGAATCAACCAGACGTTCCCTTTCTTCTCTGTCAAGGATCAAGCTGTCCATAAACACCTGCAGGGATTCGCTCTCTTCTCTTTCGGCCTTTTCCATGCTGACGACCTTATTGTTGCGGAAGATACGGAAGAAGCCATCCTTCTGCAAAGCATCGAATCCTTTGTCCCTGCTCCAGGGAAAAGTAATGGTTATCTTGGTACGGAGAGGCAGTTTGTAGAGCTTGTCGACCATGTCATCGATGGTATCGCGCCTTACCGGTCTTCCGCATTCAAGGCAGTGGATGACGCCGATCCGGGCGTAGAGGATGCGCAGAAAGTCATGTATCTCTGTGACCGTGGCAACTGTGGAGCGGGGATTTTTCGTTGTGGCTTTTTGCTGGATGGCAATGGCAGGAGTGATCCCTTCTATTTTGTCTGCATCTGGTTTTTCCATTCTTTCCAGGAACTGCCTGGCATAAGAGGAGAGGGATTCGATAAAACGGCGCTGTCCGTCAGCATAGAGAGTATCAAAAGCGAGGGAGGATTTTCCTGAACCTGAGACTCCTGTAACGATGACCAGTTTGTTCTGTGGAATATCCAGGTCTATATTTTTAAGGTTATGGACCTTTACTCCTCTTAAAATGATTTTATCTTTATCAGTTTTCATTTTTATGATTCACTCTCTGCACTTATTCATTTTAGCAATTTTCTACCTAATATTGTATATTGTTTCAAGAAAATACATAAAGTGGAGAATTGGGAAAGGAGTCATAGATGAAAAAAGGAACAAAGTATGCCCTCATTCTGGGAGCCATACCCTTTATAACCCTTGTTTTTGCTCTTCCTCTTGTCAACCGCATTAAGCCTGTGGTGTTTGGTCTCCCATTCATTCTTTTCTGGATACTGACTTGGGTGATATTAACTCCGTTCATTCTGTTTATCGCGTACACTCTGGAACGAAAGCTCAACAAAACAGAAGACGGAGAAGAAGATTGAATACCGCTCTTTTGATTATCTTCGGAGTCATTGTTTTATCCGGCTTTGTAGGGATCTATGCCGGGAGAAACTTGAAGATGAACCTGGAAAACTGGACAGTAGGAGGACGGAAATTCGGAATCATACTGATCTGGCTGCTCATGGCCGGCGAGATCTATACCACGTTTACTTTTCTGGGAGCCAGCGGATGGGCATATTCCAAAGGAGCTCCCTCTTTCTATATATTGATCTACGGGACTCTGGCGTACGTGCTTTCTTTTTTCATTCTTCCGAAGTTATGGAGGATTGGGAAAAAGCACGGACTTCATACCCAGCCTGATTATTTTATTCACCGGTACAACAGCCGGTCACTGGGGATTCTAGTTGCACTTATAGGAGTGTTTTCCATCGTTCCCTACTTACAGCTTCAGCTCCAGGGGCTGGGCTTTATTGTGAAGGTGGCCAGCAATGGTACGGTCCGCTCTGAAATAGCGATTCTCCTCTCCTTTGTTTTGACCTGTGTATTTGTTTACACAAGCGGTTTAAGGGGGGCTGCCTGGGTCTCGGTCATAAAAGACACTCTTATGATAGCGGCTGTGTTTGTTGTGGGGCTTGGTGTGCCTTTGATTTACTTCGGGAGTTACAGCAAGATGTTCGAGGTGTTGATAGAAAAGATGCCGGAACATCTTATATTTCCGGGGGCCGCACCGCATATGGATGTATGGTGGGTGATGTCAACCATTCTTTTGACATCTTTAGGATTTTATATGTGGCCTCATGTTTTCGGTTCCGCCTTTTCAGCAAAAAGCGATAAAGTCATAAAGAGAAACGCTATTATCATGCCTTTTTACCAGATCCCCATACTGCTTATATTCATGGTGGGATTTACAGCTGTCCTGGTGATCCCCGGCCTTGAAAACGGGGACCTTTCCTTTTTATCACTGGTAAACAAAACATATCCTTCCTGGTTTATGGGATTCATAGGAGCGGCCGGCGCGGTAACAGCCATGGTCCCGGCTGCGATCCTGGTGCTTTTTGCATCCACGCTTTTGAGTAAGAATGTGTATAAAGCCGGATTTGATCCCGGTGCGGATGATGAAAAAGTCATGAGGCTTTCCCGCTTCATGGTGATCGTCGTCATGACAATAAGCCTTGTTTTTGCCCTGTTCATGCCTAATGAACTGGTTAACCTGCTCATTCTTGGCTATGACGGAGTGTGTCAATTTTTTCCGGGAGTGGTCTTCGGTCTTTTTTGGAAAAAGGCTTCCAAAGCTGGAGTGCTGGCAGGTCTTGTCGCAGGCATTGTGACAGCGGGAGTGTTGATATTAAGCGGACACGACCCTTTTCTTGGATTGAATGCCGGGTTCGTAGGCCTTATCTTAAATACGGTTGTGACTGTTTCGGTAACTCTTGTGAGAAAAAAATAGCCGGATATGTGGCGCTTTGGACCAACCTGAATAGTGTGAGTTTGGGTCAGCGTTGTCTGGTGAAAGTGCGGTTCCATCCTGTTAAGGCTGAAAGAAGGAGTACCGCTAAAAGAGCCCAGGAATATGGATTCAAATAAGAAAGGCTTATGGGAAGTCTGGGGAGCCGGAAAGAGTCAGCTGCTGATTGGAGGGCTCCGTACCAAACCACCACGGCTATGTGCCAGGGAAGCGTGTAGAAGAGGCTGCATACCGCACAGTCCATCAGATTAGCTTATCTGGCTGGAGTAAGATTGAATTTGCCTCCTAAAGATTTGACCAGACTGGGGCCCACCAGTAGTTCAGCTGCTGCGTTCGAGGCTATGGGTATGGAGGCAATAATGGTGGAGAAAATAATAAACAGTTCAGCTTGTTTTACGGTCTTAACAATGCTTTGCTCCAACTTTGTTAATATTTTGGCCAAAATACCGCTTTCTATCAGCACTTGAGCGATTCCCAGCATCAATAAGGCAAAAATAATGGCTCCCACCACACTGCTCATTCCATCTTGGATGATCCCGGTCGATTCTCCCCTGACTCCAGGTATCCGAAAAAGTTCGTTCAGGCGGATCTGTCCTATTACGAGCCCGATAAAGGCGGCAGAAACATTGCCGTAAATTAGCGACTCGATAAGGTGTCTTCCGGCCAGGGCAGAAATGATCACCACTGCAAAGCTGATGAGCATCAGCATCCCTGCCGGATCTGTCTGGGCTTGCATTTCAGGGAGAGATTGTCTGCTCCCTCCGCCTCCAAATATAAAGATGATGGATCCTGAAAAAAGGGCTGCAATCATAGAAAGGGGAAACCGGCTGCGGACCACATCCCGCATTTTGGCTTCCTGAGTATAAGCCGAGACAATGGTCGTATCAGAGATGGGCGCCAGATTGTCTCCAAAAGCAGCTCCGGAGAGAATTCCGAGCGCCAGCACAGCCGGATTGGCTCCCAGAAAAACACCGGCTGGATACAATACCGGGACAAGGGAGATCACAGTCCCTGTGCTGGTCCCTGTTCCCATAGAAAAGATCATAGCGGTGAGAAAGGAAAGGAACGCAAACAAGGCTCCGTGGGCTCCTGTTTTTAAACCAAACCAAAGCAGGCCGCTCACCAGCCCTCCGGCCACCATCAGCTTTCCGAAAACACCGGCAAACAGCCAGGCTGCGACAATGACAATACCGTTGTTATCTCCCAGGCCTTTTATAATGGTGGTGCAGTAAAAGGCTTTGTTTTTAGCAAAAAACAAGCCGATGAGCAGTGCCAGCCAGCCCGCTGTCCAGAGGGCTTTGACTCCGGCCGTTCCTCCAATAGAAAGAACCGTTAAAGCGCTGATAAGAACAACCAGCGGCACAAGGCCTCCCCAAACGCCACCGGCCATTTTAAGTTTCGGCTCTTCCAACACCTTTTCCTTATATTTTAAATATCCTCATGATAGTGGAATGGCTTTGTTCCATCAATGACCATTTTTTAAGGGGTGGATCCTAAGTTAAAGATTTAAAATAGATTCTTTTTCTCTTGTGCTGCCGCGCCTCATAGTATCTCCAGAAGTTCTGGACTTTTATGTTTTCTTCAAGCTCTGCATTTGATTCAGCGTATTCGATTTCTTTTTCTATGCAGTTTTTTGTCAGATCGGTCATGAAGAGCGCATTGACTCCCTTGCTCTGGTATTCCGGAAGAACCCCCACAAGTAAAATATCAATCCGGTTAGGGTTTTTCATGGCCTTTAATATATGGATAAACCCAAATGGCAGCAGTTTTCCCCTGGCTTTTTGAAAAGCCCGGGACAGGGAAGGCATCGAGATCTGAAAGGCAATGACTTTATCATTTTCGTCAAGCACAACAGTGGTGTAATCCGGCTGAATGAAAGAGAAGTATTTTGTAACAAAGTGGTCGACCTGTTTTTTAGTCAGGGGCACGAAGCCAAAAAGAGGGCTGTAGGCGGCATTGGTGACATCAAATACCTGCTTTGCATAGGGAAGGAGGTCTTTTTTTGATTTAACTTTCAAAACTTTGAGCTTCTGTCTTTTTAGGATAATATCACGGATCCTGAGGGCTTTTTCCGGGATTTCTTTAGGCGCTTTGACTTCATATTCGACATAGTCGGTTTCTTTTTTATAGCCTAAGTCTTCCAGATGTTCCGGATAATAGGAGTAGTTGTAAGCTGATGCAAAGGTGGGCAGTTCATCGAAACCGTGGATCAGCATTCCCTGCTGCTCGAATGTGGAAAAACCCATGGGACCGATAAGTCCTTCCATGCCTTTTGACCGGGCCCACTCTTCAATATCCTGAATAAGGGCTTTGGAGACGTCTTTATCGTCAATAAAGTCAAACCAGCAGAATCTGGCCCACTTCTTTTTCCAGTACTCGAAAAACCGTTTGTTGATGATGCCCGCGATCCGTCCCACGATTTCGCCGTTTTTATAGGCCAGAACATATTTGGCTTCGCAGTGTTCAAAGGACGGATTTTTATCGGGCCTGATTGTCTCGATCTCCCCTTTGATCAAAGGGGGGATCCAGTATTCATTGTTCTTATACAAAGAGAAAGGAAAAAGGACAAATTTTTTTAAATCCTTTAAATCTGTTGCTTCTTTAAGAACGATTGGCATGATTTGTTCTCCTCTTAAAATCCTTGTCAGTCACTTATTATTCATGACCATCTTCTTCACATGTTTTTTACATTTGGACATATTCCTCAGGCTGTTCGCGTATATGGCCACTTTTTCAGCTTCCTTATTTCCTCCGCCGTGTTTGGAACCGAACTGAAGCAGTCCGCCTTCATTGGAGGCCACAAGCACCCTAATAAATTCATTGAGTTTATACTGGTCTTCGATAGGGATGCCTTTTTTTCTGGTGAGGAGTTTTTTCATCTGGGGCCTGTACTTATCGTCTTTGAGAAGTTCTCCATAAGGAAGGTTGGGAGGCAGGCCCCCGGACATATCCTGAAGGATACGGATGGCGTTATGAAAATATTCGCTGGAGATATATTTTCCCATGTTGGCAAAGACCGTATCAGGGAATATGGCACCGCTTTCTGTTTCCTGGGCCGAATGCACGGCTGCCTGGGCCATTCCTCTTACTATGATTGAGGTTTTATAGATCTCAAAAATCTTTTCAGAGGTATTGCTCAGGAAATACTCTCCTTTGGTGCCGTTGTAATCGGAGATCAGCATGGCCGTTCCTGTCATGATATCGTAAATAGCGGGTTTGCAGGCTGTGTATGAGAACCGATGCAGGGAAGCGAAAAGATTAGCGAATGTGGCAGCAAATCTGTATTCTCCGCACATGAAGACCCTTTCCTTGGGAACAAAAACATGGTTGAAGATGATCATTCCCTCTTTATTCAGATATTTCAATCCGTGACTCGGGCTGTATTCTCCGTGAAGCGACGTGACATCAGGCCCCAAAACATACCGTTCGACTCCCTCCGCATCCGCGGGCACAGCAAAAGCCACTGCAAAATCTTTATCCTTTTCTCCGTACTGCAGGCCGGGAAGCGCGATGATCTCTTCGGTGTAAAGGCTCATGGTAATAGGGATCTTAACACCGCTGACATAGATCCCTTCGTCTGTTTCTTCCTCAATAAACACATTACTGTGTTTTTCTTCCTGGAGGTGGGGGGGCAGGCTTCTGTCGCCTTTGGCATCTGTAACAGCGGCTGTGGGAGCGATATCATTGTCTTGAATATAACGAAGGTATTTTAAAAAGCGTTGGTGGTAATCGGTCTTGAATTTATTGCTTTTGTCAACCTGGTAGGTCCCAACATGGAGAGTATGAAGAGCATCTCCGCCCACGCATCTTTGAGCGCAGAAGACTTCACTGGCCAGAGTTTTTATCATTTTTAATTTTTTTCTCAAGTCGTCTTTTGTCAGAGGGATATGATTGAAGCGGTTGATTATTTTCCCGTTTAGAGGCGACTGAACCGTCATGAAATCTTTGTATTTCGGGTCTCTGGCTAACTCATAGCTCAACGCCACTACATTGGCCCCTTTTATAATGTCCTCATCTTCAAATGGTTTTTCCAGCAGCCTGTCTTTAATGATATTTGGCTTCAATGCTTTGAGGGCATCCATGTATTCTTTTGAGGTTTTTAAACATTCTTGATTATCCATTTAATCTCCTTTAAATGAACCATAATTATTGATTGTCAGTTACTCTAGTTTTTAGTCTTTTAAAATACCTAAAGAGGGTTTGAGATGTTAATGTGAGAGCAGAATACAGAAGAAAACGCTCCTTTTCTCTTTAAGACTCCGGTATATTTCGACTAAACATCTAACTTTACGCACTTACATCAAGAATGATATAGGAATGAAGCTCACTCTGTCAATGAATACAGTAAAATCACATAAAAATTCAGGTGAGATAAGAATTTACAACTGATGTCAAAAATTATGCTTGTGTGTATTGATGGGCTTGACAGAACCCCCTCATCCTCGTACATTAAAAGAGAGCAAAAAGGAAGGGAAATGGGAAAATCAAAAAAAATATTCTTCTTTGTGGCTTCTGCTTTCTTCTGTTTTCTCTTGTTCTCCCAGGAGATCACCCATGACGTCAAGGTCGTAAACATTGAGGTGCCTGTGAGGGTCTTTAAAGGAAATGAATTCGTGGATGACCTCATTCTTGAGGATTTTGAAGTCTATGAGGACGGGATTCTTCAAGAGTTGAGCGCTGTGTATTTGATAAGAAAGAAAAGCGTGGAAAGAAAAGAGGAAAAAAGAAAATTTACTCCTGAGACCTCCCGGAATTTTGTGCTGCTTTTTATGATCACAGATTATTTGCCCAGAGTGGGCGAAGCCATTGATTTCTTTTTCGAAAACGTCATCCTTCCCGGTGACGGTCTGACGGTGATGACTCCCATAAAGGCATACGATTTGAATTCACAGGCTTTAGAGCTTCTGACAAAGGAAAAAATATGTAAAGAGTTGAAAGAGAAATTGAGAAAAGACACGGTTATGGGCAACTCGGAATATAAGCACCTCCTGGTGGACATAAGGGCGGAATTGCTGGGAGATCCTGGGTATTGCCGGGTGCTTCTGCAAAGGCTGGAGGAGCTGAGGTACCTGGGTGAAAGGAAACTGCTCAATTTTGCGGATGATCTCAAAAAAATTCAAGGACAGAAGCAGGTGTTTCTGTTTTACCAGAAGGAAATGCTCCCTAAATTGGATCAAAAAAGCTATCATACACTCATGAGCATACGGCAGCATGATATAAATTATTTGATGACCCTTCAGGAACTTAATGATTTTTACCACAGGAATTTGAGGTTCAATGTTAACAAGGTCAAGCAGGCTTTTTCAGATTCGTCCATTTCCATTCATTTTCTCTTCATCACCAAGATCAAGGATTCGACCGCTAATGATATGACTTGGAAGGAGGCGTCTGAAGATATATTCAGTGCGTTTACAGAGATGGCTCGTGCCACTGGGGGGACAACTGACAGCTCATCAAATCCGGATTATTTATTTAAAAAAGCCGTGGAGGCTTCGGAGAATTATTATCTGGTCTATTATTCGCCCAAAAACTACACGTCGGACGGAGAGTTCAAGACAATCAAGGTCAAAGTCAAAGGTAAGAATTACAGGGTGACCCACAGGGCAGGCTATTTTTCCAACTGAGCCTTGCCGTTCAGAAATTCATAATTGCTGTACTCAACGGACAGATCAGTCCTGATGTATCGTTTCCCTCCCCGCTTTAAAATATATAGTTCTTTAAAGCGAAATTGGGTGGGGAATCTGATTCCTTTGTGTTCAGTGTTGAATTCAGCACTGAATTTAAAGTTAGGAAGGGCATGTAAAGAGATGGCTATGATGGCTGTTCCTCCATAATTCTTAATAGATGTTTGCTCCCATTCCATTTTTAAAACACTGAAATCACTTTGGCATATCCAAATCTTTCCGTATGTGATGTTTGATATTTTTGGGGACAAAGAAATGGCTTTGATTATATAGGCCCTTTCTCCTTTATAATTATCCTCTTTAATAAGGGTGTATTCATAATCATCCTGAAAGGACTCGCCGAAAAAGACAATGGGTTTAAAGAAAACATTTTCATAAGAATAATATTTGGTTTTGATGTGAACATTCTCCTCGTGTTTTATCTGTCCGTTTTCCTCGAGAAGTGTACGGTTTTCTTCAATATGGTAGTCTTTTCGGGAAAACCGGTATTCAAAAACAAAAACATTCTTTCCTTTTTTGGGAAGATCCCTTACAGGTGGGTTGTAATCGCTTAACCACTGATTCGGCCTGAATTTAAGGTTTTTTTGAGGAAGAGAATATGATCTTTTCTCTTTGATTTTTTCTCTGCAAACAAAAGAAACGGATGACTCATTCAACTGCGCGCAGTAATCAGATGCTTTGGCCAAAATGGTTTTTAGGATGTTTGAATCATCTTCATTCAAAAAGGGCCTTGGAGAAGAACCGCAGTTGGGAAATAAAAAGACGAGGATTAAGCATAGGATAGAGATAAATGTATGTTTCATTTCCAGCAAACTGTCTTAGTATTTGACATCGGTTTCCACGACAAAGAATTTATAGTCATAATAATCCACTATGGTTTTTGACCGAGTGATTCTTTGATGGGATTTGGGTTTTATATAGGCTTCATCGATTGTGAATTGACTGGGGAATCTTATTCCTTTTTTTTTGATACCGTATTCGGCGGTTATGGTGAAATGCGGTTCGGCGTCAAAAAGTTTGGCAAGGACTTTGGCGACTTCAGGATTTTCAATAGATGTCTGTTCATATTCGATTTTCAGGATGCTGAAATCGTCTTGAGCTACCCAGATTTTACCGTAAAGGTCATCCACAGCTTCAGCCGACTTGGGAACAGCTTCTATGACCACAGCTTTTTCATTTTGAAACCTGCCCGTTTTAATGATTTTGTAATCATAATTGTTTTGTTTTTCCCTGTTGAGAAGTGCATAAGGCCCGAATATGATTTTTTTATGATAGAACAACTCTGTTTTTAACGGGGCGTTTTTTTCCTGCTTTTTTTGGCCGTTTTCCTCTATGAGAATTCTTTCCTCCGTTATGTTTTTGTCTTTTCGGATCAATTGATAGTCATACACATACATATTGGTGTATCCGAGATAAGGATGATAGATCACTTCTTTGACTTTCTCTTTACAAACATAATAAAGGGATAGATCATCCAGTTTTTCACAGTATTGGGCGCATTTTTCTAAAATGCCCTCAAGTTCAGCGGTTTCGCTGTATTGGATGCCCCAGCTTGAACTGAAGACCCATAAAAGGCAGGCAGAGAACAAATAAAATTTCAATGGATAAGGAAGTATTTTTCGCATTCAATGGTCCTCCTCTTCTGCTTTCTGCTTTTTATTTTATATCAGCTCACATTAAAGTGCAATAAGGAATGAAAGAGATTAAATAGGATAATCAGAGGTGTTTGAATTTGATTTTTCTCAGGTCCGGAAAGGCATAAACCCTGGCTTTTTTACCCTGGCTAAAGACGATGCCGCTTTCGAATATTTCATAGGGATGAAATGTCTCTTTAAAAGAGACATTAAATTTCCGTATGAGGTTGATTTGATTTTCCCGAATCTTATAAACAGCTAAGGTTTTCTCCTCAAGGTTTATTTCTTCCGAATAACACACATCTCCGCTGAAGCAGTAAGGCCAGCCCTTCACATCGGGGAGTTCTTCAATCTCAGAGGTTTCCAGGTTGAGCAGGGCGCAAATCGTGTCTTCCCCGGGCTCTTCTTTTGAGCTATATCTCCATGAATAGAGTTTCGTTATAGGATTATCATTTTCTTCTTCTGACCAGAACCAGGGCCGGTCTCCGATGCCTATGAATCTGTATTGCTTCTTGTTTGGGATTTTGCGTATGGTTTCGAACCGGCCTTCTCTGTCTTCACTGATGATGATGTCTTTTTCAGAGTAAGTGAGGAGGTACGGGCTGATATACAAAGGTATGTATCGGGTCTCTTTTACTAACCGGAATTCCCCATCCTGCCAAAGCCTGAAAATTTGTCCGCCTTTCTCGGGGGCCCCCATGATTGACACAAGCCAGAAATCTCTCTCTTTATATGTGCCGGCTCCCATGAGCCTTATGTGGCCGTTTTGAAGAGCTTCAAAATCCAGGGAAATTCTGAACATTTTTTTTGATGCGATATGCAGGAGAACAAGCTTTTTTTCAATTCCTTCGAAAGATCTTCTCCCTCCATATTCCAGGAACGCAATGGTCTGTCTGGATTTCTGGGCTCCATAGAAATTCTTTCCTTCAGGCGGTCTGTAAAGCTCTTCGACATTAAAGTCAGCAGTGTTTACCCTGAAGATGCAGTCATAACCCCCTCCGTAGACATAAGGGCCCTCTTCGGCAAATGGCAGGAAAGAGGGATAAAAGCCCCTGATTTTATGGGCTTTTTCCCCGTCATAGATCCTGAATCCAAAATAACCATTGTGTTCGATCAGCTTATGGTCTCGGGTGAGGTAATAATCATTGGTTCCGATATAGATGATCCGGTGAGAAAGGAAAAGGGAAGCCAGAAGGCCTATAATGAACAATGGTGCCAGTATTGTAACAAATCGTTTGTTATGAACCCGGGGAGGCTTGATATCGAATCTTTTTATAGAAAAGATAAAGGCAGCCAGAGAAGGGATTAACAGACAGGATCCTGTCATAATAAGGAATGAAACCGTAAAAGGTTCCAGGTCGCCTGTGATAAACGGAGTTATTTTAGGAGTGAAAAAGATATACCCTTTGGCTTTCACGGTCAACCAGAAAAGCGAATACTCCAGTCCTAAAAAAAGGAACAGGAAGAGAAAGGAGATGACAAAGAGGACAAGAAAATTTTCCGAGCTGGCCGAGAAAGAGAGGGATATAAAGTAGAGCGAGAAATAAATGAAGGAAAAACAAATAAGTGAAAGAGCCAAGGAGTTGCTTCCCGGCCCAAAGAAAAAAATCAAAAAGATCCCATAGAATATCAATAAACTGATAAGTCTGGGGAGGACCTTCAGACCGATGAGCTTGTATCTGGAGAGAGGAAGAGACAGCAAGTATTCCATTCCGTTCTGTCCGCGTTCTACGGAAAAGAGCGAGGCTCCCATAAAAAAAGCCCAGAAAAACAATCCGAACTGAAATACGGGGAAAAAAGCATTCAAATAAGAACGGTCAGGGTATATCTTCGTGAGCACCAGAAAAGCCGGCAGAAGAAGAATGATAAGAGCAAAAAATAAAGTCTGTTTTAAGACGTCATTGATTTCTTTTTTGAGCATACTGGCCTCCGATAAAAGCCTTGATGATTTCATTGAGACGGACGTTTTTATAATCATAAGGGAAATTTTTTCTTAGTTCCTCTTGAAAGGGGTATATATAGTATTCCTTGAGATGGGTGAGCTCTCTTTTGAAGAGGCAGGGGATTTCCTCAGGGATTTTTGTTTCAGTGATGATTTTTTTCAACTTTTCTCCCAGGGTCTCGCTTTTCTCATCTGCGATGAACCGTCCTTTCTCCATGATCAGGATCCTTTCCGGTATCTTTTCAATCTCTGAAAAAGTATGGTTGACCATGACCAGGGTGGTCCCGTGGTCTTCCAAAAGGTCAATAACAGATTCCAGAAAAATTTCCCTGATATAAGGGTCGGCTGCGTGGATGATCTCATCGACAAGAAGGATTTCCGGCTTCTGGGACAGAATGAGCGAAAGATGGAACAGAATACGTTCCCCGGCAGAAAGGTCTTTTATCTTTTGGTCTTTATCCAGATTCAACTCATTGATGA
This sequence comes from uncultured Eubacteriales bacterium, assembly GCA_964624145.1. Classification (GTDB taxonomy): domain Bacteria; phylum Acidobacteriota; class Aminicenantia; order Aminicenantales; family Aminicenantaceae; genus WJMT01. The sequence goes on along the minus strand of CAZUXT010000017.1, from coordinate 22,599 downwards.
GAGTGGGATCAAAATCATCGATTTTATAAACATCTTTATGGAACGCAATCCCCTGCTTTATGGAGTACTTTTCAAACAGGCTGACTTTGTCAGAGATGAAACCGATTCCTTTTCTGCTGAGTCCGCTTTGATAGGCGATGCGGCCTTTATCAGGGAAGAGCACGCCGGCAAGGCATTTGAGCAAAGTGGTTTTTCCCGAGCCGTTTCTCCCTGCAATGACCACGGCTTCCCCTTTTTGGATTTCGAGATCGATCTTATTCAAAATTGTTTTCCCGCCAATTTTGAGACTGAGATTGTTGATTTCAACCGCGCTTTGACTCGCCATCCGAATACCTCTTTATTAAATTTTTTATATCATCTAAACAGGCTCCCAGGTCAATAGCCCTTTCAAGGAAGCTTTTGAATTCGTCCTCAAGCATTCTTTTACGAAGGCTGTCCAGCTCGATTTTTTTGTAGCGAACCCAGTTCCCGCTTCCTTTTTTGCTTTGAATAAAACCGTCCTCCTCTAAAGTGTAATAAGCTTTTGCGACAGTATTTGGATTGATTTTCAGTATTTTCGCCAGTTCTCTAATAGGCGGGAGTTTATCCCCGTTATTTAATCTTCCGGAGAGTATCTCGAGTTTTATTATATGAATTATCTGTTGATACAAGGCAACCGAGGAGTCAAAATCAATTTTAATTCGAATCATGGCTTTACCCTTGATGTTAATTGTATTAATAATATAATACAAATAAATTGATTTGTCAAGCCAAAATTTGATTTTTTCTTCCCAGCTGTAATTTTTCTGTCTGCTTCAAGTGACTTTGGCGGTTATTCTGTAGGAGAGAAAAGTATTTGACAAGATTTCCAGAGGGATATAAAGTCTCATGGGAACGGACTGACTCTCATGAAAAGAGCATGCATAGGAATTTTATTTTTGAGTGTGGCTTGTTTTTTCTTTATTCAAGGGTGCTCTCCAGGCCAAAATCCTTCGAGGAAAAAAATACCGGTTATATACGGAACAGACCTTTTCCATCTTCATGACGATCCGGACGACCATTTTGACCTGGCCGCGCTTTATGCTCTGGAAGAGCTGGATATCCGGGGGATCGTTCTGGACCAGGGGAAAAAACAGGAAAAAAGTCCGGGAAATATTCCTGTGGAGCAGATGAATGAGCTGACAGGAAGAAATGTTCCCTGGGCTTTGGGGCTTTCCGAACCTTTGAAGAATCCGGATGATAAGGCCTTTGATCAGGAAGAAAAATACCAGGCCGGTGTGGATTTGATTCTGGATATCCTCAGAAATTCCGAAGACCGGGTAACCGTTGTCACAGTGGGGAGCCTTCGTGATGTGGCTGCTGCATTCAATAGAGAACCGGACCTTTTCAGGCAGCAGGTCTTCCGGCTGATGGTCTTTATCGGAGAGGCCAGCGCCGGCACCAGGGAATGGAATGTGGGGCTGGATCCCAATGGATTTATCCGCATCATGAATTCAGGCCTGGATATATGGTGGGTCCCGTGTTTTGACGGAGGGAACTTCAAGAACCGGGGAAACGCATCTTTCTGGAGGGCGGCCCAATCAGATCTTTTGAGATACTGTTCGGACCGGGTTGTGAATTATTTCATTTATGCCCTTTTGAAAAAGGAATCGCCGGATCATCTGGCATATCTGTATGGGGATGTGGATGAAGAAGCCAGAAAACAGGTGCTCTCAGGAACGCGGAACCTGTGGTGTGCCGCGGTTTTTACGGAACTGGCAGATCGAAAAATCATTGAGAGACAGGGAGAGTGGATTTCCGTGCCGCAGGATTTGACACAAAAACATACTCAAGCTATGGAGGTTTTTCGCTTTATACCGGTATCTTTGTACGTGGACAGGGACGGCCGGGTTTGCTATGAGGAATCCGAAAGGTCGAGTCGGGTTTTCCGGTTTCAGGTGGCGGATAAGGGATTGTATCCTCAAGCCATGACTTCCGTGACAGCTCATCTGATGGGCAGCCTCGGAGAAGGCAGCGCCCGCTGATAAAAAAAATCATTTCGCCTATCCGACCGGGGTGGTTCAAAAGCACATATCGGGTATCTTTCAGGGAAAAAAGCGTGCGGCTAAAAGCCGATCTGGAATTGGGCCAGAAGGATGTTATTGGATATTTTGTTTTCCTCTTCACCGTGCCATTCATAATTGAGCTGCAGCTTTGTTTTTTTTGAAAAGAAATAGTTTAGACCAAAGGTCAGAACACTGATCCTGTCCCCCCCTGTATCCCTATCCCCGTCAAGAGAATCATATCTTATGACCGTTTGAACGGGTTCTGCCGGAAAGAATCCGCCTTGAAGGTACCAGCCGGTCTTGTTCACTTCGGCGTCTCTGGCGAAAATAATCTCGCTTTTTAAGGAAAATCTTCCTGTGACAGCGGATGTTTCCAATCCTGTTCTTGTTTTAACGGCAGGCTCAGCACCGTCTTCCGGACTGTATTTTCCGTTGTAATGGGAGATGCCCAGAGACAAGGATTCAAAAGGAGAGAAAACCACTCTTGCTGAGATATCTTTGTTTTCATTGTTATCCTGCTGGTTTATACCGGAGCCGTTGAATATCCCGAGCGTGTATTCCAGATTTTTGAACTGTCCGTTTACAGCCAGTCCTATGTCTCGCCCTGACGACCTGATATCTCTGCCCGGGCAGAGTTTTTCCACAGTCTGGGAGCGGTTGATGGTGTCAAGGCCAGAGTTTGATGTGAGGTTTTCCAGGCTGAAAGGCACTTTGAACTGACCGAAGACGAGATTCGTTAAAGAGGAGAAAGGAAATTCCACGGTTGCATCGAGAAGGCAGGGGCTTTTTACGGCATCGATCTGAAGGTTATAGTGAAGATTTTTGAAAATTTCGCCCTTTAGTTTTAACCGGGCTCTCCGGATACGGAAACCATCTATACCATCCTCCAGTGAAGAATACATGGTTTGTACATATCCACTAAGATTCAGAAGCGAGCCTGCTGATACAGTCTTCTCTTCGTTTCCTTCAGCGCAGATAACTCCGTGCAGAGAAAAGAGAGAACAAATAAAGAGCAGGATTGCTGTTTTTTTCATCAGTCCGTTCCTTTTTTTCATTGTGATGCTTGTCTATAAATATGGAAATCTCCAACAGCCTTAAAATGCCCGATGGGTAATATGATTATACTACAATAAGAATACAGCAGCAAGCCAAAAAATTTTCAGGAAAGGGGTGAAAACAAATTTCCTGCTGGATTATAGATATGAAAGGGATCAATGACAAGTTAAAGGAGTCCACTGTTCGCTATCATACATATTGTGTTCGTGAGCGAACATTTTTTGCTGGGAAAAATCTCTTCAAAAGACAGCTTCTCTCTAATCGGCAAGACTGGCATACTTCTTGCATTCTTAAAGAACAGGAATGAGAAATGTTAAAAGCGCATCTTAAAATTGCCCTGAGAGGCATATTTAGACAGAAGAGTTATACATTTATTAACATAACTGGGCTGGCTGTAGCCATGGCCTGCTGTATTGTCATCTTTTTGTGGGTTAAGGATGAATGGAGTTTTGATCGATTTCATGATAAAGCAGAAAATATCTATAGGGTTGTGGAAACCTGGCAGTATTCAAGCGGCGCGACCGATTACAACCAGGTTACCCCCGGTCCCCTAGCTGCGGTTCTGAAAAATGACTATCCTGAGGTCATTGATTCAACGAGATATTGGGGAGGATTTGAAAAATGGCAGATTACTCATGACGAAAAAAGCTTTCTCAGTGCCGGAGCTGCCGTAGATCCCTCCTTCTTCAGGATATTCACTTTCCCTTTTATCGAGGGAAATGAGGAAACCGCGTTCTCTCATCCTCATTCAATCGTCGTCACTCAGGCTCTTGCTGAGAGACTTTTTAATCTTGATGATCCGATAGGGAAGACCATATGTATTGAAAACCGTGATTTTGAGGTATCCGCCATTATAGAGAATCCCCCTCTCCATTCACATCTCAAGTTCGATTTTCTCTTCCCATGTCAAGTTTTTCCGTTCCTGGAAGAGGGATGGGGAAACAATATGTGTTATACGTATGTTCTTCTTCAAGAAGGGAGCTCCTATAAGGAATTAAGCGGGAAAATATCAGGCGTTATCAAAGAACATAATCCAACCTCCATTGAAACTCTCTATCTACAGCCGCTCAATAAAATTCACCTTTATTCCCTGGGAGGAGGAGGACTTATTGTCTATATATACATCTTTTCTGCACTGGGAATATTTACACTGCTCCTTGCCTGCATTAATTTCATGAACCTGTCCACTGCCCGTTCATCCAAACGGTTTAAAGAAGTGGGAATAAAAAAGGTCATGGGATCCGACCGTTGGCAGCTTGTGAGGCAGTTCCTCAGTGAGTATATTCTCCTATCTCTTGGGGCACTCACTCTAGCCATTGTTATCGTTGAATTATTCCTTCCTCTGTTTAACCGCGTATTAGGGAGACAAATAGAGATGTGTTACTCAGGCAGCCTGTTCCTGAGCTTACTCGGAGCTGCCGTCTTGACAGGTGTCATCTCAGGAAGCTATCCTGCGTTTTTTTTGTCAGCATTTGATCCTGTTTCCGTATTAAAAGGTCATTTTTTCAGTGGGTCCGGCGGTCTTCTCAAAGGTCATACCTTAAGAAGAGTCCTTGTGGTTATGCAGTTTTCACTTTCGATATTTTTTTTGGTATGCACTCTGGTTGTTTACAAGCAGCTCAATTTTATTCAAAAAACAGATTTGGGATTTGGAAAAGAGCAAATAATACATATGCGTATGAGAGGGGAATTCAAACAAAAATATAACGCCATTAAACCCGAGCTTTTACAGAATCCGAGTATTATCAATGTGACGGCAACTGACAGGACACCGGTTATGTGGAGCAACTCAACTGATGAAGTCAACTGGGAGGGCAAAAGTGAAAAGGAGGAAGTGGGATTTGGCGTCAGGATGGTTGATTATGATTATATGGATACATTCCAAATGGAGATGGCTCAGGGAAGGTTTTTTTCAAAAGAATTCCCTGCCGATGATTCTCAAGGATTTGTTGTCAACGAGGCTGCTGTTAAAGCCATGGGAATGGAATCGCCTTTGGGAAAGAGGTTTTCAGTCTGGGAAAAACAGGGTGAGATAATCGGAGTCATAAAAGACTTTCATACCGAATCTCTCCATAATACAATCAGCCCCTTTGTCCTGATTATCTGGTCCGAGTGGTACAGCCGCATGAGCATCCGGATAAAATCTGAAAACATTCCCGTAACTCTGGGATATATAGAGAGTAAAATAAAAGAATTTGTGCCGGATTATCCTTTTGAATACCAGTTTCTGGATGAAGAACTTGACAGTCTCTACAGAACGGAACAGCTTACCGGTAATATCATAGTCTATGTAACGATCCTGGCTGTTTTTATTTCCTGTCTCGGCCTGTTTGGCCTCTCATCTTTTACTACAGAACAGCGAACCAAGGAGATCGGAATACGCAAAGTCCTGGGTGCTTCAGTATCAGGCGTTGTTCTGTTGTTGAATAAGGAATTTACGAAATGGGTGCTCATAGCCAATATCATTGCCTGGCCGGCAGCCCACTTTGCCATGAAAAAATGGCTGCAGAATTTTGCCTACCGGGCAGACATCGGCTTAGGAGTTTTCATTTTTTCCGCTGTTCTTGTCTTGTTTGTTGCCTTGACGTCAGTGAGCTATCAGTCCTTTAAAGCAGCTGCTGCCCGTCCTGTTGATTCTTTGAAGTATGAATGACGAGGATCCTCTAAATTCTGGAATCCTTATTTCGTAAGGAGCTGTTTTTTCTTGATTTTATGTATACACCGGTAGACAATAAGAAGGTGTCTTTATAAAGGAGATATCAATGGATAGCATATATGAAGAAATAAAAAACGAGGCAAAAAAAATAGAGAGCCGTCTTAGGGAATGGAGGAGGGATTTTCACCGCCATCCTGAAACAGCTTTTAAGGAAGAGAGAACTTCCCGCAAAATTTATGAATTTTTAAAGGAGCTGGGGCTCCCGGTAAAGAAAATGGCGCGAACCGGTCTGAGAGCGGAGCTCGAAGGGAAACCGGGAGAGAAAGTCGTGGCTCTTCGCGCAGACATAGATGCGCTTCCCATCCAGGAAGAAGGAGACAAGGAATACATTTCTAAAAACTCAGGCGTAGCTCATGTGTGCGGGCATGACGGCCACATGGCGATACTCATGGGTGCGGCCAGCGTTCTGGCCGGAAAGAGAGATCGGTTTTCCGGAAAAGTGGTGTTTTTGTTTCAGCCTGCTGAAGAGATTCCTCCGGGGGGCGCTAAAAAAATGGTAGAGGAGGGAGCTCTGGACGGAGTGGATGCCATATTCGGGCTTCATCTCTGGCAGCCTCTTCCCACAGGCACAGTGGGCCTTTTAAAAGGACCTATGATGGCTCAAGCTGATAACTTTGATATTACAGTCAAAGGAAAAGCAGGACACGGCTCTACGCCTCATATAACTGTGGATCCTATTTTTGTCGCCTCCCAGATGGTGGTGAATTTGCAAAGCGTGGTGAGCCGGAACACAGACCCTTTAAAGCCCCTGGTCGTATCCTTTGGGACCATCAATGGAGGAACCGTTTACAATATCATTCCTCAGAAAGTCAAACTTACGGGAACGGTCCGGACATTTGAGCCTGAGGTACAGGAGAATGCCCAGAAGAGAATTTATGAGATCGCAAAAAACACCGGAAGGGCTTTCGGGGCTTTTGCTGATTTCCGGTATAAAAAAGGTTATCCCCCTCTTGTAAATCATGGTGAGATGGTGGATCTCGTACTGGAAACGGTGGGGAAGATCTTAGGGAAGGAAAAGGTAAAAGACATCTCCCCGGTCATGGGAGGAGAGGACTTTGCCTATTATTTACAAAAGGTCCCAGGTGCTTTTCTTTTTCTCGGGGCCGGAGACGGGCAGGAATTCTCACATCATCACCCAGAATTCGACATAGATGAAAGAGTCCTTTGTCAGGGGACGGCGCTTATGACAGGGCTGGCTTATGATTTTCTAAAGAGGCCGAACCGTCCCTAAATAAACAGCCTTTCATCAGGATTCATGCCATTCATCAAAGCTTTGCTTCTTTTCTTTTCATACTGAATGAGCCGAGAACTTCATAAAGCACAGGAACGACGATAAGCCTCAGGACAATAGCAAAGAAAAATCCGCCCACATAAACAACGGCTAGAGGCTTGTGAAGCTCTGAACCCGTGGACACACTCAGCACCATGGGAAGAAGCGCCACGATCATAACCAAATCGGTCATAATAATGGGACGGAATTTTGTCATGGCTCCTTTTACCACAGCGTCTCTTAAGGGGAGTCCTTGTCTTCTGAAGTCATTTATCTTGGCTACCAGGATGATATCGTTTTGAACGCAGATCCCGAACAGAGCGATCAGTCCGATGGTGGAGGAAACGTTCAGGGTTTCTCCGGCTATGAGAAGCGCCAGTATCCCTCCCACAAGGGTTGTGGGAATATTCAGGATGATAAGAAAGGCCTGCCAGAGAGAATTAAAGGCAGAGAAAAGAATAACAAAGATGATCAGGATCACCACTAGCAGCAGAGTGGTGAGATGGCCTAAAGCCCTTTGTTGACTCTCAAACTGACCACCAAATGTGACATGATATCCGGCAGGGAGAATGACTTGGTCTGATATTCTTTGTTTGGCTTCCTGCACAAAACTTCCGATGTCCCGTTTAGAGAGGTTGCAGAGGATGATCTTGCGTCTCATAAGGTTTTCGCGAAAAATGGTTTGAGGCCCCTCGCCTTTGCTTATTTCAGCAAGTTGAGAAAGGGGGATTCTTTCACCGTTGGGTGCATCTATGAGAAGGTTCTTTATGGACTCTTCATCGTTTCTGTATTTTTCGGGGAGCCTGATCAAAAGGGACGTGATCCTGTCCTGTTCATATATGTCCGTCGCCTCTATTCCGTTTAAGGCCGTCTCAACCAGATCAGCTACGTCTCCTACGGGAATCCCGTACCGGGCCAGTTTCTCTCTATCAGCTCTGATAATAACCTGAGGGATACCTGTGGTTTGCTCGATCTGTAAATCTGCGACTCCCTTGATATCCGCGACCACGTTTCTGATTTCTTCGATTTTTTCATTCAAAACATCCAGATCACTCCCGAAGAGTTTGATGGACAGCTCTCCTTCGGCTCCGGTCAGCATCTCAGCCAGTTTGTTTTGAATAGGCTGTTCGAATATGTAAGCTAGGCCCGGAATTTTGTCCAGTTCCTCCCTCATGGCCTGAGTCAGCTCTTCAAATCCCCTTTTTCTTTTTTCTCTGGGTACAAGCTCGATATTGTAATGACTGTGGTTGACAGGATGGAGGTGTTCCGAGCCTTCTGCAGTCCCTGTGGTTCTGGATACGGATATGACTTCAGGAAAAGAGAGGAATATCTTTTCAACCTGCATGCCCATTCGAACAGACTCGTCCAGAGATGTCTCGGGAAGCATGACCGTTGAAGCCATGATAGCCCCTTCATCAAGAGGCGGAACAAATTCTTTACCCAGGAAATTAAAGGAAATGGCGGCTATAATAATAAGCCCAAGGAATACTGCGAGTATTGTTTTTTTGTGCTTTAAAGCACCTTTGAGTATGGCATTATATTTGGGAGCCAGGAAATCTGTTACAGGATTTTTTCTTTCTTTGATGTGTTTTTCTGTAAGCAGATAAGTAGCCAGGATGGGTTTTAAGGTCAGGTTTAATAAAAGAGACCCCAGGAGGGCGGCAGCTACAGCAAAGGCCGTGGGCTTGAACATAGCCCCTTCTATTCCTTTTAGGGTAAGGAGGGGGAGAAACACAAGAATGATAATGACGTTTGCCGAGAAAAGATATTTTCCCACATCTCGGGCGGCCTCGGAGGTCAGCTGCATGGTGGAGGCCTGGCCTTTCTTTTCTCGAAGCACGCGGTATATGTTTTCTACCATAATGATAGAGCCGTTCGACACTTTTCCAATGCCAATGGCAAGACCTCCTATGGACATGACAGTCAGATTTATGTCAAAGAATCCCATAAGTACCAGTGCGATCAGTATGGAAAAAGGAATGGTCAGCGATGCGATCAAAGAACTTCTTATGTTCCACATAAAAAGAAGCATTACCAGAACAATGAGGATGGCTCCCTCCAGCATGGTGATTTCAACGTGGCGGATGGATTTGATGATGAGTGTGGACTGGTCATAGAAGGCTTTGATATTTATTTTTTCAGGGAGGTCGCCGGCTATTTCAGCGAGTGCTTCCTTGATGTTTTTTATGGTTCTCAAAGTATCCCCGCCGTACTGTTTCTCAACCGTGACATACACGGATTCCTGGGCATTGTGACTCCCGGATTCTCTTCTGAATTTTCGGCCGATTTTGACCTCTGCCACATCCCGGACACATATGGGGACATTGTTTCTGGATGTGATGACCGTGTTTTCTATATGTTCGATGGTTTCAATACGGCCGATCCCTTTTATAAGGGATTCCTGACTTTTTTTCCTTATGATACCCCCAGAAAAATTGCGGTTGCTGTTTTCTATGGCCTCTTTGATCTCTTTGATGGTAATGTTGTAGTGCCTGAGCATTTCCGGGTTCAGGAATACCTGGAATTGCTTGATGAAACCGCCCAGGTTGATGACGAACGAAACTCCTTCCACTCCCTGAAGCCTGTAGCGAACCGTCCAGTCAGCTACTGACCGGAGTTCCATGGGATCCGTGTCTTCGCCCACTACAGCGAACTCAAAGATTTCTCCCATCCTTGACGAGACAGGGCCCAGGATGGGATGAGAGGTGCCGATGGGAAGACGGCCGGCAATGAGTTCCAGTTTACTGGAGACGATCTGGCGGGCGAGATATATGTCTGTTCCCCAGTCAAATTCCACGGTGATCACAGAATCACCTGTGGCTGATTCTGACCGCACTCGGATCACTTGAGGAGCTCCGTTGAGCAGGCTTTCCAGAGGAAACGTGATCAGGCGTTCCACATCTTCAGCAGCCATGCCCTCATTTTCAGTTATGATAGTGACCAGGGGAGCATTCAGGTCAGGATAGATATCCTTGGGCATTCTCATGTAAGTAAAAACACCCAATATGGAGATCAGTAATATGACCAGAAGGGAAAGAAGGCGGTGTTTTAGAGCAAAATTGATGAATCTGTCTATCATTTTTTATCTCCGTTCGTTATTAATGGATGTGTCCTTTTTTCAAGATCTCTTCATAGAGTTTGGATTTGAGCTGGTAATTTCCTTTACTCACCACTTCATCACCTTCTGATAATCCTTGTGTGATTTCGACATAGCCGTTTTCCTTGGCTCCGGTCTCAACGACCTGGAGGAAAAACTCTTCATATTTTTTAATGAAGACGATCTCTTCACCCTGGTCTTCCAAAATGCATTCGGCGGGAACGGCCAGGGCCAGGTTCTGACGATTGAGAGTTATTTTAATACTGGCCAGCATCCCGGCTTTAAGTTTCATATCCGTGTTTTTAACTTCTGTCCGGACGGTTATGGTGCGGGTTTCTTCGTTTAAGACATCGCTTATGTACATAACGGTCCCGAAGAATTTTTCTTCCGGATAAGCAGGGACCACCACTTCAACCTGCTGGCCGATTTTGATTTTTGAGATGTCTTTTTCATAGATATCCGCATCCACACAGAGAACCGTAGGATCCAGTATGACGAGAATTTCTGTTGATTGATCTATCATGGCGCCCATCACCACATTCCTTTCAATGATTTTGCCGCGGATCGGGGAGTAGAGTGTGATAGTGGGTTTGATCTGATGCGTTTCGGAGATTTTTTTGACCTGTTCTTCGGTAAATCCGAGCACATGAAGCTTCTTTTCAGCTGCTTCCAAATTGGCTTCAGCCACTTTAAGGTCAGATTCGGCTTTAAGGGATTCTTTTTTTGGTCCCACACCCCGGTCAAAAAGATTTTTTTCTCTTTCAGAACTCACCTTTGCCAGTTCATGATCTGCCATAGCCTTATAGTATTCAGAGAGGGCATTTCCCACTTCCTCACTTTCGAGGGTGATGAGTTTTTCTCCGGGGTTGACCCAATCGCCGAGATGAACATGGATCTGGGAGACCCTTGCTGAGAAAGCATAGCTCACTATGGCTTTTCTTTGAGGTTGGGCGATGACTTTCCCGGGAGCGGATAGAGTTGTTTTTATGGCTTTTAATTGAGCGATAGAGGTTTCTATATTAACGAAATTTTTTTCTTCTTCAGTAAGAGTTATCCCATCACCTCTGTTTAAAGCTCTTCCCCCTGCTTTTCGTCCGTATCCCCTTCTGACTCCCGTGTTTATTATGCCCAGGCCTCTTCCTCCTGCCGCAGGCGAGTTTAATGATTCGACTTTATCTGGGATCTCCGGTGCCTCTGTTTGTGCAGAATCGTCTGTTTTTTTGGCACAGCTTGGAACAAGCACTATAAAGAAAAGAAAAATAAGAGCTAGGCAAAACAGCATATATTTTTTATTCATTGGTTTTCTCCTTTTAATCCCTGGCCTACGGACTTTTCAAGTGAAGCCAATGCCACTCCATAATTATAAAGAGCATCAGCATAAGATGTCCTGGCCTGGATCAAAGTCCGGCGGGATTCGATCAATTCAATCCCTCCGATTTCTCCTTCCTGGTAACTGAAAAGAAACATATTATAGGCTTCTTCGGCCTGGGTTAATATCTCTTCTTCGAACAGTTTTATCTGGTTGCTCGCAAATTCGGCATTCATATAAGATTCTTCGACTTCAAGGGAAATGGTGTTCTTTGCGTGCTCGAATTCGCTGTTTAAAGAATTGACATTGGCTTGAGCTTCTGCGATCTGGCCTTTGGCGGGCTGCCAAAAGAAAAGAGGAATGGGAAAGGATATAGTAACGTCCCACCACTGGCCTTCGCCTTGGACTTTATGTCTGTTCACTCCCAGGTCAAAATCCGGCAGATAGCTCATTACCGCTTGTTTTTTTTGAAGATTTTGACCTTCTATGGCGTGTTTAATGCTTTTGATCTCTGGCCGAAAAGAGAGAGCCTGTTTTTTCAGTGTTTCCAGATCCGGGATAAGAGGCTCTTTTATGAACTCACCTTTTATTTCAAGAGGAGAGTATTTTTTTCTCGCCATGAGATAGTTCAAACGGGCTTTGGCTAATCGGACCTCATTGGAAGTCCTTCTCAGTTCATTGGCTGCTTTGGCTGCCTCGACGCTGGCTCTGAGCACTTCGACTCTCGCTATATCACCCGCATCAAATTTGAGTTTAGTTTTTTCAAGAAAGTCATTTGACAGCTCCAGGTTCTGCTCAATGTACTGGTATGTTCTCTGTGCCAGAAGAAGGGCATAAAAGGCTTCTTTGACCTGAAAAGTGATGTCGAGTTTCAAAAGCTCAATTTCCTCATATATCTGGTCCGATTCTTTTAAGGCGATTTTTCCTCTCAAATGTCTTTTTCCAGGGAATTCCAAGGATTCACTGACACCGAAATACCATTCCCCTGTGTTTTTAAAGTCAAAAAAATGAGGCTGAAGGTCAGAATCCCAGTCGATAGAGGGTTGAGGGATCGCCTTAGCCTGATTGACTCTGGCTAAAGAAGCTTGGTACTGCTGGCAAGAGGATAACACAAGCGGATTGTTTTCCACGGCAATATTGACACACTGTTCCAGGGTAAGGGATTGGTCATCCGCGTCTTTTCCATAAATGCCTGAAATGAAGACAGCGCTCGCAAGAAACAGGATACACAATTTTTTATTCATTGACAGCACCTCCTCAAAGAGTTGAATGGAATTTTAAAACTATGATCAAAGTTTTAAACGAAGGAGGCGTTAGGAGGTGATCGTGTGGATGGTTTGATATATATCAGATTATGATAGGGAATGATCTGGCATGATGTGAAAATTTCGATAAGGGATAGTTCCGGATGGTGATAAAAATCTATTTGAGCGGTCATAAAAATGGAGTTTTGAAAGTGGCATGCAGGACAATCCTCTGATTCCTGTGGCGTTTTTTCCGTATGTAAAAAATTTATCCCCAGTATCAGGATAAAAAACACAAGCAGCGAAGCAAAGACGATAAGGTTTTTCTTTTTTATGGTCATGCCTATTTTTTATATAGGCTACAGAAAAACCGCTTCTTAGTCAATCGGAAAATTAAAAGTCCAGCTTCACTCCTCCATACAAAGAAAATCCCGGAGCCGCATACCCTTTAATGTATTCATAATCAGTATCGAAGATATTGTCAAAGCGCAGGAAGAACTGTGCATATTTGAATAAGTCATAAGATAAGGATGCATTTAAAAGAGTGTATTCCGGAAGAGTCACCCGTATGGATTGGTAGTTTTGATAGAAACTGTCCTTTCTTTCTCCCACATAAAGCAGGGACACGGATATATGAGTTCTTTTCAGGCCATTATACCCCATTCTCATGGATGCTTTGTGTTCAGGCCTTCGAAGAAGGGCTTCTTCGGTTCCCTCATCAACAGCCTTACACCATGTGTAAGAGGCTGAAAAAGTCATATCCTTTACGGGAATGGAATGGAATGTAAGTTCTGTTCCTTTGGATGAGGCTTCTCCGATATTGATATAGCCTTTGGTATAGTCATAATCGATAAGGTCCTTAAAACTGTTCATGAAGTAGGTGGCTTCGATGAGAAGCTTTCCCCCGAATAATTCCTGTTCGACACCCGCATCCCATCCCAGGGTTTTTTCAGGCTGAAGGTCAGCATTTCCAACGGGGCCATAGAAAGTCGCAGGAGCATAAAGTTGATAAAGGGAAGGAGCTTTGAATCCTGTGCCCAAAGTGGCCTTGAGTTTAGTGCCTGTGTTTTCAAAAATATAAAGAGGGGCTATTTGATAGGTCAAAGAATTCCCGGTTGTGCTGTGGTTGTCGAGCCGGGCTCCTGCGGACATAATAAAGCTGTCGTCCAGATTGATCTGGTCCTGCGCATAAATCCCGATATTAGAGGCGTTTTTTTCGGGAAACTCACTCTCATAGGGGCCGTAAAGACTCTGTGATTCATAAAAAGAGCTTCCGTATTCGTTATAGAATTCGAGCCCAAAAATCAGAGTATTGGATCTATGAAGGAAGAGATTGTTTTGGAAGTCAATTTTAAAGATGTGGCTTTTGTATTCTGATTCATCAGAGGAATAAAGGTGCTGTGCGTCTGTGGGATTGCTGTATTTCCTCAGGGAATCAGTATAGGAGACATCGATTTTTGTCTCCCAGCGGTTTTTCATAAAAAGTCCCCGGAAACCCCCTTTAAGAAAAATGAGGTCATAGTCGCCGGTGTTGTTGGGATCATCTCCGTAATCCCCGCCGCTGTTATCGATATCAGTTTTGGCATCTATTTTTCTCAGGGAGAAGTGCAGGCCTATGTTTTCCTGAAGCTGAAATCCCAGTTTCCCGGAAAAAGTGGTGTTCTGGTATCCGTCTTTTTCAGTGTTTCCTTCATAACGGCTGCTGGCTGCGGAAAATCCGCTGGTTTTGAAATAAGAAGCTCCCAGTGAATAGGATAATTTCTCAGTACTCCCTGAAATCTCTCCTTTTCCCAGTAAAGTATCATAGGTTCCTCCCATGGAGCTGAGATGGAAACGGGGTTTTCCCTGTTCCTGCTTTGTTATGATATGGATCACTCCGGCCATGGCATCTGAGCCGTATAAGGTGCTCTGGGGTCCTCTGATGATTTCAATCCTGTCTATGTTTTCTACAAACAGGTGGCTGAAATCAAATGAGCGGTTTGGATCCATGGGATCATTGATCTCTGTTCCGTCCAGCATTATTTTAGTGTGAGAGGAATTGGCCCCTCTGATAAACAAGGAGGCGGTTTGGCCCGATGCGCCGCTCTGGATCGTATCCAATCCGGCGATTTCCCGAAGGGCCTCATAGAGGGTGTTGTGTTTGAATTTTTCCAGTTCCTCACCTGTTATAACAGTGGTTGAGGCAGCGACTTTTTTGGTTGATTTTTCGATGCGGTTGGCTGTGACTGTGATTTTATACTCCAGTTTCTGCTGTTCCTCCTCTGTGGTATCCTGGGATTTTTGATCCGGGAAAACCCACAGAACAAGAATAAGAATGGTGAATGATAGAAAAAAAGATTTTCTGGTCATTCTTTTTCCTCCTTCCGCTCATAAAAAAGCGGTTGATGTAGTCTAGGAGGAAAGTTTTGGTGGATCAGGACCACCCAAACTTCCACCCGAAGATGGGTTTTTAGGTCCCAACGAGGTATCCTGACTTGCGGTTTCTGCTGTCCAACGCCTTCCCACCCTTACGGGCAGTGGCTTTTTTTGGACCTAACACCGCTTACAGTAGCGGGGGCTGTGTCCGATTCTCACGGACTTCCCTCTTTATAGGCCTAAAACCAAATATCTTGAAAATCCATGCTTTCATATATTGTTGGTCTTGTCAAACTTTCTTTTTGTTGAGAAGAGCTTCATACTTTTTTCCCTGCCAGGTATCTTTATCCTTTAGTTCCTTTTCGATTTCCCGGATGACCTCTGATTTGTTTTTAAGCCATTCAGGCGCGACCAGAAGATCCGTGTGGGCTTCGCTCACCAGTCTCTGGATGACCACATCCAGAGAGAGATGCTCCAGAAAATGAACCGCCGCCTGAACATACTGTTTTTTTGTAAGCAGGGAGACTTTTCCCTTTCTGTATTCCTTTTCCAGTTGTGAGTTTCGGGCCACATAGAGCATGTGGAGTTTGGCTGCCTGGATGCCCAATTCTGAGATAATCCGGGCTGTCTCTGCCATATCTTCAAAAGTTTCCCCGGGAAGCCCAAGTATGAAATGAGCGCACACATTGATGCGGCGGTTCTTCAGAGACAGAAGAGCATCCTTTGTTTCAGGGAGGCCGTGTCCCCGGTTCATGTATTCGAGGCTTTTTTTATGCACAGACTGGACTCCTAATTCGACCCATGTAAAGTAATTTTCCGAATAACTTTCGATCACATCAAGGATGTCTTTGCTCAGACAGTCCGGCCGGGTGGCTATGGAAAGTCCTATAACATCCGGGTGCAGGACCGCTTCCTGATAGAGCTTTTTCAGCTTTTCCAGGGGACCGTACGTATTTGTAAAAGTCTGAAAATAAGCAATGAATTTATCCGCTTTGTATTTTTTTCTCAGCCCCTGCATGCCGGAGGAAATCTGTCTGGATATGGATTCAGGCCGGCTTCCGGGTTTTCGGCCTGATCCTCCGGAAGTGTCACAGAAAATACAGCCCCGGGTGCTGAGGGTGCCGTCACGGTTGGGGCAGCCCAGACCGGCATCCAGAGAGATCTTATAGACCCGGCAGCCAAACTTGTTTTTAAGATAGGGACTGAATTTGTGGTATCTGAGGTTTTCCGGGAACATGGGCATTTTTTTATTATATGCATACATATTTTACCTTACTGGCGAGCTGATGTGAAATTCAGATATGGCTTGTGCTCGCTAAAGATTTTTAACGCCATTATTCGCACTGTATTCTCGGCTGCTGCGCAACTCCCCCCGTCCGTGGGTCAGACATGCTCACAGCTCGGCTTTGCCGAGTTCCCTCAAACACAGTACTCCGAAGGCTAAATCTTCAATGTCGCTTCAGCCACACCTGAATTTCATTAAAGATACTGGATTGGCTTGTGAATAACCAGGATCAATTTTTAAAGTTTATGGAGATGCCGGGAAACCAGGAGACGGATAAAGAGAGGTCCTCCGATCACGGCGGTGATGATTCCGACCGGAAGTTCCGTGGGCGCTATGATGGTCCGTGCTGCTGTATCACACAGAGCCAGAGAGGCTCCGCCCAGGAAAAAAGAGCAGGGAAGAACGACTCGCTGATCCAGCCCGCTCATACGCCTCACAGCATGGGGAACGATAAGGCCTACAAAGCCGATGGGCCCTACAATGGAGACCACAGAAGCCGCCGCAAGTCCTCCTCCTATGAATACGTTTCTGCGGACAGTTTTGATATCCACCCCGTGTCCCATGGCCATTTCATCATTCAGGGCCATGTGGTTGAGTTCCTTGGCATGAAAGAACAGAACAGCCATGGCTGGAAGGAGAAGGGGTGATAGGGAAAAAAGGCTCTGGTATCCAATAATATCGATTCCTCCCATCATCCAGTGCTGGAATACGACCAGGGAATGAGGATCTGAAAAATATGTCAGCAAAAGGATAGCGCCGCTGCAGATAATGCTTATGGTGACTCCGGCAAGAAGTAGAGTGTATATAGAGACACCTTCCGGCCGGTTAGAAAGAGTATAGATAAGAAAAAGGCATAATCCGGCTCCCAGTGCCGCAAAAAGCTGCACAGAGCTGAACGGACCCCATCTCATCCAGAGGCATGGGAATAAGATGGTGATGAAGGCTCCTAAGGAGGAACTTCCGCTGATGCCGAGAGTGAATGGCTCAACCAGAGGGTTGCGGAAAAGGACCTGAAAGGCCGCACCGGTCAAAGCAAGAGCCCCTCCGGCAATAAGGGCCAGCAGGACTCTCGGGATTCTCTGCAGCCAGAAGATCTCTTTGGCAGGAGTTAGGGCTCCTGCATCAGCACCGAACACTTCGGCAGGGGTAATGGATTCAGGCCCTATCCATGGTGATATCACAGCCACCACACAAAACAACAAGGCATAAATAATGATTGTTTTTTTATTCATTTTGTTTTTTTAAGTAAAAGCCTTGGCAGAAGATAGGGGTCATCTGTCTCAGGATGCCTGCCTAAAAGCACGGCCTCCCCATACACATGTTTTATGTTTTTCGCGGATATCACTTTTTCCGGTTTTCCTGAGGAAAGAAGTTCTCCATTTGTGAGAAAAACAATTTTTTGGCAGAACAAAGAAGCAAAGTTTACATCATGGGTGACCACGGCCACGCCCATTCCCTGGTTAGCGAGGCGCCGGAGGAGGTGAAAGAACTGAACCTGCCTGTGGATATCCAGGGAGCTTGTGGGCTCATCCAATAAAAGGATGTCAGGGCTTTGCGCCAGCACCGAGGCAAGAAACGCCCTTTTCTTCTCTCCCCCTGAAAGCTGGGAGAGCCTTCTTTCTGACATATTCTCCATGTCTGTGGATTTGAGAGAGTCCCTGACTATTTTCAGGTCCAAAGGGCCCAGGGCCCCGAATGTTCCCGTATAGGAGTACCTTCCCATACAGACCAGCTCCTCCACTGTGTAATCATATTCGCTTCCTGTTTCCTGTGGTAAATAGCCTATTTTTTTTGCTATTTCTTTGCGTTTGAGTTTGTTTATTTTTTTACCGGACAGGCGCACGGTTCCTTCTAAAGGCTTGATAATACCTGCTGCGATTCGAAGAAGTGTGCTTTTCCCGGATCCGTTAGGGCCTATGATGCCCAGAATTTCTGAGGTTTGAATCGAGAAATCAGGGATATGGAGCTTCCACTCTGAGCCGGGGAACCGGTGAAGGATATTACGGAGCTCAATCATGTTCGAACGTGACCTCCGGATGTATGGTTTTTATAAATTTTTTGAGAATCAGGTGCACTCTCACTCCCGGGATTAAGAGGTAATCATCTGTGAGAAAATGAATGCGGCTGCTTTGAACAGCGGGAAGCACAGCCAGACGGTCCCAGTCTTTACGCAGGAGCTGCTGTTGGTTAAAATTCAGACCCTTGGCATAGATTTCAATGATGATATCAGGCCGGCGCATAATGAGTGATTCCTTGGAGATTCTCGGATAGCGGTTCTTTAAATCAGCGAAGATATTGATACCCCCGGCCATTTCAATGATCTCATTAAGAAACGTCCCTTTTCCCGTGGTCATCAGTCCCGTCAGATCACCCGGATTGTGGCTGAGGCAGAGAAAAACTCTTTTTTTGGGCAGAGATTTGGCTTGAGAGGAAAGAGCGGATATTTCTTTTTTGATTTTTTGGCTCAGATTTTGGGCTTCACTGGCTGCTCCCAGGATGTTTCCGAGTTTAAGAACAGCCCTGTTAATGTCTTTGATTTTCTCTATTTCTAAAGAGAGAAAGGGTATATGCAGTTTTTTGCAGAGTTCAGCCAGGGATCCGTGTTTTCCCTGGGTTATGATGAGATCCGGCCTTAAGGCCGTAATGCGTTCTTTGCTGGGATTGATGAACCCTCCGATGCTGGTTTTTTCTTTTGCCTCCGGAGGGAAAATAGTAAAATGGCTGACGCCAACCACTCTATCCCCTAGACCGAGAGAAAATACGATTTCTGTCACACTTGGAGAGGCACAGATGATTCTTTTGTATTCGGAAGGGGCGGGGATTTTTGTGAGGTTATGTGCATATAAAAGCGGGCAAATGAGAAAAATCAGGGATAAACAGGTAAAAGAATGAAAAAATTTCTCTTTTTTTTTTAGTTTGGCCACTGATTTTCAAGGCACGCTCTTTGGCTCCGTATGCATTCATGGAGAGCACAAAGTCTTGACAATTAAAGTGTAAAACATTTTTGCTTTTTTGTGTGATATTTGTCAAGTGAGAAAAATTTTTACACTTAATTTTTTTGCTTTAAAATCAGTTTGAATGTATTATGTCAGTGAATATGAAAGGGAGCAAAATGATGAGTAAAGTAACCCGTTTCGGAGTGTCACTTGAAGATGTACTTCTGAGGAGATTCGATGCTTTATTAGAAAGGATCGGCTATAAAAACCGTTCGGAGGCCATAAGGGATTTGATAAGAGACCGCCTGGTTAAACAGGATTGGAAAGATGAGGACAAGGAGATCATCGGCATACTCAGTCTTGTTTATGATCATGAAAAAAGCGAAGTCACGGAAAAATTAAATCACATCCAACACCAGCACATAGGGGCTATCGTTAGTTCTACCCATATTCATTTGGATTCTCATAACTGCCTTGAAGTGGTTATTTTGAAAGGGAAAAGCCGGGAGATAGAAAGAATCTCGGATCTGCTTCAAAGCACAAGAAATGTAAAACATGGAAGCCTTCTCAGAACAACCACTGGAGAGGAGCTGGAGTAAGAAAGAAAGAGGCAAGCCGCCCGTTTCCTTAATGGAAGCGGGCGGCTTGATGGGGATGGAATAAAGGTTAGGGTCTATCCATTTGAAATCCCATGAAAAAAGGAGGGGTAAAAAAGAGGATTTTTTTCATTTTTAGCATCTTCATTAATATATACGCCTGAATTTGAATAAAAGTTGCGTTTTTTTTGAAATAATTTTTCCTTTCGATGAAAAATACGAACATACTGCATTTTTTAGAAAATCAGCCCATTTCTGAGTTTAGGTTTGAGAGACTGATGCCATGAAAAGCGGGATTTCATTTTCCTTTTTATAAGTATAACTGGTTGATAGAGAACAAGATAGAACAAGCTTTTTTTGAATTCTTCCTTTTCCCCTTTAACTTATTTACTCGTTTCTATAATTATAACACATATCCATACAAGATTTCAAGAAAAAAAATAAAAAATAAAAAATATCCTGTTTATGAGCTTATTTTACAGAAATAATGACTTAATGGAGCCTTTTTTGCATCATTATGGATGATTCAGGCTCGAAATTGAAATGTGAATGGTGTATATTAAATGTTCCTGGAGGACTTTTTCAAGAGGAGTGAATTATGGATAAGGAAACATTCCGGAAGTATGGATATGAATTCATTGATTGGGTTGCCGATTATTTGGACAATGTCGGTGAATACCGGATTTGCCCTGACGTAAACCCGGGAGAGATCAAACAGAAGCTTCCTAAAGAAGCACCCCGGAAAGGTGAATCCCTGGATAAAATTTTCAACGATTTTAAGAGAAAGATATTTCCTGGAATGACTCACTGGCAGCATCCTTCCTGGTTTGCTTACTTCCCGGCGAACAACAGTCCGCCTTCGGTCTTGGCTGAGCTGCTGACAGCCGGGATGGGGGCACAGTGTATGATATGGGAAACCTCTCCGGCAGCCGCAGAGCTGGAAGAAGTGGTGATGGAGTGGCTGAAGTCCATGCTTGCCCTTCCAAAGGGAATGGCAGGGGTCATCCAGGATACAGCCTCCACTTCTTCGCTGGTAGCTTTGTTGACTGCGAGAGAAAAAACCACTGGATTCAAAAGCAATGCAAAAGGATTTAAAGAAAAACTTGTGGTTTATTGTTCTGAGGAATCTCACTCGAGTGTGGAAAAGGGAGCTAAGATAGCGGGCTTTGGAAAGGATAATGTAAGGAATATCTCCACAGATAAAGATTATGCCATGCTTCCGGAGGAACTTGAAACATCCTTATTGGAAGACATGAATAAAGGAATGATACCATGCTGTGTGATCGCAACGGTTGGGACGACATCTTCTTCTGCCATAGATCCTCTGGATAAGATTGGAGAAATATGCAAGCGCCATAATGTCTGGCTTCATGTGGATGCTGCTTATGCGGGCACAGCTTCCGTGCTTCCGGAAAAAAGGTGGATGTTCAAGGGAATAGAATATGCGGATTCCTTCGTATTCAATCCTCATAAGTGGATGCTGACTAATTTTGACTGCTCCGCTTATTTTGTTAAGGAGCCCGATCTTCTTGTGCGCACGTTTGAGATCCATCCCGAATACCTAAAAACTGGCGTGGACAGCCAGGTAAAGAATTACAGGGACTGGGGGATCGCTCTCGGAAGAAGATTTCGTGCCTTAAAGCTGTGGTTTGTTCTCAGGTATTACGGGATTGAGGGCATTCAGGAAATGGTTCGAAAACACATAGAACTAGCGCAATCCTTTAAGGATAAAGTTAAAGGCAGCCCCTCTTTTGAACTCATGGCGCCCGTGCCTTTAAGCCTTGTTTGTTTCCGCTTGAATGACGGAAGAAGTGAAGAGGAACTGGATAGGATGAACCGGAGACTTTTAGGGGTGGTGAATCAAACAGGCAAGCTGCATATGACGCACACCACGCTCAAGGGGAAATATGTGATCCGGCTGTGTGTGGCATCAAGGACCACGGAAAAAAAGGATGTGGAAAGAGCTTGGGAATTGATAGATGAAAAAGCCCGTGAGATCCTCACTCCGTCTTCCACGTGAGCTCTTTATCCGGATCCACGAAGCGTGCATAGAATCCCCAGCCCCCTCCTCCTTGAAGAACTTTTAAAAGCAGTGTGTTCTTTCCTTTATTCAGATTGGCCTTGATTTTATCCTGGTCAGGATAAGCCCCTCTGTATGCGGGATTCATATGGACCGGTTCGTTGTTCAGCCATATTTTGATCCCGTCATCGCTTCCTATGAGAAGAGTGGCTTCTCTGTCGTCGGGCGAATAAACATACGCCAGGGCATAGGCCACAGCTCTTTCATTGGGGCTTATCATCCTCTGCAGGGGAATAAAGCCTGATTTATCCGCGGATGCGGTTTCCCATTTGAGTTTTTTGCTGTCTTTTCCAGGATATTCTTCAGAAAGGCTCAGTTCCTTTTCCGGGGGATAAGATTTATGCAGCCAGGACATATCAGGCGCATCAAAAGGTCCTATGATATTCCATTCCCTTATGTAACGCTGGGCACATGGAGAAATAAAGGCGCTGACAAAACCGAATTCTTTTTCCACTGCATCAGAGTCACTGCCTTTTCCTGCGATAGAGAGGGAAAGAGTGTTTTCTCCCGGATAAAGACGGATATTTTCAAAGGTTATTTTGCTGATTTCCCTGTGGGATACCGGTTTCTTTAAAAAAATCTTCTGCCTTGGCTGTGATGACATTTTCGGGTTTTATGTCCAAGGGAAATT
>CAZUXT010000016.1:0-66184 GCA_964624145.1 uncultured Eubacteriales bacterium | reverse complement strand
GTCAGTACCTTTAAAAGTTTTCCGCTCCGGGCGTAAAATTCAACCTTTCGTCCAATGAATTTTTCCTTATCCACCCATATTTTCTGAGTATAATAATTCCTTTGAGGATCTTTTGATTCCAGATGCACGACAAAGCAGGGAACACCTTGGAATTCTTCCTCATCAAGGAGGCTTGCCGTGTAATCTTCTTCTAATTCCTTGTCCCGCTCGGTTATATCTTCATAAGAGAAATCAGATCCCATGAGTCTTTGTTTGAGCATATGATGAGAGTATCGCTGGATCCGCCCTGCTGAGGGGAAGTAAATCTTGAGGACTTTTCCGATTTTAAGAATTTTTGTTCCTTTGTCTCTTTGAGGGCCAAGGAATTCGATGAATGATTTTTCAGGACCTTGAGAAAAGCTTATGAAAGTCTTTGTCAGGGTCTTGCTGCCCATGGTGATGCGCATTTCTGTCTCTGTATAGAGGGTTCTGGAAGACAGATTTTGACTCATATTGGTGAGGATGTCTTCAGGTGTAAGGGCAACTTGGTCCTGCCCGGTAATTGAAGCAGAAAAAATAAGAGTCATAATGAGAAGGGGGTTTTTCATCTCATTTTATCCTTTTTGTTCTCAAAATCATATCATATCCTCTTTACTTCAGACCAGACCGGAGGGCTTGCACAGGAGACATCTTTGAACCTTTAACAGCGGGGTAAAGGGCTGCTATCAGTGTAATGATTACGCCAAATATAATCGAGTTAATGAGGAAATAAATGGTGAAATCAGGAAAATAAACACTGCTGACAAAGGGGAGAGAAACTTTTATCCTGTCAAACGCAGCACTGAAATCAAGCCCTGTGTTTTGAGTAATGACAGATACAACCGCCCCGATTCCTCCGCCTGCAAGAGACCCTATGGTCCCGATGTAAAAAGACTCCACAAGGAAGAGAAGCCTGATCTCTCTCTCTCTCATCCCGAATGATTTCATGATGCCGATCTCATGGATTCTTTCCATGACCGACATGATCATGGTATTGAGAATAACAAGAGCCACAATAAGGAAGACAATAACGAGCAGGAGTATTCTGATGCTTTTTGCAAAGGAAAGAAATTTAACAAAATAGTGAGTTTTCCAGGGAGCGGCCGTGATCCCGGGATGGCCCTCTTCTTCGAGTCTCTCCTCGATATCCCGGGCGGTTTTTATGGCTGCATCAGGATCTTTTAAGAGAAGGATAATCTCATGAACCGCACCTGGGCAGTCTAATAATGTCTGCGCGCTTTCAAGGGGAATATAGAAGATGCTTTTGTCTATTTTATCAAATCCGGTCTGGAAGATTCCCTTGACCTTGAAAGTAAGGGCATACAAGGAATAATTGATGTCAGTTGTGGCGACAAACATTTCACTCCCGATGGAGACACCCAATTCATCAGCGAGTTTCCGGCCGAGCAGCATTTGCGACGATGAGGATGAATCCAGGTATTGGCCCTCCACTATGTAATTCTCAAGATCCAGAAAATTTTTCTCTTTTTCAGGATTGATGCCTACAGCCACACAGGGCTGGCTTTTTTCGTCCCGGGAAAGGACCAGGAGGAACTTGATTCTCTCTGTCAAAGTGTCCATTCCAGGAACATCTTGAATGCTGTCCTCGATTTCCATGAAGTCAAAGATCAAGTGCTCTTTAGGCAGGATTCTCTCTAAACGCAGATAGTCCTCCTTTGCGATTCTAATATGACCTGTTTCGCTCCGGACCATATTTTCAAGAAAGCTGTCAGAGACTCCCTTGATATAGCTCTGGATAAAAACGAGGAACATCACGCCAAAGGCAATAGCCAGAGATGTAAGCAGAGTCCGTCTTCTGTTTCTCCAGATATTTCTCCATGCTAAATGGCTGAAACGTCCATGCATCGTATCACACGTACCTTAACGCCTCTGTAGGATGAAGCCGTGCTGCTTTGTAAGCAGGATAAACACTGGCCATGGCAGCTATGACCGTTCCGAAGATGAGGACAAAGATGAGACTGCTTAGGGTCACGTCTCCGTAAAAAATATCTTTGATCGGATAGATGGATGATGCAAATTCAGACATGCCTTCTCCTATGAAGGAAATATTGACGCCTTTGACTTCGAGATACAGTCCACTGAGCCCGCCCAGAATACAGGCTGCTGCCGAACCAAAAAAACCGATAAAAGTCCCCTCGAGAATGAACAGAGTCATCAGTTCTTTTTTGCGCATTCCCATGGAAGCGAGGATCCCGATCTCTCTGGTCCGTTCGAACACAGCCATGAGCATGGTATTGGTGATCCCCAGGGTTGCGATGATAAGCATGATGATGGGAACAACCGAACGGTAGCGGGAACGCATCTTTCGGAATTTAAGGAAGTCAGAAGCAAGGTCCTGGTAGCTCTTTACTTCATAGATCTGATCCGCGCCATTCAGCTCTTTCATAAGGGCTTCTTTGAGTTTCGGGGCCTGTCTTCTGTTCTTAAGTCTGACCGCGATTTCAGTAACCGATTCTCCTAAGCCTAAGCTTTCCTGTACAGCGGATAACGGTACATATATGGTAGTCCGGTCGATTTGAGGATTTCTTGTTCGCAGCAGACCCTTGATTTCCAGATCCAGGACATTCCAGCTGAAGTCCTCTGTTGATGAGATCATTCTAACCGATAAGACATCTCCCTTTTCTAATCCAATATCGCTTGCAAGATCACTGCCGATGAGCATGGCCTGCTCCTTATGTTTAGGAAGGTCTTCTGTTGGTATGTAACTCCTAAGATTGAAGGCACCGGGAACCGCTTCAATATCGATCCCTATGCCTGTACAGGGAATCTCGTTTGTTCCTTTAATAAGAGTAGCGAGAAAAACGATCCTCCTTTCAAAGGAAACAATGTTTTTTGTGCGGTTTAATACTTTTTCTATTTTTTGGGGTTCACTGATAGTGATATCCAAAGGGTATTCCTCTGTTTTTTGTCCGTAACCCTGCGCAAAGATTTTTAAATGGGCTGTTTGGGTGTCGATGATGGTGTTCAGGGCTTGTGAATCGATTCCGTTATACAGACTGAATCCCACTATCATCAGTCCCAGTCCCACGGCTATGGATAAAAAAGTGATGATGGTCCGCTTTCTCTGCCTGAAAATATTCCTGAACGCAATTCGGAAAAACATTTTCATTGACCGATGACCTTATCCTGTTCGATTCTTCCGTCTTTGAGTTTGATCAATCTCCTGGCGAAATCCATAACCATCCTGTCATGTGTGGAAAAAACAAATGTTGTCGATAGGCTCTGATTGAGGTCGAGCATGAGTTCCAAAATTTCTTTCCCTGTGTTCGAATCAAGATTAGCCGTGGGCTCATCTGCGAGGACCAAAGACGGTTTTTTTGCAAGCGCTCTGGCAATAGCCACTCTCTGCTGCTGCCCTCCGCTCAATTCATTGGGCTTTCGGTTAATAAATTCCTCAAGTCCGACCTGATCCAGAAATTCTTTCGCTAATGACCTTCTTTCCCCGGCATCGTCTATTCCTTCCAGGATGAGAGGAAACTCTACGTTTTCGATCGCTGTTAAAACAGGGATCAGATTAAATGTCTGGAATATGAATCCGATTTTTTCACGTCTGATCGTGGCTAAATGAGCCATGGGCCGGCCTGTGATGTCTTTGTCTTCGATGTATACTTTTCCGTGGCTGGGCTTGTCAAGACAGCCCATGATGTTGAGAATGGTGGTTTTCCCTGATCCTGAGGGGCCGGCAATGGAAAGAAATTCTCCTTCTTCTACAGATAAAGTGATATCATGCACCGCTTCGTGATCGTATTTCCCTAAATGATAGGCTTTATAAACACCTTCTAATCTAACAACACTCATATGAGGAATCCTTTTAAAAATTTATCTTTAACCATAAAAAAAACACAAGTCCGGTTTCAAGACGGTTCATCTCTCCCTCTTTGTGCCCCATGGGAATGAAAAACCCGGTGTTGAAAGATACATGATCACTAAAAGGGTAGAGAAAAGAGGGGCTCAGCATAAACGAGCCGTCTGTCCAGTTCCCGATATAGGCCAAACTGGCAGAAAAGTATTGTGGCATTCCATAAGTCACTTTGGAATAGCAGTACGATCGTCCTAATGTGTATCTTTCTCCCGATCGAAGTTTCGCGTAATCGTATCGGGATGATTCTTTTTCTCCGCTTTGGTCGTAGAGGAATTCTGTCATCCAGTAAAGTCCTCCTGCCACCGGAAAGGAGTAGTCAAATCCAAGAACGATTTTTTTATCAGTATGGTGTGGAGAGATAAGGTATCCGGCTTCAGCCCACCATCCGATCACATGCTCTCCCCGGAAGTCCACCCCCAAAAGAGACCGGTTTCTTTCTGTTTCATGACTGAATGTGAATGCCGCATCAACGCCGGCAAAGTGAGTTTGAGCACGGAGGCTTGATTTTGATGAGGTAAGATCATCTTCGAGCGCATAAACCCCGGTGAGTGCGGATAATTTTCCCAAAGGAACGTAGATTTTCAGAGCATTGATTCCCGGTTTCTCTTCCGTTGGCTCAAAAATGTTGATACGGTTGAAGATATCCATCGATGTCCAGACTGAAGAAACACCTCCAGCCAGACGCTGTTTTCCAAGGATGATATCAAATCCGGGCAGGTAAAGATTGATATGAGCCCGGTCGAGTGCGAGCAGGAGCCTTTTGTCCTGGTTGGTTTGTTGGGATTCGTAAGCACCCAGAGGGCTTCTTAACAATCCATGGAAAGTGAAGAAATCCAGTGCGAAATAGACGGAGGCATTGCTCGCCAGTTCTTTGGATGCCTGGATTCTAAGACGCGTATAATCACTGAGGGAAGTCTCTCTCTTTGTTTCTTGAAGAACGGGCAAACCGCTGGACAAAATAAAGAATCTGTTTTCAAAGTAGTTTGAGAATTGAATACTGCCAGAGAGAACTGCCGGGATGATTAGGAGAATAACAACACAGCATATCACTCTCATGGAAAGGATATTTTATTTTTTAGAAAGAAAAAAATCAATCAGGATGATATCCCGTTTCAGGATTGGGAGTGTTTTTCCAGAAAATCTTCAACCAAACGAAGAAATCTTTTTGGTTCCTTGAGCACGAACAGATGGTCTTCACCTTCCGCATACTCTACACGGCACTGTGCCAGATTTTTCTCCAGATGTTTTCCAACCTTAGATACGGGCGAGGAGCTTCCATAAACGGCAAGGACAGGATGGGGGATAGATAGAAGCCTTTCCTCGGTCAGGTCGGCTATCTCTGCGAATTCTTTGACGGCTGTTGTCTCTTGTATGAGCTTGCGGATGCGGGGGTTTTTTCTTATGCGTCCTTTGCGAAGGCCGAAAGGGAGAGGGACCTTTAGGAAAAGTTCCATTGTGTTTTTGAGGTCGTTGAAATCAGTATCCCGGGTTATGTTGTATTGTGAGAGAATTTTTTCATATTTTTTCCAATCCAGCATGTTCTCCATGTCTCTAAACCGTCTTAAGGCGGGAAAACCTGTATCATAGATGATGATCCCTTTAACACGCTCTGGATATTTGCTGGCAAATGCCATGGCGACCACTCCTCCGTAGCTGTGACCGACAAGAAATGT
This sequence comes from uncultured Eubacteriales bacterium, assembly GCA_964624145.1. GTDB lineage: Bacteria > Acidobacteriota > Aminicenantia > Aminicenantales > Aminicenantaceae > WJMT01. The sequence goes on along the minus strand of CAZUXT010000016.1, from coordinate 60,610 downwards.
CTTTTCAATCCGGAGAAAGTCTAAGAGAGATTTTAAGTCATCTGCCATTTGGTTTGAATTATATCCGGAGGGGGGCATGTCGCTCAAACCATGTCCGCGCAGATCATAAGCTGTAACCCTGAATTTTTGAGACAGAACAGGAATAAATGTGAAGTACCAGGGAGAAAGGTCCCCGGTGAGCCCGTGGATCAGCACGACATCCGGACCTGTTCCCTTTTGCTGGTAGTGCAGAGTGATCTCGTCAAGCTTTACTTTGGCCATGAGAATATTATGGTCCTCTCATTCAAAATATCCAAGGGTTTTAAGCCTTTTTTTTATCTGTTCTTTTTCTTCCTTATTTAATTTGTCTGTTTCTTTCACAGCCGTCCCGGATCTTAATTGTCTTACAGTCGGGGGGCCTTTTTGAGGAGGATTTTGCCGGATCCATTGCTGTGAGTAAGCTTCCCGGACAATGTCTCCTTCAAGGTCTTCAGGGATCGGGAGGTTGAGGGAGTACAGGATCGCAGGGGTTACATTGAGAAGCGAGATGTTGTCCAGATGATTGCCTTTCAATATGCCGGGCCCCCGGATAGCAAAAATTCCCGGTCTTTCATGTCCTCCGATAGTGTGCTGGCGCGGGATGACAGAAGATTTATTCCGGGAAATGGAAGCATGCCCTTTATCAAAAAGTTCGAATGTCAGGTCAGGAGCATTTTTGAGAAAAGGACCGGAAAATAATTCTTCTTTTTTCCATACATGAGAGATAAGAGGCTTGTTGTTCCACGGATTTTTCGCTTTTTTGAGCTTTTTTATAAGATCATTTCTTATGGAGTCATAATTTTGAGGAAGAATGCCTTTATCTCCCCGGAAGCCGGATACAGGAATAAAAATGCCGTTGGTGCCGGGGGAAGCCGCATAGGCTCTGGTGAGATCCCAGTTAAGGGACCTCAAGGTGACGGAAGCCGGGTCATTGATCTGTATGGACACAGAACGGCCCGCCTTTTTTTTGTCTTCCTCTTTCCACGAAAGAAATCCTTCCTCCTCCAGCCATACGTTAATGTTGAATTGATAATCAGATGGGGCGAATCCATGGTCGCTGGCTATGATAAATGTGGTTTCAGGCCCTGCGAGATGGACCAGAGATTCGATGTATTGGTCAACATTTCGATAGTATTCAAAGCTGAGTTTCCGGATATCGGAGAATTTTTTGTCAGGAGTTCCGGACGAAAGCTCCGGATCAATATAGCGCCAGCACAGATGCTGGATTTTATCCATTCCATCCAAGACAACGGCTGTCAACTCACAGGGATTTTTTTTATAAAGGTATCGAACGAGCTGGAACCACTGCTTCTCCCTCTCAATATGCATATTGATCCATGGCTCAAGTTCTTCCTGTTCACATCCTTCGATAGCCTTGGCTTCCTCGTCAGGATGGTAAGCGAGTATTTTGGTGTTTATGTCTTTTTGCATCCCTATGTCTTTGAAGAGCCCCCGGGGGCGGCTTCCGAACTTCATCCAACGCCAGGGCACCCAACCGGGAACTACATATCCATTGATTTCAGGAGGGGGATAGGTGGCAACATAGTTCAGCACTGCTGTTCGGAGTCCCGCCCGGTTAGCCATAGACCAAACGGTCTCACAGGAAATATCCCTTGATGATATCAATCGAAGCATCCGGGTTGATTCGGATTCAAAGGTATAGAAATCAAAGATTCCATGATGTCCGGGGGATCTTCCCGTGGCGAGAGTCGTCCATGCCGGCGGGGTCAGTGCCGGGATTGTGGATTCAATCGGTCCAAAAGCTGAGGACTTCAAAAACTCCTTAAGGAACGGCATCACTCCATTTTGGATACAGAAGTCAATGATCCGGAATGTACCTCCATCAAGTCCAAGAAGAAAGCAGGAGCCTCTCATTCTTTTTTATCCCTTTGTTTGCCAAGGTTTTTTTGGATAAAACAGGCAAAATCACCTAATTTGATATCAGAAACGCCCTTTTCTTCCAGATCTGAGAGATACTGTGCGAATGGAATTTTTTGATTGTAATGATCTTCAATGGCAGAGCCTAAAGCGACCGCATCAATCGATTGAAAACCAAGGTCAGAGAGAAGAGTTGTTTCCTGTGTGATTTTGCCTGAGTATTCCCAGTCTTCGAACAGCTCTTCGATAATCTGGAGAATGACTGAAAAGATGTTTTCTACAGTAGGCACACTCATTTATCCCTCCCTTTATAGGCTGGGAAATGTCGAAAATTTTCTTTCATGTTCATTCTAAAATAACAAAAGAAGCGATGGTTTTTCCACTTCTCATTGTGTAGGCCTTGTATCTTCGATTCGGGCTATCGGGAAGTGAAGACAGCATTTTTCCCCCTGGTTCCATTATGAGAATATTCTTTTTTTCCTTCCGGATAACCTCAAAACTTCTTGGCCCTAGAGAAAGACCTGTTCCCAGGGCTTTTCCAAGCGCTTCTTTAGCACACCAGAACCGGAGCATCCATTCCAATTGTTCGTTCTTTTTCATAGTATCCAGAATTTTTCTTTCCTTTGCGCTCATTGAAATCTTTTCAAATCCAGCCGGTTTCTTTTCGCATATCTCCATATCAATCCCGACGCTCCGGGCCTGGGAGGCTGCGATGGCAAGAGCTTGGCCTTTGGAATGAGAAAGAGAAATCAAAGGTTGCTCTCCGTTTGTTTTCTCTTCCCATTTGCCGCAGGCATGAAGCCTGTTTCCTTCAGCTTCACACAGTTCCACATCTGCAGGGAAGACCTGGATGTGATACGTGCGATCCAGCCATACTCTGACTGCATCCTTAGCTGCGATCCGTCCCGCAAGCCAGTCAGCTTTGCGGGAGCTGCTTAAGTCTCTGAATGTTTGTCTTTCTTTCCTGGATAGGAAAAGATGGGCCCAAACAGAGGGCCAAAAGGGCTGATGGATTCCGAATATTCCCGGGAGATAGCAAATGATGGGATTGAATTCTTGTTTTTTATGAAATTCGCAAACATCATCGATTTTCCATTCTTGAGAGAGGAATTTTTGTTGGGGTTTTTTTAAAAATTGATACGTTCGGTTTTTTAAAGGAAGCCGTATATCCGTCCATCCCGTCACATCAAGGTAGACATGACCGCTGGAATCGACCAGCTCAAAATCAGCTTTGAGGGATTTTTCCTTTTTTTCTCTTATCCTTACCCTGCATTCGAGTTTATCACGGGCTTTGGGTTTCTTCCCATAGAGATTTAACTGCTCAATGAACACGGGAAAGACCACAAATCCGTTTTTTAAATATTTAGGGGCCCAGCATCCGATCACCTGGCCTGCTGCATCTAAAAGGAAGGGATCGAGGAGGAGGTCTGGTGCTTCAGTTGAATGAAAAATATTCTTGACGGGAAGGACCTCCAGAGAAGCTTTGGCCCCTTCAGGAGAAAGTTCATCAAGGCTGGAGATACCTTGAAAATGAGGGCCGTGAAACATGAGTTTCTTTTTATAAATCTGGTTTGCCGAGAGCCTTGGATTTTTTGTTTTTGAAAGAGTGAATTCACTTGAAACGGCCTGTTCAGGGAAGTGATTTGAAAAGAGGACCACAGCTTTGGCCGCAGGTGTTTGGCCTTGATTAAAAATACCAACACTGACTTCATGGCTGTTGATTTTTTTTGCTGAAACAGAGAGAGTGAGCTTCTGGCCGTTTTGGATACTCAGCCAATTCAAAGCGCTGACATTTTTAAATCCTGATAGGATTTTTTCTTCATTTAAAAGAAAGGCAGCCTCTGCCATGATTTCCAGGCTGATGGTCAAGGGAACGACAGACAAAGGTTTAAGAACCGGATCTGAGAGACTAACCCTAGAGCTAAAAAAACGGTGGTCATCCAGGAAGAGCATCTCTTTCATATCCAGAGTGCAGACCGCTTCCAGCTCGTTTTGATTGGAGAGGCTTGTGATTTCTTGTATAAAGGACGTTTTTTCAGCCGCTCTCGCTTTTTGGAGAGAGGGCTTTCTCTCCGAGGTTTCAGCCCGGAAATTTGGGGATAAGCTTTTGTAATAGGTCTTCATGACGTCTTCCTGGACTTGAAGAAAATTTTCCATGGTATCCAGGAATCCGTGGATCGCCTCCTCATGGCTCTTCTCTCCATCCGGGGGAGAGGGTAAAGATGAAGGCGGGGCGCCAAGGTCTTCGACTTCCTGCCAGGGCCGTTTTTGTGGTGGCTGTTTTTCTCTCTTGTTCACTTTTGCTTCAGGGAGGGAAAGGGAGATTTCAATACTCTGGCTTTTTTTGCTTTTTTTAAGATTGACATCCGCATTAAGGTTTGCTTTCTTCTTCTTTCTGTACTTGTACAAACATTCTGTATTTATGGGATATCCGAGCGAAGCAAGCAGTCCGGCAAGATGATTGATCTGGGTGGTTCCGGATCTGTAGGAAACATTTGATGCCAGAGCCACATGGGGGCGGTTTCTGAGAATATCATCAACGAATGCCGTGAGATTGCTCCGTGGTCCGACCTCGATAAAAGCCCTTGCTCCATTATTGTACATGGATTCAATCATCGTGAAAAACTTGACAGGCATTGACCACGTTTTCGAAGCCAGAGAGATTATTTCCTCTTTTTTACTCGGATATCTTTTCCCTGTGATGCAGGAATAGAGAGGAAAAGAAGGACTGTGAATGGTCAAGGAAGAGTTGAATTCATGAAGGCGTTCTTCTATTATTGAAAACATCTCGCTGTGATAACCGTATTTATAAGGAAGACGGTGGCATAATATTCCTTTCTGCATCAGATCTTTGAAGAGCTTTTTGATAATTGTCCGGTTTCCGGCAATTACCACCTGGTGAGGGCAGTTATCATTGGCAAGATATATTTTTTCCTTATAAGAGCTGATGATTTTATTGACTTCATCTCTACCGGTAGAAACAGCAAGCATCGAACCTTCAGGTACATCTGGAAGTTTGGATACAATGTGAAATAATTCTTGCAGCCGCGGAATATTGTCCATAAACTCGTTTAATTCATAAACACCTGCTTTTACTGAGGCTGACAACTCTCCTGAAGAGTGTCCTCCCACTGTGTCGGGTTTGATGCCGAGTGATTCAATGATTTTATCCATGACCAAATTGGAAATGATCATGGTGATTCTCGAACTTTCCTGGTCGAAGAGGTCGTTTTCAGCCCTTTTTTTGTTTTTGAGCAGGGGAGGGTAATAATACCAGCTGGGAGGCATTTCCGGGGATCTGTTATGAAGGCTTATGTAATCGAGCAGGTCAAGATAACTTCTCACTTGAGGGAAATTCAAATAGATATCCTTCAACATATCAATATACTGTGATCCTTCTCCCGGGTAAAGGAAGGCTATCTTCCCTCTTCTTTGTCGGGGGTGCCTGAAGAAATAGATACCCTTTTTATCCTGAATCTTCGAACGGGAGGGTTGGCCTAACTCACGGACGGCAAAATCGAGTTTTTTTATCAGATCCTCTCGCGATTCAGCTACAATCGACAAGCAGTGAGTCCAGTGCTGTCCATCAGAATTCAAAGTGAAGGCCAAATCCGAAAGGGAGAAACTCTTCGTTTTTTTTATGTTGTCCAAGAATTTTCTGGCCTGGTCCGAAACAGCAGCCGGGGTTTTCCCCTTAAATAAAAACAGTTCTGTATCCCAGTTGAGAAGCAAAGGTGAAGGGAGAGATGGATTTGAATATTCTTCGAGGATGGCATGGGCGTTGATACCGCCAAAGCCAAAGGCATTAACACCGGCCCGCCTTGGATGAGAATGAGGGCTGTGGATCCACGGTCTAAGCCTGGTGTTGATGTGGAGCGCTTTTTTGTCTCCCACCACTCTTTGGTCAGGATCGCTGCAGTTCAGCGACGGAGGGAGAACTTTGTGATAGAGGGAAAGCGCGCATTTGATGATCCCCGCGGCTCCTGCTGCCGGCATGGAATGACCTATCATGGACTTTACAGAGCCTAATGCGATGGGGGGGGAATTCAAAGGTCGTTTTCCGAATACAGAAAGAAGCGACTTTAGTTCCGTATCATCTCCAATCCGGGTTCCGGCCCCATGGGCTTCGATCAAACCGATTGTCCGGGCACTCAATTTGGCTCTTTGATAAGCTGTTTCCATAGAGAGGATCTGCCCTTCTTTACTCGGAGCCAGAACACTGGCTGTCCTTCCGTCACTGGAGGTGCCTACAGCTTTGAGTAAGGCATAGACGCGGTTGTTGTCGCGGATTGAGTCTTTGAGTCTTTTTAAAACCAGGATACCGACTCCCTCTCCGGGAACAGTTCCGTCAGCTTTCTTGTCAAAGGGCCGAATGGTCTCACTCAGGGAAAGTGCTTGGACTGCTGAAAATACGGACAGGAACGGGACATTGTTCTGAATATGAATACCTCCTGCTAAAGCAAGGTCGCAGGATCCTGATACAAGGTCACGCAGAGCGATATCAACACTGATCAAAGAGGAGGCACAGGCTGCGTCAACAGTAAAACAGGGCCCGATAAAATGAAACCTGTTTGATGTGAGAGAAGATGTTATGTTGGGAATTATGGAAGGCGCTGTATCCGGGCGGAAAGGAAGAAGGCTTTCATTCAGCTCTTCCTGAATGGATTTCAGTTCTTTATCGGTTATATCGGGATTGATTTGTTTGAGAATCTGGAGTGTCTGATGGATAATGGCTGTCTTTTGATAGACATTTGACTGTCCCACATTTAAGTAATTCCCGAGGCCAAGTATGAATTCTGCCCGGATCCCTTTTTTAAGGGGAAGGTCCTTGTATCCTGCATCCAGAAGGGCCTCTCGAGCTGTTTGAAGAACGAGGAATTGTTCCGGGGAGCCGCCCTTTACAGCTGCCGGCATGATTCCAAAAGGGGAAGGATCAAAAGAAAATGAACTGTCCAAATAACCTCCCTGTTTACAGTATATTTTTTCCTTATGCCCTTTTGAGTAAAATTTTTGAATATCCCAGCGGTCTGGTGGGACTTCATGGACAGCGTTATGACCCTTGAGAATATTTTGCCAGAAAGTATCAAGGTCCGGAGCATCGGGAAATCGACAGGCCATACCTACGATAGCGATTGTGTTTTGGGAGATTGTTTTTTCATCTTTGTTTTTTGGTGAGAGGAGTTTTTTATTCATTTATTTGTATTAATATTCCAATCCTTTCGACAATAGACTTCAACGCCTTTCCAACTCACCACAGGAACTCCGGATCTGTCAAAAAGTGTTATATCGCTCCGGAGCATCTGTCCGGGAATTTCAGGATAAATTTTGATCCGGCAGTCATAGGGTTCATTGGATAGATTTGATATGGATTCAAACGACTGGAATCCCATAGGATAACCTGTTGTATCCCAGAACTTGCGCGCCCAGATCAAGAGAAACTGGAGAGCGCAATCGAGAATAATGGGATTTATAGACCACTTGTTTTTGCCTTGTGGTAAGCAGGATGAAGCGGGGACTGCTTTGATGGCCCCTACGATTCCTTCTCTGCTGATTCCTTGGATCTTCTCAATATGATGGAAGCAGGGGCCATGGAAAAGCCAGGAATTGTACATTTCATTAAGAGAAATTTTAAGTTTATAAGGCGAGGGAAGGTGAAAGTCTCCATTATCTGAGATGAAAGGAGCATCAGAAAATATTGTGATGTTTGTTTGGTAGGAGGGTTTCGAACTTTCCCGGTTGGATGAAAGCATGACTTTTGCTTTCTTAGATTTTTCATATGATGCATTATTGGGATGGATGAGGAGATGGATGGTCTTTGGAAGACGGTCAAAAACAATGCCTTCTGTTACAGAAAAATCTTGAAAGGACACATGAGAGTATTCAGTCCAATTTTCAAGAACAGCCCGATGGATCCATTCAAGCGCAAAGGCAAGAGGAAGCACGGGCTTTCCATTTATGATATGGTCTTTCAGATAAATGTCTTTCTCTAAAGAAAACAATCGATTCACCCGAATGAACCGGTCGGATGTATGTTGGGCCGTTTTCTTTTGGGCGGGGACTTTGGGGGATTTTGGCCAGTCCATGGAAGCAAAAATGACTTCCGGTTGATTATGTTCTGATGATTTCAGTTCAGAATCCATAAATTGCAGAGCTTTTTCCGGATCAATAAGATCGATCCCGTGACGTAGGAATTCTTCTTTCAGCTCTGGCCTCACCATGCCTTTTGTTTCCCAGGGACCCCAATTTATGGAAATAATCCGGGCGGGCCATTCATTCGCCAGGGAAAGAGCTAGCTTGTTTAAGATTTCATTCCCCGCAGCATAATCTGTTTGCCCTTTGTTTCCGAAGATTCCGGCAATAGAGGAAAAGAAAATGAGAAACTTCAGATCTTCTTTTCGCAGTCTCTGGATAAGACTGAAAGCACCATGAGCTTTTGTATCAAAGACCCGGCTAAACGAATCATATGTTTTTTCTGAACAGAGTTTGTCCTCAACAATCCCAGCCCCGTATATCACTCCGTCCAGGCGCCCAAATTTTTCATAGATATAATCCACCAGGCTGATGACTTCCTTTTTATTCCTTACATCCACGGAACGATATTCACACCTGGCCCCTGCCTCTTTTAAGGAGGAAAAATTTTCCCGGATTTCTCTGTCTTTCATCAATCGCTGATAACTTTTTTCAATATCAATGGGTTTGTATGAGTTTGATGAGGATTTCTTTTTTCCGATCAAGATTTGGATGATCTCTTCCTTTTTTTTGAGTTTTGATAAAAGTGGGTCTTCTTGAGAGGGAAAAGAGGACCGGCCGGCAATAATCAATGTCGGTTTGTACTGCTTGGCTATATCATGAGAGAGGAGGGAGGTGATCCCCCGTGCTCCTCCCAGGATAAGAATATGAGATGAAGAGTCAATCAGCGGATGGTCCGGACCATCCATGAGATTTTCTTTTTTGTAACCAAGGGTAACTCTTTTGTTCCCGTCAAATCCGACTTCGATTGAATCGGACCCTCTTAAGAGTTCTTCAGTGAGGATATCAATGATTTTAGGAGTTGGGAGTTCAGGAGAAAAATCAAGACAGCGGATCCTGAACTTCGGATATTCATGAGCCAGGGACTTTAAAAAACCTGTTATCCCTCCATGGCCGGGAAACATGGGGATTTCATTATGGTTGAATCCAAATGTTCCTCCCATTTGTGTGGTTCCGAAGACCAGAGCTTCTCCGCTTTGAGCGGCCTCCTTTAAATCATTTTCTACGGCTTTAAACAAGAGAAAGAGTGATTTTATATCCCGGTCCAATCGGGTTCTCCACTGTTTGTTGCTCATCTCCAAAAAAGGTGAAATTGTGTTGAGAGGAGCGAGATGGATCAAAGCGGACGGAGGTCCCATCTCATTTCTTACATGGGTTATGGCGTGTTCCAGCTTTTCCGGATCCTGGTAGGGCCATCTGAAACAGGGGATGGAACCGCTGGAGGGATTTTGTTGCATAGATAAGAGGACAGGCCGGAATCCTTGCTTTTTTAACCGGCTGGCAAATCCCCGGGCAATACCTCTTCCATCGTCAGTTATAAGCAGTGTGCTGTTTTTCCTGATAGAGATGGATTTATCATCAGCATTAGCTTCAACAACACAAGGGACATAGCGTTTTGATGCTCCTTTTGAGCGGAGAGCCTTATTTGATGGAGGAGCGGGAGAAATCTTTTTATTAACAGGGGATTTTTTTTGTTTTTTTTGAATAATCTGGATAATGTCCTTGAGTGTCCTTAAAGATGATATTTTCTCCATATCTTCATCGTTTAGAGTATAAGGAAGATATTTCTGCTGGAATATACTGAGGATTTCGATTCTTTTAATGGAACTCACGCCGAGATCCGCTTCGATATCAAGGTTAAGGTCAAGCATTTCTTTAGGATAACCTGTTCTTTCACAGATTATATCAAGAAGTTTTGTTTGGATATCATCCCCGTCATCACGTGCCGAATGGGATTCATTTTGATTGACCTCCGGGCTTGTTTCCGGAACGGTGCTTTCTCGTTTTTTTTCTTTTTGACTTTCTTCGATTCCAGGATATTCCTGATTTTGGACGCTGTGCAAATAGCTTTGGTACACTTCTTTTTGAACTTTGAGAAAATGGTTCATGAGCTTCTGAAATTTTTTCAATACCTCCCCTTTATTTCCAGAGTCATTCTCTTTTTGAAGCCAATCCATAAGATCTTGTGTTTCCGTGTTTCCGGTACCCGGAGTGAGCCTATTGAAAAGGGGCTGCTCTGAGCTCTGTTTTTCCGGAATCTGATCCTTTTGATCCAATGGGACAGCCCTGTAACCGTTCACAAGCCATAACTCCTTTTTTGATTTTCCCGCTTTTTTTGGCGGCGCATCAAGCCAGGGAGCCTCGGTTTGTTGATAGAGAAATCCGGCGGATAATTGAGCTCCTTCAGAAGCCAGTTTTGCCAATGCATGAAAAAAGCATTCATTTCCTATCTTTGCATGATGGTCAGAGGCAATGGCACAATAATCTTTCCCTTTAAGAATGTCATTGGTAAGGTTTGTCAGAATATTTTTTGGACCGACTTCAAGGAAAATCCTGGCACCGTCTTCATACATGGTCTCGATGATCTGTTGAAAACGTACGGGGTTGACCATGAGTTCTGCCAGTTTATGACAAATGTCCGGAGCATGCTTTTCATAGAGCGATGCATTGAGATTGGAATAAATAGGTATTTTTGGAGGATTCATTTTCGTGTTTGAAAGAACTTTTTGATATTGATCTCGAGCTTTTGTCATGCTGGATGTATGGAAGGAACAGGAAACCGGGATAATGTTCGCAGGAATATTCATTTTTTTCAATTTATCCAGGCTTTCCCTGATGGCCTCATTTGTTCCGGAGATAACCGTTTGTTGGGGAGCATTCATGTTTGCAATGGAAACATCTCTGATATTTGAGATGACGGATCGGACTTGTTTGGAGGAATCCATCACAGCTGCCATGGCGCCTGGATTTTCTTTTCCGGCTGCAGCCATGAACCTTCCTCTTGTTTCAGAAAGCCGGTAAAGTTCTTTTTCATCAAAAACCCCGGCCGCACAGAGAGCCGGAAGTTCTCCGTAACTGTGTCCTGCCATCATATCAGGGACTATATTCAGATGGCTGAAAAGAGAATACATTCCCCACTCAGATGCTCCAAGAGCTGGCTGGGCTATGTTTGTTTCTTTGAGAGCTGAAAAGAGTTTTTTTTGTTGTTCATCATTGAAAACGGGTTGAGGATAGACATAATCTCCGAGAAGTTTGGGGAGATATGAGGACAATAAAAAACCGGCATGTTCGAAAGGCTTGCGTACGCATTCAAATTCAAGGGCGAGAGGAGCCAGCATATTGATATATTGAGATCCCTGGCCTGGGAAAAGAAAAGCCAGTTTTGCTTTATCAGATAATAAAGGTCTTGGGGTGAAATATATTCCCTGGGGATCAGATAAAATCCCTTTTTCTGGACCGACAAGAAAATCTTTGGCTTTCTGAATTTTTATCATGAGGTCTTCAGGTGAACGGGCTACGATAGAAAGGCACAGTTGACCCTGATGGCGGTCGTGTTCAAATGCGAGCCGGCCTGCATGCCAAGCAAAATTTGAGGGGGATATTGTTGTTGGGCTCTGAAGTATATATTGGAGTTTATCACATATCTCTTGAGCGGATTTTCCTTTCCAAAGAAAAAGCTCTACGTCTCTCGGAATATGTGAGGTCCTTGGATGTTTTGTTGTGAAGTTGTGGTCATATTCTTCCAGAATGGCATGGAAATTGGTACCGCCAAATCCGAAAGCACTGACTCCTGCCCTCCGCGGCAAATGCTTTTTCCTTTTTATCCAGGGGCGGGTTTCTGTGTTAATGTAAAAAGGTGATTCCCTGTTTTCGAGGATGGGATTCGGTTTCGTGACTCCCAAGGTCGGGGGGAGGATTTTGTAATGAAGGGCAAGCGCTGTCTTCACCAAACTTGCCAGTCCGGCGGCACTTTTTGTATGACCGATCATTGATTTGACGGTTCCCAGTGCACAAGAATGACCTTTGTGAATGCTGAAGAATTCCTGTAAAGCTTCCATTTCAACACTGTCTCCGATAAGAGTGCCCGTGGCATGCATTTCAATAAGATCAATTGTTTCTGGTGCTGTTCCAGCATTTTTATAAGCTTGTTCAAGGGCCCGGATTTGGCCTTTGGCAGAAGGAGCTGTTATGCCTTTTGCCTTTCCGTCACTGGAAGAACCCGTCCCTTTGATAACCGCATAAATAGGATCGCCATCTTTTTCGGCATCAGAGAGTCTTTTCAAGATGGCAATGACGATCCCTTCGGAGATAATAATGCCGTCAGCCTCACTGCTTAGGGGGCGGCAGTGACCGCTGGGTGAGAGTGCCTGGGTCTTACTGAAGCTCAGATAAACAAATGGAGACATCATGGTGTCACAACCGCCAACAATGGCCATATCACAGGTCCCTGCTTGCAGCATTCGAACGGCCACTTCGACGGCAGCTAAAGAAGAGGCGCAGGCTGCATCAACAGAAAAATTCGTCCCTCCCAGGTCAAATCTGTTTGCCACGCGGCCAGGCGAGACATTACTTAAAAAACCCGCAAATGATTCCTCTGTCCATTCAGGAAGACGATGGCCAAGAGCAGAGATGATATCTTCAGCAGGAATACGGGATCGACTGTGGTTATTCAAGTAATGGGGGAGCATGGATCGGAATGTGTAGCCCATGCCATGGTCCGGGATGCCACCTCCTGTTCCGATAATGACAGAGGTCCTATCTCTGTTGAATTTAAGTTCCGAATACCCGGCATCATTTAAGGCTGTTTTCACAGCTTCAAGTGTTAGGAGCTGGACAGGATCTATGGACTTGACACTGCTTGGAGGCATACCGTAGAGAAGCGGATCAAAGAGGATATCATCAATGAAACCTCCCCATTTCGAATAAATTTTGTCCCTGGCATATCGATCCGGAGAAAAATAAAGTCTCCAATCCCATCTTTCTTTGGGGATTTCTTGAATAGAGTTCTTCTTATGGTATATGTTCTTCCAGTATGCCTTCGCATTAGCGGATCCGGGGAGGAAACAGGAAACAGCTATGATAGCAATATCATTACGGTTCCTTTTTTTCCGGGAATTCAAAAGAGGAGGATTTTTGTTTTTTTTATGGATCGGTTCGAGGGAATCTCCTGATACTTCCAGATGGAGCCGTTCCACAGGCTGAATTTTATTGCGGAGAGAGGCTGCCTGGCCGATCATATAAAGCCCTTCTTGAAGCTGTTTTTTTGAAGAAAGCTTCCTTGTTTTGTCTTTTTCTCCTTTTTTCCCAGGAATGAATTCTTCTCCTTTTGCCGCTATGCGGAGACGGCCGAGATTCATACGTTCCAGATTTTTCTTTGCCCGGTCTTTGGGGATTTGACTTTTGGACAGTATTCTTTTCTCTTTTATGAAAGTATCATAGTAGGGAGTCAGAACGCACCTGGTGGAATATCCGGGCCCTGTTTCCAGCAGTCCGGTTTCCTTACAGCCGACAACAACATCCTGATACGTCTTGGAGAGGGCTCCGGTATCAACAGCTTCCTGGGTGAACAGGTAAGCGGTTCCCATCACCACTCCGATCTGGACTCCCCGTTTTGTGAGCGGTACTGTGATGGCTTCAAGCATGGAGACTGATAGTCTGTCATGAATTCCCCCTGCAAACAGCACACGACAGGATTTGGCTTCCTGTTCGTCGGAACCAATAAGCCGGAGAAGTTCGGTGATCATCAGTTCCCAAAGGACAAAGCTTGAATAAAGCCCCACATGTCCGCCGGCTTCATTTCCCTCAAGAACAAAACGGCGGTGCCCGGAATTGTAGAACAGCCTCAGGATGGCTGTTGTCGGAACATGGGCATACACCTGAATCCCTTGGCCCTCCAGAGACCTTGCCTGGTCAGGCCGACCCCCTGCTAACAGGACATAAGGAGGTTTTATCTCTTGAATGGCTTTTAATTGAGGATTTAGTATTTGAGGCGATATAAAGCCGAGAAGCCCGGCTCCCCAGGGTTTATCAACGAGTTTGTTCAGGGTTTCCTTGAGGATTTTTTTTGAAGTATTTCTTTTGAGTTGACCGAGAGCTATGGTGGGGAGTGCTCCTTTGCTAGCGATTGCAGAGGCAAACTCTGGATTGTCGCTGACCCAGCTCATTGGTCCTTGAACAATGGGGAATCGAGTGTTGTGAGTCTCAGCCAAAGGCCCTCCTTCGCAGAGAGGCCTTATGGAGGAAGATTCAGCAGGATATGTGGAGGCGTTTTGTTTTATGGTTTCGATCATATCTTTAAGGTTATTGAATCGGCGGGTAAAGGAAATAGCAAAACAAGCATCTTGACCCATAGGAATCAAATGTTGATCTGGGTCGGACCAGCCAGTCCGGCGTTGGACTTCTTTCCACCAGTTTGTCTTGATATTTTCCTTTGCAGTCTTTGTGAAATTTGCTTTGGCTGCCGTGGCCTCAAATGATTTATGAGCGGATGATTGAGGAGTGTGCAATACGCGAATTTTTTCATCTTCAGGACCCTGGATAACCGTTGTTTGAAGGCTGTCCGATAATGAGATGAATTTCCTTATCTTTGGACTCAGGGAGGACTCGAAACTGAGGCAAAATGGCCAATCCAGGACCGCTCCCGAGGCTCCTGCTGCCATACAGGCTCCTATGGTATGAAATCCGATGCCTCCATGGGGATAAATCTCACATTTTAGGGTATTTTTGAGGCGCTGAAGGAGAATAAATGTTGTCTCTTCGCCCACTCTCCCTCCAGCCTCGTTTCCCTTGGCGATAATTCCGTTTGCTCCGGATTTCTGAGCTTCGAGGGCTTCCTTTAAGTTAACGGCTTCGATGATGACGAATGATCCATGAGAACGCCAGGCTGAGATCTGGCGCTTCATTTCTCTTGAAGGAGGTCCGGATAAAATAATAACCGGAGGGATGACAGAAAGCATTTTTTGTAAGGAGGTGGATATCATTTCGTCAAAAGCTGATATTTTTAATCCGAAGAAAGGACCGCCGAGTTTAGCTGTTTGTTCAATGGAACTCAGAGCGTGACGGATGTCTGCTCCGTATTCAAGATTTAGAATTCCAAAAGCGTCTGCCTTGCTTGCAGCTATTGGGAGGGATGTATCTTGATAATTTCCGGTTGTTATGACAAATATTTTAAATTTTTTTGGGCTAAGAACATTATTTCTGGTATTTATATCCATTGTTTAAAGAAAGGAATCAGATTTTTCTTAATACATAAAAAAAATATTTGAGTCAATGAAAATTTAATTTTAAGACGAGCCGGGCGTATTTATTATTTCCCCTTAAGTTTTTTCTGTTCATAAAGATTCTGGTCCGCTTTTTTCAAGAGTTCGGATAATTTATCAGGGCCGGCCGCATGAATGCCGATGCTGACGGGATAGGGAACAGAAGAGAGGATCCTCTCCTTTATGATTTCAGCTCCTTTTATGTCTGTGTTAGGCATAAGAACCACAAATTCATCACCGCCATAGCGGGAGACAAAATCCACTTTTCTGACTTCCTTTTTCAGCACATCAGCCACGGCTTTTAAGACCCGGTCCCCTTCCTGGTGCCCGTGAGTATCATTTATTTTCTTGAAGTCATCCACGTCCATAATCAATAAAGCCAGGGAGCTGCCGTGCCGTTGGCTCCGCTCTATTTCCTTTTCCAGATTATCATTAAAATCTCTTCGGTTAGAAATCCCTGTAAGCATGTCTATCCTGGCCAGCTTTTCCAATTTTTTCATATAGTATGTTTTTTCCAGAGTGATGGCAGTGAAATCAGCTATGGTCTGCAGAATTTTGAGATCTGTGGGAGTAAAGGCATCTTTTTCCAGCTTGTTCACCAGCTCTATGACTCCGATGACTTCACCTTTTACCTTTAAAGGAACACCAATGATTGATTTTGTTTCAAATCCTGTTAACCTGTCAAAATGGTCATAATGCCTTGGGTCCTTTTTAACATCCTCAACTATAGCAGCCTGTCCGTTCTCCATGATCCAGTTTGCCAGTCCTTTTCCTTTCGGAAGCTTTTTTCCTTGTAATTTTTCCGCGCTTTTTCCTGTGACCAGCTTGAAATAGAGTTTGCCTGTTTTATAGTCTTTCAGAAGCAAGGACCAGTTCAAGGGGACAAAAATATCACCGATTTTATTCATGACCTGTTTCATGGTCTCGTCTATATCTTTTGCTTTGGCTATACCGAGTCCGATTTCGGCAAACAAGGAAAGTTTTAAATAGTCATCAAGATGGGTCGATTTGTCGTCCATTATTTGGTTCCTTTATACGTAAACATTCATATCATAGGGGGGATAAGGTTGTCAATTTTGATTTTTTTTAAATTTTTTTTAAATTTTCAGGCTTTTCATACGACTCAATATAAGTCTTGAACTAGTTTTATATAAGAAAACACAGGAGATCAAAGTGCATTACATAAACGAAAGCACAGCAAAAAGGGAGGGATTTGATAGCTTTTACGAAGAAAAGACGAGAAAGCAGCTCATTGAAGAACTCAAGGTACTTAGAGCAAGGGAACTTGACCGGGATCAAATCAGGATGGACCAAAGCCGGACCGAGCAGGAACTGAAAAGAGCCCAAAGGGCTTTAAAAACATTGAGCTCCTGTCACAGAGCCATGATCCGCTCTATGAATAAGGAAGATCTGCTTCAGGATATCTGCAGAATCATAGTGGAAGAAGGCGGCTACAGCATGGCATGGGTGGGAATAGCGGCTGATGACCACAAGAGGAGCATTAAGGTTTTAGCAAAATCTGGAAATCATGACGGATATTTTGAGAATATAAATTTGAATTGGTCGGAGGGCAGAGATGGACACTGCCCCGAAGGATCAGCAATAAGGGCGGGAAAACCATATGTGGTAAGGGATATTCTCTCAAATCCTGAAGTAATGCCCTGGAGAGGGGAGGCACTGAAACAAGGATTTTCTTCAGTGGTATCGCTTCCCCTCATGAGCAACGGCCGCCCTTTTGGGGCGCTTAGTATATATTCGGATGAAACAGATCTCTTTAACAGCGAGGAAGTCGATCTGTTAAAGAGGCTTGGAGACAGCCTGGTTTATGGAGTAGTGGCCATCCACACGCACAAAAAGTTGAACTTAGCTGAGGGAGAGGCAAAAAAGAGCCTGGGTAAACTGCAAAAAGCATTTGGTGCTATCATACAGGTTCTGGAAAAAACTGTTGAGATCCGCGATCCTTATACAGCAGGGCATCAAAGACGGGTGGCAGACCTTGCGGGGCGCATCGGTAAGGAAATGGGCTTAAGCGCAGACAGGATAGACGGGATCAAAATAACGGGAATCATCCATGATATCGGAAAGATACACATTCCCGCTGAAATACTAAGCAAGCCCAAAGCATTGACAAGTATAGAGTTTAGTCTGATTAAAACCCATCCCCAGGTAGGCGCTGATATATTGGAAGCCATAGAATTTCCCTGGCCCGTAGGAAAGATAGTCCTTCAACATCACGAAAGAGTGGATGGTTCCGGATATCCGCATGGTTTGTCCAAGAAGGATATTCTTTTGGAATCAAGGATCATTGGGGTGGCGGATGTTGTTGAGGCAATGGCCTCTCACAGGCCCTACCGGCCGGCGCTGGGCATTGATAAAGCTCTCAAAGAGATATCTGATAATAGAAGCATTCTTTATGATAAAGACGTTGTTGACGTCTGCCTTAAGCTTTTCAGAGAGAAAAAATATCAGTTTGAACACTAAAAAATAAGCATCCCTTCCGACCGGCTGCGGTTTTCGTTTTTCATTGTTTTTTCCCTTCTTAGTGAAAAATTATTATAATATTATTATCATGTTAATAAATATGTTTATAATAGGAAATATTTTCATGTGAGGAGAAAGCAAATGAATAAAAAGGCCCGAATCATAAAGAAGACCACAGTCATCTTATCTGTGTTTGTTTTATTATTAGGAATATTTTCTTGCACGCATGAAGAAAAGCGCAGCCGTGCCGAATCACCAAAGTATGTTTTCCTTTTTATTGGAGACGGCATGGGACTGTCTCAAATCCATGCTGTTGAGATCATGCAGGGAGCTTTAAGCGGAAAAGAAATCAAAATACAGAAATTGAGCTTCACTCAGTTTCCCGGAACAGGATTGATGGCCACTTTCTCCTCAAATTCTTATGTTACAGATTCTGCTGCATCCGGTACAGCTATGGCCAGCGGTAAAAAAATAATTAACGGAAGAATCAATATTGATAAGACAAACAGAGTTGAATTCAAGACAATTGCGGAGATGGCTAAGGAAAAGGGCATGAAAGTAGGGATCATATCTAATGTGCCCCTGAATCATGCCACCCCGGCTTGTTTTTATGCCCACGTGTCTCACAGACAAAATTATTATGAGATCGCTCAGCAGATGGTTGAGAGCGGATTCGATTTTTTCGGGGGAGGGGGCATCCATTATCCAATGGGAAGAAAAGGCATTCAAACGGATATCCTTGAACTGGCGTGCCAAAAGGGATACAGGGTCGTCCAATCAGAAAAGGAATTTCTTTCCCTCGGAAAAGAGAACAAGGAGGACAGAATCATTGCTATCAATGAAAATCTGACTTCAGATGATGCCATGCCCTACCGGATTGACACTGACGGAAGTGGTCTTTCTCTTGTTGATTATGTGGATAAATCCATTGAACTTCTTGATAATGACAAAGGTTTTTTCATGATGGTGGAAGGCGGAAAGATCGATTGGGCCGCGCATGACCACGATACAGCCACTGTTTTAGAGGAGGTCATCGGGTTTGACAAAGCTGTTCTAAGAGCGGTTCAATTTTACAATGAGCGTCCTGATGAGACCCTTATTGTGGTTACTGCCGACCATGAAACAGGAGGCATGTCATTGGGTTCTGACTTTTCCGGTTACAGCCAGTCGCTGGAAGTTCTAAACGGACAAACCATTTCTCTTGAAAAATTTAATGATATCTATGTTAAGCCATATAAATCAGGGACAGATAAAGAAGAATGGAGGCTGGATGACCTTATGCCTTTGATTCAAGAAAATTTTGGCCTTAAAAGGCTTATTGAAAGAGATGTTGAAGAGCTGGACCGCTCTTTCCAGGATCCAAAGAGGGGGATCTTCATTCAAAAAATCGTTGGAATTTTGAGCCGGAAGGCAGGAATCAGCTGGGGAACGGATGCGCATACAGCTGTCCCTGTTCCGGTTTTCTCCATAGGGAAAGGTCACGAACAGTTCGTCGGTTATTATGACAATACGGATCTGTTTGATAAAATGGCCGTAGCCATGGGTATTTATCAACTTGAGATTTCCGGTGATATATGATAAAAAATGCTCATCGCCATTTTTATGAATAGATCAGGATAAATGGTATGCCGTAAAGGAGCTTTTTTATGAAGAGGAAGGAAAGAAGAAAGCTAAAGACCAATGAATTGTCCAATTTTCTCAATAAAGTGTATGATCTGGCCAAAAAGAGGGCCAGAGAAGTCGCCTTTGCCGTCGGTGCGCTTGTTATCATTTTTCTTATATTTCTTGTATCCAGATATTTTAAAGCTCAGAATCTGCAGAAACAGAGCCAGTTGTTGACCCAGATAAATGAAATCAATCAAGACCTGGATGAAAATCCCGGCAGGATCGAAGAGTTGAAAGAGCTGGCAGGCAAAGGAAAATTTACCAGAATGGCATATATATATATGGCCCGATATGACATTGAGAAGGGAGAATTGGATAAAGCTCTCAATAGCCTGGAAAAGATGACTGGATTAAAAAAGGATATCATTTATTACCAGAGCCAGCTGCTCAAGGCAGACATCTATCACAGGAAAAAGGAATTGGACCGGGCGCTGGATATTTATCAAAAAATCGAGGATGAGAAACCCGCTGACTTTGCTCTTGATGTGGTGCTGTTCAAAAAGGCAGAGATTATTGCGGAAAAGGGAGATAAAGACAAAGCTCTTGAATTATATAAGAGCCTTTCCGAAGATTACCCTCAGACTTATTATGGATATGAAGCCTATCAGAAAATAGAACAGTTAGAAGGGGGAGAGCAGCCCTAAAGGGGCTCCTCGATCTTTTAGGACGATTCGGGTTGAAAATAAATATAAAAGTATTATAATGATTTCTTGATTTTTTCTTAGGAGGCAAGAATGGCTTATATGATTACTGATGAATGTATCGTATGCGGTGCCTGTGAACCTGAGTGCCCTAATGAAGCAATCAGTGCAGGAGATGAAGTGTACGTTATCGATCCGGATAAGTGTACAGAATGTGTTTCCCATTATGATGAATCACAGTGCGCAGCCGTTTGCCCTGTGGACTGCTGTGTTCCTGACCCAAATCATAAAGAAACCAGGGAGGAACTGGAGGAAAAAGCAAAAAAATTGGGATAGTCTTACGGCTCATTTATAGCGTAATCTATTATAATAGGAGTGATGCATGTCACTCCTATTTTTATATAAGATTTTTCCTTTCAGACTCATCATAAACTTAAATGGACGGCGAAACAGAAAGAGAAGGGATTTATTCCGGAAAAAAGATATCTTTTTTTTCTAAAGACAGGACATGGCTTAATGTGCTCCTTTTTGTCATAACGGCGGTATCGACTTTTTTTGTGGGTATCACCTGGAGCTTGAGCTATAAATACGCAGAAAGCCTTTCCCAGTCCGAACAGATACCTTTGAGTTTTAAAATTCTCAAAGATCCTCAAATCTTAAGATTAAGTTTTGTTTACGCGGTTGTTCTTATCGGGATTTTACTGGCTCATGAGATGGGACATTACCTGGCCTGTCGTTATTATAAAATAAACGCCACGCTTCCTTTCTTCATCCCTGCCCCTACGTTGATAGGTACATTGGGAGCGTTTATTAAAATCAGATCTCCTATAAGAAAGAAACATCAGCTTTTTGATATCGGAGTGGCCGGTCCTTTAGCAGGATTTGTCCTTGCTGTCCCGGCTGTCATATACGGGCTTTCCCTATCAAAGGTAGTGCCTTCATTACCTAAGGAGGGAACACTGCTGTTTGGAGAGCCGCTTCTTATTAAATTAGTGGGCGGATTCCTGTTTAAAGGAGCCGCTTCCGGATATGATGTGGTGGTCCACCCTGTTGCCTTTGCCGGCTGGGTAGGTCTTCTTGTCACAGCGCTCAATCTTTTCCCCATAGGACAGCTTGACGGAGGGCATGTGTTTTATACCCTTATAGGGCCCCGTGCGAGAAAGTATGCCAAATTTATTCTTGCTGCTTTTATTTTAATGGGTGTTTTCTTCTGGATGGGATGGTTTGTCTGGGCTTTGCTCATATCGTTTCTGGGATTCAAGCATCCACCTGTCATGGATGAAGAACGGCCTTTGTCCACGGGACGCAAAATAGTGACGGTTGTTCTTTTAGTGATATTCGTGCTGTCTTTTATTCCGGCTCCCGTAAAGGGATACAACCTGATCCAGTTCATCAATCAGTTTCTTTAAGTAAAGCGAAAATTATTGGGGACGCTCCATTAGGTACCACCCTATATTACTGAATCCGTTGGGAATTAAAAAAATATTCTAGATTGTCTCCCTCTGAAATATTTCCATTTAATACACCACCGCAATCCTGCAGACGTAAGTCCCTATATGAGTGGGTTCCAACGAGGCAGGACAAGGGAAGATCGCATTCTGGTAGTAAGCCGCGTACATAAGCGGGATTCTATAGGGTGGTACCTAATGGGACGTCCCCGTATCATAATTTTTTCTTGTGTGGGTCTGGTTGGTTATTTATAATGAACCTGAGTCATTCAGGTGAAGAAACGATGCGTGAAAAATTCGAAGAAATAGAGAGCCAATTCCAGGAACTGAAAAAAAAATTCAAACTGAAAAAGATCTCTGAAAGAGAGTTCAGGTATAGATTAAAAAAGTTAAGGCTCGACGCTCCTGACGGAAGATGCTGGACTATTGGAGCCAGGTCAGGCAGGTGGTACTATTTTGACGGAGATAAGTGGATTGAGGCAGACCCTCCTTCTCTTCAGCAGGGAAAGGTCATATGCATTTTCTGCGGATTTGAAAATGATATTCATTCTGAAGTTTGTGAATACTGCGGGGGAAGGCTGGACTCCAAACAGATGAGATGTCCGGAATGCGGCTTTGTTCTGGAATCACCTGGCCAGACCTGCCCGGTGTGTGAAATAACATCTGATAAGCACGAAAAAAAAGAAAAAACAGAGCAAGAAGAGAGAACAGACGATTTCAGCCAGACATCCTGGGATGAGATTGAAGAGATGGACGAGCAGAGAGACCAGGATGAAGAAATGATCGAGAAGGAAGAAGTCGCTATTGAAACAGTTATGGATTTAAACGAACCGAATTATATCGCCCGCTTTATCAATCCTTCTTCATTTTTTCTCTTATTCGGAATATTTGGTCTTATTGTGGGATTGTCTCTAGGTGCTGTTGTGGGAGCCACATCCCTGTTTTCCGATTTCATTGCAACACTTCCCGAATTTTTCAGCACCCTTCAGGGTAAAATCCATGGAGGTCTCTTATTCGGGCTTTTCGGCGGCTTGCTGGGTCTTTTGTTCTTGGGTCTGGTGGGATTTTTAACGGCTGTTTTTGTCAATATGATTCTGTCTCTCATCGGGGGGATCAAGCTGCGTATTGATAAAATTGAAAAGTGACATTATTATCAGTTTTAAAGAAAAATGTGATGTCATGTCAAGCACGCTCTTTTTGTTTTCTTGGGGAAGGAATTCGTAAGTTATTTACTATTCAACAATTACATATAACTCTATTGTTAACAGCAAGTTACAAATAGTATACAAGTTATTGTGCAATTTGTCATATCTCCCAGTAATTCATAGGAATACGTTCCGAAAAGGGCCGTTTTTTCACAATTTTTCCACAGATTTTGTGAAAAAAGCAAAGTGACAAAAAACGGTCAATATTTCAGGGCTTTTTTGCCAAGGCGAAAGCAATCTGTCCTAATGATATCAGCTCATCGTTTGGAGAATAATGAACAGGGCGCAGGACGTCAAAATCCATGCTTCTGAGCTTTTGGATAGTGCGGCTCAGAAGGTATTTGTTTAGAAAAACGCCTCCGGCAAGAACAATGGAGTTGATTCCATGCTTTTCACGGATTTTTCCACTCATTTGAATGAGCGCTTCAGCCAGTGTGTTGTGAAACCGTGCGGAAATGATGGGTATCGGAACATTTTGAGCCAGGTCTTTGACAATGGAGCGGATGGCGCTCGAGAAGGAAACAATATAAGGCATTGAGTTTCCGCTTATTTTAAAATCATAGAAGCTTTCTGTTTTATCATCTGCTGCTGACTCCAGACGCATGGGAGCTTCCGCTTCGAATTCGACCTGTTCCGGTGCCAAACCGATAAGATAGGATACAGCGTCAAAAAGACGGCCGCAGCTCGATGCCTGAGGGCAGCATATGTTTTTTGTTATCATCTGCTGGATGTGGTTAAGCTTTTTGCGATCTATTCTGGCTATGGATTCGACTTTCGGTAAGCTTGATGGATAGGTGTCCATAAGATAGGCAAGAGTCATACGCCAGGGCTGTTTGGCGGCCAGGTCTCCTCCGGGAAGCGGCATATATTTAAAATGTCCGGCTCGTGTGTATGTGTGATAATCAGCCAAAAGAAATTCGGCTCCCCAGGCCGTGCTGTCTCCTCCGTATCCGAATCCGTCCAGTATGATTCCCAGCACTTTTTTACTTGTGTCAAGATGGTGTTCCAGCATAGCTGCCAGAGCATGGGCATAATGATGCTGGACTTTGATATGAGGGATTCCCATTTTTTCGGCATATCTGGTTGTGTGAAAGTCAGGATGAAGGTCTGAAACCACAGTATCCGGTTTGAATTCGAAAAGTTTGGAGAGATGCTTTATGGTCTCCTCAAAATATGTGTAGTTCTGGTATTCATCCAGGTCTCCGAGGAATTGGCTTGTTATCACATATCCTTTTTTATAGATGGATATGGTATCTTTTAGCTCTCCGCCCAGAGCCAGAATTTGCTTTTGAGAAACTAAGGATTCAGGGACTTTTTGCGGGTAGGGAACATACCCCCTGGCCCGTCTTAGAAACAGAGGTTTCCCGTCCACCACTTTCATAACAGAGTCATCGGATCTCATATGAATGGGGCGGTTGTGGGTGAGAACATAATCACAAAGAGATTTGATCCCTTCCCTTTCGTCTTTCATGATAGGGGAGTCCTTTGGATTTGAACTTGTGGCAACGATTAAGTCCAGGTCCTGGAGAAGCAGATAGTGCAGTGGAGTGTACGGAAGCATAAAGCCGGTTTCGTTTAAAAACGGAGCGATACCGGGGATGTCCTTTTTTTTACGCAGCAGGACAATAGGCCTTTGCGCTGAACAGAGCTGTTGTTCCTCATAGGCATCTATAAACCCATATTTTTCAATGACAGGAAGTCCTGAAGCCATGAGAGCAAAGGGCTTTGTTTTTCGTTTTTTTATGTTTCTCAATCTGTCCAAGGCTTTTTTATTAAAGGGGTCGCACACCAGATGGAAACCTCCCAGCCCTTTGACCGCAAGAATGCTTCCTTGCTTAATAAAAACAGAGGCTTGATGGATACCGCCTCTTATTTTCTCTCCGGTTGAACTTTTTTTCAGTTCGACTTCAGGTCCGCATTCCGGACAGGCGACAGGCTGGGCATGGTAGCGCCTGTCAGAGGGATCTGTGTATTCCTTTTGGCATTGGCTGCACATTTTGAAATGCGACATCGTGGTCTGGGCTCTATCATAAGGAAGGGCTTTGACAATAGTATACCGGGGGCCGCAGTCCGTGCAGTTAATAAAAGGATATCTGTACCTTCTATCCTTGGGATCCAGCATTTCTTTCCTGCAGTTGTCGCAGATAGATATGTCCGGAGAGATAAAGACAAAACTCTGGCTGTGTTTGCTTTTTTTAATTTCAAACTGCTGGCAGTCAGAAAATTCCGCAGGCTCTCTATCCATATATTCTATCTGAGAGAGAGGAGGTTTTTCGTTATTAAGAGCCTGGAAGAACAGTTTGAAATCATCGGCTTCCCGGGATTCCAGGTGGATCTTGACTCCGAAACCTATGTTTTTGACCCAGCCTTTGTATCCGAATCTTTTTGCAAGACGGTAGATAAAGGGCCTGAAGCCGACTCCCTGAACAACGCCGAAGACGACCGCATCCGCAGCACGGGATTTTTTCATTTCACTGCTTTTTATGTCTCTTCTTCAATTTGCTTTTCTAAATTCTTTATTCTTTTTTCACTTCTGTCTATTTTTGAATAATAGAGGGAAATCATCTCGTTTTTCAATCTATCTTCGTTTGCCAGCCTTCCAAGGCTTTTGAAAAAGGGATTTTTCTCTTCCTCGAGACTTTTTATTTTTTCCGCTTTTTTATCCCTGGCTTTTTCCCATTCCCGGATTTCTTTTTGAAACTTTTTGGTCTCCTGCTTTCCCTGAGCTTCGATGTCTTTTATTTTCTGGTTGAGATTGTCACCTTCCATTGACAGCTGTCTTGTCTTTTTTTCCATGTCTGTCTTTTCATTAACCAGTTTTTTTATTTGAGCATCCGTACTGTTTTTCTTCTCCTGCCATTCTTTTATATTGTCTTCAAGGTTTTTTGTTTTGGATTTCTTTTCCTCTTTATTCATTTCAGCATTGTTTTCCAGTTCCAGCAGTTCTTTTTTTGACTGTGTGATTTTTTTGGCTGTTTCTTCTATGATAAAGTGCTTTTGCGTGATTTCAGATTCAATTTCCTTTTCTTTTATCCGGATGTCCTGGATGTTTTGAAGTTTGGGTTCAATTTTATTTTTGAGTTCCTGTTCGTTCTCGTCCTGTTTTTTCTTGAATCTTTCGAGATCTTTATTGAGCGCCTCTATTTTGGATATGGATTCCTTTTTTTCTTCTCCGAGCTCTCCGATTTGATCTTCAAGACCGAGGATTTGTTTTGATAGTGATTCTGAGGAAGGGACTTTTATATTTTGGGACCAGGCTGTTCTTCCAAGTTCAAGCAGATTGTGTTCGATTTTTTGCTGTTCTCTTTTTAACATCTGCTGGAGCCGGATTTTCTTGATCTTTTTTTTAAATCCCATAAAAAACAAATTGAGTTTTCTGCGCAGATCTTTATCTCTTAAGAAAATAAAGGCGAGGAGAAGAAGAATGACGCAGAGCATAAGCCAGAATATCCAGATGGGGAGGCCTTCGGCAGTTTCCGGAGGGATCTCCTGATTAGGGAAAATACTTGCGAGGAATTTTGCCATTTTTACGCCTGCATCCTTTTTTATAGGGAAACTGCTATTTTTCATGATTGGGTCAGATTTGTCAAGGTTATAGGGGACGCTCCATTAGGTACCACCCTATATTACTGAATCCGTTGGATATTAAAAAATATTCCAGATTGTCTCCCTCTGAACTATTTCCATTTAATACACCACCGCAATCCTGCAGACGTAAGTCCCTATATGAGTGGGTTCCAACGAGGCAGGACAAGGGAAGATCGCATTCTGGTAGTAAGCCGCGTACATAAGCGGGATTCTATAGGGTGGTACCTAATGGGACGTCCCCATATCATTTCTTTATGACTTCTCTTATTTTATTGTGGGGGGATTCCGGTATGAAAGGGGGAGGATGCGGGGCTGTCTGGGAATGTTGCTCAATGGCCCAGTCTATTAGATACAAAACAGCAGGAAGATTTTCCTGAAAAATGGGTATGATATCCTCTTCGCTGTTGTAAAACCCTCCTCCTAATATATCCACGGGAGGAAGTTCTATGGTAAAAGAAGGGATTCCGAAAACTCCGAACATCCAGTCTGTAGTATCCCCGTTTGTGAGATAGAGAGAATCTCCGGCCATGCCGAATTCATAAGTAGTTCCGTTGACTTCTCCCATCTTAGCGGCCATGTGCTCGGCCATATCATGCATCAGTTCATCCAGAGGGGATGGGTCCTCAGTATATCCCCAGGGATAAAGGATGACCTGGGAGTAATTGTGATAGGTGACAAGGGCCTGGAAATTTTTTCCTGTGATAAAATCTCTCACAGCCTGGGTTTCAGGTTCGGAAAACGGAGCCGGCCCTCTGTATACGGAAGAGAAAGAATCTGGGCTGGAGCCGATGTCATCACAGCCCCATTTATAACCGTAGTTCCTGTTCGGATCAACGCCGTAAGTTCCGTCCCCATTGTTGCGCCTGTTTTTGCGCCAGTATCTGTAGTAGTAAATGCTGTAGACAAGCCCGTCCGGATTGACAAGGGGTATTATCCAGACTTCGCTTTGATTGACGAGGCTTTTGATCTCAGAATTAGAGGCATAATTTTCCAAAAGATACTTTCCCATCAGATAAGGGACCTCAACAGAAATCCATTCTCTGGCATGATGGCATCCGAGAAGAATGACTTTGGCTTCGTTTTCTTCCTGATGCACATGGTCGCTTATTTTCAGGGCATAAAGTTGGCGTTGTTCATGAGACGTCCCGATGGTTTCGACCTTCGCCAGCTGTGGGTATGAGCTTTCAAGAAGAAAAAGATCCTGTTCAAGCTCAAGGTAAGAGTGATAATCTCCGTTGATGCCGCCCTGAGCATTGGCGCTCTGCGCAGCCTGATCAGCAAACCTGTAAGTCTCGAGAGAATAGGTAATTCCGGCTTCCTGTAATTTAATAAGGTCCCGGATGCCCGCAACAACATATATTTTCCCTTTTTCCTGAAAAAGGATATCCAGATTCATCTCCCTTATGGCTTGAATGGCTTCAGAATCTTTTTTAAGGCTTATGATGTCGTTTTCCCCTGGATACTGAGCCGCCAAAGAAGAGACAGCTATAGCCATTGCTAACCAGGCAGTCACGATCCTTTTCATTTTTTATCCTTTTGTTTCACTTAATGAAAAAATTTCAGTATCATCTTTCCCCGCTCCTATACCCTAAGGTCAGTGCAACCCGTCTTCTCCTCAAATGGTCACCCGAACCGTTTTCATACCCCAGTGAAGCGCCTGCATGGAAATAAAAACGGTCTAACTCCAGACCGGTTCCGAATGTGACAGAGAAGTAACGGGAGGCGGGATTTTTCATTGGCTGAGGGTCATAATGAAAACCCAGCCACAAAGGCATATTGAAGGGAAGGCCGAATATCCTGGTGGCGGCCTTATATTCAAGCCCGGTTCCAAAACAGACAACATCCTTGAACTCTCTCGGTCGTTCTTCTCCGAAGAGGGTGACTTTATATTGTGACCAGTTGAAAAAAGTTGCGTCTGCAGCAGCCCTGAGTTTTTCTGATAGTTGGTAATTTATACCGGCTCCGATTATCAAAGGCTGCATAAAACTTGAATCATCCTGGGATTCTATCTGGATGTCTGTATCAGAAAGAGCCGCTTTATACCGGAGAAGACTTTCGCTGTCGCTTGTTTTTTTATAGGGAGTCCTGAAAACAGCCGCGGCCTGAAAAGCTTCGGATATGTTGAATGTCAGACCTCCGTTTAGATAAAATCCCTGCAGTTTGTGGGATTTTTCATCTGTCATAATGACAGCGCTTCCGTAATAGTCTTCTCTCAAAGACTTGTTGATATCCCCTGTTACAAAGTTAAAGCCCAATCCGATGAAAATCCGGCTCCCAAGGTTTTTGGATACGGCCAGGTTTATATTTCTCAAAAGCCCGGTTTGTTCTAAGTCTAATTTAAAGTAAACAGAGCCGCCCTCCGTGTGCTCGTAGTAGGCGGAGGGTCTGTTATAATGTTCCAGTATGGATGTGCTCAATGCCAGACCCCATCCATTCATATTCAATGAGATTCCGCCAAAATCCAGGGAATAAAGAGCGAGAGAGGAGTTATCATAAGTGGTCATCGGACCCGTATTGATGATGGAATATTTAAAAAGGGTCGCACTGTTTAAAGAGCCGTTTGTAAGGACAGTTAAGCCGGGCATCCGGCTCAATTGGGAAGGATTGGTCAGTGCTGTGGAAAGGTCGGATGCATGAGCATAGTGGGCGCCTCCCATGCTTAACGGGCCTCCGGTGAGAAGGCCGAAGATATTCCATGTCCTGAGAGGGGCTTCATCCTCATACTGTCCCATGACAAGCTGTGCTCGAGATATTACGGGTAGGATCATGAGTGAGCATACAAGGAAAACAAAGTGAAATCTGAGCGAAGATTTGGTCATTTTTTTGGATTATATATTTCTTTTTTATCATTTGCAAATTAACTGTAATTTGAATAGACTATACTATTTATAAGCCTTATTCGGAGTGAAAATGGTGACAAAAAGAGCAGAGCGTATAAAGATAACGGGAACAGGTATGTATGTTCCGGAAAAGGTCTTAACCAATAAAGATCTTGAGAATATGGTGGATACCTCTGACGAATGGATAACAACAAGGTCGGGAATTAAGGAACGGCACATAACCGCTCCTGATGAGACCACAGCAGACATGGCCATTTTAGCAGGGCAGAGAGCGGTGAAAGACGCAGGGCTTACTGTTAAGGACGTTGACATGGTCCTTGTTGCAACATCCACTCCCGATACGATATTCCCATCGACAGCCACCTGGGTTCAGAAGGGATTGAAAGCCGACTATACGCCTGCCTTTGATTTGTCCGCGGGATGCTCCGGTTTTTTATACGGAATGATCGTGGCTGAAGGCCTTATTCTGGCAGGTTCGGCCAGAAGGGTCCTGCTCATAGGAACCGAATGTCTTACCAAAATAACTAATTGGAAAGACCGCAACACCTGTGTTCTGTTCGGAGACGGTGCCGCCGCCGCTGTTTTGGAGAAATCTGAGGATGAAAGCGGTATGCTTTCGTCTTACTGGAAGGCAGACGGAAATCTGGGTGAGCTTCTCATTCTACCTGGAGGGGGCATCTTAAATCCGGCTTCACATAAAACCGTTGATGAGGGACTTCATTATCTACAAATGAAAGGCAATGAGGTGTTCAAACATGCTGTGAAGCGAATGGGAGAAGCAGCGCTTATGGCGTTAAAGAAAGCCGGGGTAAAAAGGGAGGACATTGATTATTTGATTCCCCATCAGGCGAATATCCGCATCATTCAGGCAACGGGAAGAAGATTGAAGCTCCCCGAGGAGAAAGTGTTTTCCAATATACATAAGTACGGGAACATGTCCGTGGCCACCATACCCATAGGACTTCATGAACTCAAGGAAGAAGGGAAGCTGAAGAAAGGTTCTGATATTGTTATGGTCGCATTCGGGGCAGGCTTCACCTGGGCCGCGATTGTATATAGATGGTAATGACTTCTTGAGATTTTTTTAAGGTTGATTTTCATATGAATATATCCTATAATTAATATCGTAATTATATAGTATAAAATTCTCCAGGAGTCACGCATGAAAAAACGGCTTTCTTTATCAGTTCTGGCGGTCGCTTTACTTTTAGTCGTTGTCCATACACATCCTGTCCTGAGCAGGGATGATGGATTTCCGGATGCACCTGATTTTATTCTTGAAGACCTCAACGGCAATGAAATCACTCTGGATGATTTTGAAGGCAAGGTGTTGTTTGTAAATTTTTGGGCTACCTGGTGCCCTCCATGCAGGGAAGAGATACCGGGTTTTGTGGAGTCCTATGGGGTTTATAACGATAAAGGGATGGAAATATTGGGCGTCTCTTTAGACAGACAGGGTGTCAGAGTTGTTAAAAAATTTGCAGAGCAATATGAAATAAACTATCCCATGGCTATAGGAACACAGCAGTTGATTCAGGATTACCGGCCGGGTCAGTATATTCCCACAACCATTGTTATCGACCGGGAAGGAAAGATCCGGCACAGACACATCGGATATATGGATAAATCCGTCCTGGAAAAATATTTTTTGCAGTTATCCCAATAAACAAATTTACCGTTTCTGATTCACGGTTTACTTTGTTTTGATCATATCCATACCCATATCCAGGGCTTTTTTATTCAGAGGAAGCAGGTGGTGGTATCTTTCCGGCAGCGTTCCTTTTAAGGCGGTAAGAACAGACTCTTTTTTTACGATCTGGGTGATTTTGAGCAGGGCCCCCATAGCCACCATATTCATGACTTTTATGTTTTTCAATTTATCAGTGGCTGTCCTTATTGCCGGTATATCATAGGAATGGATATCCTTTCGCGTAGGTCCTTTTTTTATGACACTGCTCTCCCAGATAAGTATCCCGCCTTTTTTGATTCTTGGCTCAAATTTTTTCAAAGAAGGTATGTTAAACACCGCAGCAATATCAAATTCCGTATCAATGGGGGATGAGATTTTCTCATCACTGACATTGACCATGCAGTTGGCAGTCCCGCCTCTCATTTCAGGCCCGTAGGAAGGAAACCAGCTCACTTCTTTTCCCTCCTTCATGGCTGCATAAGCAATGAGTGTTCCCATAGAAAGCACTCCCTGGCCTCCGAATCCTGCAAATACCATTTCCTTTAACATCTATACCTCCTTCTTATCGGGTTTCTTAAAGACTTTTAACGGGTAGTAGGGAAAAACTCTTTCTTCAAGCCATTTTAATGATTGCTCAGGGGTCATTTTCCAGCCGGAGGGGCAGTTTGACGCCACTTCAATAAAGGTGGTTCCCAGCTTTTTTCCTTGATATTCAAAAGCATTGCGCAGCGCTTTTTTCGCTTTTCTTGTATTTGCCGGTGTGTTGCAGCTCACCCTTTCCACATAGGCCACTCTTTCGAACTGGGACACAATTTCTGACATTTTTAAGGGAAGGCCGATTTTTTCCGGATCCCTTCCATAGGGAGAAGTGGTGGTCTTCTGCCCTTCCAGAGTGGTGGGCGCCATCTGACCGCCTGTCATACCGTAGATGCCGTTGTTTATGAAAATGAAAGTGAAGTTTTCACCCCGATTACAGGCATGAAGAGTCTCTGCTGTTCCTATGGCAGCCAGGTCACCGTCTCCCTGGTAAGAAAAAACGTATCTGTCAGGAAGCATTCGTTTGATACCCGTAGCCACGGCAGCAGCTCTTCCGTGAGCCGCTTCCTGCATGTCCACATTCATATAATTATAGGCAAATACCGAACATCCGACCGGGCAGACTCCTACTGTTTTTTCC
Organism: uncultured Eubacteriales bacterium; assembly: GCA_964624145.1. Classification (GTDB taxonomy): domain Bacteria; phylum Acidobacteriota; class Aminicenantia; order Aminicenantales; family Aminicenantaceae; genus WJMT01. Next base: position 28,690 of record CAZUXT010000016.1, on the reverse strand, counting down.
TGGATGTCCAACTCCTCTATGACTTCCATAAGAAGTTTGTGTATGGTAGAGTGAAAACATCCCGGGCAGTAGTTGATTCGAGTTTTTGTCAGAGTTTCCGGCCTTTTATAAATAAGTTTGTATCCTTTTTTCATGATATCACTCCTTGATCTTCTCTATTTGCTCAATGACTTCATAAGAATCGGGAACAATACCTCCCATACGCCCGTAGAAATGAACCGGTTTTTTACCGCATACCGCCAGCCTGACATCTTCCACCATCTGTCCCGCGTTCATCTCAATAGATATGAAAAATTTCACTCTGTCCTTATCCGCATGTTCGCTGAGTTTTTCATAGGGGAATGGCCATACGGTCTGAGGCCTGAAAAGCCCTATTTTCATCCCTTTATCACGGCCTATATCCACAGATTTTCTGGTGACTCTGGAAGTGAGCCCGAAGGAGACAATGATGATTTCCGCATCTTCTGTTTTGTATTCGTCAAAGCGGACTTCATTCTGTTTGATCTTTTCATATTTTTTTTGGAGCTTCTGGTTCTTTTTTTCCATGTCTTCGGGTTGGATATAAAGGGACGTCAGAATATTGCGCTCCCTGTCTTTTGTTTTCCCAGTGGTGGCCCAGGGTTTGTCGGGTTTGTATTCAATGGGATCAGGAAGTTCGACTTTTTCCATCATCTGCCCTATGGCTCCGTCAGACAATATGGTCACAGGTGTTCTGTATTTATCTGCCAGCTCGAATCCAAGGTACACGAAGTCCACCATCTCCTGAACAGAGTTTGGAGTGAGCACTATCGTGTGATAATCACCGTGACCTCCGCCTTTAGTGGACTGGAAATAATCACTCTGGCTGGGCTGTATGGTTCCCAGCCCCGGACCTCCGCGGACCACATTACAGAAAAGACAGGGGATCTCAGCGCAGGCTATATAAGAGATGCCTTCCTGCATTAAGGAGAATCCCGGGGAAGATGTGGTGGTCAGGGTCCGGGCTCCGGCTCCTCCGGCTCCGTACATCATATTGACGGCCGCCACTTCGCTTTCCGCTTGCAGAAAAACATAATTGTGATGGGGTTCCTGCTGGGCCAGATACTCCATGACTTCTGACTGAGGTGTTATCGGGTACCCGAAATAGCCCTGAAGGCCAGCCCTTATGGCTGCTTCACCAAGGGCCTCATTACCTTTCATTAATCTTAGTTCTCCCATTTTTAACTCCTCTGTTTGGGTTGGTCTTCTTTTTTGTAAACTGTGATGGCCGCATCAGGACAAACCACAGAACAGTTCATACAGGCAATGCAGTCATCCTCCTCTTTAAGATAAGCATAATGAAGACCATAACTGTTGGTGTCAGATGTGTTTAATGCCAGACAGTTTGTTGGGCAGCTGAGGACGCACAAATCACATCCTTTACACCTTTCAATATCGATCTCAACATAACCTTTTGCAGGCATAATGTCCTCCATATATTAATTTATAAATGTTATTATTTTGAATACAAATCATATGTCCTCCACTCTTAAAGATTCTGAATGTTCAGAATTTGAGAAAGATTTCACATTTCACGTTCATTTATAATTCAAACGAGAGCACTCTGTGTGAATGACATTGAACATTGACGGCAGCGGGCATGGAGGCGATATGACAGGGGAATGCCTCTATGTGCACAGCCAGTGATGTGATCCTTCCACCCATTCCTTGAGGCCCGATTCCAAGATTGTTGATTCTTTCCAAAAGCCTCTTTTCCATGTCTGCATAGAACGGATCAGGATTGTGAGAACCGAGGGGTTTTCTCAGTAAAGCCTTCTTTGCTAACAGCGCAGAGTATTCGAAATTTCCACCCAGGCCCACTCCCACTATTGTAGGAGGACAGGGATTTGATCCTCCGGTCTCTATGGTTTCTACAACAAAGTCTTCTATCCCTTCTTGCCCTGCGGCCGGAGCGAACATTCTGACCTGGCTCATATTCTCAGCGCCGCCGCCCTTAGCCACAAACTGGACTCTGAAATGGTCTCCTTTGTCAAGCTCCCAGTGAATATAAGATGGGGTGTTGTCTCCGGTGTTTTTCCGGCGGATCGGGTCTGCGACCACTGATTTTCTCAAATAGCCTTCCTCATATCCCTCTCTTGTGCCTTGGGTGATGGCATCTCTCAGGCTTTCCAGCCCGTCGTCACGATTGAAGCGAACGTCTTCACCGAGCTCCACAAAGAACACAGCCAATCCTGTATCCTGACAAAGACCTAATTTCTCATCTTTAGCGATCTGAGCGTTTTGTTTGATCTGTTCGAAAACAGCTTTTCCGGCAGGGGATTCCTCTTTTTTTTCCATCTCCTCAATGACCTTCATCACATCATCTTGAAGCTCGAAATTAGCTTTTTGAACAATGTCTCTGACCTTGTTTCTTACGTCAGATAGACTAATGGTTTTCATATGATACCTCCGGGTTGAATAATAATAAATTTAGTATAGATAACGGAAAATTAATTTTATTTGATTTTAAGACTCTAGACATGAATTATCAGTTTATGACTCTATAAAAATCCTGTCAAGTAAAAACCGTTCTGAACTAATTTGGGTGAACTAATTTGGAACTAATTTGGGGGACGGACCATGGGTTTTTGTTTGTTTCCTTATATATAGACTGATATTTCCCCCTTATTTTAAGCTTAGGTGGACAATTTTAATATAAAAATCGCCTTTTTAAAAAGTTCCCATTCTTGTATCACTTACAAACTGCTTAATCGATGGAGAGGTTTTATATGCACTTAAAGGGCTCTTCCATGCTTCCCAACATCCGACTCATCTTGAGTTGAAATGAGTGTTTTTAATATGAATGTCGTCTATTTAAGCAGATGGCAGAAGTCAAAGGTTTGAAATTTCTGGATTGGATATCGGATAGAAAGAAATAAACAAATGGCTAGAGCAAATCGTCATTATATGTCAAATTTAATTTGGCATATTACACAACGTTGCCATAACCGGGATTTTTTGCTTAAATTTGTGCGCGATAGAAAACGATGGTTGTATTGGCTGTTTCAAGCAAAGAAGAGATTTAAAATCCATATATTGAATTATATGGTAACTTCAAATCATATTCATTTATTGATACGTGATAATTTACAAGCAAGCTTTATTGCGAATAGCATGAACTTGATTGCTGGTCGAACTGCATGGGAATATAATCACAGAAAAAAACGGAAGGGTGCATTTTGGGAGGATCGGTACCATGCAACAGCTGTAGAATCGGACACTCATTTACTACAATGCATGATTTATATCGATTTAAATATGCTGAGAGCAGGAGTCGTCGAACATCCTTCTGAATGGCCGTACAGCGGGTATAATGAAATAATAGCTCATAGGGAAAGATATAAAATTATTGATTTTCCTTGTTTAATTAAGTTGTTGGGCGTGAAAAACCAAGAGCATCTCATATATACATATAAAGAAATAATCGATGAAAAGGTTGAGTCAAGATGCCATCAAAGAGAGCCAAAGTGGACAGAGAGTATAGCTGTGGGAAGTAAAGATTTTTTAAAAAAGATAAATCACCGATTGCCTCTAAAATTTAAAAATAGAAGAATAATCGAACACGAAGGAGGATTTGAGTTGTATCAAGGATAAATTCCTTAGAACAATGATTATACCACTAAAATTTACTGTCTAAGCGAAAAATTAGGGGTATATTTTTCATTAACTTGTTGATATAAAAGAAAATACTATGGTCCGTCCCCCCCCTATCTTAACTTGTTGATATAAAAGAAAATACTATGGTCCGTCCCCCCCTATCGCCTATCCTATGGTCCGTCCCCCCCCTATCCCCTGACCTTGTTTCTTACGTCAGATAGACTAATGGTTTTCATATGATACCTCCGGGTTGAATAATAATAAATTTAGTATAGATAACGGAAAATTAATTTTATTTGATTTTAAGACTCTAGACATGAATTATCAGTTTATGACTCTATAAAAATCCTGTCAAGTAAAAACCGTTCTGATTATATTTCTTCGTTCATCTCTATCAAAAAAGACAACAGAAAAAAGATTTTTATATCTTCAGATTGAGGGCCATGAGCTTCCTTTCTGTCATTTCTTCGATGGCATACTTCAGGCCTTCCCTTCCGAATCCGCTTTCTTTGATCCCGCCGTACGGCATGTGGTCAATACGAAAGGTCGGGATATCATTGACAACAACCCCCCCCACGTCCAGCTCCTCATATGCGCGGAAGGCTTTGTTGAGATCATTCGTGAAAACGCCTGCCTGAAGTCCGTATATGGAATTATTGACTTCCTCCAGCGCCTTCTCAAAATCATCATACCTGTACACCACAGCCACCGGGGCAAAAGCTTCCAGCCATGATATTCTCAAGTCCGGTTTGCACTCGGTGATCACTGTGGGTTCAAACAGGGATCCATCCCTCTTTCCCCCGCACACAATGCGCGCTCCCTCATTAATGGCTTCCTCAAGCCATTCTTCGGTCTGCTCAGCCGCCGCCGTAGTAATCATGGGGCCCACATCCGTGGTCTCTTTCATGGGGTCTCCCATTTTCAAATTTTTCACCGAATCTATGAAATCCGACAGGAACCGGTCGTATATTTTTTCGTGCACATAAACACGCTGTATGGAAATGCAGACCTGTCCCGAGTAAGCGTAAGCGCCGAGAACGGTCCGGGGCAGGGCATAATCCAGGTTGGCATCAGGTTCGATCACCACAGCCGCGTTCCCGCCAAGCTCCAAAGTCACGATTTTTTTATGCGCCCTTTTCTTGAGGTCCCACCCTATATCCGGACTTCCCGTGAATGTGATCATTTTGACCTTTTTATCCTCTGTAAAGGCATCGGCTGCCTGATAACCGCAGGGGACCGCATTGAATCCGCCCGCAGGATAATCCGTGCTGTTAATGATGTCTGCCAGTATCATATCCGTTATGGAGACCTGGGAGGCAGGCCTTGATATGAACGCATTTCCTGAAGCCAGGGCAGGAGCGACTTTATGCGCCATCAGATTAAGGGGGAAGTTGAAAGGACTGATTCCGGCTATGACACCGATCGGGAAGCGGCGTACAAATCCCCAGCGGTTTTCAGTCTGGGGCATAAGGTCGAGCGGTATGATTTCTCCGTTTATCCGCTTGGCCTCTTCCGCGGCGATTTTAAATGTATTGACAGCTCTTGAGACTTCCACCCGTGAAGATTTGATAGGTTTCCCTGCGCCCATTACAATGGATTCGGCCAGCTCCTGTTCCCGTTTTTTAATCTCATTCGATATAGTCTCCAGCACCTGGGAGCGTTCATGGCTTGAGAGGAGCTTTGTCTTTTTAAAAGCCGCATAAGCCTGTTCAATGGCTTTTTCAACCTGTGATTTATCGGCAAAGTGCACTTTTCCCACCGCTTTTCCGTCATAAGGCGATGTGATTTCCCGTATTTCAGAGCCTTGTTCCCAGTTTCCATTGATCAGTAATTTGAATTCTTTCATATTTCCTCCTTATTTATTACCCTGGTTAAAAGGAAAGTATAATGGTTTGAGAGAGAAGTTTAAAGTCAAAAAGCGGATCCGCACAGTTCCCCGCTGAGCCAGTCAACGGTTTTCTCCACAATAAAGCATGACCAGATAGTGTCAGCAAGAAAATGCCCGGTGAGTTTTCCCAGCATATAATTGCACACAGTATCCCATATGCATTTTGCCACAGCCATTTTATGCTGCTCCGTGGTATCTCCTCCTGCAAGCGCATACGCGGCCGTGTTCATGATGCAGGCGAAGATGCCCATATAAGATTCGATTTGAAGTTTGAGCTGGATCATGGTCTGGGCCACTTCCGCATATTCAACCATGGCCTGGCCTTGGCCGTGCGTTCCTATACCGAGGGTATGACCTGTTTCAGGATCGATCCTCCACCAGGTGGTGCCATCTTCCCCGTTGATTTCGAAAGCCTTTTTTGGCGCAACAACCATATAGCCATTCTTAAGGTCCTGCTTAATATGTTCATGCACATTTTTGTCAAGTTCCAGATTTTTGAATCCTTTGTCTTCCGGACCGATAAGGGTTATCCACTCGGAGCCTTTATTGAAAACCTCACTGGTGTTAAGGATTTTTTCTCCGGGAGGCATGAGGAGGGCTTCGATGTTCGTGTCAAAAACCCCCTGACCCAGACGGATGAAAAAATCTTGTTCCTGAAGCACAGACACGTCATTTTCAATGATGTCCATGCTTCTGTATTTCACAAGCTCTCCCTCAGGATTTAGCTTTAATTGAGAATGAAGACTGATGAGATTTGGGTGATCGAGAAAAATTCCTTTTCCCGCCCATCCGAATCGGGACCTGGCCAGAGCCATATCATAGAGCTTTCCAGGCGGGGATGTGATTTCCGCTATTTGATTGAGCACTTGCTGTGGATCGGGTTCTTTAAGGCTTTCAAAAAGCTCAAGGACAGCCTCTTGATTGGAAAGCAGGTTTTCAATGGTCAGATACTCCATGAATCCGTCGGAAAACCGTCCGGTGATAACAAGAACTTCAGTCTGGCCGAGCATGCTGAGGCAGCGTTTCATCTGGTCTCCGGTCTTTATTTCAGGGGCGGGAATGGATTCCTCTGCCCTTTGAGCCGGCCCCAGCAGATCAAAGACTTCCCTGCGCATGGTACGGCCGGGTTGACCCGGAGAGCAGAGTTCGTATTCGATCCACTCCGCAGTAAGATAGGTATCTTTTGCCGGTTCCTCCTTTTTCTCCTTCGCGCCAAAGGCTTTGAACATGCTCCGGCTGAATGCTCCGACTCCTCCTGAGCCCGATTTTTTTTCAACCAGCCCGCCGGTGTGGTTAAACATGGTCCCCTCCAATTCATCTGAATCCACAGTCAGTGTGGGGATCCATGATTTCTGTTCGAGGACGACGTTCTTCAGGTTTGAGATGAGGTCCTCGGCTTCAAAAAGATTCTCATCCGTGGGCCAGTCCAGCGGATAATGGCGGATCAGGAGCCGGCTGTCACTGAGTTCATCCGGACGGACCGTATGTTCAAGGACTGTTTTTTCCTCTACATCACCGCTTTTCCACTGTTCGATGATAAAACGGATGTGGATAAGGTGGGCTTGCTCTTCATCCAGGTCATCCGCATCATAAAAGTCATCAGGTTCCGAAAGAGTCTGGCCCGGCTTGAAATCCGGAAAACAGGGATCCAGATCCATCCATGTCCCGTCTTCACTGATCTGCACCCACCAGTGCTCCTTCAGGGCTTCTCTGTCCCGAACGCTGCGGTCAACTCTATTCGCAGCGCCTGAATTTTTTACAGCCGCGGCCAAGGCTTCCGCCTGTCTTTCCGCTCTTGAGCGTATTTTCTTTTCCAGCAGTTCCTGTGCCTTGATCCGATTCATTAAATCCTTATTGAGTTTGTTTTTGTCCATATCGAATTTTAAAGCAAACTCTTCTGTGCGCTCATTTCCGGATGGAACTCCCTGCACATTATCAGGAAAAGGGAAAGAGCCTGCACGCAGCCGCAGCTTCTGCAAAAGCCTGCCTGCCTCTTCATCCGAAAGAGTGCCTTTTGCCAGACGAACCTCATAGCCGGCTTCATAGAGAAGCTCATTAAGGAGAAGCGCGCGGTCCAGACTGTTTCCGACCCTGTCCATGAGCACTCCTCCCGGGCCCCGGAATGTGCCTCTGTAAGGGACGAGCAAGGTGTTGTCTCTGACCCATTGATAGAGCGTATCCATATGGCTTCCCACCTCGTCCACCAGAGCTTCTGGGCTGAAGCTCTTTTTATCCAATTCATCCCTCCACTCCTCAAGCTGTTCGTACATATTTTCAAGCTCACCAAGAGCCGCATGGATCTCTTCTTCTCCGGGAAGGTCTTTTTCTTTGATCTGCCCGTTTGAGGAGATGAAAAATACAATACAAAGGAGAAGAGGAATGGCAAACAGTCTGCCTGTTTTTGTCTTTTTCATAATGCCTCCTCATGTGATTCCTTGAGAGTCCATTTGTCATCCTCTCTGACCAGCGTAAAGACGAGGGTCTGGTCAGCTTTGATATTGATTTTTTGCTCTATGACTTCCGGTGCCAGCATCAATCTCAGCGTGTAGGAACCTTCAGTGAGTTCAACGGGATTCCCTCCGACAAAGCCGCTCCCTGCTGTTTCTCCTTTTTCATCCGTTACCGTGAATTCGACCTGAAGCGTCTCTTCAAGGGAAGAGAAAAGCTCGTTCGCATTTTTTGCATCCAGATATTTTCCGCTCGTGGATCGGGCGATTGATTCAAGCTGTCCGCGGTGTTCAGCTTCTTTTATACCGAATCCTATGATATGAAGACTGAGGTCCGCTCCCGTCTCATTTATCTGTGCAGCAATGGAGTGAATATCACCTCCGCAGCTTTCGATGCCGTCGCTTATGAGGACAATGGTCCCTTTGTCTATGTCTTCGAAGTCTCCGGCTGCCTGCAGCACTGAATACACCAGGGGTGTTTTTCCTTTAGGCTTGATGGAACGGACCATGTCTGTCATTTCCTGTTTGTTAACAGGCCCTATCGGAACAGCCAGTTCCGTATCTTCACACGCGCGGCTGTCCCTTAAAGAATAGCGGTGGCCGTACAAACGCAGGCCCACATTCATGTCCTCCGGAAGGCTGGTGATGATCTGCTCAAGCACCTCTTTGGCAATGGAGATCTTGCTTTTTCCCTGGATTTGTCCCCACATTGAATTGGAGGCATCCACGATCAGCTCCACGTTATTGATTGTGGCTTTTTCTTCTCCTTCCTTGAAGAGGATTTGGAGAGAACCCTGTTTTTTGACTTTTTTCTCTTCCTTTGGCTTTTCTTCTTTTTTCAATTCTGCCCGGATAAGGTAGGGGATAGCTGAGGTGAATTGTTCGAAGATCGTTTTGGCGCTCTGTTCGATCTGCTCGTCTGAGGGGGAATGATAGAACTGACCCCCGGTAGAGTAGGCGATCTCACTGAAGATTTGATTCAAAGTGCTGTCAAAATAATCTGATTTGCTGTGCCATCCGGGCTGGACTCCTATGGTAGAGAATATGACACCTGTATCAAGGATGGCATCCCAGAGCTCTATGTAGGCGAGCTTCCAGTCGTCCTGCTGGCAGACGAGTTCGTCCAGCACAGCGATCACAGCTCTGTTTCCGTCTTTTATTTTGACTTCATCAATAGCCGTGTGCAGTCCGTTAAAGGTGTCTGTTTGCCCGGCCCCCAGGACTTCACTTTCCGCTGCTTTTGTGAGCTGGGCCGGGTCCCGGGTGAAATCAGACAGAGTAAACACTTTGTCCGTATATTTCATCAGCTTCAGCTCCAATCCTGCTTTAAGGTTGGTTAAATACCCCCGAAGGACTTTTTTCACTGTAGGAACACTGACCTTCATGGAACCGCTGTCATCATAAACGAGGACCACATATATCTCAGGCTGTGTGATGCGAAGGAAATAATCGCCCGGCTCAACACTGTAGGTCATGACCTGCACGTCCCCTGTGGTCTTGATATCAGAAGGGGAGATGTCGTCCCCTTCACGGGTTTGAAGAACGGCTCTTGCATTCACTATACCGAATTTTCGGAACGATATCTCCAGTTTTTCGTCCTTGATATTGGGAAGCGGGATCCTAAAGATATCCTGATTGTTTTTCGACACTTCTCCTCCCAGAAGGGTTTGAAGAGGGAGGTTCTGGGCTTCCTGGATAGTGTTGTTGGATTCTTTTTCTCTGAGTTCGGCTTCTTCCATCATTTCTGCGGCGCTCATCTGCTCTCCTCTTTGTTTGAAATAACCGCTGACGAATATCTCCCGGATCTCGATCTCCTCCTCGCTGTAGGCCTCTGCGATTTGGATTTTCAGATATTTTGCTGTTGTGGGATCCACCTCAAATTCCTGCAGGCTATCCGGTTTCTCTTTGATATTGATTTCAGTCAAAGGCTCGAATCCTGTTTTCGGGGTGTTGTTTGATACGGAGAATTTTAATTTTTTAGGGAAGTCCTCTTCTCCCACCCGGATACCGATTTTATGGATCTCAGCGAATCTTCCCTGAGGAAAGCAGAACACAGCTTCTCTGGGAAGGTCACCGTCCTCAAAGTCAAAATAAAAGGCGCCTTCTTTGTAATCTTTTTGATTCAGGCTGTGGTCTATCATCCGGTTCCATTCATAATAAACAGGAGGAGATGACCGGTAGATCACAGCCGCCCCTCTTCTTGAGGATAAAAGGTCCTGCACGGTTTTCTCAGGCGGATTTTGCGGATCAAGCTGGCTGACTTTGATATCAGAAAACAAATAGCTTCCTGAATCCAGGGGAGTGATTCTCGAGGCTTCCAGCCCGATTTTCCCCTTTTTTGGGCGGCTGTCTTCTATGTCAAAGACCACCTGGCTGTCTACCATGAACACAAGGCGGTCTGCCACCGATTTCAGCTCAATATCCATCTGTTTTCCGATTTTTTCTTCCGGAATATCCATTTCGGCAAAGCACAGAAGTTCAAGTCCCTGGGCAGAGAAAAGTGACATCTCGTACCGGTCGTCTCTTTTATTGTATCCGGCGCGGTAATAATGTTGTGGATTTTTATAGCCAAAAACAATACCGAAATACCGGCCGAATCCGCCTTTTTGCGTAGTGGGCATCACACGAAAAGAAACAGAGAAATTTTCCCAATCGTCCTTTTCAGTAATAAGGAGAGTGGCTGATTCTTCCGTGGTGTTCTGGCATGAGATCCCGGAAAATTCCGTAAGCACGGGCTTCCAGATGCTTTTTTCTGGTTCAGCTCCAGGGTCGTCCCATGTTTCCCATCCGTCAAGGTCCTCAGATTTAAAGTCGCTGAAAAAGGATATTTCCTGTGCCGGAGGGGGAGTATCTGCCTGTGCCTCTCCGGTATCCTGACCTGAGGATTTTAAAAATCGGCCGTAGGCATAGACCTCGCTGATAAGGACCTGCTTCCCCATGTTTTCAATGATCATTTTTTCCATCTCCGGGGTCATACCACTGGAACCTGAGGTCAATATTTTCATCTTCAAATATTTTGCTTTTGTGGGTTTGACCTCAAACTCCTGGTAGTCTTTTTTGTCAGGAGTTCTCTCAAAGTTTCCGATGGATTGAAAGCCTTCACTGCTTTCCTGGGATGAGAGGAACTCAATGCTTCCGGGAAGCCATGATTCAGTGAGCTGGATGCCGATTTTTTGTATTTCCGCCTCCTGGTCTTGCGGAAAAGAAAAAACCACTTCATAAGGAAGCTCGTTTTCTTTAAGGGACAATAAAAAGAGGCCTTTTGGATCTGTCTCATCCATTGTTTTTTCGTGGTCGATCAAAGCCAGATGGATCTGGTCTTCAGGCGTTACCACCCGGGCTCCTCTATTGAATGAGAGAAGGTCTTCAAGAGCCATTTCCGGCAGGTCTTGAGGGGCGGATGATTGCACGGTCATGCTGCTGAAAAGAACTTTTTCCGTTCCCAGCCCAGATACAGATAAGCCGCATTGGCCCCTCTGGAAACGGCCGTCGCTAACATCGAACAGAATGCTTTTATTAACCACAAAACGGATGCGCTCGCCTGTGAAATCAAGCTGTACGGGGATATTTTTATATTTGGGAAATTCGGTTTTAGTGAATTCCATAACATCGAATCCTTCTGGAGTCCGGCACAAAAGCTCAAACCTTTCTTCTCCGGAGTTATATCCTGCCCAGTAAAAATGCTCAGGGTCCTGAAAGCCGAATACCAGGCCAAAGGATATCCCTTCTTCGCCTTCATCACCGAATCGAATGAAACTGGTTTGGAGGGAATAGTTCCCCCATGATTTTTCGCCGGTAAGCAGAAGGGAGGCGCACTTGTTCGCATCGTTTTTTATGCCTGACGTTTCTGTGAGCATGACATCCCATTGGCTCGGCTTGTCTCTGGCCTCCGGATTATCCTGGACTTCCCATTTCATCTGCCGCGTCAGCAAGTTTTCATCTGAAGAAAGGGGAATGAACCGTACATCATTGTTCGAATAGGTATTTGATGGGGAGGGGAAAGAACAGAGGATAACAAATAAGGCGGCTATTGATACCATGGATTTTTTCATGATTTCTTCTCCTGTGAAATCGTTTATTTTTTGATGTTTGATATCTCTATGTTTTTTTCACTTTCAAAACCCCTGAAGTACAGAACAGGGGGCAGAGAGTCTGTTTGATAAGCCAGCCTGAACCGGACAAAGGTTTCCGGTGGGATGATAAAAGGGGAGGGAGGTTTATGGAAGAGGGAATCGGTGAACTCCTCGTCCATATAAATTTTCCGGCCTTCATCCATAAGGATGAACTGCTGGTCTCTCATGATTTCTATTCCGGAGTTTACCAGGGATTGAATACCAAGGTCGAGGATAACAGAAGAGTCTGTCTTTTCCGCGGAGAAAACCATGACCTTCATGGTGCTGCCGTCTTGATGAGAAGCCGCGGGCTCAGGGAACCGGATTTCTTTTTCAGGATCAAAGGGGAGGGCAAGTACCTGGTTCTGTATGCGAAGTCCAAGGGAGTCGATCAGGGATGAGCCGGGGACGAGGAAAAACACTTCCTGGCTCTGGAAAAATTCAGGCGTGAAGCGGATAAAACCCTCGTCTGTGGTGGTGCCTCCCACAGCATAATACAGGTATCCTCCGTCCGCAGTGAGCCAGATATATTCTTCGGGCTCTATCTGGACGATATTTTTTATGCTGTCTCCGGAAAGGCTTCGGCCGCTCAGGCGGACTTTGGCAAACCGCCATCCATCCGGTGCCGGCTCCTCTTGAAATTCATTGGAAAACGAGATGGAATGCACGGCTGCTTCCACAAGGCTGCTTTTCATATAACTCAAAGCTCCCCGGGGAGGCCCTTCATTTCCGCACGCATCCTGAAGCGTGCCCTTTACAGGGATGCATATGCTGCCGTATTCATAGTCAAAGAATTGAAATGCCAGGTTCTGCGCCCCTTCAGGGATGGAGAACACAAAGCATACTTCACGGACATCCCCTTTTTTAGGGATGGTGAACGGTTCGGACAGACTCACTCCTTCCTGGATTTGCTCGGTAAGGGAGTTGAGAGAGTAAGCCAGCCCGTCAGCCAGGCAGTAAACATGGTCTGACAGTTTTTCTACCATGTACGCCACATCGGTAAGCACATATTCCTGCTCGCCTTTCTTTTGTTCGGTCAGAAGTTTCACTCCCATGGTGTGGTCTTTTTTCTTTTCCAGCTTTTCCTTTTCGATTTTTTGTTTGGGGTGGATGTTTTCCCACTGTGCGGTGAGCAAAAGATATGTTTTTTGGAGGAGGGCGGGCTCTCCCTCTAAATCGGGAAGAAAAGAACTGCTTTTAATGGTTATCCTGACGGCTTTGTTCGCGTTCGGGTCTTTAGAATCGGCCTGCAGGCAAACAAAGCTCAATAGGATGATGAAGAAAACGCATATTTTTGTATTGATCTTTTTCACAATATCTTTTTGCTTATCACCTTACATATAGCAACTTTTTTTCCTCCTGTCAACGGAAAGAGGATCTGCCCGGTTTCTCACATTGACCATTCCCTGCAATTGGCGTAAAATAGGACAGCAAAACACATACTGCGAAATACGAATTAAAATTATGAAACGGCATTCATATGATAATGACTCAAATCGAACAAGACAAAAAAGGTGAGGACTTTCTGAATTCCTCTGGAAAGGCCTCTGATGGCTCCTCAAGATAAACTTCTTTTCGGTACGGCTGGTGTACCTCAATCAGCTTCGAAAAAATCCACTCTGGAAGGCTTGAGAGAGATCAAGCGGCTGGGACTTGACTGTCTGGAAATAGAGTTTGTCCAGGGAGTGAAAATGGGAACGGATACAGCCGAGCAGGTCCGAAGCGAAGCGGAGCGGCTGGGAGTGGCTCTCAGTGTTCATGCTCCGTATTATGTGAGTCTCAACTCGCCCCGCCTGGGGATAAGGATAGCCAGTCATAAAAGACTTCTTCATTCAGCCCGCATCGCACGGATTTGCGGGGCCAGAAGCGTGGTGTTTCATCCCGGATATTACGGGCAGGACAGCCCTAAAGATACTTTTGAGACCATAAAACAGGGACTTAAGGAAGTCGTTTCCATCCTCAAGTCCCAGAACAATCCGGTCGCTTTAAGACCTGAGACCATGGGCAAGCGCTCCCAGTTCGGCTCTCTCGAGGAAACCCTTTTCCTCTGCCAGCAGGTGGAAGTATTAAAACCCTGTATTGACTTTTCCCATCTTCATGCCCGTTATGGAAAGGCCAATGATTATTTGAGCTTTTTCAGGATTCTGAATAAGATCAAGCTCAAACTCGGAGCCGCTGCCTTAAAAGACATGCATATACATGTGAGCGGGATAATGTACGGGGAGAAAGGAGAGATCAAGCATCTTATGCTCGATAAATCAGACTTCCGTTATGATGAATGGATACAGGCGTTGAAGGATTTTAATGTGGAAGGCCTGGTCATCATAGAAAGCCCGACCCAGGAAAAAGATGCATTGATGCTCAAAAATCTTTACCACTCTTCCTGAAAACAGGAAAAAACACTTTTTATTTTTCTTTGGCAAAGATGTTATAAAGCCACCCGAACAGCCAGCCCACAATAAATCCGTCCACAAAGCCCCATATCAAACCCACCAGGCTGCCGAGGTAGCTGTAGCTGTAGCCAAAGTAGAACGCATTTAATTTTGAAAGAGTTTCTCCCTGGCCACCTTTTAAAAGGAGAAAAACCGTTGCAAGGAATATAGTAGCGCCCCAGATAATGCCTCCGGTCAGCGCTAAAGCCAGTTTGTTGAGTTTCATAAAACCCTCCCTGTTCATGATTCTATCGATTTTTTATCGTTTATAATAATACCAAAGTTTTATTTGGTCAAATTTTTCATGATTTCCAGAAGCACTCTTCTGTTTCTTTCCCCAAGGCGCAACCGGTTTATTTTCTCTTCTGTAAGGACACTCTGCTGGCTCTCTGCGAGCTCATAAGCCTTTTCTTTTTTCCCCGTGTAATAAAAACTCAATATGTTGAAAGCATGGCTCGGCTCTATTATCTCCGAAGACACATCGGACGACCGCGAAATAGTGAATATCCTTGAAAAATAATATTCAGCCCTTTTGAAATTTCTCTCTTTGAAATGCATGACTCCTAAGAGATAAAGAGCCTGAGTTTCCAGGGGAGCGTTTTTTGTAAGGTCTTCCAGCGTTTTTTTGGCTTTTCTTTCTTGTTTTTCTTTGAGATAGATTTCGTAGAGCTCGTAATAAGCCTCTTTTTCCTTGGGATTATCTTTTATATATGTATTGAGTTCCTTTATTTTATTTCTGAGTGCCTCTTCATCATTTGTTTTTTCATCAGAGGAAGCCGCATCTTTTTCAGGCTGTGTCATGGCTTTGGAATCCTCTGCGGATTCTTCTTGCCTTATTCCGAAATAATCGAGGATACGAAAAAGGTCGCCCTTTTTCTCTGAATCCAGCTCTATTTTGGATATCCCTTCCATCCCTATGAGCTCAACAGAGGTCATGAGATGGTTTTTACTTTCTTCCTGCTGGTCAATATAATAGTAAGAAAGGCCCAAAAACACATGCGCTTTTCCCATAATTTCATCATGTCCCTCTATACCAAAAACAGCGATTGTTAATTCTTTTACCGCCTTTCTGAAATTCCCTGCCCTAAATGAAGCCTCTCCTTCATTGAGCAGCCGGGTGTAAAAAGAATCGATTTCCTGGGCTTCTAATAAAAGGGCCATTCCAATAAAGATAATGACATATAAGACCAAATTTTTTTCCCTCATCATATCCTTATTTCTATACCAATCTTTTCTTTTTGTCAAAACAGCTTTTTTCACTTTACACAGGAAACATTAAACATTAAACTTATTAAATAACAGATATCAACACTGTTTTCATGGAAGGGAATACCGATGGAAGACAGAAAAAAAAACCAGCCTAAATTAAATTCGTCCGAATCCAAATACAGACGCCTGATGGAAAATATAAATGTGGGCATTTACAGGAACACACCGGGCTCGCAAGGAAGCTTTATTGAGGCCAATCCTGCCATTGTTAAGATGTTCGGATTAAAAAGCAAAAAGGAGTTTCTCAAAAAGAACGTTTCTGACCTTTATCAGGAACCGGAAGACAGAAAAAAGTTAAACGGAAAGATGAAGAAGAACCATTTTGTCAGAGGTGAAGTCCTTAAATTAAAAAGAGAAGACGGCACCTTTTTGTGGGGAGCGGTCACTGCCGTGGCTGTGAAAGACAAGGACGGTGAGATTCAGTTTTATGATGGAGTCATTGAGGACATTACAGACCGCATAGAGGCCGAACAAGCCCTCAAAGAAGAGAAAAGCCGGTTCAAGCAGCTTTATGAAAACGCGCAGGAAGGGATCGTGATCACTTCCAATGACGGCACAGTCAGCCATGCAAACCGGGAATTTTTGAAGATATTCGGCTACAAGCTCAAAGAAGTGGTTGGCCGGAATATTGACAAGCTTGTTGCCGGTCATGAGATCAGCAGAGCAAAGAAAATAACAAACAATGTCGTAAAAGGAAAAAATGTGGCTCTGGAGACCGTTCGAAGCCGGAAGGACGGCTCTCCGGTCCATGTATCGGTCATTGCTTCTCCTATCTCCGCAGGGGAAAAACAGCTGGGAGTCTTCGGAATATACCGGGACATCACAATGCGTAAAAAAGCGGAAGAGCGGGTCAATCACCTGAATCAGGTTCTCCATGCTGTGCGCAATGTGAACCAGCTTATCATTCAAGCAAAAGACAGAATCAAGCTTATAAACAAGGCATGCCACGGGATCGTTGAAACCCGTGGATATCAAAGTGCTTTGATCGCTCTTTTTGACGGATCCGAAAAGATTTCCACCACAGCCGAAGCCGGCATCGGAGACCAATATGCTCCTTTGAAAGAAAAGATGAAAAAGGGATGGCTTCCGTGCTGCGGTGAGAAAGCTTTGAAGAAAAAGGGTGTGGTTACATTCGAAAATCTCCGAAAAACATGCCCTGATTGTCCCTTGTCGCAAAGAAACAGCAACCACAGAGGAGCCATGGCGACAAGCCTGGCTAACAAGGATAAGGCGTATGGTTTTTTAACGGTTTCCATTCCGGAAGATTATATGAATGACAATGAAGAGCAGCGCCTGTTTCAGGAGATGGCCGACGACATCGCCTTCGGAATTCATTCCATTGAAGAGGAGCAAAAACGCAGACAGGCCGAGGAGGAGCTTAAGCTCGCTCTGGAAGAGGCCAAGCTCGCTGACAAAGCAAAGACCGAGTTTCTGGCTAACATGAGCCATGAGATACGGACTCCTATGAATGCGGTGATAGGCATGACAGGTCTTCTTCTGGATACGGACCTCAACAGTGAACAGCTCAAATTCACTGAGACCATACGCACAAGCAGCGAGTCCCTTCTCTCGCTCATAAACGATATACTTGATTTTTCAAAGATAGAGGCCGGGCAGCTGGAACTCGAGGACATGGGATTCAATCTGTGGTCTCTGCTGGAGGATTTTGCATCCATCATGGCTTTTCAGGCTCATGACAAAGGGCTTGAGTTTATCTGTGCGCCTGAACAGAATGTGCCGACCTATCTTAAAGGAGATCCCGGGCGTTTGCGGCAGGTTCTGGTCAATCTGGCGGGAAATTCCATAAAGTTCACAGAAAAGGGCGAAGTGTCGGTCCGTGTGAGTGTTGAATCCGAGACCGATGATGAGGCTGTGCTCCGGTTTACTGTCCGTGACACGGGTATCGGGATTCCTGATGCAAAACAGGAATTTATATTTGATGTCTTCACTCAAGTGGACGGTTCGAGAACCCGGAAAGCCGGGGGGACAGGCCTGGGCCTTGCCATCTCAAAGCAGCTAGCGGAGAAGATGGGAGGAAAGATTGATGTAAAGAGCGAAGAGGGAAAAGGCTCTGAGTTCAGTTTCACAGCGCGGTTTAATAAGCAGAGGAAGCGCGAGTCCGCTGAAAAGCTTGCGGCTGATATAAGCGGCACACATATTCTTATTGTGGATGACAACCGGACAAACAGAGAGGTTTTAAGAGGCCAGCTCGAATCCTGGGATGTCCGGGTTGCCGATGCTCAGGACGGTCCCACAGCTCTTCATAAGCTGTATAAAGCCTACCACGAAGGGGACCCTTTCCAGCTTGCCATCCTTGATATGCAGATGCCGGACATGGACGGTGAATCTTTGGGAAGGGCCATAAAAGCCGATGAGAAAACAAGAGGGGTCCGTTTGATCATGATGACTTCCATGGGACAGAGAGGCGATGCTTTCCGCCTGGAAGAGATCGGATTCGCGGCTTACCTCACCAAACCGGTCCGTCAGTCAGACCTTTTCGACTGCATAGCCACTGTTCTGGGACGTGGAGTCAAGACAAAGACGGAAAGAGTTCTGATCACACGCCATCTGATCCGGGAGATGCGAAGGGGCAAAACCAAGGTCCTTTTGGTTGAAGACAACATTACGAACCAGCAGGTCGCTACGGCCATGCTTAAAAAGATGGGAATGCGCGTGGACGCCGTGGCTGATGGGGTTGAAGCCGTCAAAACATTAAAAGATATTTCCTATGACATTGTGCTTATGGATGTGCAGATGCCTGTGATGGACGGCCTGGAAGCCACAAGGAAGATCCGTGACCCGAAAACAAAGGTGCTGGATCATGATATCCCCATCATTGCCATGACCGCACACGCCATGGAGGGCGACAAGGAAAGATGTCTTTCAGCCGGGATGAATGACTATATTCCAAAGCCGGTCAGCATCCAGAATTTAGCCCAGACTTTAGATAAATGGATCAAGAAACAGCCGGATGGAAAGATAGAAGAAGAACGATCCGCCTCTCCTGTCCCTGTGTTTAAAAAAGAACTGCTTGTAGAGCGTTTGATGGGCGATGAAAACATATTGAAAGAGATTTTGGATATATTCATCGAGGAAAGCGCCATGCAGATAGAATCATTGAAAGGCCATCTAGAGAAAAAAGACCTTGAGAAAATAAAGATGCAGGCCCATACCATCAAAGGAGCCTCCGCTAACATAGGGGGAGAGGTTCTCCGCGAGATAGCGTTTAAGATAGAAAAAGCCGCGGATACAGGAGATTTTGCTGAAATCGCATCGCTCATGCCAGAGCTTGAGGAACAGCATACTGTTTTGAAAAGGGTTTTGGAAGAAGAGATCAAAAAATAGGGGAATAAAATGGAAATTCCTTTACTTGATTTAAAAGCGCAGTACGCATCCATAAAAGAGGAAATACGCGCGGCCGTGGATGAGGTCTTTGACTCCCAGTACTTCATATTAGGGCCTAAAGTCAAAGAGCTGGAGCAGGAGATAGCCCGGTATTCAGAGACATCCTATGCATTGGGAGTCTCCTCAGGAACGGACGCGCTTCTTATATCTCTTATGGCACTGGGAATAGAGCCGGGAGATGAGATAATCACCACACCATTCACCTTTTTCTCCACAGCCGGTGTGATCTCCCGCCTTAACGCCACTCCCAAATTCGTGGACATAGACCCTGATACCTACAACATGGACCCTGAGAAGCTGGAATCAGCCATAACGCGCCGCACCAAAGCCATTATCCCCGTGCATCTTTTCGGGCAGTGCGCGGATATGGATCCCATACTTGAAATGGCCTCCAAATATGGTCTCCCGGTCATAGAAGATGCGGCCCAGGCCATAGGGGCCCAGTACAAGCACAAAAAAGCAGGATCCATGGGTGAGTTTGGGATCTTCTCTTTTTTCCCCTCCAAGAACCTGGGCGGCGCAGGCGACGGCGGCATGGTCATAACCCGGGACTCTGCGCTCTTTGAAAAGCTTAAAGTACTCCGTGTGCACGGCGCCCGTTCCAAATACTATCACAGAATCGTCGGGGGGAATTTCCGGCTGGATGCCCTTCAGGCAGCCGTGCTTCTGGTCAAGCTCAAATACCTTGATTCCTGGTCGGAAAAGCGCCGGAAAAATGCAGCCCTCTATAACAAGCTCTTTGCTCAATCAGGCCTCATAGAAAAAGGAATCATCAAGCCCCCTGCTGAAGCTTATAAAGACTTGGGAGACAAAAACCATCACATCTACAATCAGTACACTTTGCGCACCCACTCCAGGGACAAGCTCCAGGAACATCTCAAAGAACAGGGGATAAGCACGGCCATCTATTATCCGGTGCCTCTTCACCTTCAGGAATGCTTCAAAGACCTGGGCTATCTTAAAGGAGACCTTCCCGAGGCGGAAAAAGCCTCCGAATTTGTTATCTCGCTTCCCGTATATCCTGAGCTCACCAGCAACCACCAGGAGTACATCGTGGGAAAAATGAGCGATTTCTATAAGTAAAATAATTTAGCGAACGGGGAGATTATTCCCGTTTGAAAAGAGGAGGGATTATGGATAAAAAATTCATTGACTTATACGGTGACTATGCAAAAGGAAACCTGGGCCGCCGTGAATTTCTCAAGAGATTAGCTGTACTCGCCGGCGGAACAGCTGCGGGAGTAGCCCTGCTTCCTCTTTTAGAAAATAAGTTTGCTCAGGCTCAGTTCATTCCCGAGGATGACCCCCGCCTGGAGAAGGGGTATATCACATATCCCGGTGAAACAGGGGAGGTTCGGGCTTATCAAGCACGGCCCCCGGAAGAAGAGAAACTCCCTGCTGTGATTGTTATCCACGAAAACAGAGGGCTTGTGCCCCATATCAAAGATGTGACCAGGCGTGCGGCTCTGGAGGGTTTTTTGGCTGTGGCTCCGGATGCGTTGTCTCCGTTGGGCGGGACCCCTGAGAGCGTGGATGAGGCCCGGTCAAAGATGCGGGAGCTTGACAGTGATGAAACCGTAAAAAACTATGTGGCTGCTGTAGAGTATTTGAAAACCCATCCTCAAGCCACCGGAAAAGTCGGGTGCATAGGATTCTGCTGGGGAGGAGGCGTGACCAACCAGGTGGCTGTCAATGCGCCGGATTTGACCGCAGCGGTTCCTTTTTACGGACGGCAGCCTGACTCTGAGGATGTTCCCAAGATCAAAGCTTCGCTGCTCATGCATTACGGCTCTTTAGACGAACGCATCAATGCGGGCATTCCCGCATTCGAAGAAGCTCTGGAACAGGCGTCTGTGGATTACAAGATGTATATGTATGAGGGAGCGGCCCATGCTTTTTTCAATGACACGAACCCTGGCAGATACCACAAACAGGCATCGGAACTGGCATGGGAGCGCACCATTGCCTTTCTTAAGGAGAAATTGAAAACCTGATTGTATGCTATTTTTGACGGCGCCAGGCGGCCGCCACTTCGTCCACCCAGGGCCGGCAGTGTGAAAAGAATTGTTTGTATCCTTTACACAGGTAATTCAGGCCTTTTTCTCCGTCAGGTGTTTTGATGAAGCGGTTTTTGGGGCATCCTCCATTGCACATATCCCTGACCTCGCATTCTCTGCAGTACTGCGGGAGAGTATCCCATTTGGCCTGGCCAAAAGCTCTTTGAGCCGGACTTTCAAGAAGTTTCTTTAGAGGAGTTTCAATGATATTTCCGAGTCGGTGTTCCTTGTCGACAAAATGATCGCAGGAGAAAAAGTCTCCGTTGTGTTCTATGACGGGAATATCACCGCAGACCGGCCTGAAAATACACAGGGAATGTTCCTGTCCGAAAGCGGTTCTGGCTGCCTCCTCGAAAATTTGCACTTTTATCTTTCCGATATCCTGACTCATCCATTCGTCAAAGATAGTGCAGAGAAAGCGACCCCACGATTCAGCCGGAACAGTGATAGGGTTGAGGCCGGACTCAGCATCTGTCTGCTGTTCGACCATGGGGAGAAAGCTTATGTAGGCAGCGTGGATTTTTTTGAAGAACCGGTAGACTTCCAGAGGATACCGGACATTATGGGCATTCACCACGCACAAAATATCAGTCGAGACTCCGTGTTTTTTCAGGAGCTCATACCCGCGTAAGGTCTTATCAAAGGTCGGCTTCCCCTCCCTGGTGACGCGAAATCGGTCATGTATTTCCCGCGGGCCGTCAAGGCTCAGTCCTACAGAAATAGCCTGGTTCCTTAAGAAGCGTCCCCAATTATTATTTAAAAGAGTTCCGTTTGTCTGCATTCCGTTCAAGATGAGCCGGTTGGAAGGTTTGTGCTTTTGCTGAAGCGCTACGATTTTCCGGAAGTAATCCAATCCCAGGATAGTGGGCTCTCCTCCATGCCAGGAAAACCGGATCACAGGTTCGGAAGAGGCCTCGATGTGCTGGACAATGTATTCCTCGAGCAGGATTTCAGGCATGCGCAGAGAACTTCCCGCATAGAGGTGTTTCTTTTCCAGATAATAGCAGTACTGACAGGACAGGTTGCATGAAGGGCCGGCTGGTTTTACAAAAACCTGAAAATCCCGGGAAGCCATAGACCGTATATTACAATAAATAGCTGGCCTCTCCAACCCTGTGCTCTTTTTCCCCTTCCTCATCTCCTGTTAAAAAAAATTTCACCCCTTAATTCATCTAGAGGGGTGATTGTTATATCGGCTCAACAATACTAATCTTATTTTTTCAGGATTACTTTGTTCCAATGAAAGAAAAAAAATTTTCATATAAGACCGTCTGTATCATTTTCTTTTTCTTTCTTTTTTCTGTCACATCCCATGCTGCCCTTCAAGAAGACATAAAGTTTCATCATCTCACCCTTGAGCAGGGCCTCTCACAGAGCATCATTTATTCGATCTTTCAGGATTCCAGAGGATTTATGTGGTTTGGAACAGAAGACGGATTGAATCTTTATGATGGCTGCGAGTTTGAGGTGTTCAGAAACAAATCGGATGATATAAAAAGCCTGAGTTACAATTACATCAAATCAATTGTGGAAGATGAGAGCGGGTTTATCTGGATAGGTACATACGGCAGGGGACTCAACCGGTATGATCCGGCTCAGCAAACTTTCAGCAGGTTTCATTCCAAATCTCCTGACGCTGCATCTCTGTCAAGTGATTTTATCAATTCCATGTGTCTGGACGGGAAAGGCAATCTCTGGATCGCTACGGATGATGGTCTCAACAGATTTGACCTTAAGCAAAAAGAATTCACTGTATTTAAAAATGAACCTTCCGATCCCCAAAGCATGAGCCATAACCGGGTGAGCTGTGCTTATCTTGACCATACAGGTTCCATCTGGGCGGGAACAGCGGACGGTCTGAACAGATACGAGATAGGAACGGAAAGATTCACCCGTTTCCAAAATGACCCTTCTCAGCCCTTATCTCTCAGCAGCAACAGCATCACATGTATTCTAGAGACTCAATCAGTAGAGCTCTGGATAGGGACTGAGAACGGCCTCAACAAATATGACCCGGATAAAAATGCATTTACACGTTATTTTTCGGATGAACAAGACCCTCATAGTTTGACCTATGCCTATATTTATTCCCTCTATGAAGACAGTGAGGGAGTGCTCTGGGTCGGAACTCAGGATGGATTGAATCGATATGTTCGTGCAAACAATCATTTTGTTCAGTATAAATTGGAACGCGGCAATCCCAACAGTCTGAGTGATAATGAGATTTATTCCCTTTATGAAGACAGAACCGGAGTTTTCTGGGTGGGCACACGGAGGGGAATAAATAAGTTTAATAAATATAGTAAACGATTTTTCCATTACTATTTTAATCCGCATAATCCCTCAGGTTTGAACAGCAATCACGTAAGGAGTCTTCTGGAAGACCGGTCCGGTGACATCTGGATCGGAACATACAACGGCCTTGATGTATTTGACCGGAGCCTCGATTCTTTTGCCTATTTCACTGCGGATCAAAAGGATCCATCCGGTTTGAGCAACGATAGAGTCATGTCACTCTGTCAAGGAAGTTCCGGGATAATTTGGATTGGAACTTATGGAGGGCTTGACAAATTTGATCCACAGAAAAAGATTTTCACCTACTATAGGCATGATCCTTCTGACCCGGGAAGCTTGAGTGATAACAGCGTCAGGTGTGTTTACAAAGACAGGAATGGAGTTTTATGGGTGGGGACTACAAATGGGCTGAATCAGTTTATAAGAGACGAGAAAAGATTTATCCATTACTTTCATGACCCACAAGACAATCAAAGCCTATGCAGTGATTACATTTATTCGATATATGAGGACAGTCAAGGAACATTCTGGGTCGGGACATTGGACGGACTGAATATATATGACCTGAAGAGCCGTACATTCAAGCGTTTTCAGGCGGACCCTCATGATCCTGACAGCCTGAGCAATAATGAAATTCTCTGCATTTTCGAGGACAGTTCAGGTGTGATGTGGTTCGGAACTCCCGGAGGTTTGAACAGATATCACCCGGAGAGCGGGAGATTTAGTTTTTTTACTGAAAAAGACGGACTCCCCAATGATTTGGTCTATGCGATTCTGGAGGATGAGACAGGCAATCTCTGGATGAGCACCAACAAAGGATTGTCCCGGTTTAATCCCCGGACCCAGAAATTCAGAAATTATGATGTCGAAGACGGACTTCAATGCAATGAATTCAATCTGGGAGCCGCCCTAAAAACAAGCAAAGGGGAGATGTTTTTCGGGGGTATTAACGGATTTAACCGTTTTTTCCCAGATGATATTAAAGACAATCCCTATATACCTCCTGTAGTCATCACTGATTTTCAGATATTCAACAAATCCGTACCCATTGGAGATGGGCCTAAAAGAGCTTCCATCTTGACCCAAGCGATATCAATGACAGACCAGATCAAGCTTTCCTATAATGACCGGGTGATTACTTTTGAGTTTGCAGCCCTTCATTTCGCGGCTCCGGAAAAGAACAGATACTCTCATCAACTGGAAGGTTTTGAACAAGACTGGAACTATGTGGGAACACGAAGGTTTGCCACATACACCAATCTTTCTCCCGGGAAATATGTGTTCCGGGTTAAAGGCTCCAATAATGACGGCCTGTGGAACGAAGAGGGAGCCTCGCTCAGCCTCATCATCTTTCCACCCTTCTGGCGGACCTGGTGGTTTAGGGGGCTTGCTCTTTCATTAGTGATTGTCCTTTTAGTGGGTTTTTATATTACCCGGACCCATAATATACGGATGCGGGCTCAAGAATTAGAAAGAAGAGTTGAGAACAGAACAGCTGAATTAGGAAAAACCAATACCCAGCTTCAACAGGAAATCAGGGAAAAAATTCAGGCCGAATACAGTGTCAGTCAATCGCTTAAAGAAAAGGAAGTCCTCTTGCAGGAAATTCACCACCGGGTCAAAAACAATATGCAGATCATATCCAGCCTTCTCAATCTTCAAGCCCGTCAAATTAAAGATAAAGAAATCTCCGGAATTTTTCGAATCTGTCAAAACAGGATAAGGTCCATGGCTTTGATCCACCAGAAGCTGTACCAGTCAGAAGACTTTTCAAGAATCGATTTTTCGGGTTACATAAGAAGTCTTACAGAAAATCTTTTTTCAATTTACGAAGGTGACGCCGAAAATATTGACTTCAAGATGAACTTAGATAAAGTTTACCTTAACATTAACCAGGCCGTACCTTTAGGGCTCATCACCAATGAGCTTGTTTCCAATTCACTCAAACATGCTTTTCCTGAAAAAAGCAGCGCGCCTCAAGTCACTATTGTCTTTGAAACGGATGACAAAGAATCAGTGACTCTAATGGTCAGCGATAACGGAGTGGGCCTGCCGTCTGGTTTTGATTTGAAAAATGTAGACAGCCTGGGGCTTAAGCTTATACAGAATCTTGTCACACAGCTTAATGGTTCGCTTGAGATGGGCGGCAGTCAGGGCGCCTGCTTCAAGATTTCATTCCAGCTTGAAAAATAAACGCAAAAAACGCAACGGGCGCAATCAGTGTATTTATATTTTTTTCCTCTCTCTAAAATCCCTGAGTGTTTCCTTTAGGTTTCGGGGAACAGAGAGAACAGCCTTTCTTCTGGAAGGGAGGCCGTAGGAGGCCTGGATCGCGGTGAGAGGAGGGAACAGTCTTTTTAAAAGAAAGATGCTTTTTTTCGTAAGCCCTCTCTGTCCGGCCAGTTCGGCTCCGGCCCTATCTAATTTTACGAAACCGATGGAGGCGGAAAGTTCGAATCTTTTTTTTATCGAAACGTCTGGATTGCCGGCTGGAAAAGTGGCAAGAGAGAAAAAAAGTTCCGGAGGGAGCCCGAGCCATTCAGGAAGCGCCCCAGAGGCAGAGATAAACTCATTTCTGACTCCGGTGAGTCTGAGCAGCCGTGCGAGCTCTTTCCCATCCAGTTTTTCTTTCCAAAGCATGAGTTTTGCCGCAAAATCAAGGTAATGCTTAAGGGAGACGAAGCCTCTGTGCGCCAAGAAATGTCCGACTTCAAAGACGAGCTGCGCTTCGAAAGGCATGACCTGAAATTCGATCCCTTCCAGCCTTGCTGTTTGTATCTTCTCCCAGACAGATCTCAGAAAATCCTTTTTGTTTTTCATGAAATGGTAAAGGTTGTAATGGAACTCGATATAGATGTCGAGCCTTTCATGGGTCATGGACAGGTGATGGAGGCGGATGGATCCCGGCCTTTGACTTCCGAGAGAAAAGGCCGTATCGCTGAGGGCCTTGAGATCTCTTTTGCGGCAGAGAAGGTCAAGGTCAGCCATTGGGCGTATTCCGGTATTGCCCTCATAAACCTGAGCAAGTGACGCCGGTCCTTTGAGCACGATAACAGGAATGTTTTTGGGCCTGCATTCATCTTGAAGGCGCCGGAGAAGGGAAATGATCTCGCTGTTCCGGATGTAATTAGAGAAATAGGCTTTTTCCCATTCTCTTATAAGCCGTGCAGGTATGGAATCTCCCGGCAGTCCTTTCTTGGTGATGAGAACATAAAGGAGAGCTTCAAGGTTGTGATAATAGGCCATTTTTCCGAAAACATCCCAGTCCAAATTTATCGGAAATTCAAAATCATCCCTCAAGCCGGTGCCGGATATCCCTCTTAGCCAGCGGCTGCAGACCAGGAAAAGGACTCTCAAGCAGAGTGTCTTTTCTTCCACCATTCCTTAAACTATTCCTTAAGCCATTTTAAACTATCAGAGTAGTGAATTCAAAATCCTTGTGCTTTCCCGGATTGACACCTGTTTTTCCCTGTTATAAACTTGAGGCCATCAGAAACCCGAGATAAAAGAGGAAAAAATGGCGGAACAGCGGGATCATGATTTATATTATCAGCGCATACAAAAAGTGAAGCTCAAAAAAGTCGGAGACCAAATGGCTGTCTATATCCCGAGTCAAAGAGCCATACATGTATTGAATCAAACAGCCTTTTTCATATGGAAATGCCTCAAAGAATCCGTTTCCTTTGAAGAGCTCCTCTTTATGCTCACCGAAGCCTTTAAAGGTGAGAGAAAGACCATGAAAAAGGACCTTGAAGAGACTCTTGATCTTTTCCTTGAGAAAGGACTTATCCGAAAAGTCAGATGAAGTCTTTTTCTTTTTCTCTTCCCCGAATAGATGTTTTGATAAGTTTTCCTGAAGAGATGGAGAAAATCATCCTCCCTTCCTTTTCCCTTTTTCAAAGACCGGAGCCGGTTTCCCCGCCCTCCTGCCGCTTGAGGATCAGTCGTGGTTCGGATGGCTATGAGCTTAGCAACAATGAAAAATTCGCAGGCTCTTTCGGGGATACGCTCGCGGCCTATGGGGCACTGGAAGAGGAGGTTGAAAGTTTGTTGGTAAAGAGCGGTGGAGAATGGGTGACCTTTCACGCAGGCTGTGTCGGAACTAAAAAGGGAGCCTGCCTTATCGCAGGGAAACCGGAAGCAGGAAAAACATCAACGACCTTTATTCTGGCCGAGATGGGGAATGATTTCCTCTGTGAGGAGATGGCTCCTGTTGATCCGTCAAGCCGGCTTGTTCATCCTTTCCCTCTGGCTTTGTCCATGAGCAGGAACTTTGCTCAAGAATATGGCTCCTGTTATTCTGTGAAAAAGGGAAGTTTGGAGGACATGGGTCAAAGATTTTCGCGATATGTTCCCTATCGGGCAGGGAAGCTTCCTTTTCCCCTGCGGACGATTATCCTTCCTTGCTACAATCCTTCTTTATCGCCCGACATGGTTTCTCTCTCTCCTGGAGAAGCTCTGCCAGAGGTTCTTGAATGCTGCTTTGCTCCTAACAGGAGTGAAGAGGGGTTCTTTGATTCGGTTATCCGCCTCCTAACGGGATGCCAAATTTTCCGTCTCTTTACAAACGGGATAGCAGCGACAAGGGATCTCGTCAGAAGGCTTACTTAATTCAATCTTCTTGAATGACAGGTTCCGGGGAGTCATGGAGAAAGATCATATCTCCTCCTGAGGAGAATAAGATCAGTGTTTGGCTGACATTAAAGGTGAGAATGGGCTGATAGTCTGTGCTGGTTGTCACAGAGATAGGGCCAATATCCCATGTCTTGACAACATCCGCTCCCAGGTCGCCCCAGGAGGAATCCCGTACAGTGCATTCCTGTGCCGGTCCTGTGGCTGAGGCAGCGCTTCCTGTATCGCCATTGACGGTTGTGCTCGTTGTGTAATATGTGGTTCCTCCGTAGTCCAAAGACCCTTTCATAACAAATGAGTTCAGAAAGATCACCCTTAATTGGGAATAAATGCCTGACGGAAGAGTGATGCTGTCTATACTTGGGAAACTTCCCGGGTTTGCCACAAGGTCAAGCTGTGATGAGCCGGAAAAAAGCGGGATCCAGTCTGTTCCGTTATACACCTCGACATCTGTCACAGTGACCTTATATGTAGACGGGGACCCCTTTACCACATTCGTCACCTGCCGCTTGACTTGAGCTGCGGTCATAAAAACAGC
>CAZUXT010000015.1:0-68127 GCA_964624145.1 uncultured Eubacteriales bacterium | reverse complement strand
TAAAATTGACAACCCCGGAAGTATGGGTCAGCAGATGATGGATGGTGATTTCATCACCATGAGGGTAATCAGGTATATGCTTTGCCAGAAAATCTTCTGTACTGAGCAATCCTCTTTCCTGAAGCTGCATGACCGCCATGGAAGTGAACTGTTTGGTGACCGATCCGATACGGAACTTTGTGTGCGGCGTGTTCAATACGCCATGCTCGATATTTGCCAGACCGTATCCTTTGCACACCAACACGTCTTCTCCATAAGCTATTAAGACGGACCCACTGAAATTTCCCGATTCAATATAGGTTTGAACACAAGCGTCGACTCTTGCTTCAATATCCTGAGCGCTGGCTGCGGCACAAAAAACAAATAAAAGGAGGAGAAGGCATGGGAAAAATAGTATGGATGCCCTCCGAAAATTGCTTTTCTTTTCTCTCATTCAAAATCCTTTCTTGATATGAAATAGAAATCCTGGTCCCGAAGTTCTCTAGAGACTGAATATGTAAATAAAAAAATCAGGTCTGGTCTCCGGGCCACTTCGTACGAGTTGATAAATGGAATGATTTTGTATAATCAATGTGCATATCATATTGGCATTATTCCAAATAAGAGGAATATGGGTTTTATTAATAAGTTTCCCATTATGGTCTAAAATATGAATTTCAGTACTGTCGTCAACAAGTGTATTTGTAATGACATACAGATAATCATCTGAAGCTGCAATCTGATTGATAGCTGGTAATTTTTCAGGAAAGATTATATCCTTTACAATTTCATCATAAAAATCTTTGAAGTTTGGGTGATTTTTATATAAATCCAAAATAGCATTTTTATTCTCTTCCTTAATAGCGATTCTATCAAACTCCCGGTTTATTGTAGAAAGATGGTCTCCATCCGTGTTGAAAACCTCAATACGATATTCATCAGATTGACCTTTTGTAAAGATCCTATTCGCACCAATACTAAATCCATATTCCTTCGTTAATACCCGGTTTCCAATATTTGGATTATAGGAATTTTCAACCTCATAAAGCTCTTTCACAGGTTCCAGGTTTTCATTATAAAGGTTAATGGAATAATAGCCCACATTTCCTTTTTCTTTGTAGCCCACTCCAACGAAACCATCCTTGATTTTTTTATACGAATATGTGTTTGGAATTCCTTTTATTTCATCAATGAACTTACCACAACGGTCAAATACAGAAACCTTCCAAAAGCTGGTCACAAAAGTGTTGCCTTTGAAAGCAGAAACATGCACGCCTTCTCCTGCATTTGTAATAAATTTTCCCCGGTCTTTTCCCTCTTCACCGTATGAACATAAATGTTCAAAATTCTTTACTGAATACTCATGTATTGTTGTGCCATTTTCCCCTGCCGTAACAAATAACTTCTGATCTGATCCAAAAATTTTTACTGGATTCTTGATGCCTTTTAATAGAATCACTTCCTTCTCTGCATTTCCTGTACACGCTCCTAAGAAAATAAAAATGCAAAAAATGATTACAACCTGAATTATCTTCATTAATTTCATGATTCTTTGATTTTTTTACAATTTTTTTTATTTCGTTTTGCGTTCCCCGGTGACCAAAAACAAGCCAAAAAAAGCAGTATATTTAACTGCCCCGTCCTCACTCTTTTCAAACCGGATACGGGAATTGATCTCTCTGATGTAAATATAATTTTCAGCAAACAAGTATGCTTTGCATTTTGGCTTTCCTGCCTCCTGAAAAAATATATGACCATCTTCTACTGATATAGTAAAAGAACTTGATTCATCAATGGTATATTCACCGGCAAAGGTTTTAAATGAATTAACAGATGATTTGTCATATTTTTTCTTGAACAAAGGCTGATACTGCTTCCCTAAAGCAATAGCTGCCAATTGCTGCTGAACAATATGAGTGAGTAAAAAATCGCTATTAAAAAGATAAACGAGAAGCAATTCATTATCTTTGAAATATATCATACTGCTCATGTAACCCAGTTCACCACCATCATGATAAACGACGCCTTCCCCCTGAAGTTTGTCAACAAACCAACCCAAAGCACAATTGTTTTTATAAGTATCCAGCATCTGATTTCGCAATTCCGGAGAAATCAGTTTGTCATTATAAAAAGCCATGATAAACTTATATAAATCTTTTACGGTTGAATATAAATCTCCATCTCCTCTTCCCAAGGGACAAGGGCGCGCCACTTTCTCAAATCCATCATAATCAACACGTCCGTATCCAAAAGCCATATTGTATGGAGGAATGTCCATTAGATACAATCCTGTATTTTCCATATTACTGGGTATGAAAATATTTTCTTTAAGATATTCTTCATATTTCAATCCAGACACTTTTTCAATAATATTGGCGAGCAAAGCATACCCTGAGTTGCTGTACATAAATTTTTCGCCGGATTTTGATTGCAGTTCCAATTCTTTTATCCAGCCTATTACAGTATCAAGTTCCTGCGGATTATTCTCACTTCTCAACCAATTGTAGCTCGGAATACCGGAGGTGTGGGTAAGAAGATGATAGATAGTGATCTTATCGCCATAAGTAAAATCATCGAGATAGTTATTGAGTTTGTCATGAATATTTAATTTGTTTTTCTCTTGAAGCTGCATAATGGCAAGAGCTGATATTGTTTTAGTTATCGAACCGATACGATAAATGGTCTCCGGCGTGTTAGGGACATTTTTTTCACGATCCGCTAATCCATAACTTTTTGCAACTAAGATATTTCCGCGTATCGCAATCAAAATTGACCCACTTAATAATCCTTCATCCACCAGTGGCATAATCAGACTATCGATTTTCTTTTCCATTTCCTGGGTATTTATAAGGACAGTATTTTGTGCATAGGCTGCTTGAATACCTATCATACACACGACAAAAAGTAATGTTAGTTTTTTCATTTTTTTTCACCTTTCTTTAATGCAATGTTTTTGGCTTACTTTCTTCGATAACTCTTATTGAAACCCAATAGATGTCTCCTCTATTGGAACAAAACAGATATTTGCCATCTTTGGTCACCATTGGGGTGATATTCGGAACCATTTCTAAAAAAAGTTATGCCCAATTGACCTTTCCGACCCATATCTTGATTCACTAATAACCATGATTGATAAATGACCATAATATCCAATTTAAAACACCGGCTCATTAATCAGAGTAGAGTTCATATATTTGAGCTAGCTTCCTCTCAAATCAAGCACTTCACAATCAGGGGCAGAAAATTCAATCCATTTATTTTTTTATTCCTGATTCGAGTTCTAACAATCCAAGTCTGCGTTTCGCCACAGTATGACCCGGGTGCAGTTCCAAACACTTATTATAATATCTCTTCGCTTCACTGTACTGTCCTAGTCTTTCTAATGATAATCCACACTGAAGATTTCCTTCGACTGAATTTGGAGATTCTCGTAAGAGACGACGGTATATTGTTAATGCGTGATTAACATTTTCTTTACTCCAAGTCAACCATGAACCCAATCGATCCAGATGGTATTCAACATTTATTCCTGCATGCATATACTCCTTTCTGATTTCATTGTATTTCTGAAGAGCACCCTTTATGCCTTCTTGTTCGTAGGACTGTTTCATCACTTCCGTTAAGTTAGGCAAATGTGCGATGAGATCGTTTTGCAAAACGCGTTCTAAAACAGGATCGCGATTGGATATGTAATCATCCCCTGTAAAAGGAACAGAAATATCCGGCTGTGTTGTAAGCCTCAGATCATCCGGATCTGAATCCTGATAATAATAAACGGAACATGACACATAAAATTTGGTGTTCGGGAGGGTAAAATGGACAACAGAACCAAAATGGTTTGGTTTTCCCGAAGTGGGCTCGCCCACAAGCCTTGCATTTGTAAACTTTTCGATGTAATTCGTCAGATTCTGGGCTGCTGAAAAAGTGAATCGCCCGATGAGTAAGAATATACGGTCAGGCTGATTAAGATCCGGCCGGTTGATAATTTCCCTTATCAGCGGCCATTCGATCCGGTTGCCTCCGGTGTTATTTCGAACATCGACAATAAGGCGGGCTGATGGGTGTTCATCAATCAGATTGAATAATCGTTTGCAAAACGAATCGAAATCTTCCTCTTCTTTATGATACATCTCATTGATTTGCATATAATAAGCATTCTGATTTTCTATATATTTGAACCAGTATCTCTCATCCGGACGTTGCAGCCACAGAGGTGTCAGATCGTCACATTTCTCATTGATCGTGATAATCGAATCATCCAAAACGGGAAATAATCTATCATGAACAAGACGCATGTAATTTCCGGGAAATAACTTAGCCTTTAATGAAACAATCCTTTCACTGCCGTCCCTATCGGCAAGTCTTAAGACAAGTTCTTCCGTCGAATTATTGATCCCAACATGCTGTAAAAATTCAGCGAGAATAAGATATCTGGGGATTTTTTTAAGCCTTCCCATTTCATTATCGCCGCTTATCAACATTGACAGACGTTCCATTGCATCCCGAGCAGATACCTGTCCAATCCGGACAACTTTTTTGCCGACACTATCTTCATGCTTTTTTTCAGCAGAGATGATGTAAAGTCCGTCTGAAAACGGATAAAAGCGGACAGGATAATAATGGAGGAGACTGGATACGTCTTGAGGCATACTAACATATGTGTGGCCGTCGCGAATCAGCGCAATCATTTTATATATCTCCATGCTGATTTCTAAATCGGTCAATGACGGAATCTTTTTTCGAAGCTGATTAACAGCTTTTGAAAAGAATTCATGGGTTACATTACAATAGAGGTTTGGGTGAGTAATTTCTAACCGTTTGACTAAATAGTCAAGATCCTCCAACCATTGTTTCGATCTTTGAGTTATCTGGCCCCAGGTTACGGTTACGATAATGAGCAAAAAAAACACCATCCCAATAATTTGTAAACTTGATTTTTTTTGTTTCATGACTATCCTCATTTTTTTAACTTATTTCGTTTTTCATGTCCTTTTTTAAATTTTTAAGCATTTTTTCAGCATTAGTATTATCTGGATTCAGCTCTAATGACCTTTGGTAATTCCTAATTGCCTTCTTTTTATCACCGATTCTCATATACGCTTCCCCCAGGCTGTCATAAGCATTCGCCGATTGTGGATTCATTGCAACATTCATCTTAAACACCTCCACAGCCGCCTGCATCATTCCTCTGGTCATGAAATTGTATCCGAGAGTAATAAAATCGTTTTCCCTGAAGATTAACTTTTGGTCTTTATCAGCCCTGAGCTCTCGGAACTTTGCAATCCCGGCATCAATACCGGAATCAGTAATGGCTTTTTCAACCGCATACACAGCTGATTCATTCAAATATTTTTTTAGAGAATTCAGTCTTTGCTCCATAAACGGCATCCATCTCCTCTTGAGGAGCTCTTCATAATACTGAATCGCAAGCTCATAATTCCCCCACCGCCGATGCAGATCAGCCAGTCTGGCATAGCTGTTGAGGTCATGGGGGTATTTTTCAACGATATATTCAAAGACTTCTTTTGCCTCCTCCAATTTACCCCTTTCATCCAGCCTGTCTCCCTGCCTGACCAGCGTGAATTCCGGGACATCGACTTCATACCCGTATTTTTGTGAGAGTTTTTGATAATAGGCTTTCAAATCCTCAAGTCCGTTTATTTGTATATCGTGAGGAAATCTGTAATCCCTGAAAAACACCTCCAGGCCTTCTCTGAGTCTCGGTGAGGAGATGATGCCCGATTCTCTTTCTATAAGTTGGTTTATGATTAAGGTAAAACCGCTTCTTTTCCTATTCTCAACGACTGTTATGAACTTCTGTAAATATTCCATGGTCACATCGTTATCATCACTGGAGTTGCTGGTCATGAAAAGAAAATTGTTTAATGATCCTTCTTTCCCAAAAAAATCCTTTGCTTTTTCGAGCATATACTCCCTGTTTGCTTGGATCCAGAACGGATTCATGACAATGTTGACTCTGAAAAGGCTGGGATTTTCCATCAGAGCAAAGAGACTGAAAGCAGCTCCGGCCTGAGGACCGAGCAAAATGCGAAAATCCTTGGTCCGGTAAGACTGATCAATAAAGGGGATCAGCTCTTCTGAAAAGAACTTCAGAAAATTGTCCGCACCTCCCGGTTCTCCGTTCCTGTTAATGGGAAGACAATCCCGATAACGGTCAATGTTCTTAACACCGACAATGATTATGTTTGGAATTCGGCTGGCCTCATTAAGACGGCAAACAATATGAACTGCGTCAGCAAAGTATCCTTCAACTTGACCACCATATAAAATATACAGCACAGGATAACGAACCGTCGTTTCATCATACCCTCTTGGCAAATTAACCAATAATAGGCGGTCTTCATTCAAGACTTTCGAATGCAGTTTTCGATACGTGCCGATCGAAACAAGATCACCGTCTTCCTGTGCCAATATTGGCATGATAAAAACAGCTAGAGCCAGCAATGATATAATAATTCGATTCATTCTTTTCATCTTTATTTCTCCTTATATTTAGATTCTTCCGGTTTTAATTCAAAGAAAAATTATCTATTTCTGATGTGATGAATGGCCTCGTCTATCTTCACATCCAGATCTTCGGGAAACCAATGCCCTATATTTGGAGTCACCACAAACTGATACTGCAGTCCCGTGGTTTTTAAAACCTCAACCATCTCCTTTTGTACGGATAATCGGGGATCCATTTCAGTGGTTAAAATCGTACCTCGGACTCCTCTTTCTTTCGCCTTTTTGATATTTTCATCACTAAAGCTCTCTGGCTTTGCCGGACACAAAACCACAAATCCGTGAACAGGTATTGAGTTGCACAGTATGATCTCCAATGCGGCAACCCCTCCGGCGGAAAATCCTCCGATTATGATTTCTTTTTCATCAACCGGATATTTCTTGACAATCTCATTATATGCCTCAACGATCTCTTTTTTAGCCGTCTCGATATCCTCTGTCCAGGTATAGCTGTCCATGCCCACAACCAATGAGGATTGAACATAAGCGGTTATGAATTCTTCTTCCATTTTTTTTGGCTTCCACACTTTTCTGAAATTTTCTATATTGCTGCTGCCTCCATGAAGTGCAACAAAAAGGGGATATTTCCTTTCTTCTTTGTTGTATCCTTTGGGTGTGAGTACCAGCAGATCGGGTTTGGCTGATTTTTGGGCTTCCTGCCTGAATGTCTCATTCCGGTCTAAAAGATTTTTAAATTCTTCCATTTTTTTGAACGGTTCCCAAAACTCTGCTCCGAATGCATATTTATTGAACCAGACATCTCTGTCTAAGGCATACCGGAGAGCTTTAATAGCTTCCTGGTATTGCTTTAATCGTCCGTGAACAAGGGCCAGATTGTATGCATTGGCCTCAAGATGATCAGGGAACCGGTCCAGATGGTTTTCCAGAATTCTCGCCGCTTTTTCATATTTTTGCTGCTGGAACAAACTCCCAATATACCCTCGCATTTCTTGATAACTTTCGAACTCTTTCGTCTCCTCCTGGCCAAAAGCCAAGCCAACGCACATAACGAGCAATAAAACAATGCTTCTTTTTGTCATATTCCTTTCTCCTTTTGATGCAGCCAAACCGGCAGCTTATCCTTTGAATGTTCATTTGATGTTTGTTACTGCAACTCCGCTATTTTCCGCAGACATTTTATAGTAATATTTAAAACCAGTAATGCTGATGGCATAAGAGCCCTCTACGGATAGACCATCCGGTGTTTTTGAAGAAATCCAATCTTGGCCATCATAAAGCTTAGGGTCTTGAACCCAAACATAATGTCTTCTTTGGTAATCTCCTGACTGAATAAACACACGTTCGAGATAGCCAACAAATGCATTCTCGCTCTCTCCGGGTTTATCGTACCACCAGTATCGCCTGCACCAGATGGATCATAGAGATAGTATCTAATCTCTATATCATTTTTACACTCAGGATTAGTAATATCATTGGGATTCCGCTCATAAATAACTTTTACATTATACCGGTAGGCAAAAACTACATGATTACTTGGCTCAGCCGGCGATTTACAGTTTACCTGAACAAAAAGTATGGGCATCAGGATTAAAAAGAAACCCAAACAAAAGAAAACAGACTTAAAAATTCTTTCATTTTAATTTCTCCTTTTGCTTTTTATTTTGTTATTTCTTAGGTTTCAATTCTTCGATAATATTGACCACCGGAAATCATTCTGTTTTCCGACGCATGAGTTTTTTGGGACCCCAAATAATGACCACTGAGACAGTCACTATAGTCCAAATTGATACAAAGAACATCGTAGATTGACTGGTTCCCCAAGTTGGAAATACTTGAGCATTCATGAGTGCATGAAAGATAATTACAGGGAGGAGACTAGCTTTTGTATTGTTGAATAGCCAGGTAAGCAACACCGCCTGCATGAGTATCCCAAACCAGAATGCCAAAAAAGGAACATTACTCCGATAAGCCCCTCCCATAAACCACTGCTGCAAATGCCACGGTCCCCAGAACGCTCCGAGAATGAGGCTTGAAGTAAGCGCATTCCACTTTTTTTGAAGTCGAACAAGAGCAAATCCTCTCCATCCGTACTCCTCCAGTGCTGCCAAATAAAGCAAACCAAGTAAATATTTCAGATAGGATATTGGATGAAAAAAAATATCCGGTTCTGGGAAAGCCGCACCTCCAAAAAGTTTGGCTGACAAAACAGCCAAACCCTCCATGGCCGGCAACAAGAGTAATGTCGGTATCAGCCAAATCTTACTAAATTTGGTATTCCAGCCCCTTTTTATTAGTTTTATCACCCCATCTTTCCCAGCAATCAAAAATGTTAGTAAAAATGCAGCAATGAAGGGGCCAAGTTGGGGAAGGTACCTTGAAAGATGCAAGAGAAACTGAGGAGATTCAACTATCCCCTGTGAATCCAGGGTGCGGGGCAGTTGAAATATCCAGGTAAAGCCAATAGCGATGAGGAAAAACCACCACACACTTCCATTTTCTTTTTTCATTTCGCTAACACTCTCCTTTTCAAATCCTTGATGATTTTTATGCTTATCCAGAATAGCCCATTTTTATCTCCAGAGCGGGTCCGGAAAAAAAACAGGTACTTGCCGTCTGGTGAAACAATAGGTGCTAAATCATATCCCTCTGTATTGACTGAATCTCCCAAATTAACAGCCTTGGTCCAATCTCTATCATAAGTCTGGAAACTCACATAAAGATCGACCTCTCCGTATCCGCCGGGCTTTGTCGATTCGAATAAAATATATCTTTCATCCGGTGGGACATAACAATTGCTGTCCAGGTATTTTGAATTCACATTCACACCAAGATTTTTAATCTCTGTAAACTTGCCATTCCTCAATGTAGCCATGTAAATGTCCTTATCACCATAGCCACCGGGTCTGTTGGAAGCAAAGAATAGATTTGCCTTTTCCGTCAATACGGCATGCACTTCATTGTAGACTGTATTCACTTCTGTTCCTGCATATACCGGCTGAGACCATCCTGAATCAGTCTTTTCAATATACCAGATATCCATATCAGCGGATTTGGGGTGAGGTCGTTCGGAGCAGAAAAAAAGTCTTTTACCATCAGGAGAAAATGTCACATCTGCATCATTGTGGATTCCTGAAAAAAAGGCTATTTCAGGACCATTCCAGATATTGTTTTCGCGAATAAAATGTTTAATGACATACTGAAAATCTTGATCGGTTTTGCTTTCTATAGAAGTAAAGAATAACTCATTTCCATCAGGAGAGAACGCCGTATTAAAACCAAGATCATCTTTTGCCAGAATCCCGGGAGCAAATAGCTCCGGAGTTTTTCCCGGTGGTTTTTGCCCCAGATATGGTCCTGTCAAAACAGAGAACTCAGGTTGTTCTGGCGTTTTTAGAACGGTATTTAATAAGTTTTCAATCGATTTTCCGATAATCTCACCTGATTTTTCATGGTATCCGCCTGCTAGTAACATCAAAATCGGAATACTGTTATCTACGGCTGCTTTGAAAACCTTTTCATCTCTCTTGATAATCCCTTGTTCCGTGATAGAAAGACCACCAAGCGCATCCAAAATAAATATATCAGTTCCAGCATTGTAAATTATCAGATCAGGTTTATGCTCTCTAATTGCAATGGGCAGCCATTTATCTATTAATCCCAAATATGTTCTTGTATCTGTCTGGCGCGTTATCGGAATATTATAGGATACCAATCTTTCAGCATTTTCATCATCAGGAAAAACTTGTGAATTATATATATCAAGAATTGCTATTCTGTTATCATCTCCTAATATTGACGAGACACCATTTCCTTGATGCGCATCTAAATCAACGATCAATACTTTTGAGTGTGGTTTTTCTTCCCAAAGGCATTTAACAGCAATAGGAATATCTGCAAAAAAGCAAAATCCCTCTCCTTGATCTCTTTTTGCATGATGGTAACCGCCGGAAAGATTTATGGCCCACCCGGATTCAATAGCCTTCTTTACTCCAAGCACTGTTCCTCCAGCCCCAAAAAGCATTGGCTCTAGCAAGCCACTCTTAAGGCTTGTAACAGGAATAAATCTCAAAGACGGCATTTCTAAAATTTGTGCAATGTTTCTTGGTTCACTCAATGATTTGAGGTATTCAGGTTTGTGTACTTTCAGTAACTCTTTTTGAGTGATCTTACTTGGTGTGATCAATTGACTTTTACTGATTCCGCATTGTGTTGTTAAATAATCGACCACTTGTTTAAACTTCTTTGTGTTAAACTGATGAAAATCTTCTCCCAATACGGATACGTTGTACTTAGAAGAATAAATTATTGGCAGAGATGGCTCCTCTGCTTTTTTTTGTGACACTGCGGGAATGACAACAACGACCAATGTCATAATTGCGACGGCCATTCTTTCAATTATTTTCATTGTTTTTTCCTCTGTCTTAATTCATCTTGTTTTAATTCTCTGATGACTCAAGTAAAAAAGAGGTATTTTTTGTTGTCTAGTACGCCCACAATCTCAATCCAATGACTCCCCAATAAGTCAGATACAACGTCATCCCGAAACAGGCCAACGAGAGGACGAGAGTATAAATGCGATCAAGTTTTTTGACAGGCTTGGAAAAACTTCTGAAGAATGTATACAAACTCAATGCTGACAATCCTGCAAAAACCAGCGTTGAGAGAAACAACACGACATTAGCAGGAGTCTTTTGCCCTATTTCCAGCATGGACGGTCCGGAAGCCATGAAGATCACCATACCCAACACAAGAGATAATACGGCGAACAACGGTATTACTCTCATCCTTACGTACATGGGCCGGCTTTTCTTGCGCCTTAACAGTTTGTAAAGATACACGGGAACCCAGAAAAGAGAATAAACAATCGCTGACATCATAATGATAATACCGCCAAAAACAAAAATACGGTAAACAACGACCTTCCATTTTGGGGCTTTTTCATAATAAAAGCTCTGCGTAGTGAGGACCCTATTGCCATCGGGATTTTCTGTGAATACAGCGGTGGCTTCCGGGTCATCCGGCCGCATGAACAAATTCTCCGAAACAGGGATATAAGGCTGCGGAGTGTCCATAAAAAACTTTCTATAGAGTTTGCCATCCTTATGAAGAATTGTGACCCCTCCTGACAGAATTTCCCCAAACTCACTGAGTCTCATCCTGGGATTACGGGGTGCGTAATAGCCGCATAAGCTCTTTATCCGGCTTTCTGAAAGGGATGCCTCCGGAGGAGGCGCGACGGGCTCCACTTGAGAGTCCATATAATCTTTGACTTCAGAAAAGATATCCTCATAGAATGAGGTATCAAATAAATTCTGCACAACCACATAACCGATCCCGTTATCGAGGTTATAGGCGTATTCGGCAAGGAAACCGGGGACCGCACCGCCATGACCATACCATTTTGCCCTGGTGCGGTATCTTGTTCCGATCCCGAAGCTGCAGCCGGACTCTAAGCCGGCCCCGGCCGCAAGGGTTGATTCGGGCTTCCCTATCTTGCTGAACAATTCTTCACTGATTATTGGCTCCCCGTCCACAGAACCGCGGTTGAGCATGAATTGAATAAAAAGAGCCATTTCTTTGATGGATGCATTCAGGGCCCCGGCCGGCTCGTCATAATCATACCAGGTGGGAAATGGTTCGGCATCCTTGCCGTATCCAACAGCAAGCAGCCGCCTGCTTTCATCAGAGCTTCCGATGGCTGCTGTTTTCATTCCTATGGGCATCAAAATATTTTGTTTCATGTAGTCTTCGTAATCCTGCCCGCTTAGTTTTTCGAGCACATATCCAGCCAGGGTAAAACCGGGGCTTGAGTAGCTGAAACATGTACCCGGTCTCCATCGGACTTTGCGCAGGTGCGCTTTGGCTTCAAGCGCTTGTTTCAATGAAACAATGGGTTTCTCAAAATAAAACCAGTTCAGGTGCGAGTCTTCAAATCCGGAAGAATGCTCAAGCAGGTGAACGATTCTGACCGGATCCGTATTCGTCCATGGATTGTCTATCTGGATCTCAGGTGCGATATCCCTTACCGGTGTGTTCAGATCTATCCTTCCCTGATCCAGAAGCTTTAGAAATCCTAGCCCTGTGAAACTCTTGGTGCAGGAACCAATGCAAAAATGAGTGTCTTCTGTTACAGGCTCTTTGGCTTCCAGGTCAGCGTATCCGAACGTTCCGATCCAGTCAATAGAATCAGTGGATACGATGGCCACAGCCGCACCGGGGATGTTTGTCCTTTCCATAATACCTTCTATTCTTGTCTTTAACTCACCAATAGTCTGCGCAGCACCCTTTTCAGTCTCCTCATTGGGATTTTCTTGACTTCCCGCGTTAAAACCACAAACAAAGAATAATGTAATGACTAAACATAAGTATTTTTTCATTTTTCCTCTTTCAATATAAAGATTTTTTATTTTTTAATTATCACTCATTTTTAAAACGTATACCCACAAACCTCCGTGAACCGAAGCATAATCATTAATGGAGATCTGCCGACTAAGGATCATTGAATTCACTCCAGGACCCAAAGGGGCTGGTTCAGGATACCTGGGTAAGGTTATTTAACTTTCTTTCTTGTGCCGTAAGGTCTACCATTTATCACCAGGACATATTCTTTTACTTTGCCGTCTTCGCCTTTAACAAATGTCATCCGATATATTGTGGTTCCCCATCTGGCAAGAAAAGTATCTTCGGAAACAGGGTACATTTCCATTACTCCTGCTGAACTGACGTACAATTTACCATCTTCCTGCCAAACCCGTGAGTTTCCAGTGCTCCTCAGATACTCACCATAAATTGGTTTGAGTGATCCCATGTCAATCTCGAATGGTTCGATTCTGGCCATAATGTATTTTGCACTTTCTGAATCAGGGTCAAAAGTCAAAGCTTTTTGACAAGTTTCCCTTGCCTTTTCCACATCACCTTGCTCAAAATACACCTCTGACAGGCTAACATATGCTGGGACAGATTCTGGATCAGCCTCTATTACTGCTGTGAAAATCTTCTCGGCACCAGATATATTTTTATCGGCAATTGCTTGTTGTCCTAACCCGATAATAGTCCTTTCTGCACTATTCAGCCTTGAACTTAAATCATGAAAAAGTTCAGAAAAGAGCTTTTCTGTTGCTTCCGCTCCACTTGTTTTAAATGTGTAAGTTAACTTAATAACAGGAGAGTTCAACCTCGGGTAACCGAAAGCTTGGATTGCAGGGGATTTCTCCCCGATTGCATGAAACATTACGTGTTCGGTAATAGCATGACCATTATTGCTGTTTACGAAAAAAACAGCGCCAATTTTTTCTTCTTTGAAAATCTCGAAATAGCATTTAAAATCACCATTATCACCCCAATGCCACAAGGAGTCGCCTTGTTCATTTTGATTAACACCAATTCCAAGTCCCCATTTGTCACCCACTCGATCAGGATTTGCTTGAATTTGCGGACGTAACATCTCGGCTAAGGTCTCTTTGTTCAGTCCTGTTTCATTGATTAGCGCTACAAGAAAAACGGCGTAATCGCTGGCCGTGGTGTACAGGGTCAATCCGGGTAACGGGTCCGAATTTTTCCCACGAGGGGTAACATTTCCCATGGTATCATGACTGCTTGCAAATCTGCTTTCAAAGTCAGCTCGCCAGACGTAGCAGCTGTCTTTCATTCTCAATGGCGCGAAAATATACTCCTGAGTGAACTCAACAAAGCTTTTCCCGGTAATTTTAACGACCACTTCTGCTAGTAAAGAAAATGCTTCTCCGGAATAGCTAAATTTTTCTCCCGGTTCGAAACTTATCGAAAACTCGTTATTGAAAAACCAGTTGGGAAACCCTGTAGAATGAGTCAATACGTGCCTGGCGGTTATTTTAGTAAATCTTTCATCATTCGTTTTATATGCAGGATTTACTCCTTCCAGATATTCTCGTGATACGATATCCAGTAATGGTATATCCAGATCAAGTTTTCCCTCTTCGACTAACTTCATGACACCATAGGTGAAAACAGGTTTCCCAAGCGACGCCGCTTCAAAAATGGTGTCAACTTTCACTGGTTCTCCAGTGTCAGCATTTTTTACGCCAAACTCATGCAACCATTCAATCTTTCCATTCCGGATCAAAGCAAACGACATTCCCGGAATCAAAGCTTTTTCCATTAGTCCCGGGATCTTCTCTTTCAGTTCCGAGACTAGTA
Source organism: uncultured Eubacteriales bacterium (assembly GCA_964624145.1). Lineage (GTDB taxonomy): Bacteria > Acidobacteriota > Aminicenantia > Aminicenantales > Aminicenantaceae > WJMT01. The sequence goes on along the minus strand of CAZUXT010000015.1, from coordinate 53,487 downwards.
ATTCTTTATCAACATTGGTTTTCAATGGATTTTCATATGTTACAGGTAAACCATTACTGGAAAGAGATTTAATATTGATAATTACTGAAAAAATTAAAGTTAGGTAGATAATTTGTCTCTTTTGTCGAGTAAACATCTTTTGCCTCCTTTAGGTTTAATGCCACTCAAAGAACCGTACCTGCAGATTTCCCGCATACGGCTCTTCGGTAAGGTTTCCTCAATATGAGGATGGGGTATAAGTCCCATACCCCACTGTTTCCATGGGGACCACCTTTCCAGATTTGTCTTTGCTAACCATCACTCATTTTTAAAATGTATACCCATAAACCTCCGTGAACCGAAGCATACTGCGTAAGTTCAAATCCCGCTTTTTTTCCCACGCTCATGACCAGTTCTTCACTCATACCTGTGTGAGCATCCTGGCCGTCAAAGATCACTAAAGGCGCATCTTGTTTCATGTATTTTCTTGCGTTTTTCAGCCATGCTTCTTTCTCTGTGAAATCATGAAAAGCATAGAGCATGATAACCATATCCAGATCATTAACAGGGAAGCAGGGGTCTTCTATTTCTCCGAGAACCACTTCTATGTTTGTCACACCTTCCCTCTCACAGCGGCGGATTATATTTTCGAGGGCCCGCTTGTTAATATCATTGGCATAGATTCTGCCCTCATCACCGACCCGACGGGAAAGAAAAAACGTTAAATATCCTGACCCGGCACCGGCTTCTCCAATGACCATACCGGATTCAACTCCGGCAATTTCCATGAGCTTCTCAGGCTGGTCACGCTGGTCCCTGTGGCTCTGGGCCGAGCTCAAAAGAGCCATAAGACCTAAAGAAATCCCCATAATCAAAAAAAGGAAATAGATCTTTTTCATCCTCATCTCTCCTTTATTTAAAGTTTCCTTTCTATCACTCGATCCTGATCACTTTTCCCGTCCCCATCTGCAGATAATTGTCTTTAAACGCTTCTTTGAAGAGTTCAATCACATGGGTTCCCGTACAGTGAGTCGGCCCGCAATACCGCACACCCAGCTCTTTAAACTCACGAATGATATCACGCACCTCTGCCGGACTGTGATGCAGAAGGTGAAATCCTCCGCAAACAAGATAGATCTCCTTCTTGAGAATCTCCTTGGCCTTTTTTAAAATATTTACAATTCCCTGGTGGGAACAGCCGGCAATAATGACCAGGCCTTTATGTGTATTCAATATCAACGAATGCTCTTTGATCTGATCGCCCATTTCACCGGTCAAATAAACGTTGCTGCAAATCTCTAGAGGCTTGCTAACGGTAATCACTTCGGCATTCCTTTCTTCAACCCTCCTTACAAAATCATAAGAAAATGAATACGGAAGAAATACGGTAACATCCGGATTTTCATCCAGGATTGAAAAAACTCCTCCTGTATGATCGCCATGATTATGAGAGATGACTATCTGCCGTACCTTCTTTATATCGGCTCCTGTCTTTTCTATATTGTTCTTTAATATTTCAGGTTTCCATCCCGTATCAAAGAGAATTGTCTTCTCTGTCCCCTCTATCAGGCAAGAAAATCCCCAGTGGGATTTGGTTCCTTCGGTATACACATAATTATCATAGAGAATTGTGATCTTGATCGGATTCTGCTCACCTGTTTCATCGATCCTCAATGCTGTTTCTTTTTGAGAACGAGTGTGTGTGTTTACGCGCGATATCCCCTGTTTTGAGTTCAATTCATCCTGAATATCCTTATGCATCCGTAAGATGGCGTTATCCAAAGGTGTCCTTCCCTTTTTGTTTTTTATGTTAACTTCAGCTCCCCTGGAAATCAACAATTTTACAACGTCTCCGTGACCTTCGTAAGCCGCACCGTGTAAAGGGGTGTCACCGCCCTTATCTTTCGCATTAACGTCAGATCCTTTTACAATAAGAAGCTCCGCTGTCTTTCTGTGCCCGCTCCAGGAAGCTCGATACAGCGGGATCTGACCGAAAGTATCCCTAGCTGCCACATTCGTTCCTTTTGATATCATGAGCTCAGCTGCATCAGTTCTTCCGCTAAAGGCGGCATAATGGAGCGGTGTCCATCCATTCTTGTTTTTGCTGTTTATTTTCTGTCCCTTTGAGACAAGATATTCAATGACCTTTATATGACCAAAATCAGCAGCATAGTGCAAGGGAGTTTCACCGAAATCATTAAGAGCATCCAATAGGGCCCCTTTTTGAGCTAAAAATGAGACCATTTCGACATGACCGCCAATAGCTGCTGCATGTAGCGGAGTATCACCGTGCCTCCAGCTTCTGTATTCCAACTCCGCTCCGTTTGATATCAGGAGTTCTGCAATAGTCTCCTGTCCGTAGGCTGAAGCATAATGCAGCGGTGTCTCGCCATTGTTATTTTCCGCATTCACTTCAGCTCCTTTCTCAATGAGAATGGTAACAATATCAAAATGACCGTATTGAGAGGCAAAATGAAGAGGAGTCTTGCCGCTTTGATCCTTGCTGTTTAACAGGCTTAAGTCTTTATCCAACATCTGCCGGATTTTTTTGACTTCTCCATTTCGGGCTGCATCATGAATCTCCCCGGCTGAAAATGTGCTCTGCTCTATTCCTTCCTCCTGCTTTATATCCTGGATTATCTTGGCATCGACCCAGTAAATGTCCATTTTACCGTTTTGAGGCATTCTGGAACTTTGAAGAAGCTCATCATACGAGCGGACAGGTTCCGGGTCGAACACCTCTGGTTTTCTCATACTGGAGAAGAACAAATACTTCCCATCCGGAGACACTGTGGGGCACATGTCCACAGCACTGGAATTGACTCCCGGACCCAGGTTAACAGCTTTTGTCCAGGTGTCCCCATTCTGCCGGAAACATATAAAAAGATCACCTCTGCCCACTCCCCCATCCCATCCATGAGAAGTGAAGATCAAATAACTTTCGTCAGGAGCTATGTATGAATTGTATTCACCCCGGGGCGTATTTATTTTATCTCCCAGTATTTCCGGAGGCTTGTATTTTCCCTCCACATATCTGGAGCGGCAAATATTCATTTCATAGGAGGTAAAATAAATGGTTCCGTCACTGGTAATTGACGGATAAAACTCATTTTTCTCCGTATTCAACGGCGAACCGGGATTTATCGGTTCTCCCCAGTCACTGCCGGTTCTCTCCACATACCAGATATCATAATCTTTAGGTTCTCCCTTTCCCTCAACAGGGCGGGTTGAGCAGAAATAGAGTCTCCTCCCATCAGGAGAAAACTGAGGTTCACAATCATTGTACTGGCCGGAAAACGGTGCAACTGTCTGTTTTGCCCACAGGCCTTTATCCTTCTTTAAACAGACAATCGTATAGTGGGGCCCTTCCAGTACCGAATAGTAAATCTCATCCAGATCCGGAGAAACAGCGATGTCCCGGTCACTCATCCCCGTGGAAATGATTCCCGGTGCAAACAACTCGGCTTTTCCCCCAGGCGGAGGCTGTCCCAGATAATCACCTTTGAGAATTGGGAATTTGTTTTCCTTTATTTCTGTGTGCGTCTGACAAGAACAAAGAAAAGCAATAAAAAAGGATAAAAATAAATAAACATACAAATTTTTCTTTTTCATGGTCGTTTCCTTTATGCAAAATTCAATTAAGATACGTCAATCAGAAATCTGGATATGAGATCTTTAAAAAGACTGGAACCCAGCCTAAACTAAAAAACCGGCTCCTTTATCAGGGTAGAATTCATATATCTGGGCTGGTCTCCTCTCAAATCAAGAATCTCGCCATCGTGTGTAAAAAACAAGCCGGGGAGAAATTCTCGGCATCTTTTTGATTCAATGCAGATATAGCCGTTTTCTATAGAAATTTCAAAACTGTGCTTGTTTTCTTTTATCCAGGCGTACGCATGGTATATACCGGCAATCTTTTGCCATTCGGGTTTATTGGGACCTGGTTTGTCGTCTTTCTCAATCGGTTTGATATAATGACACATATCGAGAATGTTTCCGCTGGAAGTAAGGAATCTGATGGATCCCCTGGTTTGTCCTTTGAGAGGCGGGAAAAATTCAAGATAGTGCCGGTCTTTGATGAGGCCCACGAGCTTTCCGCTCTCACCTGAAAACATCTGTAACGGAGCGGAACCACCCCCTGTACTTAGGGTCAGCTGGTTATCTTTCATTATTATTTGTATATCATACATGTAAATCCCGGTGATGTCTTTTAATCGGTGATCTGCAGCATCTACAGCTTCAAGACCCTCTACAAAGCTGTTCACATCAACACTTCCTTCGTTTTCAATTAGCTCGCTTATAGTTTGGATATTCACTTTATTATTTTCCGTCCTGGCTCCATAGTCATGGGAATTATAGAGCAGAACTGTCCCCATATTTAAAGCCGGAAAGATATGCATGGCACACATAAATCCGTATCCGCTGCCTGCATGAGAGATTTCTCTCACTCCCTTAATGGTTCGTTCTGTACTCATACAAAGCCCGTAACCGATTCTTTGACCTTTCACAGGAAAGGCCACCGAATACATTTGATCCATCAAATTTTTTGATAAAAATTGTTTACCCTTAACCGCACCTTTATTGATATGAAATTGAACCAGCCTGGCCATATCTTCAATATTGGAATAAAAACCGCCGGATGGTATGATGGGGATTCGGACCGGCGGACTGGAAAATGCACCGTGATGCCCGTGAGCACAATTGGAGCTCGATTGAATGACATCCGAATTGAATGTGCTGTAAGTCATTCCCAGAGGATCAAGAATGTTTGTCTTTACAAATTCGTCAAAAGAGAGACCGGATACTTTTTGCAGGATATAGCCGGCCAGGTCGATTCCAATGTTCGCGTAAGAAAAACAGTAACCCACCGGATATTTCAGCCAGGTATCCGAGATGCTGTTGATATGATCTTCAAACGGATGGGGATTGCTGTCAAAGTAATTGCCCACAGGTGCGCGATGGGTTAATCCCGACCAGTGGGAAAGAAGATGCCGCAGCGTGATTTTTTGCTCCGGATTCTTCTCAAATCGACTTTTCACCGTGAACTCAGGCAGATAATGGGTGATAGGCACATCCAGATCCAGTAAGCCATCCTGAACAGCCTTTAAAACAGCCAGAGCTGTAACATTTTTTGAAATCGATTGAAGGCTGAATAGTGTTTGAGAGTCAACAGCCACTGTTTTTTCATCCGTCACATAACCAAACTCAGCTTCCCACAAAATACCCTGGTTATTCACCACCGCTATCGCCATTCCCGGGATATTGTAATCGGATAGCCATTTGGGTATGCAATCTTTAAAATTTTGAATGAGATTTTGTTGCAGGATCTCAACTTGATCAGAAGAGATATCAGATCTTCCATTGAAGCTGTGAAGATTTGATGCAAAAAACGCAACCACACAAAATAACATAAATAAAGAAAAATGGGATATTTTTGTCTTGCTTATGACCATCTATCATTCCTCCTCTTTAGCATATTTCTTATAGATTTCCCTGCTTTTTCATTAACTTTACCAATGATTTTTTATAATCCTTATCATTGGGATTCAATCTTATGGCTTCTTCATATTCAGCTTTTGCGAGGTCCAGCTTTCCCTGTTTTTCAAAGATCATCCCAAGTCTCCAATGAGCGCCATCCAATGAAGGATCATCTTCCCCCGGTTCGTATTGGAGGAAGGCCTGTAAACATTCTATTCCCCGATCCAAATTTTGACCGGAATACACAGATGTTCTTCCTATCTGATACAAAGAATTTAATGCTGTGGGATCTTGAGCAATGACCGTTTTAAATGCCTCAAAGGCTTTATCATACTCTTCCTTATCCTGATATATCATACCTAACGTATGATATATTTCATAATCCTTTTGATATAAGGTAAGATATTCTTCACATTTTTCAACCGCTTGTTCATATTCACCGTCAAATTGAAGAAATTCTATGGAAATTTTTAACGCCATTTTCGGATCTTTTTTTCCAATCTCCGCAACCTGTTCCACTGCCTTGTCTTTGTTTCCTCCTGCAATCTTAGGAGGATAATAATAGGAATATGCCAGAGTCTCCCTTGCTTTGATATCATCCGGATTCATTTCAATGGCTTTATGCAGACTTTCTTTGCCTCTTTTGATATATTTCATGGCTTTAAACATCCCTGTTCCCGGAAGTTTTGAATTCTCTACATACGCCACTCCTAACCAATGGTGCAATTCCCAGTTATTGGCATCGCTTTCAACCAAGCTTTCCAGAATTTGAGCAGCAGCTTCATAATCCTTTTTTTCTATGAGTTGTTTTGCTGTTTCAAGATCGTTCTGTGAAAATAAAAAAACCGGCAGCAAAATAAAAACCAAGATACAGGTGTTAACTTTCATTTGCCCTCCTTGTTTAGTTACTCATCCTGATTCAGGATGAGTGCTGTAATCTTTTATTCATATCTCAAAGCATCCACAGGATTGGCTCTTGCGGCTTTGAGTATCTGAGAGCTCATCGTTCCAACAGGTATAAGAAAAGCCACGAAACCTGATATAAGAAACATCCATAATTGAATATTAATTCTGTAGGGAAAATACCTGAGAAGATTATCCATAATCAAATAAGCAATCGGCCAGGCAATGAGATTGGCGATGATCAATATCCTAACCAGTTCTTTTGACAGCAGAAACAATATATTTTTTATTGATGCGCCCAATGCTTTTCTGATCCCTATCTCTTTTGTTCTCTCCTTGATAGAAAATGAGACCATGGCAAACAATCCAAGTGAAGCTATAAAAATCGAGAGTATTGAGAAATATCCGATGACTTTGGTTATGCTGTCATAGATCAAGAATGTCGCTCTTATATTATCATCCAGAAATCTGAAATTAAAAAGGTCTTCCGGGAAAAATTCACTGAATTTGCCCTTTATAAAATTCAAAGCATTATTTACATTTCCAGGAGATACTTTTGCGGAAACATGGACATATCCTTTTTCTGTTCCCTTATATAAAGTCATGATTTCCGGTTCGATCTGATAATGAAGAATGACATTGTGAAAATCCTTGGCAACACCAATAACAGTTAATCTGTTATCATCAATCCGCTTTCCAATCGGAGAATTCCAACCAAAAAGTCTGGCAGCTGTTTCATTGATGATACAGGCTCTTTCTCTATCTGTAGAAAACTCCTTAGAAAAATTTCTCCCTTCAATGAGTTCAATACCATACATATCCATAAAATCGTAGTCGACCCGGCTCATAAACACCACTACAGATTCATCATCTCCTGCTCCCTCCCAATTCACTGTAACTGAATTTTCACTGACATAGGGTAAAGTGCTGAATAAAGAGGCTTCCAAAATTTGCGGATTTTTTAACAATTCATCCTTAAAAGCCTCGATTGTTTTAAATCTCTTGTTATCCTGAGTATCGATTTCCTGATACAGGGTATTTTCCATGCTAAATCCCAGTTCTTTTTTCTTCAAATAGTTCATTTGTGTAAAAAGGATTATCCCTGTAATAATAAAAATAATGGAAATCAGGTATTGAAATGTCACAAAAATTTTCCTCAAAGCTCCACTTTTGGCTCCTGATTTTAAAGTCCCTTTCAATACTTTCGCCGGCTGAAAAGATGAAAGGAAAAATGCCGGATAACTTCCTGACAGAATACCGACCAATAACGCAATAAAAAACAATTCGATTAAAAGTATCCCATTACCGGGAAAATTTATTGTCATTTTGGTTTGCATAAGTTTGTTGAATTCAGGAAGAAACATCATTACTATTACAACGGCAATAAGAACAGAGAAAAAAGAGATCAGGATTGATTCCCATAGAAACTGCTTGATAAGTAAAAAACGGCTCGAGCCGACCACTTTTCTCACTCCCACTTCCTTTGCCCTGGTCGTAGAATAAGCTGTTGACAGATTCATAAAATTGACACTGGCAACCAGCAAAGTGAGAAAAGCTATCAGGAGTAAAAGGAAAATATACATCATATTATTCGTTGGACCAATGGTAACACTTGCTTGGGTATCGAAATAGATTTTGGATAATGGATTTAGGTATAATTCTGAGACAACTTCTACATTCTTGTAATGACTAAGAACATCACGAATTTTCTCATTTATTTTTCCCGGGGCATGTATATCCGGAGTCAAAACATAAGTGAATATCTCGTCATCCCAATCCTCGAACAAATGATCCCCGTATATCCCTCTACATGTAGATAAAGATACAATAAATCTGAATTTAAAGTGGGAATTTAATGGAGGATCCTTCAACACACCCGTAACCTTAAGGTCATAATTGTTTTCAAACCTGAGGAATTTTCCTGAAGGGTCTTCATCACCAAAATACTTTTTTGAAAGTTCCTCAGTCAGCACGATTGAATAGGGTTCCATTAAGGCTGTATTTAAATCACCTTTAACAAAGGCGAAGGAAAAAATATCAAAAACGGATTGATCCGCGAACAAACCTTCCTCTTCGTAAAATCTTTTATCCTTACCATAATAGAGATGCCCGCCTGTTTTCAGGATTCTTGCGAAACCCGCAATTTCAGGGAAATCATTCATAAGGGCAGGGCCGAGAGGAACAGGAGTGAGTGTTTCCCTCCTTTTCCCCTCCTTATAGTTCTGAACCTGCTCTATTCTATAGATCCTATCAAAATTCTTATTGAATTTATCATAACTCAACTCATGCTGAACATAGAGTAAAGCCACAATAAAAGCGGCCATTCCCACTGCGAGACATGCAATTTTAGTAAACGAATAGCTCTTCTGATTGAGAATGTTTCTCAATACGACCTTAAAATAATTTTTTAACATAGCACCATACCTCCTTTAAATCATTTACCTAATGAATCTTGAACTCAATGCATATCATTTGCCTTAAAAACGGCTTTCCCAATATGGACTTTTATCAAAATCTTGGGTAAATCGAGTCCTTTAGTTAAAGACTTTCTGAGATACCTAATTTTGTCCTTATAAAACTCTTCCTCTTTGTCAAAAGAAACAGCCGAGATTATGTCTGCCTCAGAAGCCCTGGCTGTAAACTCAAAATATCCTTTCATGGCGTTATCTTTGTAATCGAGCACAACATCCCCCAATGCGGATGATAAAGTGAGGTCATATTCAGAACTAACAGCAAGTGAAACCGATACATTTCCACGGGCGGTTGCAAATTCCCCGGAGGACTCCATTTCGATAGAATCAGCTTGGATATCACCTTTTGCAGTGAAAATATCAAAACTCCCCTTGGTATGAGCTATATGAATATTACCATATCCTGTGTTCAATTTTAATTTCCCTTTGAAATCTGAGATCTCAAAATTTCCAGAACCAGTTTCACCGGTGACATCACTTTTTAATCCCTTAACAGAAAGATTTCCAGAAGCTGAAGTAAACACAACAAAGGTGTTATCAGGTACTTTTAAAAACCATGTTGATTTGCCTGATGCGCTTCCTCTGATCTTCTCCTTCAGGACCAGAGAATATTTCTTCTCCATAAAAATCGGCTTAAAAACTTTTGCGGTGAAGGAATGTTCAAGCTGAACCTGTATATTCTCGTCGCCGCTTTTCTCAACAACACAATCTCCATTGAATATTTTTATCTTTACAATATTTCTTTTACTAAAGGTTCTTGTGATATTCTGCTTACTTTCAGCATGACTGGAAGAAGAAAAAATAAAAAACAAAGTAAAAAACAACACAACGATTTTTTTAAATATCTTCATGATAAACCTCCTTTTACTCATCTCAAATTTCCTTTTTTTAGATCTTATTAAGTGCCTGGTTCACATCACGTATGATGTCTTGCGGGTCCTCAAGCCCTACCGAAAATCGAATCATCTGGGGAAGGATTTGAGCCTGCTCCAGCTCATCCGGAGTCTGCCAGGCATGGGAGGATATGACCGGAATGCTCACCAGAGTTTCAACTCCTCCAAGGCTGGTTGCGTTCAGGCAGAGCTCAAGATTGTCCACAACCTTCATGGCCTCTTTTTTCCCGCCTTTGACCACTATATTGACCATACCTCCATACCCTGACATCTGTTTTTTGGCTGTGTAGTGAAAAGGATCGTCGGGAAGCCCGGGATAATGGACTTTTTCAACCTTCGGATGACTTATTATAAATTTGGCCAGCTTCATGGCATTTTCATTCTGACGCTGGACGCGCACCTCAAGCGTCTTAAGGCTTCGCAACAGCAGGAACGAGGCAAACGGATCCAGTGTGGGGCCGTACATGTGCATTCTCTCATTGCACTCATGAATAAAATCTTTCGGTCCTGCGGCAGCACCTGCGAGGACGTCACTGTGACCACCCAGGTATTTTGTTGCGCTGTGAACCACATAGTCAACACCCATAGTGATGGGCTTCTGATTGATAGGGGTCGCGAACGTATTATCGATCATGGTCTTTAATCCGAGTTTACGGGCCTGCTCAACAACTTTCCTGATATCAATTATCTGGAGATTCGGATTAGTGGGAGATTCGAAATAGAGAAGCTTTGTCCGTGGGGAAACATGCTCTTCAAGTGCGTACAGGTCTTCCACCATCACGAATTTCGTATGAATACCGTATTCCTCAGGCAATCCTTTGCGGAGAAAATTAAGGGTCTGGCCGTAGAGTGTGGCCGGCGCAACCACCTCATCTCCCTTTTTCACGACTGAAAGTATGGCATTGGTGATCGCCGCCACCCCTGAAGAAAAAACCAGAGCATCCTCTGCCGACTCCAGCAGTGCTATCCTCTCATTTAGCACATCCTGAGCCGGATTGCCGAACCGTACATACTCATGCTGATTCATCTCCCTGTGCACGATACAGCGCTCCATAGCATCTGTATTGGGAAAAATATAGGTCGATGACTGATAAATGGGCTCAGTCACAGGCTTGCTTTTGCCTTTGTTCGATTCACTGCCATGAATAGCCAGTGTTGCCAGTTCATACTTTGATGTCATTTTGTCCTCCAGTTATCAATATAACTCAACTCAATTATATCAAAACTGAACAGCTTGAATCATTCGATAGTAAATCGCATCTCTCATTTTCTCAAATGACTCCATGGCGGGAAGACCGATATTTGCGGCAGCCACAACAGCCAGGTTATCATCCGGGTACACGGCAATCATTGCCATGAATGTCCCCCCTGACCCAAAGAATCCATATAGACGCTTACCCTCTTCGGTCTCTCCTTTTCTCCAGAACCGAGGTACTGTTTCAGGTTTGAGCGAGTCTTCTTGACCATTGAGCACATGAAGATGGAACGATGCAAAGCGGGCAAGATCTTCAATGGAACAGTGGATGTTTGCTGCAGGCCCTAAAGCATCTATGTCAAAAAGCTCGTACTTGCCGATCTCCTGGACTCTTAGCTCCGGAGCTGCCCCGTAGTGCCCATAAGGTTGATCACGCCGATCCGAAGTCGCCGGCCAGCCGAATCCCGCACTCTTCAGATCAAGCGGCTTAAAGACCTGGCTGCGTATGAGTATCTCCCAGGTTTGTTTTATGGCTCGTTCGGTCATGAATCCGGCCACCACATATCCTGCGTTCGAATAAATGTACTCACCGATACCGGAGGGTTTTTCACTTAAAATCTGCCTCACAAGCGCGGCCCGTGCTTGCACAGTCGTCCGTTCCGAGTCTCCGGAAGAATCCGAGACAAACCCGCCCGAGCTGGGCATACTCGGCACTCCAGCACGATGTCCGAGCAATTGCCCCAGCGTTATTTTCTGGTATTGAGGGTCCATAGGAATATCGGAAAGGACCTCCCCGATGGTCATATCCCACTGAAGAAGCTCTTCATCCAGGAACTTCCCGATCATCGTTCCGGTGAAGGTCTTTGTCACAGATCCCATATGCCATAGATCTGAGATTTGGACTCTATCGGGCTTATCGAATCGACGGACACCGATCACTGCTTTGTCGACGATCTTCTCCCCCCGCACAATGGCAGCAGCCATTCCTGGTGCGCCGCACTCCTGCCGAACCAGCTCGATCAAATCATGAAGATCCTTCCAGTCTTCATAGCTGTCAGCTTCTTCAGGTATCTTTTCTTTTTTCTCAAGGGCCGCATCACCAGGAGCCGATGTTTGCGCATACGGTCCCATACCCGAAAGGTCATGAGGAGGTTCAGGAGACAGCTCAATCTTGAACTTGACCCATCCGAATTTTTCAGTCTTAACGATCGCATCAATGATAAAATCGCCTTCGGCACTGGCAGAGTGAACTGTCATTTTTCCGAGAACCTGCCGAAGCATCAGCGGACCACTGTTTAATTCCTTTTCGACCGGAGTATCCTTCAAGTAATCCTCGGAGTAATGTTCCTTGACAAATTGCTGTAGTGCCTCTTTTCCCTCTGTATTATAGGCCTTAAAGAAATCTTCTCCCCAGCGCCCGGCATACGTGTCAGGCCATTGGACCTGTTTCTTTCCTTCTGATTCAACTGCCATCCCTGCATATACGAATATTATGAACATGCAGACAATGGTAAAAACTGCCTTCAAAAATCTACTTTTTTTTGAATTCATTCAATTTTCCTCCTTAAGTCATAGATGAATCGAACTTTTTTTATGCTCTTTGTTCCCTGAAGCTAGGTTTGGAATCCTGTGGCGGTTCCGGTAAACCAGCCAGACCAGAAAGGCCACTGGGAGAATCACAAGAGCTCCGAACTCTCCGACCGCATATTCTGTGATTCCTGTATCAGCAGTCAGCGGATGGAAGACCTCCTGAAACAACACATTGTGAGCCCCATGGAAGAGCGCAACGGTCCAGACGCTCCCTGACACAAGGCGCAGCCAAGCGTATGGAAAGCTCACCAATATCATAGCCGTTGAGGCGCATGCGAGCCCGTACCAGATCGGCGCCTTTGAGTGGTATCCGAAAAACAAGATCACCGGAAAATGCCACAACGCCCAGATGCCGCCGCTTATTATCGACGTTCTCGTAAACGAAGTGAATCGAGAGAGTTCCGGAACCAGCAGGCCGCGCCATCCGATTTCTTCTCCAAGCGCCAGGATACTGCCGAATAGAATACCTACCGTACCATAAATGGCACAATTTATGGCGATAACTCCAAGCGGTGAAGCAGCCGTGATATTGAAAGTATCGCGGGCATTGGACACGAACGACGGATCATAGAACTTACCGAGCCCGGTAAGCCATGCTGTTCCGTAGACAGTAACAACCAGGAACCAGGCTATACCGATGCTTATCAGGAAAAATCGGGGCTGTGACTTCCTGAATCCAAGGTCGGTCAAATGGCCTCCGGTAATAAGGATAGTCAAAAAAGCTGCGGCCGCCGGCGACCATCCGAGGGCAAAAAATCCTATACCCTCAAAAATATCGCTTGTGAACATCCCCACCAAAACAATAGCTGTTAAAGAAAACACGGTGACTAAAAAAACCGTGACCCTTTTTTTGGCTAACGATTGCCGCTGCATATCTGCCTCCGGGACATTATCATTCTCTTCGCTTTGTCTCTTCATCAATCATCTCCTGTTCTCTGTATTCTTAATCGTGAACAGCGATCAATTCTTTTCTAAACTCTTCGCTAGTGTTTCAATCCAATAATCCGTATTGATCCAGGCAGCTTCAATATCCTGAGACTGCCCTTGAATAAAAAACACCAGGTAAAAAGCAATAAAAACAGCAAATTTTTTGTTCATAGTGAATCTCCCCCTTTTGTTTATAGTAATGAAAGAGACTCATTCAGTAAATAGAAAAGGAAGGCAGTCCGACACTCCGGGATCATTCTTGGATCACTTGTTGAGATATCTGATGAACCAGTCCAGTTGAAGTCTGAGGACCTCTCTGACTAACTTTGGTTCTCCGGGACCGTGCCCGCTTCTGGGAAGAACCGCCATCTCAACTGTTTTTCCTACTCTCTTTAAAGCCTGATAAAACTCATAACCCTGGCCTGTGGGGACTCTGGCATCATGTTCTCCGTGAATAATCAGAAGCGGTGTGGTGATCTGTTCCGCATGCATAACTGCAGAACGGTCCCGCCAGAGTTCTTCTGCCTGCCAAAATTCGCTCTGCATAAAACTGGGTATGAATCCTACGATATCTGAAGTCCCGGCAAAACTCACCAAATCAGTCAGGCCTGCGCCTTCCACTGCTGCTTTGAAGCGACGTGTCTTTGAGATAGTCATAGAGGTCAAGAATCCGCCGTAACTCCACCCAAACACTCCCAGCTGCTCCTCATCCACCCATCCTTTAGACATACAAAAGTCCACACCATAAAGAACATCCTGAACATCTTTGCCTCCCCAATTTCCAAGGTTATCAAAACGGAAATCTTGTCCATATCCCGCACTTCCCCTGAAATTGACCTGAAGGACTCCAAAACCCCGGGCTGTGAACACCTGGCTCTCGGCAGAATAGGAGCGGAGAAATAACCAGGTCGGCCCACCGTGGAGGTGCACCAGCAGAGGGAATGAGTCTCCCTCTTTGTAATGGAGGGGAAAATGAAGAATCCCTTCCACCTCCTTTCCGTCAAAGCTGGGCCATCGGATGACCTGGCTCTTTGAAAAACTCATATTTTTTAGCGGCTCATTCAAAGAAGAGACTTTCACCGGGTCTTTACCATAGGGCAGAACAAAAATCTCAGGGGGCTGAGTGAAATTTTGAGCTGTAAAGACTACCTTCTTCTGCTCTGGTTTTATATGAAATCTGTCTTTATCTCCGGGTATGGTTTCAATTTTCCTGTAAGAATTCCCATCCGTAGGCATATAGAATAATTCGTTTTCAGTGCGGTAGGCTTCACTGTAGTACACGCCTTTCCCATCCGGAGCCCAAGCGTTCAATCCAGCGGTTGCTATAGATCCGGGCATTTGATCATAAGTGAGGGGGAGAACTCTGACGGGGCCTCCGTTAGCAGGAACCAGACAGATTTTCCAGTCTCTGGCCCAGCAGCGGTCTCCCCGGTCTGAAACAAAAGCTACTGTTTCCCCATCCGGAGAGAAAAGAGGACCCGCATCCATGCCGGGATTCACTACCAATGGGGACAAGCTCCCACCGGCTGTTGAAACCGTATAAATATCACTGTTTCTCCATTCAAAAATCCTCGGGGTGGGATGGCGGACCAGAACGATCTGATCTCCTTTGGGAGACCAGGAGAATTCCGCTACATGATAGCTCCCTTTTGTGATTTGTTCTGGTTCAGATGCTTTTATTTGATCAAAATCAATGGATATGGAATAAATATGGCTGAACCGGTAGTGGGAATCCACAAAAAAAACATCCTGTTTGGCTTCTTCGGCCTCTTGCTGCTTTTTTGAGACAGGATCTCTCATCAAAAAGGCGATTTTTGTTCCATCAGGCGACCATGAATAGGACCCCACTCCTGTCCGCGTATCTGTGACCCGCACCGCTTCTCCGCCGTCAGGGCGGATCAGCCAGAGATTGCTTTGATCTGCGTTCCTGGAGGATCGGAAAGCGATCCAGAGTCCATCCGGAGACCATTGAGGGTCATAACAACTCTTCTCTCCTTGTGTGAGCTGGAAGCAGGAAGCTCCATCTGAAGAGGCTAACCATATATGATTGAGATAACGGCTGGTCTTTGGCCCGACGACCGCTTCCTCGACAGAAAACACCACCCATTTCCCATCCGGAGACAGCCGGGGCGAGAAAGGCTGCTTGATCTCCAGGACTTTATCAGGGTTCCAGATGTTTTCTGCCAGTAAAGATATCGAACACACCAAACAAAAAAACAAGATAATAACACTCTTTGATTTCATATTTTCCTCCTCAATCATTACCTATTATAGGCCGCCAGCAGGGCTGTATGGCATGGCCGGAAGTATAGGTTAAACGTGTCTGGCTGCTCCCATCTGTATTCATAATATAGATCTCAAATTTACCGTCACGAAATGAAGAAAAAGCAATTTTTTTTCCATCGGGAGACCAGGAAGGCTCCGCATCTTCTGCGGAATTGTCCGTCAGTCTAACCGGATTCGCCCCATCTGCGTTCATTTTATATATCTCGAAATTGCCGTCACGATCAGACTGGAACACAATCTGTCTGCCGTCCGGAGACCAGGAAGGCCACCACTCATCCGAATCGTTGGAGGTCAGCTTTCTCTTGTTTGATCCGTCAGTATCCATGACATATATCTCAGATTTACCGTTACGGCTGGAATGAAAAACAATCTGAGTTCCATCAGGCGACCATTCAGGCCCTCCTCCGATAACGAAATCATACTTCATCAGATCACTGCCGTCTGAGTTCATTTTCCATATCTCTGAGGAAACGAAAGTTTTCCTGCCAAACACGATCTGTTTTCCATCAGGCGACCAGGAAGGACTTTGATCTCTAACACCCTTCTTATCTGTTAGCCGCTTGATGTTGCTTCCATCCGCATCCATTACAAAGACAGACCAGGTATGCGTTTCATCATAGTGAACATAAAAAGCAATTTTTTTCGCATCCGGTGACCAGGCAGGGGCACAATCTCTTTCCGGATGATCCGTCAGCTGCCGTATGCCGCTTCCGTCGGCATTTACAGTGAAGATCTCATTGTCACCATCAAGAGGGGTTATGGAAAAGGCCATCATGTTTCTGCTATCAGGGGAGATGGCTTCCTTTTTTAAATTTTCAATAATCCCGGCATCCACCCAGTATATGTCTTCATTGCCTGATCGGCGGCTTGAAAAGAAAAAATATTTGCCATCCGGGCTTACATTCGGGCAGTAATCCAGGGCGGAAGAGTTGATTTCAGGACCCATGTTCCTGGCTCTGGTCCAAGTGCCGTCCTCCTTGCGGAAGCATATATAAAGGTCACCATCACCAAGATGGTCTTCCCAACCATGGGATGTAAAGATGAGGTAGCTTTCATCCGGAGCAATAAACGAGTTGTACTCATCTTTTTCGGTGTTTACGTTACTTCCCAACCGCTCCGGCTTTCCGAATTTTCCATCAGTATATTTTGACAGGAACAAGTCAGAAATCCCTGTATAGTACATCACCCAATTTTTGGTGAACGTTGTATAAAAACCTCCCTCAAAGGGAGGACCGAGAATTTGAGGTATCCCCCACTCTGTTCCTTCCCTTTTCACAAACCATATTTCCCATGACTTTGGATCTTCTCCCTTTTCTTTCGGGCGGTTGGAAATGAAGAATATCTGCTGTTCGTCAGGAGTAAAAAAGGCTTCTGCCTCATGGTAGTCTCCTGAAAAAGAAGTTATTTGAGGCTTTGTCCATCTCCCCGCCTCCTGTTTCATACACATCACATTCCAGTCCCCGTTTTTAGGCCACTGAGTGAAATAGAATTCTTTCCCATCCGAGGAGAAGCTTACATCCCGTTCATTGAGTTGAGTGGTGGACACAACTCCCGGAGCAAATACTTCAGGTTTGATTCCCGGCGGTTTCTGCCCGAGATATGGACCTCTTAAAACGTGAGAATCATCCTCCACAGAACAGCTAAGGGAGATCAAAGACATAAAAAAGGCCAAACTGATTGATATAAAAGAACGTTTCATATTAAACTCCAGTCATTATTTTTTAAGCTGTTTTAGTCTTTCTGCGGCATTTTTGTTGTCCGGATTCAGCTCTAATGATTTTTCATAATTCACAAAACCATCACCTGTTAAAGGAGCTTTTTTCCCTATTTTTTTCTCAATAGTAAGGGAAACGCCAGGTACTTCATGTTCTTTTGGATCTGATTTCAGAAAAGAGAGACATTCTTTGTCTCCATAGAGGTGTGCCCTTAAAAAATTAAGTATATATCGACACATGAGTTCATAGGATGATTTCGGATTTCCTCGAGCCGCACCCCAATAAAAAGGAACCGCTTTTTCCATACCATACGTTACATAAGAAGTGAAATCCACGTGACGCATATTTTCAAACCGGAGAAGAGAAATATCAGCATACACAGCTGACTCAAAAAGCGAGTGGTCTTCAATAACATTCATGTTTTCATTTTCTGTCTTTGTCCGCGTGATGTGCATTATCGGTATGCGCAGCTTTTCCGGACAATAGTAAGGCGACTGCTTTAATAGTTCGGTATTATGCTTGAACATGATTCCTGAATCGAGGCTCGTAAAAACATCGATGTCAGTATTTCTCATCAGGAGGAGCAATGAAGACATACTTCCCAGGTCAAATCCGATAAGCCCCAACCTGTTCTTATCTACAAACCGAAATCTCCAGCAATGAGAGAGAATAAATTCCATATCCCGGACCTGCGTTTCCAGATCAATAATATTCAGATCGACCAAATAGGAATGCGTTCCCATCAAAGGAGAGGTCGCAATGACAAATCCAAAACTGGCCAGATATTCACAAAGCACCGCATGTGTGATCGGTGATTCATAATACAATCCCTGCCCAAAAATGATAAGGGGAAACAATCCGTCTGCTACAGGAGCTTTTTGGATTGCAGCCGCCGGCTTCTGGAGCAAATCTATCAGATTTTCCTTTAAAAGGCCCCTTACAAGCGGCAGCTCGACACATTCAAAAATATCACTTTGTGCTTCTTGATGTGGTCCAAAATCTTCAATTGAGGAAAGGACGTATTTTTCGAAGAGCATGGGAGGTTTTGAGACGGATGAGGAGACAGGGTACCACAGGTAAATCCGAATTTGGCGGCCTCGATCATGAGACTGCAATGGGTCATTATCCCCGGGCTTTGTGAAGGAAGATCTGGAATAATCAGCCACATTTATTAATTTGAATCCCACTTTATAAGGCCCTGCTTTTAAACTGCCCCAAAGCGGTGCATTGGCAGCAGTAAATCTATGGGAAAAAATCAAAAGTGCCAAAAACAAAAAAAAGGCAAATCTCTTTAATTGTTTCATATCAGCCCCCAAAAAAACAAATCAAATGGTTTTAAGAAAAAATCGCAGGCTATCTGCGTTTAACGGGCATAACCAGGCAGTTGGGTCCGCCGGCTCCTTTGGCAAACTCGGAAAGCTCTACTTCGTGAACACAGACTCCTTCTTCTCTGGCAGTACGGATCAATTCCGGATTTTCGGCTGGAGCTATGATCTCATCTTCCCCGAGACATATGAGATTCACGTTATGATTTTCACAGGGAATGGGAATGACCTCAAAACCTCTGAAATAATTGTCCGGGAAAAGATGAGTGCAGCAAATCACTTTTTTGGGCCCTAAAATCCCTACGGCCTGGTCTAAATGCAGATAATCATGGGGCAGCTCAACCGGACGCACTGAATACCCCATTTCTTTTAAAATCTCCGATAATTGTATCACTCCATCCCTATTTGTCCTCTGAGTTAGGCCCACAAAAGCAGCCGATCCTGCTATGATGACATCTCCTCCTTCAACCGTGCCGGGCTCTTTTATCTCGCCGGCGCACAATTCACCCATATCATCCAAGTATTTCGCTATCCAACCCTCTTCTTCTCTCCGTGTTTCGATACCCATCCGGGTCTTGATGTAACCATAAGGAGTTGATATGGCCATATCCCGTGTGAACACCGAATTAGGATGTCCGGGCATCTCTTCCATATCCGTTACTTCCGCACCGAAATCCTTTATTGTTTTTCGCAGTTCTTCATGCTGCTTCATGGCCGTTTTTTTATCCGCAGCCTCAAAGATATTGTGTTCTGCGCCGCTGTCTATATCAAAATACTCTGTCCTTGGGGAACAGACAATAACCCGTCTCAGCCGATCACCCTCATTTTTTACCATTTGGTTGTCCTTTCTCGCCGGAACAATTCAATCTTCACTTTCAAGCTTGATATTGTCAGCGAATCTTTTCAAAAAAAATATTTTTCACACCTTTACCTGATTGAAAGGTAAATCCTGTAACCTCTCCTTTTGTATCTCTCATAAATCTCAACTCAAATCCAGAAAAAAAGAAGACATCTGTGCCGTTTGTATACAAAGGCGAAGCAGTCGGTGGATTGACATGAGTAAAAACCAGATGTTTCTCTTTAACACCAATAGAGTAAAACGCCTGAAGCTCTTCACTGTAATATTCCCCGGTATAAACATTGAGCTGCTCGGTAGTGAGATCTTCCCTCCCCTCCTTAATCTCCTCTGCAGTGGGGTTCTCATTTGGAACCGGTTCTTTTCTTTCAGCAAAGTCATCATCAAGGAATAATTCGGCGATCTGATAGCACAGGCTCATAGGATCAAATTGAGAAAGATTGCCAAGGCATATGACAGAAAAACGCTGGTCAGGGAACTGCAAATAAGCCGCACGAAATCCCACGTAGGCGCCGCCGTGGCTTATTGTCCTGAGGCCTCTGTATCTGGAGATGGTCAGTCCAAAAGCATACTCAAATTTTATGCCTTCTTTTTCATATCCAGCCGGATTTCCATCATTCAGCTCCCCTATCTGCAGGAGGCTCTTTATAAAACCGGGACCGCTAATTTTATCCTTATAAAAATTCTGGTCCCAGAGAAAAAAATCTTCCACTGTCGTAAAAACACCTCCGTCTCCCGTGCTTTCGTTCAATGTCTCATTCACTACAAATCCATCATCTTTTTTGGAGTATCCTACGGCCCTGTTCTTGATAATCATTGTGTTGTCATCATATATGAGAGTATTCTTCATTCCCAAAGGATCAAATATTCTTTCTTTCACAAATTGAGAGAAAGGCTCACCCGAGACCCTTTCAACAATGGTTGCCAGGAGAGTGTATCCTGAGTTGCAGTAGCTGAACTGTTCTCCGGGCTTGAACTCCAGTCCTTTCTGACGGGAGACCAGCTCGATGATATCCTCATTGCTGTGTTCTGCCTTGTCGCTGTGTTCTCCTCTGAAATATTGAAGCCATTCATAATCACGGATCCCGCTTGTGTGGTGTATCAAATACCGGATGGTTATGGGCCATTCATATTCAGGCATCTCAGGTATATATTTGCGGATATTGTCATCAAGAGATAATTTTCCTTCCCTGTGAAGGATCTGAATACAAGCTGCTGTGAACTGCTTTGAAATCGAGCCGATGCGAAATACGGTCGCAGGTGTGATCTTCACATCATGATCCAAATTTGCCAGCCCATATCCTTTCTTATAGATGATCCGGCCATTTTGAACAACAGCAAGCGCACAACCCGGAGACTGCGGATGGTCCCACGGTGAAAACAGCCTGTCAACTTGAGCACATTTTTCCTTCGCTGCTTCTGCATTTAAAACATATCCAGCAAGAAAAAAAGAAATCATACACACCAAACATGATTTTAAGAAAATTTTTCTTCTCAGTTTCATCGTCTGTCCTCAGATAGAAGGGCTTTTTTTTAATAAAGGAAACCTTTTAATCCTTCACATATTATTCATAATAATAGCGAAGAATATTTTCAATCTTAAGTTTGTACTTTCCTCCGGACATGATATGAAAAGCAATTTCCTTTACGCCCATTTTGCCATTGGATAATACAGCAACTCCGACGGTCTTTTCTTTATCAAAACCAACATAGGCACTAAATCCAAAAGTATCACCACTATGCCCAATGTAGGTTTTTCCTTCTTTATCGAAATGTCTCCAAAACATACCTAAACTTCGGTCATCATAATCCCTTAATTTCCCGTGAGATAATTTCATCGCATCTTTTATTGGAGAATCAGTCAATCCGAGATTGGCTTCTAAGAATTTCAGCATATCTCCTATTGTTGTGCTTATTGAACCACTGGGAGAAAAGACATCGGGAATATATAACCAGACTGCCGGCTTCCTTTGATCATGTCCCTTTGAGATTCTTTGCTGCATATCCTCAGTTAATATGACATCCGTAGATTTCATCCCCAGTTCATCACAAATCTTCTCCTTAAGAACCTCGGAATAAGTTTTTTTCTCTATTAAACATACCACATGACCTACCAAAGATGCTCCCAGACTGGAATAGCTGTACTTTTTTCCAATATCCCATTCAAGTTCAATAGTTGACAGATTCAGATAAAGTTGGTCAAGCGTGTAATCCTCATTTGCAAGTATATTAAAATCAGTGGATCTTACAGGTAAAGCTGACGAATGAGTCACTAAATCAATGAACTTTATTTTCCGGTTTTTTCTTTCCGGCACCTTGACAGACTTAGGCAGAAATTTATCCAAGGGATCATTCAGGATGACCTTTTTTTTCAAAACTAAATCGGCAAATAGTATCCCGGTAAATCCTTTGGTAGTTGATCCTAATCTGAAGACAGTATCCTTGTCTATTTCTTTGCCTCCTTCCCCTGCGGTTTTTCCGATGCAGTAGATTTCCTCCCCTTCCTTGGTAACCACTCCGATGGCCATGCCAAAAATAATTTCATTATCCATGAGGCAATCAATCATCCTTTTTACTTCGGGAGTTACCCAGCTCGCCTTCTTTTCATATGCGAGAGATTGACTGACCGTAATGAGGAACATGATGAACAAACAATATATCCAGTCGCGCCGCATTTTAATCTTCTTTATGATCCTTTATTAATCTTCGGAAACTCACCTCTGTTTGCGAGTTCCATAACAACCCAATAGGCAAGCTGCGCAACCTTTTCCATTTTTTCATAGTCAATTATTTCAGCTTCGTCTTTCGGAGTATGCGTAACTTCATTGACACCGCTGCAAAAATAAAATGCGGGGATGCCTTTTTCATGAAAACTTGCATGATCGCTTCCCTCGTCATTAAAATAAGCAAGAGGCCAGTTAACCGTCGCAGCATTCACTCTGTCCACGATCTCTTTAAAAGCAGGTAAAGTGCTTTCAAAACCCAGCACAAGATGAGCCCTGGTTTCTTTAAATTCTGGATAAGTCCTTCCAATCATATCGAGGTTGACATTTACTTTGATCTGACTCAAAGGAACAGGTGGATTTCTAACAAAATATCGAGATCCCATAATTTCCGTTCCAAGTTCTTCCCCGGCCCAAAGTGCAAAGATGACGGGTCTTCTCGATGGATTCTTTACAACAGCTTCAGCGATTTCAAGGACTCCCGCACTCCCGCTTGCATTGTCATCTGCGCCATTACAAATCTGCCCATCCTGTGGTGGGATATGATCCAAATGCGCACCAACAGTAACGTATTCATTCCTTAATTCAGGATCTGTTCCTTCAACCATTCCCACAACGTTCCATGAGAGGATCGTTTCTATGGTTTCATGGACCTCCAGAATTAATTCAACTCCCTCAAGCTCAAAAGTCTTGTATGCGGCTAAATCTATTTCCTCTGATCCGAATGGATTATATGAGCTGCCTTTGAACAAGGCCTCTCCCATCTCGCACCTGATTATCAACGTATCTATTTTATTAGACGAGGACGCTTCTTCATATTCATATTCCAATTGATAATAGGGATGAGTGAGCAGAGAAGGCAGTTTTTTCCATATTTTTGTGAGACCAGGATTTTCAACAAACAACAATGCTGCCGGCTTGGGATTTCTTGCCTTCAGATAACTGATCTTATTGGATATCCCTGATATACCAGCATATTTTTTATTAACCTTCTCCGGCAGGAGTGGCTTGCCATCCTGGGTTGGAGTTCCCACAAGAACGATAGCAATCTTGCCTCCTATATCGAGCTCTTTAAAATCATTCCAGCCGTATTCAGGTTCTTCAATACCATATCCAACAAAAAACACAGGAAGGGGTTTTGAAAAAACCTCAAAGGTATTATGCCGTCTCCAGATAAGGTTATCCTCATGTGGAAAATGAAACACTCCTCCCGGAGTCCTCACCGCAAGTTGAGATTCCGCTTTTGCCGATATTTTCACAAACGGAATTTCCTGAAGAAAAGAGTCCTCCCCATTAGAATCCTTAAACACAGTTTTCAAACCTGCGGCTCTAAATTGACTTTCTCCGTATTCTGCTGCGATTTTATATCCGGGAGTGCCCAATACTCTTCCGCCAAGAGAATCCGAGGCAAGAAAAAAGACATGATCCCTTAGTTCAGCCTCTGTAATCGTATCTGCCGCCGATTCCTTCTTACTTACCTCTCCATATGCAGATAATAGGCAGATGGAAAGGAAAATGATACATCCGACTTTAATTCTCATTTCTTTCCTCCTAAACTTACTTTTCTAGTTGATTAATATAAATATAAAAGTACTCAGAACTAACCAGAGAGTTTGATTCTGTAATGTCAAAACTCAGGTATTCTATGGGAATGTTTTCAAACATGACGGGCAAACCGTTTGCCTCGAGCACATTTGGCGAATCCATTAGATGAAAATGCAAATGTGGTTCAGTGGAGTGTCCTGTATTGCCGACCTGAGCGATAACATCTCCTTTTTTTACTTGATCCCCCTTTTTTACCTGAAGGGTTCCTTCGCTCAAATGTCCGTAGAAACTGAATTCACCATTATGATGGTCAATGATAATATAATTGCCATGCGAGAAATTTATAAATCCTATTTTTGGTGTTAATTCTTTTCTTAATTTCTGGAAATACTCATTTGTATATTTGCTTGGGTCCCTCATTCTCGATTCCGGAAAACGTTCCCCCGTTTCAACGACTGTTCCGTCACCAACAGCCATCACATTTCTATGAAAAATAAAAAAATCCGAAAGTTTTGTCGGATTTCCCGTTAATGAACTTGATAAGTTTCCATCATCGTTCAATCTCATATCAATAATATCCACCGCGAATTCCTCTCTTGTGCTCATTCTGTGTTCAATAAAATTTGTAGGCAGATTGACCATACAAAGCGATCCTTTGAGGGGAAATATGTAACTTCCTTTGTTTTTATAAGGAGTCAATTTGACTGGGAAAGCAACCGATTCTTTTTTATCATCGTGTTTAAACACAAAATTCAATAGGATATCGTCGATTCTATGGCTTCCAATGTAATGAAAATAAAGAAGGCGGGAAAGGGGAAGGCAAATGCTATCAGACGGATTCAGCTCAACAGAACCCGTGAAACCTTTTTCAGGAATATACATTTTCCCGAACAGAGGCTTAATCCTTTCTAGTTCTCCGTTTTCTCGAAGGCTGTTAACCGTCAAGCCTGTCCTTTCTATGCGTGCGGCCATATCTTCCTTTCTCAGTTCATATGAAACCAGACTTTGATTGTTGCCCCTTCCTGTTATTTCTATCTCATGAAGTGTCTGCGGCTTATCGCTCCTGTTCGTGATGACCATATCAGGAAGTTTTATGCTGGTTACCCACAAATTACCATAGCTGTAACAGAGAGGGATGACTTTTTTGTTCTCGGTAAAATATCTGACTGATATGAGAGAATCTGAATCCGAACGGATTAACTCCTCTGCATCAATAACTTGAGTGCTATTCATCAAGATAATTGATGAAATGAACAAAATGCTTAAAACAAAAAAGAAACGCGGCATAAGAATCCTCCTTTTATATTCCGTTTGAATTTTTTCAATATCTTTGTGTTACTGCAAATCATTAAAGCTCAACCAATTGCCCGACACTGCGTTCCTCTGCTCGCTTATAAATCAGGCTAGCGGCAGCTAAATCCTGAATAGCTACTCCGGTTGCATCATAGATGGTTACCTCATCCTCATCGATTCTTCCCTGTTTTTTCATAGAAATCAGTTCCCCGATCTCCGCGTATATATCATCGGCCGCTATGACACCCTTTGCTACTGCTTTCCCGCACTCACCGAACTCAAGACACTGGTTTTTGTTATCCACCACAATCTTCGCCCCTTCAAAGAGGGCTTCCTCCAGTTCCTGTTTTTCCTTACAGTCAGCCCCCATCGCATTAATATGTGTTCCGGGCGAAATCCAATCTTTCCTGATTACAGGACTTGTCGCCGGTGTGCAGGTTATCACCACATCTGCCCCTTCAACTGCATCCCGGGGACCGTCAAAAACGAGTATATTCAACATCAGTTCCTCTGCCATCTCCCGAGCAAATCTTCCTGCCGCATCCCTGTTGATATCAAAGACTCGGACCTCCTTCATCTCACGAAAATGCGCAAGCCCTCGCAGTTGATATCTTGCGTTCGTTCCCGCACCGATCATGGCGCCGACACATGCATTTTTCCTGGCCAGGTATTTAATACCAAGAGCTCCTGAGGCACCGGTTCTGAAAAAGGTTATGCAGGAAGAGTCCATTACAGCTAAGGGAAGTCCTGTGTTCCCATCGGCCAGGAAAATAAATCCCATTCCCACAGGAAGATTATGTGTTTGGGGATTATTATAAAAGGCTGTTATCAACTTGGTTGAAATCAGATTCATTGACTCAACATAAGCGGATTTTATGTGCAGCTCACCTCGAACTTTCCCCATATACATATTCAGTACCGGGGGGAGAAGAGTGTTTCCCTCCTGGTAGGCGGCAAATGCTTCTGCAACCACATCTATAGTGTTCTTAAAGTCAATCAATGATTCGATATCAGTCTTTGATAGAAATCTGACTTTTCCCATGAGTCACTCCTCCATTCAACAGACTTGTTTTTTAATTCGATTGCTTTCAGAAAAGCGAAATAAAAAGGCTACCGCCGTTGAGATTTACAAGAATACTTACTACAAGAACCGGCAAACTATTACAAGATTAATCACAATGAAGACAGGTTACAATATGAATAAAGTATGGTTTTCAAACCCAGACTTCTGTTTGGCTCATGATGCCTCCAGTTGAGAAAAGGCTTGACATATTCTATAATCTCCTTATATCTGTATTTTCAAATACAATTAGGGAATATGATGAAAAACATTTTTGTTCTCATCCTGATTTTTCTTGCCGTTCCCTTGTTTCTGTATTCATATGATCAGTCTTTGATATTTGAACACTTTTCTCTTGAACAAGGCCTATCCCACAGCTCAGTACTTACAATCCTGCAGGACAGTAAAGGAATAATGTGGTTTGGAACACTTAACGGGCTCAACAAGTATGATGGTTACACCATCACCACATATTATTACAATCCACCTATTCCCGATGGCTTAAGCAATAATCGAATCTACTCAATGGAAGAGGATATCAACGGAGATCTCTGGATAGGCACCGAAAACGGATTGAACAGATTTGACCAAGCAAAGGAGCTATTTAATGCTTATAAAAACGAGCCTGATGATTCGACCAGCCTCAGTAATGACGTTGTGTTTTCCATTTATTTGGACCGGTTCGGCATCCTCTGGGTCGGTACAGCTCACGGGCTCAATAGATTTGATAGGGAAAAAGGCATTTTTACCT
Source organism: uncultured Eubacteriales bacterium (assembly GCA_964624145.1). GTDB lineage: Bacteria > Acidobacteriota > Aminicenantia > Aminicenantales > Aminicenantaceae > WJMT01. Next base: position 26,497 of record CAZUXT010000015.1, on the reverse strand, counting down.
GCTATTTTCACGACTCTGATGAACCCGCAAGCCTCAGTCATGACAATATAAACTCTATATGTGAAGATTCCACCGGAGCTCTCTGGATCGGGACTGAAAACGGTCTCAATAGATTCGATAGGGAGAAAGGCACTTTTGCCCGCTATTTTCACGACCCTGATGACCCCCGCAGCCTCAGCCATAATACGATCCTCTCCCTTTATTCTGACAGCCGGGGTGAATTCTGGATCGGGACTTCTGACGGATTGAACGGAATGGACCTCAACGAAATGACGTTTCACCGATATCCATCCAAACAAGAAGGCAACCATACCATAGGTCATGAATCCATAAGACCTATCTGTGAAGATCAATCAGGAATGTTATGGTTAGGGACATTTTCAGGACTGGCTCGATTTGATCGAGACGAGGAAACGTTCTCCTATTATACGGCCAATCAGAAACAATCTTACAGTTTAAGCCAAAATGATATTCGATCCCTCTGTTGCGACCGTTCAGGTATATTCTGGATAGGAACACTCGGAGGAGGACTTAATAAAGTGACTTTTCAGGGGAGCAATTTCAATCATATAAACAGCCATTCAACCCCTCTGGAACTGAGTAACAACCTTATCTGGTCTCTATATGAAGACAGAGAAGGCATAATCTGGATCGGAACCGAATACGGATTAAACAGATTTGACCAGAGCGTACCGGAAATATCCCATTATATATCTGATCCCTCCGATCCCTTAAGCCTGAGCAACAATATAATCATGGGAATATATGAAGACCTTTTTGGCATACTCTGGATCGGAACTTACGGAGGAGGCCTTAATAAATTTGACCGCACAAAGGAGCAATTCACCCACTTTGTTCATGACCCTGATAATCCCCAAAGCATCAGCAATGATTATGTCGGAGTCATCTATGAAGACCGGTCCGGAAATCTCTGGATCGGAACCAGTTATGGGCTCAACAAATTTGACCGGAAGCAGAACATTTTTATCCTTTACAAAAATAATCCTGAAAATGACCACAGCATAGGAGGCAATTTAATTACCGCTATTTACGAAGATCAAAAAGAAAGATTATGGGTAGGCACTATTGGCGGAGGGCTTAACCGATTTAGCCAAAAAGATAACTCCTTTGTTCAGCACAAAAATGACCCCTCGAACCCCGAGAGTATCAGCAATAATAATGTCACCTGCCTTATAGAAGATAAATCAGAACACGGAATCCTATGGATTGGCACCAGAAACGGATTGAATAGATTCAATCCAGAATCCAATACCTTTATTCATTTTCATAAAAAAGATGGCTTGGCGGACAATATCGTTCAAGGGATCCTTCAAGATAACCAGGGTAACCTCTGGATCAGCACTTTAAACGGACTTTCAAAATTCAATCCTCAATCAGAAACCTTCATTAATTATGATGTAAGTGACGGACTTCAAAGTAATGAGTTTAAAATCGGGGCGTCTTTAAAGACCCGAAAAGGTCAGCTGTTTTTCGGGGGAATAAATGGCCTGAATTATTTTTATCCGGAAAAAATAATCGAGAACAAGTACATCCCTCCCCTTGTCTTTACCAACTTCCAGGTCTCTGGGCAGCCCGTTAAGCTCGGAGCTGATTCTCCGCTGAAAAAACACATAAGCCAAGCAGAAAAAATTGTCCTATCCCATAAGATGGGTTCTCTCACGTTTGAATTCGCTGCCATGGATTTTCACCGGCCGCAAAAGAACCGGTATGCTTATATGCTGGAAGGCCGGGACAACGATTGGACCTTACTGGGGACCAAAAGGCATGTTGCTCTTTCTGATCTAAAGCCGGGTCTTTATACACTGAGAGTAAAGGGAACAAATAACGACGGCATCTGGAACGAGAAGGGAATTTCCGTAGATATTAAGATTCTTCCTCCTCTGTGGAAAAGAGTATGGTTCAGAATCGTTCTTGGTATCGTTATTTTAATATTTATAGTGATCAATTTTTTCGCATGGAAAAGATACCGGCATTCCCAGGCCCAAAAGGACCTTGATCTCGACCAAATCTGTTCGGAACACAATATTTCAAAAAGAGAAAGAGAAATAATCGAACGCGTCATTCGAGGAAAAACCAACAAAGAAATCGCGGACGAGCTTTTTATTTCCCCAAATACGGTCAAATACCATTTGTATAATATTTTTCAAAAAATAGGCGTTAAAAATCGACTGCAGCTCATTAATTTGACCCGCTCTAAGCCCTCTGAAAAAAAATTGTAATGATAAAATTGACAGACATAAATATTGTATTCATTCTCACTTCTGCTTCTGAAGAGAAATCCGTCCCGGCTCTCCATACATCTGCCTGAAAAGGTAAAAGCTTCCCTTCATCCCGCCGTTCTCCAGGTAAGAGTCAACTTTGCAGACAAAATAAATATCCTGTTTGCGGTAAGGTGAATAATAAGGCAGGCGAAAAGTAAATGACAATCTCCGGCCATTGAGAACGAAATGATCCAACGGCTCTTTATGAAGTTTCCCTGCCGAATCCGTGATCACTCCGAAAACTCCCCCGTCTTTACACTGAATCGTAATTTCCCACTCATTTGTATCCGGGAAAGGATCGCCATCGGCAATCACTGCCGTTCCTTTCCAGGTTCCTTCAAAGTCCCAGGAATTTTTGAGAACCGGTTTCCCATAATAAGAAGAGAATCTATCGATCAACGTGGTCATGTCTGTCCATCCCTCCGGCATATCATCAGGATCCCACCAGGAGGTCAAAAGCCTTTCGATCTCCTTATGATTTTTATCCGCAGTATGATCGGTAAAATACGGAGCAGCGTCTCCTGCTTTGTCACAATCAATATCAAGGCTCTGGACAGGAGTCTGATTGGAAAAGTCGAATGCTTTCAGAGAGAAATGCTTGATTTCCGGGCTCTGATCCGTCCGGAAATACACTTTCCCTTCAAGAGGGTCACAGACCACGGACCATTTGGACGGAACAGCCCGCCACATCTGTTTCAATACTCGAAAAGCATAATCCACAGCCGGCTGGTTGATCTGGTATTCTTTTAAAAGACGGGCGGCCTGGACAAACCTGGGAACAGCCATATCTTCGAGGGATGCAGAATAACTGCCTCCAAAACCCTGATAATATTTAAGCCGTTCCATTTCATCGGCATAAGGTGTGTTGCCGAGCACGGGAACGGGCATGTTTCCACCAGTGTGAATGACCGGATGTCCCAGGATAAAGGCGATACTGGCGCAATTCCCCTCCCGGTCCGCCACAAAAAAATGCCAGTTCCAGCCATCCATGGCAATGGAATAGGCGCATTGAATAGCCTCCTCTACTGTGGAACAATTATCCAGAACATACTGCATCCAATGCATCATAAATAGCTTGGGAAGCGTTTTATCCTGGATGAACGTTGTGTTCATCAGGGACATTTCCCAGACAAAGAGGCCGACCTCATTCATGCCTCCGTCGGGAAAATTGGCCCCCAACTGACCAAATGTCACGGAACCAAATCGAGAGATCCAGATAAGTGTTGAGGGATCGAGATGTTCAACAGTGGTCACTTCTTTAAGCGTGCATCCTTTTTTCAGAATTCCCCTCTTATTGATGTAAACCATCCCGGGAGTAGGCTCATCACTGTCCAGATTATGCCCATACAGCAGAAAAGGCTCCTTTTTGAGCATAAAAGACGAACAGCGATGGCTTTTGATTTCTGAAAATCCGAGTTCACTGAGACAAAGAATACCAAGAATCATCAAAAAAACGATTGATTTTTTCATTTAAAACTCTCCTTTTTTATAATCATCATTAAACCGTGATCACCACACTATATATTCCATCTGTAAGAAATTTTTATCAAAAATATATTGTCCCCCGGAGCTGAAAACAAGTCCCTCATATCCCTTTCCAGATCGAGGCTTCCGGGATGAGCATAATCCGCACGGTTCTGGGTCCATACAAAATAAAATGTTGATCCCGGCAGGTATTCCCAGCGCAGGACAATGGTTCCCCTCAAAGATTTCAGGTTAAAATCAGGGTTATCAAGGGAAAAAGGCAGGGCCGATCCTTCAGGCCCATCTGCATCCACAACATAGGCCCCGTTTTGAAAGGATATTGTGGATCCGCCTTCTCCGTAAATGTTGTATTCATGACTTTTTGGCCTGGCGAGTTCCTTAAACTCATCATACTCTCCCACAGCAATGAAGGGTTGAACATAGGCCTGAAGACTCAGACGAGGTGTGAAAATCCAGTTTAACCGGATCTCGCCCGAAATCGTCCTCTGGAATATGCTGCCGAACACATACCTGGTTCCGAACGTATCCGTCATGGTGGAGTCTTCAAAATTGGAAACCCACTGAAGGTCCATATTTCTTACAGAGTAACCCGGCCCGAACGAGAAACTAAAGTTGCTGCCTGATTTTATACTCAGTGAAAGATTCCCCTGCCACTCGTATCCTTCATCAGGACGGTTGTAAAGGCTTTCATTGATTGATAACACAAGTGCTCTCCGGCTGTCGGTTGATACTTCAAAATCTACCTGGTAACCGGAAGGCACAATGGCAAGAGGTCCTCCTCTGGTCAAATTCTTACTGACAGTCTCAGGATTATATGTAAACAGGGTTTTAAACTCCCAATAATTCAGGAATTGTCCCTTTGTTCTAAAAATGTATCCATCCCAGAATTTATTTCCTCCAAAGTCATAATTTCGAAAAGAACCTGTGTAAAGAAAAACATTACGAAAAATCTTTCCCGGATGCGGCCACAAGTATCCCACAAGCACATGATAATTGATGATATCCGAACTTCCAAATTGGAATCCTATATCATTGGGATCAAATCCCGGGGAAAGAATCCCTAAAGCCGTATTGAACCAAAAACGTCCCTTTTGTTTGATAAGAGAGACACGGCTTCCCCATCCGCTTAGAGAGTTTGCCTCGGAGTCCATATGAAGATGAGCGGCATCAGGCCGCTGGAAATAATGAAGGGATGATCTCTGCAAATCCAATATTTCTTCTTTGCTCCCCATAACATGCGTGGCCCCGAACCAGCCGCTCAAAACCCAAGTTTTATTATTATCCAGGAATGACCATCCATCCAATCCCAGGCTGAAAGCGCGGCGGTTCATAAGCCCTTTGAGAACCTCATCCCTTAAATCTCGAACAACAGAAGTCGCAATAAAGCCAACACCCTGCTTGCCCTCATTGAATTCCTTTTGAGTCCTGAACACTCCATAATAAGAGAAGGGCTCCACTTCTTGCTTGCTTCTTTCCCCAAGATAATCGATCTCAGCATACTCCCGGGCTGTCAGAGCATTTATGGATCCGATATTCCAGCCTTCTCCGATCTTACCGGTCAGTTTGAGAGCACTGAGTATGGTCGTCCGGTCAGGGGAATCACTATATCCCGCCCCTGTGACAGAACCTCCGGGAGATCGTCCCATACGCCGGCTGTAAAAAAAAGTCGGATAAGACCAGCTCAAGCCCATCTGGTCAGTGGCACCACCCTGGCCAAACTGATTGAATATATTAGCCCCTTCAATGAAAAAAGGCCTCTTCTCAGCATAGTAAGTTTCAAAAGCACTGAGATTGATCACAGAAGGATCCACCTCCACCTGTCCAAAATCAGGATTGATGGTTGCATCCAGAGTCAAATTACTTTTAAGTCCCAGTTTGAGGTCAAATCCTGCGTTTCCCGTATATTCTTCTCCTGTTTGGAAAGGATTTCCCTCCTCCCTGGGACTGAATTGGGCTTGCCCCACCGTATAAGGCAGGAATTCGATATGTCTGCCGGGATGGATATCTTTGATCCCTTCAAGTCTGGCAAAATGCGAGACATACCCGCTGTCTTCTTTGGGTATCCAAACGAATCCCATGCGTTCGTTATTCCGGAGAATAATCCTTCGAAAATTCACCCCCCAGATATATTCTTGCTTTTTTGGAAAACGCAGTTGGTTAAAAGGGATCCTAATCTCGACACTCCAGCCTTCATCATCGACCGAAGCACGGCTTTCCCATACTCCATCCCAGGTATCATCCTCCAATTCATCATTAAAAAGTGTAAAGTCCACAATAGAACCGGCTGGATTCACAGCAAACTGGTATCCGCTGCGGCGGTCAAAATAAGGATCAACAGCAAACACAAACCAGTCTGAGTCCACGTCATCATCCCGCCTGCCCAACCGGCGAACGATTTTCTCCGCTTCAGAGTCATATAGGCGCACAGCAACATAAAGGTTTCTTTCATCATAAGCGATCCATACCTCTGTCTTTTCGGAAGGCTGAGCCCCATCTATGGGATCGGATTGGATAAAGTCCGAGTATCCTCTCTGCTGCCAGGCTTCCTCGTTCAGTACACCGTCAATAGTGATTGGTTCGCTTGCCCGAATGGCAAGGACTACTTTTTGCTCCGTTGAAGGTTTGTCTTGAGCAAGAACGGGAGGAAGAAGGATAAGGCAAAATAATATAGAAAGAAATTTAATTTTCATTCGGACCTCTCTCTATTTATATGCAAATTGCATTTATATACAAAGACGCAAAAGACATCAAAAAGGTTGGCATTTTTTTCATTGCACTTTATTCATACCGCAGCGAATCGACCGGATTGGCTGTGGCGGCCTTAATAGTCTGATAGCTGACGGTAATCAGGGCAATCGCCAGGGCTGCCAGGCCGGAAAGTATAAAAATTCCTATCCCGAGGTTTACCCTATACGCAAAATTTTGGAGCCAACTGTGCATGATAAAATAGGCGACCGGCCAGGCAATGATGTTGGCGAAGAGAACGCATTTGGTAAAATCCCTGGAAAGAAGGCCCACAATACCCGGAATCGACGCTCCAAGGACCTTCCTGATCCCTATTTCCTTAATGCGCTGTTCAGCGGATAAAGTAGAAATGCCTATGAGTCCCATACAGGCAATGATGATAGACAGCAGCATAAAATAACTGAAAATCTTCCCCATCATCCTTTCATTCTGGTAATCTCTATCGAATATTTCATCGAAAAAATGATAATCAAACTCATAATGCGGGGCGAATTTTTTCATTGTTCCTTTTATATAATATATGGTCTCAGGAATATTGACGGTATTTATTTTGATGGAAATGTAGTTGGTATGTTCAGGATACAGAGCTATAAATGTCGGGGGTATTTGATAACGCAAAGGGCGTGAGTGAAAATTCCTGACGACCCCTATGACTCTTCCGGTTTGGCTGCCCCAGAAGTTGAATTCCTTCCCTATCAGCGACTCCTCCTCAATGACTTTTGCTGCTGTTTCATTGATGAGTACTTCTCTTATGGAATCAGAATGAAAATCTCTTAAAAAATTCCTGCCCTGTACAATCTCCATCCCGTAAAGGGCCACAAAATCATGATCGACCGTATAGATATTGAAAGGCACCGGCTCACCCGTATTTTTATCCAGCAAATCTATTCTTCCTCTTGAAATAATGGAATTAGGCAGATCTGCTGAGCAGGATACAGCCGTAATATTCGGATTTCTTTTCAATTCTGTTTTAATGCTCTCTTCATTTCCCCGGATTTCCTCATGATACTTAACCTTGCTCAACACTAAAATTTGTTCCCTGTCAAAACCCATATCTTTTTTGTTAATGAAATTGATCTGATGTTTGATGGCAAGTGTGCTGATGATAATAATGATAGCGATCGAAAACTGTGTGATAACCAGAATATTTCTCAACAAGTTTCCCCTTAAACTGTTCTTTGATGTGCCTTTCAATATATTTGAAGGCCTGAATGAAGACAGGTGTAAAGCCGGATAGCCTCCTCCGACAATGCCGACAAAAATAACGGCCAAAACAATCACAAGAAAAAATTTAATATTCCCCATCTGATCAAGACTGAGCTTCACTCCTATTATATTTTTAAAAACCGGGAGGAACATAACGACCAGGACAACTGAAGCTGCCAGAGCTAATATCGTTACCAAAAGAGATTCACCCAGAAACTGTTTAATCAATACCCTCCTGTCCGCTCCCACAACCTTTCTAATCCCGACTTCTTTAAACCGCTGAAAAGACCGGGCCGCTGATAAGTTCCAGTAATTCAGACAAACAACAACCAGAATCAACAAGGCAATGGACGAATAGATATATATGTATTTGATGTCAGAATAATCACTATACTGGGTGTTGTCACTAAGATGGGAATGCAGATGAATGGATGTCATAGGTTGAAGAAAGTACCTGTCGTCAGCATTCTCCTCAGATGAGCGGCGGAGATCATGCTTATTTACCAGGGCTGGCAGCTTTTGTTCAAGCCTTTCGGGATCACTCCCTTTGCTCAGAAGAACATAGGTGTGAGAGGCACCTGCTGCTTGCAAAGTGTCTTCATCAAGTCGTGTGACCAAATCCATCCTGAGATGAGAATTTTCCGGCATGTCCTTAAAAACACCCGTAATCTTATAGGCATTTTGTTCAGATCCTTCTTGAAGGTTTAATATTTTTCCCACAGGATTCTTATTTCCATAGTGTTTTCTCGCCAGTCGTTCCGACATAACAATGGAATGGGGCTCGGTCAAAGCTGTTGCAGCATTCCCGCTTAAAAATGGAATCGAGAATATTTCAAAAAAGGCAGGATCCGCATAATAAAGACTCTCATAGAGACCCTTATCACCGACAGAAAAAAATTTCTCGCCGACATGCCACCTGAAAATCCTTGCCGTTCGGATGACTTCGGGAAAATCCTCGACCATAGCCGGGCCCAAAGCGTTGTGAATAAATGCTGACCGGTCATTTCCCGTACTGCTTCCCTCTTCTTTTATCACGCGGAATATCCTGCCCGCATTCTCATGATACCTGTCAAAGCTCAGTTCATGCTGCACGTACAAGGAAATCAAAAGGAATGCTGCCATACCTATCGCAAGGCCTGCAATATTGATAAATGAATACCCTTTGTGTCTTTTCATATTTCTAACGGAAATTTTCAAATAATTTTTAAACATAAGGAATCTCCAGTAGATTTTATCCATAATGATTCCTGGGATGGATTCCAAGACTCTGAACCAGTACCAGGCCTTTGTCCTCTGTCCCGGCTTGCTCCCCATCATGTATCGATAGACTTCATGGATATCTTCAGTGAATTCATAAAAATCCTCTCCCCTAAGTAAAATCCTGAGCAGCATATAGGGAATAAAAGGAGGATTCTTTTTTTTATTTTTCATTACTTGGCCTTCTGTTCGATTGACAGCATTCGAATCCCATTCCAAAGAGAAGAATGCACACTCCTTATTTTTTCCAGAGCAGAGATGCCTTCAGGAGTGAGTTCGTAAAAGTATTTTCTTCGTCCCCCCCGCTCTGAAACAGGAGCACTCGAGATCTTTTCGACATATCCTTTAGCTTTCATCTTCTTCAAAGTTTTGTAAATGACGCCAAAGGACCAATGCCTTCTGATATCTTTATAAATCTGTTCCCTTATGGTCACTCCATAGGCATTGCCTCTCTGTTTATAAACAGCTAAGAGAATGATTTCTTCGGCCCTGGATAAGAGTATCATTGATATTTCCTTTCATTAATATGCAAATTGCATTTATATACTAGACGCAAAGGATAGTCAAAAGGTTGGCAACTTTATGAATAATACAGATTATCCTGGATTATTCACGAGTCAAGATTACTATGTCATGGCGAAGAACGAAGTGATGAAGCCATCTCATCTGGTTACGAAGCACAATGAGATCACAGCTCGCTTCGCTCCTCGTGATGACATTACGGTGTGGTCCTTTTTTTCTTTTTAAACAAATATTTTATTATTGAGCTGCTGCCGAGAGTTGAATGACAAAAATCAAGATCATCGTTAAATTCCACCTTATCAAGATTAACCGGTTCCTCAAAATGTGTATAACCAAAATCAGCCAGACTGTTAAAAACTGCTTTATTGAAATCAACTCCATTTTTAAAATTTGCATGCTTGAAATCAGCACGCCCAAAAAAATTCACATCTGAAAAATCCGGACGTTTGGGAAAATCTGTGTGTCCAAAATCTGCAGTTCTATTGAATATGGCTTTATCAAATTCAATTTTTCCACAAAAGTTAGTATGTCTGAAGTCTGCATCATGTTCAAATAGTGATTCTTCGAAATAAGCATCGCCATTAAAATCTGTGTGTCTGAAATCCATATCATCATTAAAGGAAGATCCCGTAAAAACAGCAGAGTCATCAAAACTTACATGTCTGAAAACAGCAGAGTCATCAAATACCGTATTTTTAAAGCTGACTCTCTTTTTAAAATCGGAATGACGAAATGAAAATTCACCGTTAAATTGGCAGCTGTCAAATACGACTTCATCATAAAAAACAGTCTTATACATTTCCTCTTTACCATTATGAATATGACCCACAACATCATCCTTAAATAGACAATTATAGAATTTTACTGGAATTCTTACATGACAAATATAAAGTTTAGGAAAACCCGACCATGGCTTGCCTTTATCCTCCATCACATCTTCAATCGCAGAAAAATCAAGTTTGCCTGTTATGGTGATATTCTCATAGTGAACTTCCACACCATTATTGATTTTTTCAATAATATCCCCAGCATTTACCGATGACTGTGAATAAACGAATATAGGGAATAGAGAAAAAATTGATACTAGAATTAAATTCTTTTTCATAACTCCTCCTTAAAATTGGTTTTGATATTTATTAAAACGATTTTTAGATAACTTCTAAATCTGAAAAAATGCATAAACTCCCTCACTTTAAAGAGCTTTTATCTTTTCTTCTTCGCCGTAAAAATGCCGTTGGGCTGTTTGCTTTTTAGCGCGATCACTTTCCCGGATTCATCCAGAACGAACTCGATGCTGTAACGCTTCCAATCCTTCAAGATAAATTCTATCCCTCTGTAAGGGACCAGTTCATAGGCTGGCTTTCCCGGAACATTCAGAGTCAACGTTTTATCTTCTCTTAAAGCGATAATGAGAACATTTTGAGACTCGAATACATACTCACCGACAAATTTCTTCAGAAACTCCTTATCCCTCATCTTCTCGGACGGCCTGCGTATAAAAACGATATCATCTACTGCCGGCTCAAACTGAACAGCAATCTTCGAAATATTCCCCTTTTTATCTGAGAAAAAGGCTATCTTCCGCGTAATGCCCCACTTCTCATTCTTCCCCTCAAAAATTTCGTAATGGTAGTGGCTTAATACATACTCGATGGAATTGTGCACGGCCTTTAGCTGTCCGTCTTCCTCGGTAATCAAAAAGAGGCCGTAACCTGGGTGGCTGTATTCTCCTGCGTATTCGTCAAGCGGATGGGAGGGCTGGGTGTTTTGTTTTCGGTCTAAGTCTTTTTTTGTTTGTTTTGCTTTTTCCTGGGCTTTTTTTCTCTGATCCAGATTACGCTTATTCCAGGGGACCTCATTAAGACCGAGGAGACGGTCATAAGCATTAAATGACACAATCTCGCGAACAGGATCCGCTCTGAAGTTGGTCAGGACGCAGATTCCGATTTGATCCTTTGGCATCAAGGATACACTGCCAGAGAATCCGGCGATGCCTCCGCCGTGGGATAGATACAAATGACCTCTGTACGACGTAATCTCCCATCCCATCCCATACATCCAATAAAACAGTTCCTCATCCGAGATGGATTTCGAGGCAATCATCTGGGGAGACTGCACCTCGCGGAGGCTGTTTTCGGAAACAATTTGTTTATCGCCAAACTTCCCTTTGTTCAAGTTGAGCAGAATCCAGTTGGCCATTTCCCTGACACTGGAATTTATCGAGCCTGCAGGACCTATGGAGTCAACATTAAGGAAAGGAATTTCTACGACCTTTTCTTTCCTTTTCATGTAGGGACGTGCAAAGTCAGAGGCCTTTTTTGAGATCTCCACGGAAAAATTGCTTTTTGTCATGTTGAGAGGATCTAAAATGTGTTTCTGGACAAAATCCTCCCAGGAAACGCCTGCAATCTGTCCGACCAGATAACCGGCTGTCACGAACATAAGGTTCTGGTATTGAAAAACCGTTCGGAAATCCTTGCTGGGTTTGAGATACTGGAGCCGGTCGAAGAGTTCTTTGCGTGAAGCCGAAGAGTGCCACCACACCGAATCATGACGGGGCAAACCCGAACGATGGCAGACCAGATCGCGGGGAGTCATACGGTCAGTCGCGAAGGGATCTTCAAGCTTGAATGTTGGGAGGTACTCTCTCACTGGTTTATCCCAATCGAGCTTTCCTTCATCGACAAGAATGCCCATGGCTGTGGCCGTGAAGGCCTTGGTACAGGAACCGATGGCAAACAAGGTGTCTGGCGTTACCTCCAGGCCCCTATCGACATCCCGAAAACCAAACCCTTTGGCATACAGCAGCTTCCCATCTTTGACGATGGAAATGGCTAACCCTGGAACATTCCAGTCTCTCATCACCTCAGTTACAAACAAATCGAAATCCTCTAGAGGATCTGCCTTGGTTTCCTCAAAAGCAGTGAGAGGCAAATGAAGCACGATGAGAGAAAAGAAAAACAAAATGAAGATATTGAATAATCTTTTCATGGATATAACCTCCTTCTAAATTCTCCTATATTTTGATCTTTACTCACTAGTAGCTATTCATACCGCAGCGAATCCACTGGATTGGCACGGGCAACTTTGATGGTCTGAATCCATGTTGTCAACAGCACCACTAAAAGCATGAATAAAGCTGCCGTCAGAAATATAATCGGCGAAAGACGGATCTTATAAGCGAAGCTCTGCAGCCACTTATGCATGGAATATGCTGCCACAGGCCAAGCGATCAGATTGGCCATCAACACCCAAGCCACTGACTCACGAGAAAGAAGCATTAATACACTGAAATCAGACGCGCCGTGAACCTTACGAATTCCGATTTCCTTAGTTCTCCGGCTTATGGTGATAGAGGTAAGACCGAAAACTCCCAGACACGCAACCACAACCGCTAAAACAGATGAATATCCCACGATTCTATTCCATCTCTTTTCTTTGAGATACTGTGCACCAATTACCTCATCCAGGAAAGAATAGGAAAACGGTTTGTCTATCTGTAATTCTTTCCATGCCAATTGTATCTCCGCAAGAATTCCCGATATTTCAGAAGAGGACACACGGATCATCATGCGAGTGAAATGCCTATGGTCGGAACTGAACATATGAACAGCGGGCCTGATCTCCATTTCTTTTCTATCTACGTGATAATCATGAACAATCCCGATGATTGGAAAAAAGTTGCCACTTAGTTCAATTCTTTGCCCGATCGGATCCGTTATTTCAAATCTTTTTATCAAGGTTTCATTCACAACCACAGAAAGAGGATCGGTTTGCATCTCCTGGGAAAAATTTCTTCCCTGGAGAAGATCGATCTCAAGAGTTTTGAAATAATCCTCATCAATACGATTAAACCACACAGATTCATGTTCCTTATCCCGATAAGTAAATTCATAGAAATAATTATCTTTCCCATCTAAAGAAGCAAGAGCGCCTGTAATCCCTTTGATCCCGGAGATGTTGGATAGGCGGTTTTTCAATCGGTCATATATTTTTCCATCAATATTATTAACGATGATTATATTATTTTTATTGAATCCAAGGTCTTTATTGACCATGAAATTTATCTGCTGCCCCAGTATTATAGTCGAAATGATGAAGAAAACAGACAATGCAAACTGCAAAATCACCAGAACTCGTGTAAAAATATTCTTTCCGCTGATTTTCATTTTTCCCCTGAAAATATCCACAGGATGAAACCGCGAAAGAACCACTGCCGGGTAGCTGCCCACACTCAGTCCGAGGATCAAAGTGAGTAAGATAAGAACACCCACATTAAGGGGCGTAAAAACAACACCTGTATGCAGAGATTTCATGGTCACACGGTTGAATGCGGGAAGAAACATGCAGGCCAGTCCAACACCTATGACAAAAGACAATCCGGTCAAAACCACTGATTCACTCCAATACTGCAGCATAAGCTGCCGGCGTTCAGCACCCACGACCTTGCGAATCCCGAGTTCGGTAAATCGTTTTGAGGCATTTCCGATAGACAGCGTGACAAAATTGATCCCTGCAATAAAAAGGATGATGAACGCAATCCCTCCCAAAATAGTGACCGGGAGCAGGCTCACGTTTTCTGTAGCACCCGGATCAAAATGAATATCTCTCATCCGCTGCAAGCCGAAAGATATGGGATTGATGTTTTCCGGGGAATTTTCAAACTGCTTGTAGATCTCGCGGTCAAAGTTAGCCGCATAATATTTCTTGGCAAATTCAGGATATCTTTCCTCAATAGCCTCTGCCGTTTTCCCGTCAAAGAGTTGGATATAGGTCTTCCATGACATTTTTAGACTATACCAATCTGTCAGTCTGTCCGCGCCTCCAAACAGTCTGAAACTCTCAAAATTTATCAACAGATTGAAGGTCACTGAAGAATTGGAAAGAGGATTTTCCGCCACTCCGGATACCACAAAGTCGTTCCTATGATCGCCTGATATCAAAGTCATAGTCTTTCCAACCGGATCCGTACTGCCAAAATACTTCCTTGCAAAGGATTTAGAGAGCACAATGGATGAATAATCAGATAAGACCGAAGCTGGGTGTCCTTGGACAAGAGGAAAGGAAAACATCTCAAAAAACTCCGCATCGACCATTGTGATCTCCTGTTCCTCGATAAGATCTCCAATTTTCACAATGAATTCCTGAGGAAAAACTCTGACATATCGCTTGACCTCAGGAAAATACTCTTTTAGAGCCGGCCCGTGCGGAACATGCACGGCCCCTCCCTGCCATCTCACACTCCCATCCGGATTGTGAAAGCGGATCAATGGACGGTATATGGAATGGAGATTCTCATGAAATCGGTCATATGAAAGCTCATCTTTAACAAACAATAAAATTAAAATTGTGCAGGCCAATCCAATTGATAATCCAAAAATATTGATCATCGAATGGGATTTTTGTCTCCGTAGGTTTCTAAAAGTAATTTTCAAATAATTTCGAAACATGACAAACCTCCATTTAAGATTAAAAACTGTGTTTTTGATGACTGCATCCAAAGACTGGCCCCAATACCAGAGACAGGCTTTAAAATAGCTCTGCTCCCGGCAGATCATGGTAAATACTTCGTGCATGTCTTCCACCATGGCATGGTCTGTTTGGTACCGTTCAAGACGCTTGACGAGCCAAACCGCTGGCCGGGGAGGAGAAGGACCTATAGATGTGTTCATTTTCTTTTCTCAGAAAGCAAATTCTTCCATATCTTTCCAGATGGCTTTCTGGAGTTTCCGGGCTTCATTCAGAGATTCAAGGCCGGCTTTGGTGAGCGTGTAGTAGACCCTTCTGTTTCCTCCCGCCTGATTAAGGATTTGAACCGGCCGGGAAGTCAAATACCCTTTTTTTGCCAGGTTATCCAGGGTGTTGTACAGAGTGCCGAAGGTATAGGCCCTGCCTGTCATCTGTTTGATTTTTTCTCTGATTTTGACTCCATAAGCCTCATCTTTGAGCCACCATATGGCTATGAGAAAAATCTGTTCATTGATGGATAGAAATTTCAATTCACATCTCCTTAATTTATTTTACTTTCAGTACGATAATATCGTACGACTTTATAATAAAAACGTCAATTCGATTAAAAAGGTTGCTATTTTTTTTATTCAGATCTCTTTAAACCACAGCCAACCCTGTGGATTCGCTCAGGTATGAATAATTCAAAGGAGCCTGGATAATTTATGAATTATCCAGACAAGCTGATTTGCTTCTAACTGTAGTAACAATAATTTTTCCAACCTTTCTGTTTGTTTGAACGTCTGTTATTATAAATATCGTATTTTGATATTTATATAATGAGGAAAACATGAAACTCTTATCACGTACTGAAGAAATCATACTGCTCAGCATCCTCAAGCTTGAGGATGAGGCTTATGGTGTAAGTATCAGAGAACAAATCCTTAAAGATGCAAATGAAAAGTGGTCTTTCGCCTCTATTTATCCCCCTCTTGAAAACCTGAAAAGAAGAGGGTTGGTAAAAAGAACAAAGGGAGAGCCTTCATCAAAACGAGGAGGCAAGAGTAAATATTTCTATGAAGTTACATCAGAAGGAAGACAAATACTTATCAAAACTCATGAATCCCGCCAGAAAATATGGGTCGGTGCCAAGGAAATCTTATGGAATTCAAAAGAAAAAAAATAGCCAAGAATAGCAAGTCTCCTCCGCGATTCGCCAGCATAGTCTTTAAATTAGTGCTCGATGAGGAAGCATATAAAGAAAGAGCAGGCGATATCGAAGAGATTTATTTGTCAATATGTCAGGAACGTGGTGCTTCACTGGCAAAAATATGGCTCTTATGGGAAGTGATCAAAGCCGTCCCCACGTTTATAAAAGAATCCATCCATTGGAGGTTTGTCATGTTTAAAAATTATCTGAAAGTGGCGTTTAGAAACATCAAAAGGCACAAGGGATATTCTTTTATCAACATTGCCGGATTCGCTATCGGCATAGCCTGCTGCCTCCTCATCTTCCTCTATATCCGGAATGAATTAAGCTATGACAAGTATCATAAGGATGTCGAAAGGGTAAATCGGATTGTGTTAGAAAGCCGCACTCAAACCGCAAACCGTTTTTTTGTTCCAGTTTCACCCATAGTGGCTCCAACATTAAAATCCGATTATCCTCAGGTGGAATACGTTGCCCGGGCATTTACCTTTACAGGCACACAGTTGGTTAGGAAGAAAGACACATTCTTTTATGAAGACCGTTTCATGTATGCGGACCAGGAACTGTTTGATGTTTTGACTTTTCAGTTTATCCAGGGAAATCAGCAGAGAGCCTTGACCCGGCCGAATACGCTGGTGGTGTCACAGAGGATAGCGATTAAGTATTTCGGCAATGCCAATCCCCTTGGAGACACTCTGGAGATCAATCAGCAGGAATACGAGATAACAGGAGTAGTGAAGGATTGCCCGGAAAATACGCATTTGAAGTATGATCTGATCGCTTCTTTAGAGACGCTCAAAGACTGGAATGAGATGTCCAACTGGCATTCGACCATGTTTTATACCTATCTAAAGCTAAAGCCTGGTGTGAATGTTCAGGAATTTTCCCAACAAGTCAGCCGTCTTGACTATAAATATATTGGAGAACAGCTGAAGAGCTGGGGAGAGATTGATCATTACTTCCTGCAGCCGCTAGCCAGTATACACCTCCACTCTCATCTCCAGTATGAGATTGAGCCTCCGGGAAATCCTGTTTATATCACTATTTTTTCCTTTGTGGGGCTTTTCATCCTCATCATTGCTTGTCTGAACTTCATGAATCTCTCCACTGCACGCGTCGCGAACAGAGCTAAAGAAGTCGGCTTGCGCAAGGTTGTGGGCGCTCAAAAGCTTCAGCTCATCGGCCAGTTTTTGGGAGAGTCGCTGCTGGTGGCGTATCTGTCGTTAGGCCTGGCAATGATCATTGCCAGGTTTGCGGTTCCCCTGTTAAAAGATTTGGCAGGAATATCCCTGAACTTTGATGCGCTTTTTATGCCTTGGGTGCTGCTCTTCCTCATCGGCGGTGCATTCCTCGTGGGGATAGCCTCAGGCCTGTATCCCGCGCTTGTGCTTTCAGCTTTCAGACCGGTTGTGACACTCAAGGGAATTCAGCGGACTGGCTCTCGCAGTTTAGCGTTGCGGACGGTTCTTGTGGTCGTCCAGTTTGCGATTTCAGTCATGCTGATTATCGGGACTATTACAATGTACAAGCAGTTCATCTTCATGAAAAACCAGTACTTGGGATTCAAAAAAGAGCAGAAACTCATTCTCCCTCTCAGAGGGGGGATTGACATCCAAGAAAATTTCGCATCGGTGAAAGACATGTTTTCCAGGCATTCTTCTGTCACCGGAGTCACGGTATCCTCCAATGTTCCGGGGCGAGGAGTGTCTAACTATTTTGTTAGTCTAGTCGGGGAAGATGACACTAAAAATCAATCGATGTTCCATATGTATTTTGATGATGATTTTGTCCTGGATTATGGAATCGAAATCGTTGCTGGACGAGCTTTTCAGAAAGAGATAAAGACAGACCTCATGGGAGCTTTTCTTATTAATGAGGAGGCAGTTAAAGCCTTTGGCTGGAGCCATCCCAAGGAAGCGCTCGGAATGCGGGTGAGAACAGGGTATGGAGGACGGGTGAATCCGATCATCGGTGTGACTAAGAATTTTCATTATCGTGGTCTTCAATCTGAAGTAGAACCTTTGGTCATGGAATTTTTGCCATCGACTTTCAAGTACATCACTCTCTCCATAAATATCACTGACTTGAATGAGAATCTGGATTTTGTCAAGTCTCAGTGGAAATCTTTGTGGCCGGGCCATCCTTTCGAGCACTTTTTTCTGGATACAGACTTTAACCGTCAGTACCGGGAGGATGAGCAGATAGGGAATGTATTCGGGATCTTTACTTTCCTGGGATTATTCATAGCCTATCTGGGGCTGTTGGGATTGGCTTCATTCGCGGCAGAAACACGGACTAAGGAAATCGGTATCCGCAAGGTTCTCGGAGCATCGGTGGGAGGAATCGCACTCTTACTCTCCAGGCAGTTTACAAAATGGATTCTGATAGCCAACTGCATCGCCTGGCCTGTTGCTTATTATTTCATGAACAAATGGCTGCAGAATTTTGCATATCGCATCAACATCGGCTTGTGGATATTTGTTCTGGCAGGAGCTCTGACACTGATGATTGCTTTGCTGACCGTCAGCTTTCAGACCATCAAAGCTGCCACAGCCAACCCGGTGGATTCGCTCCGCTACGAGTGAATAAAAAGGGAGGGGAACCTTTTGTTAAAAAGAGGGGAACTTTTTTTCAATAGGATACGTCTCTTATATTAAATCACTGATTTTGGTTTGTGTGCTGTCAGGCTTGTAATTAAAAAAAGGAGGAAGTAATGAAGGAATCTCTATTCACCGTACTGTTTCTTGCCCTATTTACTTTAGTTTCCATTCCAGCAGTATCTGAGGAAAAAATTGATCTGACAGGGACGTGGGAAAGCACCATATACATAGGGGGGATAGATATTGAAATGGAGCTTACTCTGCTGCTCAAAGAGGAAAACGGAGTCATATCAGGGAAGATAACCGACGACTGGGGATATATCAATTGTGATGTAATGGAACCAAAACATGGAAACAACACACTGACCTTTAAAGCAATGGTTGAATCCTCTACGGACGAACATCAAATGATTTTTAAAATGGCCATCACAAAAAATGAGATGAAAGGCCAATGGGAATCTCTGGGCAGCTACAGCGACTGTGTTTTCATAAAGAAGGAAGAAGGCGAAAACAAGACTTTGAAGAAATTCACGATAGAGGATATTGTCGGTGTTTGGAAGGGCCCGGCTGCATACAAAGATAATCCCGGATCAAAAAATATATTGACTTTGGTGCTTAAAGAAAAAGAAGGGAATCTTTTCGGAACCTTCTCCGATCAATATGGAACCCCTTATGATCAAGTCAAAATTGTAAGCTTCCAAGAAAACAATCTCATGCTTGAGATATCCTTAACATTCGAAAATGAGGATTATGTCATGGATATTGATGCCGCTGTGAAGGATAGATCCCATATGAAAGGAAAGTTTGAAATTGAAAAAATGGGAAAGACAGGGATTTGGACCGCGGAAAAGCAGAAATAAACTGAACTGACAACTGAAAAAACGAATTGTTTAAAAGGATCATGAGGAGTCAGCCATGAAAAAACAAATTTATCACAGCAGCCGGAGGAATTTCTTAAAAAACGGAATTATGGGAATCACCGGGGCTGCCTTCTTACCCAGGTTCACAAATAAAAAGCTCAGCTCTGGAAATAACCTTAAAAAGGATAAAATCATCTATCGAAAGCTCGGCAGGACAGGACTCAAACTTTCCATAGTCGGCCTGGGAGGACCGGAACATCCCAGCCTTATTACCTCAGGCTTTGAAAAAGGAATAAACCACATCAACACATCTCCTGAATACGGGAGAGGAAATCAGGAAACTATGATCGGGAAAGCTTTAAAGGGGATTCCCCGTGATTCTTATATTATCGGAACGGGATTTTCAATGTGGAGAAGACCCCAAGATCAGATAAAGCACTACACCAAGGAAATGATCATCCATTCATTTGAGGCAAGCCTTAAACGGCTTAATCTGGATTATGTAGATATATATTACCTTATGGGAGTTTCCGAACGAGAGACTGTTTTTCATGCTCCCTTTTTGGAAGCTATGGAATCATTGGAAAAAAGCGGTAAAACTCGGTTTATAGGGCTTACCGTTCACCAGAACGAAGTTGAGGTGCTTCATGCTTCTGTCGAAAGTCAATTTTATGATGTTGTTTTGACATCTTACAATTTTCGAAAAATATACCGGGAGGAAATAAAAAAAGAAATCTCTGCTGCCGCGAAAGCAGGAATCGGTATTATTGCCATGAAAACCCAAGCCGGAGTTTACTGGGACCAAAAGACAAAGGAAATGATCAATATGAAGGCCGCATTGAAATGGGTCCTGCAGGATGAAAATGTACATGCCGCTGTTCCTGAATTCGCTTCATTAGACGAAATGCAGGAAGGTCTTTCGGTCATGGAGGATTTACCACTAACCCCAAAAGAAAAACAAGACCTGAGACTTGATAAAAACATTTCTTCTGAAGGATTGTTCTGTCAGCACTGCGGCAAATGTCTTCCCCAATGCAAAGGAGACTTTGACATTCCCACAGTTATGAGAAGTTATATGTATGCATACGGATATAAAAAACCTGCAAAAGCAAAGGAAGCGATAGAACATCTGGATATTTCTCAGATTCTCTGCAGCGATTGCTCACAGTGCCCGGTTCAATGCACCATGGGCTTTGACATAAGAGAAAAAGTCCTTGATATTATAAGGATCAGAAGCGTCCCCAATGAATTTTTAGTCTGAAGAAAGCGGGAACAGCCTTCATCTTTATCTGATACTCTCCCCTATCTTCTTATTTTCTTTTTAATTTTCAAAAAAATGGCAACCTTTCTGTTTTTCGAGAGTCTATATATATAATTAAATATTTTAATAATATGAGTGAAACTTTGAACCGACACCAAAAGAAAGCCTTGAATTTTCTCCTGGGATTTATGGATCAGGAGGAGCAAGAGAGTTTTAAGGAATACACATCATCCGTATATGGGGAGATACTCGGTACAAAAGGCCTAAAAGCCGCCCGTTTCTGGTTTTGGAGGCAGTTCATTCGGTCCCTACCTGGTCTAGTTGCGAAATCCATTATAGGAGATATCAGTATGCTTAAAAATTATCTAAAAATCGCCTTAAGAAGCATTCAAAGGCATAAAGGCTTTTCGTTTATTAATTTAACAGGCCTTGCAGTTGGTCTGGCGGCTTTTATTTTAATAGCCATATACGTTCAATATGAATTGAGTTTTGATAGATATCACGAAAATTCCAATCGAATATACAGAGTTATAAGACCAGGGCGTGCCGTAACTCCTCCGCCTTTAGGTCCGACATTGATGGAGGAGTTTCCTGAGGTTATCTCCGCTGCCCGAATCATAATGAGCCAAAATGTTTTAGTATCCCCCGGGGAAGAAAATTATCTTGAAGATAAAGTCTATTGGGCCGATCCTGAGACCTTTGATATATTCACTATCCCCTTTATAAAGGGAAACCCAAAAACATCACTCACTGATCCTTCTGCTATATTGTTGTCCGAAAGCACAGCAAGGAAATATTTCGGGAACAAAGACCCAATGGAAAAAATCTTGAGCATTGGGCAAGGTCGTTATGATTATAGAGTATCGGGTGTCTTTCATGATATGCCTCCCAACTCTCATTTTGTAATGGATGTTATCCTTCCCTTAACAAGCTATTTTCAAATAACAAAAAGTGATAGGACAAGTTGGTATAAGAATTATGTTTATACCTATTTCCTATTGCAGGAGGGAGTCCATCCAGAATCGCTGGAAAACAAATTTCCTGCATTTATTAAAAAATTCAAATATAAAGAATCTGTCGTTGAAGGCCGTGATATACCGACCTGGTCAGCACAGCCCCTGAATAAAATCCACCTTCATTCTCATCTTCGCCAAGAAATTGAGGCAAACAATGATGTGAAATATATCTTTCTTTTTTCATCCATTGCATTTCTGATTCTTTTTATCGCATGCGTAAACTACATGAATCTGGCGACCGCACGATCAACACAGCGCGGAAAGGAAGTAGGAATGAGAAAAGTTGTGGGCGCTAAGCGAGCCCAACTCATGAAACAATTTTTAGGAGAATCAGTTGCTATGGGGCTTCTGAGCATGATGATATCTATCATTTTGGTCCTGATAATCCTACCGGTTTTTAACCGCCTTGTAGAAAGACAGCTAAGTTTAAATCCTGCCGCTAATCTGCAGCTCTTTTTTGGACTTGTTGTTATCACTATCTTTGCCGGACTATTTGCCGGCAGCTATCCGGCCGTGGTCATTTCCGGTTTCAAACCGATATCTGTTCTCAGGAGAGCTTTCACAAAGAGCTCCAAAGGCTCATCACTGCGAAATATTCTTGTTCTAATACAATTCTCAATCACTGTCATTCTCATCTTCTGCACTTTAATCGTCAGGGAGCAATTGCATTTTATCAAGAATACGGATATGGGCTACAGCAAAGATCAAATTATTACAATAAGCGTTCATGACAGAGCTGTCCGCAAGAATATCAAAACAATAAAGACAGAATTACTGCGATCCTCAGATGTTTTAGGTGTTTCAACCTCGGACAGCTTACCGAACAATATTGATACCTTCACACATCCCGATTGGCTTAACACGGATCCTGATTCGGATATTGCCATCTATTACAATACGGCAGACTATGACTTTATTCATCTTTTTGGCATAAAAATTGTCGAGGGAAGAACTTTCTCCGAGGATTTTCCCTCGGATAAAAATGGTGCATTCTTGATCAATGAAGCTGCTGTTAAGGCCGCTGGGTGGGAATCACCTATTGGCCGGGAAATCGCTCACTGGAGAGGTGATACCGGAAAAATCGTAGGGATTATCGAAGATTTTCATCTGCATTCCTTGCACAGTCCGATTGACCCGCTCTATATATTTCTTGATGAAAGTGACTTTTCTTACATCTCGATCAAAATAAAATCCGCCAGCATTCCTGCCACCATTGACTATGTGAAAGGCATCATGAAAAAATTCTCTCCAAGATACCCCTTTGTTTACTCCTTTTTTGATGATTTATTCGAAAAAGCCTATAAAACAGAACAAAGAATGTTTACCATTTTCGGGTCTTTTTCCATCCTGGCAATCATAATTGCTTGTCTGGGACTCTTTGGTCTCATCTCGTTCGCCACAGAACAGCGGACAAAGGAAATCGGGATCCGGAAAGTACTGGGGGCTTCCGTACAGGGCATCGTAGGGCTACTGATAACGAAATTCATCAAATGGGTATTGATGGCCAACATCATCGCCTGGCCTCTTGCCTATTTTGCTATGAACAAATGGCTGCAGAACTTTGCCTATCGGACTGATATGAGTATTTGGATCTTTATCATTTCTGGACTGACAGCTTTGGCTATTGCGATGCTCACTATCAGCTATCAGACCATCAAAGCCGCCACCTCCAATCCTGTGGATTCACTCCGGTATGAGTGAAAAATAACGACTCAAAAAATCCCCCTTCATAAAATTATTTTAAAAAAAGGCAACCTTTCTGCTTGACATCACGTCTAATATACTGTAAAGCAGTATATCGATAGGAATGTGACATGAAAGATCTGACAAAAATCGAGGAGATCCTTCTCCTTTCCATCTGGGAGCTGAAGGATAATGCCTATGGCCTTAAAAGCGGCTTGCGTCCTAAACCAAAAGCTCTGGGCTGGTCTCAAACCCTGTTCTTTTGAAAAACAAAGCAAATGAAACCGCCTCGATCTAAATTTCCAAAATTCGGAGACTGGCTTCTCAGGCTTTTCGCCAGATACGACGTCAATCCTCATCTGCGCGGCGATTTTGATGAAGAGTTCAGCTTTATTTATGAAACCAAAGGATATGTTCAGGCTTGGTTCTGGTACTGGACCCATCTTCTGCGGTCGCTGCCTGTTTTTATAAAAGATATTCTCTACTGGAGGTTTGTCATGTTTAAAAATTATCTGAAAATCGCTTTAAGAAATATGCTTAAATACAAATCTTATTCTTTCATCAACCTGATCGGGCTTACTGTAGGACTAACATGCTTGTTGTCAATCCTCATATTCATTCAATATGAATTCAGCTATGATCGCTTTCATAAGCATGCGAATAACACCTACAGGGTTTTAACAAAATTTCCTGAAGAGGCTCCCTGGGGATCGGATTTATTCCGTGCCACACCGTCCATGCTGGGACCGGCTCTAAAGGAAAACTTCCCAGAAATTGTCAAATCGGCAAGATTGAAGACGAGAACCGGACTTGTGAGCTTGAAAGAAAAGCGCTTTGATAACCAACTTTTTTATTACGCGGATCAGGAGATACTGGATATTTTTGATTTTCCCCTTAAAGCCGGAGATGCCAGCACAGCTTTATCAGAGCCCTATTCTGTCATTCTGACCGAAGAGATGACAACCGCGCTTTTTGGAGATAAAAATCCAGTCGGCCAAACCATTACATTCGATTACAAAGCCGGATTATCCCATGATTATATGATTACAGGAGTGTTTGAAAAGATTCCTGAAAATTCCCATTTATCGTTCGATTACCTTGCTTCCTTTTCGACCCTAAAAGACTGGCTTTCAATCGATTGGAGCAATCTTGCTTATGTGACCTATGTTCAACTTCAGCCGGATGGCAATCCAGACGTGCTTCAAGATAAGTTCAGAAATTATTTATACAAACATGTTGCACCGGATTATCCATACGATTTTCGTTTACAACCTCTGACAAAAATTCATCTTTTTTCCAGCTTTGATGTCTTTGACAGCAGGAAAGCAGACATAAAGACAGTCTATATATTTTC
The DNA here is from genome assembly GCA_964624145.1 of uncultured Eubacteriales bacterium. Taxonomy (GTDB): domain Bacteria; phylum Acidobacteriota; class Aminicenantia; order Aminicenantales; family Aminicenantaceae; genus WJMT01. The sequence goes on along the minus strand of CAZUXT010000015.1, from coordinate 1,568 downwards.
GGCCATCGGATTCTTGATCATGATTATTGTCTGTTTTAATTACATAAATCTTTCAACCGCCCTCTCTACTTACCGAACCAGGGAAGTCGGCATAAGAAAAATCGTCGGCGCAAGAAGAACACAGTTGATCAAGCAAATATGGGGGGAATCCATTGTCTTCACATTCATCTCTTTCTTTTTTTCTCTCTTGCTTTTGAAGCTGCTTTTACCCGTTCTTGGATTGTATGTAGATAGGAACCTCTCGTTTGCTCTTTTAAAAAACGTGAATACCATCATGGCTATACTTGGATTGATTTTTTTCATCAGCCTGGTATCCGGCAGTTATCCGGCACTTTTTTTGACTTCATTTAAACCAGTTAATATTTTAAAAGACAGAGTATCATTCCGCTCAAAAAACACATCCTTTTTAAGAAATAGCCTGGTCTTTTTTCAGTTTGCCATTTCAATCGTACTCACCATATGTGTGTTAACCATGTCAAGCCAAATGAACTTAATCGAAAAGAAAGAGTTAGGCTATTCTAAGGACAATATTATAGCCCTTGAGGTAAAGAACGAAACAATCCTAAAAAATTATGCACCCTTGAAAAATGAGATCATCCAATACCCGGGTATCATAGAAGTCACATCCTCACGTGATCTCCCTACTTCAATCGGATCAAGTGCAGAACCTTTCTGGGAAGGACAGCCGGAAGGACAGAGCATTCCATTTGAAAGACTGTATGTGGACTACGGTTTTTTAGATTTTTACAATATCGAAATCATAAATGGACGAAATTTTGTGCGGGAAAGCGGTACGGATGCGGATCAAGGATTCATTATCAATGAAACGGCTGCACGTCTCATGCGAATAGAAGAACCTATAGGAAAACGTTTTGGATTCGCCAATAAAGAAGGATTTATTATCGGGATTGTCAAAGATTTCCATTTTGAATCTCTCCACAATGCTATCCTGCCTTTGTCAATAGAATTCAATCCCTGGGGGCACCGATACATATCCATTAAGATCGATCCTGATGACACGGTGAATACCCTGGCCTTCATTAAGAAAAAGTGGGGAAAATTCTCGCCAGGATTTCCGTTTTCTTATACCTTTGTGGAAGACATCATCCATGAACAGTATGTGTACGAGCAAAAACTTTTTACCGCTATCAAGACATCAACCGTATTGGCTCTATTTCTCTCCTGCATAGGATTGGGCGGTCTTGCCTCCCTCTCTGCCAGAAGTAAAACAAAAGAAATCGGAATTCGCAAGGTCTTCGGCGCCAGCGTCACGGACATGACGACCCTGTTTTCGAAACAGTTTATTAAAGTTGTTATGATCTCTTGTCTCATCGCCTGGCCCCTTGCCTATTTTGCAATGAACAAATGGCTGCAGAATTTTGCCTATCGGACCACTTTGAGTATTTGGATTTTTATTCTCTCCGGCTTCGCAGCTCTCGTGATTGCCCTGCTGACTGTCAGCTTTCAGACCATCAAAGCCGCCACAGCCAACCCGGTGGATTCGCTGCGGTACGAGTGAATAACTGATTTTATTTGCAACCCGGAGAAAATATTACTTGACAAATCAA
>CAZUXT010000014.1:38639-70583 GCA_964624145.1 uncultured Eubacteriales bacterium | reverse complement strand
GGCTGGCTGGTTCTGAAGTCATCCGGAGGCGAGCGGGCATGGTTCCTCGCAGAGGAGAGCGAGCCGAGGAATAAGCTGATTTTACTCGCTGGGAAAAATCAGCGGGCTGAAGAACCAGCTTGCCTGATGAAAGTCAGGAGTATAGATATGTTATCGGCAGCTTTTATGAATGGAGGATGTTGGTAAAGGCGGTGATGGTTCTCTCTATATCCTCGTCATCGATGCCCCTATTGGTGACAAAACGGATCCCCTGAGGAACAGAAAGAGCCAAAATCCCTTTCTGTTCAAGCTTCTTCAATAAATCCGCAGCAGATAAGTGAGGATGCTCGACTCCGAAAATAATGATATCCGTTTCAACATCCTCCGGATCTAACTTTATTCCGGGAAGCCGGTATATGCCGAGAGCCAATTTTTTGGCCCTTTTATGGTCTTCTTTCAGCCTTGAGACCATTTTTTCCAAGGCAATAATACCAGGGGCAGCAATGACCCCAACCTGCCTCATGGCTCCTCCCAGAGCTTTTCGGATCCTGCAGCTAAAATCTATGAAATCCCCGGATCCTGCCAGAATAGATCCGATGGGAGCGGATAGTCCTTTTGAAAGACAAAACATAACTGAATCCGCTGTTTCCGTATAATCTTTTACCGGAATCCCGGATGCCACACTGGCATTGAATATGCGGGCTCCATCCAGATGGACCTTAATTCCGTGTTTGTCCGCAATTTTCCTTATGGTTCTCATATTTTCTATAGGGACAACAGCGCCTCCCCAGTTGTTGTGGGTGTTTTCTATGCATATAAGGGAGGTCCTGGGCAGGTGTACGGATGGCTTCTTTATGTTTTTTTCGATTTCTTCCGGATCCATAGCGCCTCTGTGAGATGAGAGCACCCTGGGAGATACCCGTGAAATGAAAGTCATATGAGTGGATTCCATATTATAGATATGCGAGCGGGCTTCTATGATCACCTCGTCCAGCTCACGGGTCCAGGCTTTTATGGCAATGGAATTCCCCATGGTCCCGGATGGAACAAACAGGGCAGCCTGCTTTCCCATCAACTCTGCTGCCAGAGATTCCAGCTTCTTTACCGTAGGGTCATCTCCTAATACATCATCCCCCACCACAGCTTCGGCCATGGCTTTTCGCATCTCGGGTGTGGGTTTGGTAACGGTATCTGAACGAAAATCTGAATATTTTTTCATCACGGCTCCTCCCGGTCTGTTCCTACTTTAGACCTTATATCCAAAATTTTCAATATTGAATGGTTTGTAAAATATATTTAAAACGAAAATTGACCGGAATGGCAACACTTTTAATGTTTACTTGGTTATTAATCTATGGTATAGATTAAGTTGATTCCTCGTCAACAGGGATTATTCATGAATATGATATAAAATGATAAATAAATACTATAAAATATTAGTAATTATCCTCATATTTTTAAACCTTTTTTTTCTCTCCGCCACACTGGCTTACAAAATCACGGTAGCCGGTGAAATGGCCAATATTCCAGACCTTACAGGCAAGACACTTGATGAAGCCAAAGACTTACTCCAGGAAAAAAAGCTCTCCATAGTCAAAAGCGGCGTTGAGCTGGACAAACACTTTGAAAGAGGAAAAATCATTTCTCAGGACCCTCCGGCCAAATCAAAAGTCAAGCTTAATAAAATAGTCAAAGTAGTCTTGAGCGCCGGTCTGGAAAAATTCGAAGTTCCAAAACTGACAGGAAAAGACCTTCAATCCGTGGATGACATATTCCAGAATGTGGGTCTTGTAAAAGGGAACATATCCCACGTTCACACATCTGCTTTTCCTGCGGGAAGAGTGATCAGTCAATACCCTCCGGAGCAAACAGAAGTCCCGGTTCATTCGAGTGTTGACCTGCTGGTAAGCCAGGGGAGTTTAGAAGAAAAATATCTGATGCCGGACCTTCTTGGAAAGCAGGCTTCAAAGGTCATCGAAAAATTAAAAGAAATGGGATTCCGCATAGGAGATATCAGGCGTTCCTATTATCCAGGACTGAGGTCAGGAATCATAATCAATCAAAATCCAAGCCAAGGTACTCAGATAAGAAAAAGAAATATCATATCCTTGGAGGTCAGCAGATAATGGTTCAAATCGCCCCGTCAATTCTTTCCACCGACTATGCCAATCTGGGAAAAGCCGTGAAAATTGCAGACAAAGGAGGCGCTGATGTCATCCATATCGATATTATGGACGGACATTTTGTCCCAAATCTGACATTTGGCCCCAAACTTGTCGAAGACATAAGTAAACTTACCGATCTGCCTCTGGATGTGCATCTTATGGTCGATAATCCCCGAGAGATGATACCCAAATTCAGCAAAGCCGGAGCTGATTGGATATCCATCCAGATCGAAGCCACAGTCCATGCTCATAAGGATATCACCATGATCAAACAGCTCGGCAAAAAAGCCGGAGTGGTTCTCAATCCAGCGACTCCCATACATATGTTGAATGAAATCATTACAGAGGTTGATTATGTTCTTATTATGTCAGTCAATCCAGGATGGGGAGGCCAGGAATTCATTGAGTCCTGTTTTAATAAAATATCACAACTGAACAACTGGATAAACGGGCAAAAGCTTGATGTGAAAATCCAGGTCGACGGCGGAGTCAAAATTGAAAATATGGAAAGAGTAGTAAAAAGCGGGGCTGATATCCTCGTCATAGGTTCAGCTGTCTATAACAGTAAAAACCCTTTAGAAACACTGGGGAAAATAAAAAATAGGTTACAGAAATATAATCAAAAATGAACTGTTTGGTCACAGGAGCGGCAGGATTCATCGGATCACATTTATGTGAAAAGCTGCTCCATTCCGGCTTTTCTGTCATTGGAATTGACTCCTTTACTGATTATTATTCAAGAGAGCTCAAGAAAAAAAATCTCTCCTTTCTTTTAGGAAAACAAAAATTTGAGTTTATTAAAGGAGACATAAACCATATCAACATCAACAAATACATAGAAAAAAGCGTTACGGTATTTCATCTTGCTGCGCAGGCCGGAGTCCGGGCAAGCTGGGGCGATTATTTTGCGACCTACACAAAAAACAACATTGAATCCACACAGAAAATTCTCGAAGCCTGCAAAAAAGGCAACATGAAAAAGATCGTGTATGCCTCATCTTCGTCCGTTTACGGAAACACTCCGGAGCTTCCCATGAAAGAGACGAGCTGTTTGTTCCCTCACTCTCCTTACGGAGTCACGAAACTGGCTGCTGAGAATCTCTGTTCCCTCTATTATGAAAACTATGGAGTGCCTGTTGTTTCCCTAAGATATTTTACTGTGTACGGACCTAGACAGAGACCTGACATGGCTTTTCATAAATTCTTCAAATCCATTGGAGAAAACAGGCCCGTAGAAATTTACGGTTCAGGAGAACAAACCAGAGATTTTACTTATATAGATGATATCGTTAATGCCAGTATTGCCGCAGCAGAAAAAGGCAAATCCGGGGAAATCTATAACCTTGGAAGCGGAAACCAACAGAAACTATCCGTTGTCTTTCCTCTCTTGAAAAAAATCTGCGGGAAAAAAGTAAAAATAAAAAATATCGAACCACAAAAAGGGGATGTCAAAAACACCTATGCGAGTATTTCCAAAGCCCAAAAAGACCTTGATTACCATCCCCGGGCAACACTCCAAGAAGGCCTGGAGCAAGAATGGTTATGGATAAAAGAAATCTATTCTTTCAAATGATATGTTACACTATTGATATATTGAAAAAGGAAGGAATTATGAGAAAATACATTTTGATCGGAGTCATTATTATTTCAGTATTCGCTCTCAATTGTAAAAAAAGTGAACTGGAAATAGATCCCAGCATTGCTTCAAATGAACAAGCCCTTTTTGAAACAGGACAAAAATATATCAAAAAGAATCCTGAAAAAGGACGGCTTTATCTGAGGCAGGTTATTGATGCCTTTCCTCAAAGTTTCTATGCCCAAAGAGCTATGCTGGCTATCGCAGACTCCTATTACAGCAAAGGAGATGAGGGCAACATGATCATAGCGGCATCGGAATACAGAGAATTCATCACCCGATTTCCTTTCAGTCCTTCAGCTCCTTATGCCCAGTACCGCATTGCCATGTCTTATTTTAAAAAAGCACAAAAACCAGGAAAGGACCAAACAAAAACAGTAACAGCTCTCGAGGAATTTAAAACACTGATAACAAAATATCCAAACAGTGAAGAAGCTGAACAAGCCAATGAATTAATAAAACAGTGTGAAGAGAAATTGGCAAAGCATTCCTTTGTTATAGCCAAACATTATTATCAAGTGAGAGCCTATAATGCATCTATAGATCGTTTACAGGAAGTCCTTACGAAATATCCTCATTTTTCAGAGATGGACAAACTTTATTATTATTTAGCTGATTCATATTACCAGAGCAAACTTCAGGAGCAGTCTCTCCCCTATTTTAGAAAACTGATATCTGACTACCCTGACAGTAAATTCGCCAAAAAAGCAACAAAAAGGCTTGAAGAGTATGAGAAAACAAATAGAACCCCAGAAAAGGGGTCATTTGATTAAATTATAACTTACTGGAGGTTATAATATGACAAAAAAGACATTGCTGTCAGTTATAATCATATTTATGGTTGGCATACCCCCTTTAGCTGAAGCTCAATTTCATGATTACACATTTACAACAAGACAGATACGGTTAGGAATAGAGGGAGAATTTATAGACCGCATGATAACATGGGGAGAAGATCAAAGTGAGACTTCCACTCTAAAAAGTTATCTTTTCCTGTGCAAACCCGGTTACGAGATAAGAGAAGGGACGACAATACGAGCCATTTTAGGATATTCGCTTTCTAATTTTAACGAAATGGTTTTTAGGGAGCTTCCTTTTTCTTTAGAGTTAAACACAGGGAATATAGACGGATTGGCTCTGGGTGGAGAAGCCCTGATAAAAATCATTGAAATTTCCCGTTTAACCATAAGCGCAAGAGGACAGTTCATCACTTACATCGGATTTAAAGACCAGTGGGATATCCCTGACCTCAATGTCGAAGGAACAGCGACCGGAAATCCCTTCTGGTCCCGCTTTACCGCAGGTCTGAAAATTTCCTATCAAGTCACCGAATATCTGAGGCCTTATATCACGGCAAACTATGACACGCTGTGGGGAAAGGTTAAAATGAAAGAAGAAATAGAAGAACTAACCAAAGAGCAGGAGATAAAAATAGAGTCAAAAAGCAACTTTAATTTTTCAATCGGCACTCTTTATGAAATCATAGACAGGCTTGACCTGAAGGTTGAAGCATTCATGCTTCCCTTTGAAGACGACATTGGTCTCGGTATTACACTCGGGGCTATCTACTCATTTTAACCAATGAAGGAGGTTATTATGAAAACAATAAGAATCTTTCATACATATTTGTTAGTAGTGGTGTTCTTTTTATGCACAACAGGCTTGTTTTCTTATCAAGCAAAAGAACAAAAATCTATTTTAGACATCCGGAACAACCAAAATCTGTCCGATGTAATGAAAAACAAACCTCTTCCCTCCCTCAAAAAGATCGAATATTCTAAGGACCACATTCTGGTAAAATTCAGACCATCCATACCAGATGAGTTTATCAAAGCGACCATCAATATTTTCCAGGTCAGTGAATATAAAGTGATCCCGCATATCGAAGTCTTTAAAATCCGTGTCCCTGAAAATTCCACTGTTGATGAGATGCTTTATCTAATGAGACAGCATCAATATGTCGAATTTGCAGAACCCGACTATATTGCCTACAAAACCGAAACCCCTAACGACACTCTCTTTGGTTATCAGTATGCGCTCTATAATGAAGGACAGTATGTCGGCCCTCCGGGAAGCCCCCAGGGACAATCCAGTGCGGACATAAAAGCAACAGCCGCCTGGGAAGAAACAAAAGGCTCTGAAGATATCATCATAGCCATTGTTGATACGGGTATCGAATTAACCCATCCTGACCTCCGAAACAAAATCGAATCGAGCGGATACGACTTTGTTAATTCTGATTTCGAGGCAGAGGATGATGAAGGGCACGGGACCTTTGTAGCGGGAATCGCAGCCGCAGAAACGAACAATGATGAAGGCATGGCAGGAGTTGCCTGGAACTGCAAACTCCTTCCGGTCAAGGTCCTTGATGAGCTTGGAGACGGCTATTACAGCTGGATCATTGAAGGCATCATTTGGGCTGTTGACAATGAAGCGGCTGTGGTGAATCTAAGCCTGGGAGGACCTGCTGATTCGTACTCCCTGGAAAATGCCGTCCAGTACGCCCATCAAAATGATGTTGTGGTCGCTGCCGCAGCAGGAAATGAAGGAAGTTCCGTACTGTACCCGGCTGCTTATGATGATTACTGTTTAGCGGTCGCTGCTACTGATTACAATGACCATAGGCCCGCTTGGTCGAACTTCGGAGCCCAAGTAGATGTAGCCGCACCGGGAAAGTGGATCCTGAGTGCTTATCCGACCTGGCTCACTCCTCCGGGTTATCTCCCTTACGGATGGGGTGACGGGACTTCCGCTTCCACGCCTCATGTATCCGGACTGGCCGCTTTAATTAAAAGCATAAAACCCTGGATAACCGCTGACGAAATCATGTATGTGATCCAATACTCAGCCGATGATGTCAATGAATCATCCAACCCGGGAAAAGATGTCTTTATCGGATACGGGAGGATCAATATGGAAAAAGCTCTTGTCCCTCTCATCATAGAACAGCAAAAAATGGAGGAAACCTCCTCCAAAACAGGTCTGATAAAAAGTCTGCGTTGACATAATAATTTATCCGGATAATCTGTTTAAAAGGGACCGTTGCTGAGATGATAAAATCCCTAAAAATAAAAAACCTGGCAACCATCCAGGACCTTGAGATTGAATTCAAAGAGGGATTCTCCATCCTCACCGGAGAAACAGGAGCAGGAAAATCAATCATTATCGACAGTATCAGATTGATGCTCGGGGAGAAAGCAACTGCAGACTTAATCAGAACCGGAAAAAACGAAACCTCCATAGAGACCATCTTCATGGTCCCTCAAAAATGCGTTGACTGGAAAGGCCTGGATCTGGATGAGACAGGAGAAGTGTTCCTGCACAGAAAAATCTTTAAAAAGGGAACCGGAAGAGGTTATATAAACGGCACACTTGTTCCCATAAAAAAATTCAAACAGCTCAAAGAGAACACAGTGGACATCCTCGGCCAGAACGACCACGTATTCCTTCTAAAAAATGAATACCAGCTGGACTACCTTGACCATTATTCGGAAACTCTTTCCTTAAGAAATGAAGTAAGCTGCCTTGCCCGCAGCATTAGAAAATGCCGGAAAGAAATCCAGGAACTTGAAGAGAAAAAAAAGCAGAGAGAGCAGCGGCTGGATTATCTGGATTTCCAAATAAACGAAATAGAAAAAGCCCAACTGCAGTCAGGAGAGGAAGAAGATCTGCGTAAGGAAAGAGACCTTCTCAAGAATTCTGAAAAAATCAGTTCCTGCATCAAGAATGCTCTTGATATCACTTATGAAAAAGAAGAATCCCTTTCAGGCCTTCTCCTGAATCTGGAAAAAGACACCAGACAGCTCTCAGATTTCCATCCGGATTTCAAGCCGATGACGGAAAACATAAACCAGTTTTCCATATCTTTAAAGGAATTTACTGATGATCTGTTAAAATTCAAGGAGGATTATGTCGGCGCTCCGGAAAAACTGGAGAAAATCGAAGAGAGACTCAGCCAGATCGAAGACCTTAAAAGAAAATACGGAAAGACACTCCAGGATGTGTTTGACTACCTCGAAATGTCAAAAAATGAACTGTCAGATCTTAAAAAAGCCCATGAACAAACATCCGAACTGCGCAAACAGCTTCAAAGCGATTTTGAAAATCACCAGAAGATGTCAGAACAGCTTTCGGAATTGAGACAACAAGGAGCCAGTAAACTTGAAAAACAGGTTGAGGAAGAAATCAAGTCCCTGGGAATGAAAAAAGCCCGGTTTCAAATACAGTTCATATCTCACCCTTCCCTATCTGATAATCCGGAAAACACCGGAGAACTCGGTTCCGAAGAGATCGAATTCATGATCAGCCCGAATCCGGGTGAAAAGCTCAGGCCTCTGAGAAATACAGCCTCCGGAGGAGAATTATCCCGGATCATGCTCTCTTTGAAAACAATCAGTAAGGACCCGGAACAGTATAAAACTCTTATATTTGATGAGATCGACTCCGGAATAGGCGGAAAAACAGCGGAATTCGTGGGCCAAAAATTAAGCAGTCTGGCATCCCGAAATCAAGTCATCTGCATCACTCACCTGCCCCAGATAGCTTCCTTTGCTATGCATCACTACAGAATAGAAAAGAACGTAAGAAAAAACAGAACTTACACGAATATAAAGAAATTAAACAAAAGCGAAAGAATCAAAGAGATTGCGCGGCTTTTAGCCGGGTCCCATATATCCGAGGCATCCCTGCAGAGCGCCAGAGAGATGCTTGAAAAAAACCTCTCCCAATAAAACCAGCTAAAAAAAGATATAATAAAATTATCATGAATCACATTCCAATGCTCAAACATAAAAAATATTTTATAAAGACATTCGGCTGCCAGATGAATGAAAACGAATCCGAACAGATAGCCGGGATACTTGAATCGCACGGTGCTGTTCCGTGCGATAGATTTGAAGAGGGGAATATCATCATCATAAACACCTGTGCGGTGAGGGAAAAACCGGTTGAGAAGCTTTTTTCTCTTTTGGGCCGGATCAAAAACATCAAACAGGAGAACAATGCCTGCATCGGAGTCGCCGGATGCGTTGCCCAGCTTTATAAAGACAAGATCATGCAAAAAAACAAAGCTGTTGATTTTGTTATAGGACCGGATAATCTCTACAAAATCCCCGATATAATAAAATCCTTATCAGAGACCGACTCCGGAATAATACAAACTTCCAGAAACAGAGATTGGATTGAAATCAACCACATATCTAGGCAAAACCAGATAAGCGGTTATGTGACCATTATGAAAGGGTGTGACAATTTCTGCACGTACTGTATTGTTCCGTTTGCCAAAGGAAGAGAAAAGTACAGACCGCTCAAAAACATCAAGAAAGAGATAAAAAGCCTCGCTGAAAAAGGATATAAGGAAATCCAGCTCCTCGGCCAAAATGTCAATTCTTACCAGGACCCGGACTCGGCCAAAGATTTCCCTTTTCTTTTAAAAGAAATAAATCAAATCAGAGGGATCGAATGGATCCGGTTCATCACTTCCCATCCCAAAGACCTTTCAGAAAAAACAATCCATACCATGGCGGAAATGGATAAAATATGCCACCAGCTTCATCTTCCCGTACAATCCGGTTCGGACCGCATCCTCAAACGAATGCGACGCGGATACACGAGGAAGGGATATCTTGGAAAAATCGAGCTTCTGAAGAAATCAATGCCTGATATAAGCTTGAGTACGGATATCATTGTCGGTTTTCCCGGCGAAACAGAAAAAGATTTTTTTGACACGGTCGATATATTAAAAAGAGTAGAGTATACGAACATATTTTCCTTCCGTTATTCCCAAAGGCCTTTTACAGCCGCTTTAAAATACAAAGACAATATCCCTTTTGAAACGAAAAAAAGGAGATTGATCACACTTCAAAAAGCCCAAAGAAACATCCAGCTTAAACTCAACAAATCTGTCATAGGTAAAAAAATAAAGGTCTTATGTATGGGCCGGAGCAAAAAAGATCACAATTCCTATATAGGAAGGAATGAAGCATACCAGGTCATTAATTTCAAATCCGATAAAGATATGACCGGAAAATTCGTGACGGTCGAAATAACAGCCTGCGGACCTTACAGCCTTATTGGAATATTCCACTCAATGGAAAAGTGAATTTGAAAATAAGGGTGAATTATGCTATATGCTAGAGGACATCTTTAATCCATTGAGCGAGGAACACTTATGACCTTAATTCAAATCACTCCTTATGTATTCATACTCGGCATCCTTTCATTACTTTGTGCTCTGGGCCTCTATTTTATGCTCAAAAGACTTCCGCAGGGCTCAGACCTCATGAAAGAGATCGCAGAATCCATCCATTCCGGAGCCATGACGTTCATAAAGAGAGAGTACACCTATATCCTGGTATTCATCACAGCCGCATTCATTCTTCTCTGGCAGTTGTTTAACATATACACAGGATTATCCTTCATCACAGGCGCCTTTTGCTCCATGTTAGCCGGATTTATCGGTATGAAAGCATCAACCCGTTCCGCTGTAAGAGCGACTCAAGGAGCCATTGAAGGAGGAATGCCCAGAGCTCTGTCCGTTGCCTTTCAGGGCGGATCAGTCATGGGGATATCTGTTGCTGCGCTGGGACTTTCCGGAATCGGTGTGATTTATTTTTTCACAAAAGACCCTCTTATCATCAATGGATTTGCCATGGGGGCCAGCTCCGTAGCCCTGTTTGCCCGTGTGGGCGGAGGAATATTCACGAAAAGCGCGGATGTGGGAGCCGATCTAGTGGGAAAAGTCGAAGCCGGGATTCCTGAAGATGACCCGAGAAATCCCGGAGTTATTGCTGATAATGTGGGCGATAATGTGGGAGACACGGCAGGCATGGGAGCTGACCTTTTTGAATCTTATGCGGGATCGGTTATCGCATCCATTGCCATTGGCGCCACTCTGACTCCGGCAATAAATCATATATCCCTTCCGGTCATTCTTATTGCCATCGGTCTTATAAGTTCCTGGATAGGAGTCTTTTCCATAAATATTCTAAAAAATTTCAACCCTCAATCAGCATTAAGAAATTCCACTTATGTCAGTGCCTTTGTCTTTCTTGCCGGAGCTTTCATAGCGGTTAAATTGATCCTGTCAGACTTGAATGTGTTCTGGGTGGTGCTGTGCGGAATGGTCAGCGGTATCCTCATCGGGCTTGAAAGCGAATACTTCACTGCAGGGCCTCCTATGCGAGACCTTGCCAAAACCGCTCAAACAGGAAGTGCCACAGTAGTGATCACCGGGCTGGCTCTTGGATTCCAAAGCGTTATCCTTCCTCTTCTTACGATCACTCTGACTATTTATGTGGCTTACAGTCTGTCAGGCCTTTATGGAATCGCCTTATCAGCCGTGGGCATGCTCGCGACCATCGGAATTGTGATGTCTACTGATTCGTACGGCCCCATTGCAGACAATGCGGGCGGAATAAGCGAGATGTCAAATTCAGGTGAAGCCATAAGGAAAATCACGGACAAGCTGGATGCCTGCGGAAACACCACAGCCGCTATAGGAAAAGGCTTTGCCATAGGCTCAGCCGCTTTGACCGCCCTGGCATTATTCTCTGCTTACCAAAAAACAACAGGCATTGATGCCATTAATCTGACAAATGTAAAAACGGTCATAGGATTGCTGCTGGGAGCTCTCATGCCTTTTATCATAGCCTCCCTGACACTCAAAGCTGTGGGTCGAGCGGCGAATAAGATGGTCCTGGAAATAAGAAATCAATTCAAGCAGATCAAAGGGCTTATGGAAGGAAAGGCAAAACCAGATTCAAACCGCTGTGTGGATATCGTTACAAAAAGCGCTCTCTTGGAAATGATCCTTCCCGGAATACTGGCTATCATTTCCCCTCTTGCTGTTGGTTTTTTTATTGGAGCTGAATCTTTAGGCGGATTCCTCGTAGGTGCCACTGCAACCGGTGTGCTTCTGGGTATTTTTATGGCAAACTCAGGAGCTTCCTGGGACAATGCAAAAAAATGGATAGAGGAAGGTCATTTAGGCGGTAAGGGAACAGATGTCCATGCCGCTTCCATTATTGGAGATACTGTTGGAGATCCCTTAAAGGATACGGCAGGGCCTTCTATGAATATACTTATCAAACTTATGGCAGTGGTAAGTCTTGTGTTTGCTCCTCTCCTCATGTGAATCCCCAGGATTATTCATAAAATATGTATGCATCCATTTGAAATTAAGACATGGCCTGTGCTTTTAACTTTCATCAGGCAAGCTGGTTCTTCAGCCCGCTGATCTTCCCCAGCGAGGAATATCAGCTTATTCCTCGGCTTGATCCCCTCTTCGAGGAACCATGCCCGCTCGCCTCCGGATGACTTCAGAACCAACCAGCCTGCCTGAAAGTCTGCATGATGTTATTTATCTAACAGGATAAGCTTAATTCCTTATGAAACTCAGGTGTGGGTGAAGCGACATTGAAGATTTAGCCTTTGGATGAGGCTTTTCGAGGGCATCCGGCGGAGCCGGGGGCTGAGTATGTCTGACCCACGGACGGGGGGAGTTACGCAAGCGCTGAGAAAAACGAAGTAGAATGGCGTTAAAAATCTTTAGCGAGCACAGGCCATACCTGAATTTCATTAACCTTTCCTCAACCTTGACACGTGAATAACCAGGGATGTCAACTTGACTTTGTTATTTGATAATTCCTCAGTTTTCAGTTATAATTTTCCAATCCTTAGATTCTTTTATTAAAAAAAGTCTAATCATACAAGGCTGAACACATGAAAGTGAACGTTTGGAATACGATACTACAGCTCAGCAAAGAAAGAGATGTAGACAAAAAAGTCATCATCAGTGCTATAGAGGAATCCCTAAAAGTAGCCGCATCAAATTATTTCGATAAAAATGAGAAAGCACATATTAAATTTTCACCTGAAAAAGGTGAACTGAGGGTCTATTATGTAAAAAAAATCATGAAAAAAGTCACTGACCCGGCAACGGAAATATCCCTTGGCGACGCAAAAAAAATGGATGTCACGGCAAAGGAAGGAAATTATATTGAAATAGACCTCCCCTCGGAAACACTGGGAAGAATAGCGGCCCAGGCAGCCAAACAGGTGATATTTCAAAAAGTCAGGGACGCTGAACAAGAAAAAATTTACAATACATTTGCCCCTCAAATAGGAACTATTATAACAGGGGTTTTAAGACGTTTCGACTCCAATAAAAATATGATCCTTGAAGTTAAAAAAACTGAAGCGATGCTTACGGAAAGAGAAAAAATTCCCAATGAAAAATTCAGAAGAGGTGATCGGATTAAAGGAATTATCACTCAGGTTCTCAGAGATACAAAAGGACCTCAAGTCATTATATCAAGAACGGACAACAGATTTTTAATGAAACTGCTGGAAATAGAGGTTCCTGAAATATCCAGTGGAAACATAAAGATCAGAGAGGTCATACGCAGGCCCGGGGAACGCTCTAAAGTATCTGTGAGTACGGATGAGAAAGATATAGACCCTATCGGAGCATGCATAGGTGTCAAAGGAAGCAGAATCCTGTCCATAAGCAAAGAGCTCAACGGAGAAAAAATTGATGTGATAAGATGGTCTGAAAATCCAAAAGAATATGCCAAATCAGCTTTAAGCCCTGCTAAGGTAGAAAATATAAAGATCGCTGATAAAGAAAAGAAACTATTGGAAGCAGTGGTCCCTGAAGACCAGCTTTCACTTGCCATTGGTAAAAAAGGATTGAATGTCAGGCTGGCTTCAAAACTAGTCGGATGGAAAATCGATATAAAAAATGATTAACTGGAAAACACATATCAAGATTTAAGGTAAACTATGACAAAAAAAGAAAAATCAAAAGCCAACCCAAGCAAAAAAGAGACGGACAAAATGGTCATTCAAGATGGAACAAACCTGAAAGAACTCACGGACCTTTTGGATATTAAAGCCAAGGAACTCATAGGAAAACTGAGCCGCCGAGGATTAAATATAGGCGTCAATGACGAAATCACAGAATCCCTTGCCAAAGACATATCAGAAATACTCAATATAGATCTCGAAATCGTTTCGATGGAAAAAATAGTACGTATGGAAGCTCAAGGCAAAACAGAAGACCTGGTTCCCAAACCTCCTGTTGTTTCTATCATGGGCCACGTCGACCACGGTAAAACCACACTTCTCGATGCTATCCGGCAATCAAATCTGGTAAATAAAGAATCAGGTGGAATAACCCAACATATAGGAGCCTATAGAGTCTCTTTCAACAATAAACCCATCACTTTTGTCGATACACCCGGCCATGAAGCTTTCACCAAGCTGAGGTCCAGAGGGGCGAAAATCACGGATATAGTGGTCCTGGTCGTAGCTGCAGACGATGGAGTCATGCCTCAGACAAAAGAAGCGATCAGCCACGCAAGAGCCGCAAATGTGCCTATCATAGTGGCTATAAACAAAACAGACAGGCCTCAAGCAGATATTGACGGCACCAAACAGCAGCTTTCAAAAGAGGACCTGCTGGTAGAAGACTGGGGCGGGGATACCATTTGCGTTGAAATCTCCGCCAAGAAAAAAACCAATCTTAACGAACTCCTTGAGATGATTCTCCTGCTCAGCGAAATGCTGGAGCTCAAAGCAAATCCAAAGGTCCCTGCACAGGGAATCGTATTGGAAGCAAGCTTGGATGCATCAAAAGGACCGATTGCCACCATCATCATTCAGCACGGCAGGCTTGTGTGCGGAGATGCTTTTGTGTGCGGGTCAACACATGGTAAAGCCAGAGCCATGTTTGACGAGAACGGAAACGCAGTGAAAGAATCAGAGATTTCCATGCCCGTTGAGATATTAGGATTTAACGATGTACCTGTTGCAGGAGATTTCCTTCAGGTGCTGCCAAGCCTGGATATGGCCAAGAGAATATCAAATTTCAGGCTGTCGAAAATCAAAGAAAAAAAAGGTAATAAAGAAGAACGCCCCACTCTTGACCAGCTTTTTAAGGATATGGAAGAAGAAGATATAAAGAATCTGTCACTTATCATAAAAGCAGACGTTCAAGGCTCAGCAGAAACACTCAATCACATACTGCCCAATTTGAGCACAGATAATGTTAAAATAGACATCATCCATTCCTCTACCGGAAAAATCAACGAGTCAGACGTTAATCTTGCATCAACTTCAAACGCAATTATCATAGGCTATAACACGAAACCAAATAAACAAACTCAAGAGCTTGCTGCTGCTGAAGACGTGGAAATAAGAACCTACAACGTCATATATGAGCTCACGGATGACATCAAAAAAGCTTTGGAAGGAATGCTGGAACCCGTAGAAAAAGAGGTCCACCAAGGAAATGCGGAGGTCAAACTCATATTCAAGATTAAAGGAGCCGGCATCATTGCCGGCTGTATCGTTAAAGACGGAGCCATATATCGAAATTCAAAAATCAAACTCATAAGAAACAACGAAGTCATCCATGAGGGGAAAATTGCCTCCCTTAAGCATTTAAAAAAGGATGTAACTGAAATAAAAAAAGGATATGAATGTGGAATTAATATTCAGGACTTCAAAGATATCCAAGAGGGAGATATTATAGAAGCTTTCACCATAGAAAAATCTCCCCCTAAATAAACCGATGAAGTTTTAAATGATAATAGGATATTTAGGAATAGAAATCCATTTCCCTTATTCCCATTCCCTTAAAGAAAAAAGGAAGAGACTGAAGAGCTACCAGGACAGATTGAAAAATAAATTCAACGTATCTTTTGCGGAACTTGATTACCAAAACAAATGGCAGAGAGCTAAAATAGGAATCGTCATGATCAATAATAAACAGGCTCTTATTGAAAAAGTATTCAAACAGCTCATAAGGGAAGCAGAAGAAAGCATTGAAGGAGAAATCCTTTATAAGGAAACAGATTTCTTTAAATAAAAAAATTCGATCTGAATATTAATCCAAGCTGAATTATGAGCGGGACAAGGCTGACGCATCACTGCGAAAAAACAGGTGATGAAACTATTCCATCCGGATGGGAAAACAATGAGACCGAATAAATCAATAAGACAAAAAAAAGTTGAAAGCCTCCTAAAAAGCATACTGAGCCAGTCAATCAGGGAAGTCGTGAAGGATTCTCATTCCAGTTTGACAAGCATCACCAGGATAGAAATAGGAAAAGATCTCCTGACAGCTCACGTATATATAAGTGTCCTGGATAAACCGAAGCAGATACAAATCATAGACTTCTTAAATTCAAAAACAGGATTTTTCAGAAAAGCTGTTGCTTCAAGAACAAAATTAAAGTATAATCCCATGCTTATTTTTAATAGCGACCCCTTAATGGGATATGATGAAAAAGTAGAAGGCATACTCAATAAGCTAGATAAAAATGAATGAGGATTCCGTACATCGAATAAGCGAAAAAATAAAAGAAAGCCAAAGCATTGCTGTCACATCCCATTTAAGACCTGACGGAGACTCTGTGTGCACAAGCCTCGCACTGCACTTAATGGGAAAACAACTGGGGAAAAATACTTCTATTTTTATAAAAGATGAAATCCCTTTTCCTTTCAGTCATTTTCCGGGAGTTGAAATAATCGATTCCGGTCAAATAAAACCGGAAAATTTCGATGTCGTCATCCTTCTTGAATGTGCCAATGTCAAGCGTTCAGGACAAACTCATATTGATGACTGTTATAAGATAAATATCGATCATCATTATTCAAATGATTTTTATGCGGACATCAACTGGGTCAATCCGGAAGCAGCTGCCGTGGCCTGCATGGTTTATGAACTGGGCAAACACCTCAACATCAAGTTTAATTCAGATATTGCCTCCCTGCTTTACAGCGCCATTGTTTCCGATACCGGTTCTTTCCAATTCTCAAATACCAAAGCGAATGCTTTCAAGACCTGCTATGAATTAGTCAATCATGGAGCCGTCCCCCATAAAATCACGGACCTCCTCTTCAATAATAATCCTCCGGAAAAAATCAAACTCCTAGGCCAGGTGCTCTCCACTCTTAAAATGTCGCACAATGGAAATATTGCCACGATCACGATGTTTGACAAATTTCTCAGGAAATTAAAAATCAAACACATTGATACAGAAGATATAACAACATGCACCCGGACCATCAAAGGAGTCAAAGTCGTTCTCTTCTTTAAGGAAATGGAAAAAAACACATTTAGAGTCAGCATAAGAACAAAAGGAAAAGCGAACGCAATGAAAATTGCCAACAAATTTTCAGGCGGAGGACACATGCACGCTGCAGGATTCACAGTAGCCGGAAATTATAAAAAATTAATTAAGGAAATTCCCTCTGTTGTGAACGAGCTTCTTAATGATAAGCACCAAGACAACAAGACTTAACCGGATGAAAACGATATTTTAAGTCTAATGGACGGAATAATTCTGGTAAATAAGCCAAAAAATCTGACTTCCCATGATATCGTAGAAAAAGTAAGAGCCCTGCTCAATGAGAAAAAGGTGGGCCACTTTGGAACCCTTGATCCTATGGCAACCGGCCTGATTCTCTTAGGAATAGGCAGAGCCACCAAATTGTTCCCCTTTTATGCAAAATTGACCAAAGTTTACACTGGACAGATCAAATTAGGATACTCGACAGATACCTATGACTCCTGCGGAAAAGCCACATCTGAGAAAAAGGCGGAATATCCCTCTGAAAAAAAAGTACGGGAGATACTCAAAACATTCGAAGGTAATATTTCCCAGGTCCCTCCCCCTTATTCGGCAAAAAAATATAAGGGAAAGCCCTTATACAAACATGCCAGAAAAAACATAAAGATAAAACTCCCTCCGATTGCCATCAAAATACACTACCTGAATCTATTGAAATATGCCCCTCCTGCCATTGATTTTGAAACAAAATGCTCGTCCGGAACCTACATCAGGAGCCTGGCCCATGAAATCGGTAAAAAGGCAGGATGCAGAGGCCATTTATCAGCTTTAAAAAGAACTCATATTGCTTCTTTCAGCATAGACGATAGCCTGACTCTTGAAAAAATATCCTCAATGGCCCATAAGAAGAGAACACAGGAATATGTGCTCCCCCTTGAAAATTTGCTTCCTCAATTTCCGAAAATCATTCTATCCGAACAAGGAGCCCTAAAGGCAAAAAACGGCGCCAGTATAAAACCTGAGGATATAATGAACATTGGCTCTGAAAGCATCCCAAACAACAAACAGGGTTCTTCAGAAAACAGCCAAATTTTTCGCCTTTTTAGTCCTGAGGGCAAACTCATCGCTTTAGCAACAAAAAAACAGGAACGAAAGGGGCTTCATCCGTTTACCGTCATTGATACGGAACACAACAATCAAATGAGCGTTGTGAACAAAGGAGAACACCATGAATAACAGGGAGTCATTTTCCCGCTGGGGGATTATCTTTGCAGGCCTGGGAATGGCTGTTGGAACCGGTAACTTATGGCGTTTTCCAAGAATAGTGGCTCAATATGGAAGCGGCGCTTTTATGATCGCCTGGATTTTATTCCTCTTTATTTGGGCCCTTCCGCTGCTCATTATAGAATTCTCCATCGGGAAAAAGACAAGAAGGGGTGTTGTGGGTTCCTTTATGGACATGATAGGCAAGAATTTTGCATGGATGGGCACGTTTGTTGCCTTTGTTACAGCAGCCATTACATTTTACTATACTGTAGTGACAGGCTGGTGCATAAAGTATTTTTTTGCCACATGCTTTCAAGACCTTATCCATAAAAAACCTCTGGATTTCTGGAGGGGTTTCTCTTCATCTTGGGAACCGGTCGGATTTCATTTTTTTGCTATTCTCATAGGCGCTTTAATAATCTATTTTGGAGTCACAAAAGGAATAGAAAGAGCCAATAAATTCCTGATCCCAGCGCTTTTCATTCTTCTCATTGTCGCATGTGCCAGAGCGCTGACGCTTCCGGGTGCTTTTAAAGGATTAAACTTTCTTTTCACTCCAAACCTGCACAAACTGGGCGACCTGGAAATATGGATAAACGCCCTGAGTCAGGCAGCCTGGTCTACAGGAGCAGGATGGGGGCTTCTCCTCACCTATGCTGTTTACAGCCGTAAAAAAGAAAATCCGGTTCTCACATCCGCCACTTTGTGCTTTGGAGATTACTTTGCCTCTCTTCTGGCAGCTGTTACTGTCATACCTACGGTCTTTTCATTTTTCTCTGGACAGAACTTAGCTCAGGAAAAGGTTATGGAAGTCATGAAAACAGACAATGTCGGACTTACCTTTATCTGGATACCCAACCTTTTCTCTAAAATACCATCCGGCTCTTTTTTTCTGGCCCTATTTTTTCTGGCTCTCTGTTTTGCTGCCTTTTCTTCTCTTATATCCCAGCTGGAACTGATAACCCGGATCTTCATGGATTCCGGACTTACAAGAAAAAAGTCGGTTCTCATAGTCGGAGCCAGTTGTTTCGCCCTTGGTTTGCCTTCAGCCATAAGTCTTGGCTTTTTCAACAACCAGGACTGGGTCTGGGGAATGGGACTTATTGTCAGCGGAGCATTCTTTATCTTTCTTGTGCTCAAGACCGGTCCAAAAAAATTCCGGGAAGAGATCATATCCACTTCAGAGACCCGTTTCAAGCTCGGGAAAGGATTTGATTTTTTGGTCAAATTCATCCTTCCGATCCAGCTCATCGCCATGCTGGGATGGTGGTTCTGGGACAGCTACTCAAAAGATCCCGGAAACTGGTATAAAGTATTTTCCCAGAGTACGTTAGGAACAGTGCTGTTCCAATGGGCTGTTGCCATTGTCGTTTTTCTTTGTTTTAACAAAATTATTTCAAAAAAGCTTTCTAAAAAAGATGAAAATTGAAGCCTTTGTTTTTATGGTCATTATTTTCGGGGTATGTTTTGGTGGATTCGTTTTTTCCCTTTATTTCTCCTCCAGAGAAAACAAACCCTCAAAAAAACGCAGAAAAAAATAGGATGTGTTCTTCCCATCTCTAAAAATCCAACTTTTTGAATTTTATCATCAATCAAGTCTTGAATTTTAGCCTCATATATTGTATTTTAGATAGATTATGAGATTAAGCAGGAATGAAATAGAACACATGGGATTCTCCATTGTAAAAAACTTGATCAAAGACAATAAAATTAAAACAAAAGATAAAAATTTCATGGCCGAATACGTTCAAGAGCTCATAACTGACGAATTCCAGACCGAAGAAAAACTTGACCAGGAAGTAAGACAAATACTTAATAAACATAGAGAAAAGATACGCAGTGAAAACATCGAGTATCAAACGATGTTTCGCATGATCAAAAGCAAATTAGCAAAGGAAAAGAACATAGTCCTGTGAGTGTAAAATTATCAAGAGAAAAAATAAACTACCTTTCCCGGATCATAATGGAATCTATTTTCGAGAACGACAAAGTAGAGTTTCTAGACGAACCAAACGAAATCCGGCTTTCCATTGTGAAAAGCATAGAGAATGAGTTAAAACTCTATGAACTGCTTGAAAATAAAGCTATCAAAAAAATCGAATCCCAAAAAAAGACAATAAAAGAAGGCAGCAGAGAATGGGAAATCTTATTCCGGAAGTATTACAAAGATGAAATCTCAAAACTCGGAAAATCTTTCTAATACAGAACCTTCCTCTTTTAGGAACAAACCTTTTATAGAAACAAAAGAAAGGGTTCGCTATTCTGAAACAGACAAAATGGAAGTCGCCCATAACAAAAACTACTTTGAATGGTTTGAAATAGGAAGGACTGAGTTCTGCAGAAGAAAAGGGATCCCTTATAAAAACATTGAAAAAAAAGGTTATTACCTTATGGTAGTTGAATCTTTCTGCAGATACAAGAAACCATTAAGATATGATGAAGAAATTTTAATCCGTGTGTATCTCAGAGAAGCATCCCGGAAAAAATTTACTTTTGATTATGAAATCTTCTCAATAACAAAACAGCGCCTTGCAGCCGAAGGGTATACGGTTCATGTGGCAACGGACAAAAATGCAAAGGTCACGACACTTCCGGATGATATATTCAAAAAAATGAAATAATCTCCTTCCTAATCATAAACAGTTCAGGTTAAATATACTTTTTTTCCTTCATGTATTTTTTGAGCGCTTCTTCCCAATGCGAAAAATCTCTGATACCGATTCCCTTTAATGCCCTGTTTTCCAAGACTGAGTAAAGAGGCCGTTGGGCCCGGGCTCCATAGCTCTTTGTTTCAACGGGTGCTACATGGGGCCTTTTTCCTAATAAGGAAAATATCTTGCCCGCGAATTGAAACCAGGTGCACTCCCCTTCGGAGGACATATGGTACAATCCATATTTTCCTTTATCTAATAAATCCCTTATTCTCTCAGCCAGCTCAAAGGACCATGTTGGAGTCATGTACTGGTCATCAACGATCTTGACATCCTCGTTTTTTCCGGCTTTTTTAACCATCAAATCCACAAAATTGTAACCTTTTCCTTTGCACCCAGCTTCTCCGTACAGACCGCTTGTTCTGATTATGTAGTATTTTTCCAGAATATTCTGTAAAAAATATTCTCCAGCCAGTTTGGAAACACCATAAACATTTACGGGATTGGGTTTGTCCGACTCATGGTAAGGGCTCTTTTTCAAGCCGTCAAAAACATAATCAGAGCTGAAGTGCATAAGCGCAGTCCCCAGTTCCAAACTGATATAAGACAGATCTCTTAGGGCAAAAGCATTGACCTCAAATGCTTCTTTGATTCTCTCTTCACTTGCATCGACATCATTGAATGCAGACGTGTTGATGATCGTATCCGGCTTTAGGGACTCAAGTCTCTGCTTCATTTTCTCCTTATCAGTCACATCAAATTCAGGATAATAGAGAGGAAATAAATTGAAACCTTTAAGTACTTTTAACAAATCGGAACCGAGCTGGCCGTCAGCTCCTATAAGGGCTACTCTCATTTTTTCTCAGTATATTTATTTTAACAGAAAAAAATCATAAGAAAAAAGGCCAAGGAATCAATCCCTCGGCCTTTTGAAATTCTATTCTTTATCTTTATTTAGAATATCAATCTGAATCCAAGCAGAAGTTTGTGCGTCTCGGATATTTCTCTGTTTTCACCGGTGATCGGAATTCTTCCTTCGAAAAAGATCGAACCATTGGTAAACACATCGACCCCGAGGTTTCCAACCAGGTCAAAACCGGATCCCCTGGAATCCTGTTCTTTTGTACTGTATCCTAAGCCAGCCCCTATAAAGGCGGGAGCCATATGCGCATTTACAACAGCATTTGCCATAAAGAAAGGCTTCCACAGGTCGTTACTTACCAAAGGATAAGCTCCGCCTCCGGACAGTATGAAGCTGAATTTGTCCGGAACAAATTTGTACATGAATCCGAGTCTTCCAAAGGCATATCCCGTATAAGTACCTTTGGCAACCAGACCTCCGGCTTCAGCAAGGAAAAAGAACTTCTGTTTTTTTACTTCAAACTGGGCATCGCAGGGACCTGACACCGCACCAAAATCATCATAAACCGCAACCGTAGCTGAATACATCCCAGCCTCTTCAACCGTATATTCCCAAATAAAAGGTTTTTCTGTCATCGTTTTTTCAGCAATAACATTTCCGACCTCGTCTGATATCTCAAATACGGCTTTTTCCAGAGTTCCGTCCGGGTCCTCAGAACCGGTAGCATCCAGAGTAACAGTTTCTCCTTCCTTTATAACATCAGGTGTCACGACCAACTTACATGTCGGAGGAAAATTTATATAAACAGATGCTTCGCAAGGATTTGATGAGGCTTCATCATAATAATTATAGACAACAGGTTTGAAATCATATTTACCGGGCTCGCTAAACCGTGTCTGCCATTTCGGTGAATCCATAGTGAGAGTCTGTGTGCTTAGTTTTCTTCCCTCGGAATTATAGACTTCGATCACCATCTTTTCAGCATTTTTGGAACCACTCATATCAACTGTGATGGGGTCATTAATATTCGCTTTTTCCGGATCAACAACAATATCACAAATAGGAATTTCTTTGGCTCTCTCCACGCCGATTAAAGAAATGTTGCCACACGGTCTAGGCATAACGAATGTATACTGTTTATGGTCTTTTATCACATTGAACACAAAAACCGGAAGGGGTTCCTTCCCCGCCCATTCAAGGTCTTCGACTATTTTAACTTTCCCATGGGAGCGAAACAACATCCACATAAATTTTTGACCAATAGGCAACGAGGCTTCCTTAAAAGACTGGGTTTCAATCTGTTCTAAAAACGCAAAATACACATCCCCGTAGCCTACCAGGTCAAATCCGTATTTTATATCAGCTTTATACCGTTCCAGAAGTGTTTTCATAACCTCCTGAGTCGGGACTTCTCCCTTTATCCGGACAAATGTATAACGCCCTATCTCTTCCAACTTTTTGGTTTCTGCAAAAGATAAAGATGAAATGAGAAACATCATCAGGGTGGATAAAACCAATATTCTTTTTACCTTCATTCTTTCCTCCTTACTATGAATGGATATTATCTTTAAATCCCTTAAAAACAATTTTCATAGATTCACATCCCCTTTGTCAAGGGAAAAACAATAATATTTTACAAAGATTATATCAATAATTAATGAACGCATCAACAACATATTTGATAATACCAGAATCCTTAGGTATGGAATGGTAAGCTTTATTATAAATATCAACCGGTCCTCTTCCTTCCTTTATGAGTTTCTTTAATAATATTTTTCCGGAATCCGGAGATATTTCAGGATGAGATTGAATGCCCCAAACAGGTGCTCCTTTTTTCTTAAACGCATGGACAGAACACAAAGAAGTCGATGCCGATATGTCGAAATCACTTCCTATCCCAATCACCTCATCAAAATGAATCGTGAAAGAAAAAAACAGCCCTTTTTTGCCGAGAAGAGTGCTGTCTTCTGTGATATTAATGGGAATCCATCCTACTTCCGGCAAAGAAGACCTCTGCACACATTGGGGGCCGGCCAAGGCGAGGGCGATCATCTGGTGACCATAACAGCTCCCCATGATAGGAATCTTTTTTAATACAGCTTCTTTTACAAACTCAACCTCATCAAGCACCCACTGAGATCTATCCATAATCGATGCTTCAGATCCTGTTAATATGATATGAGTGAAATCCTTTTCTAAATCAGCGGGAAAACAACTTTTTTTTGCTTGAAACGAGCTCCACGGGACATCCAGAAAAGCACTCCAGTGTCTGACCGGATCATAAATGTTTTTATCTATAGAATTATCAATGATGGCCACTCTCACGTCTTTGTTTTTCGTTTGATTCATATCCCGGAAATTATAGAGACAAATGAACAGAAATTCAACTCAAGACAATATGAAACTCAGGTATGGCTTGTGCTCCCTTCAGATTTTTAACGCCATTCTTCGCACTGTGTTTTCGGCTGCTGCGCAACTCCCCCCGTCCGTGGGTCAGACATGCTCACAGCTCGGCTTCGCCGAGTTCCCTCAAACTCAGCACTCCGAAGGCTAAATCTTCAATGTCGCTTCAGCCACCCCTGAGTTTCTGCATGTTTGTAATCTTGGTTATTCACGAGTCAAGCTTGCTGCATATGTAACCATATTTTATGAATAACCAAGGACTCCAGGTTGTGTTTTATATTCATATTCTGGTATAATCTCTCTTTTTAAAGGAGATATGAAAGTGCATAACGTAAAAATGGAAAAGGAATTGACTGTTACGACTCCAAATGAACCTGGAATACTTGGCCGTGTTCTCGGAACACTGGCAAATGCGCGCATCAATCTCAAAGCTCTCTGTGCCTATTCTGAAAAAAATAACGGGGTGTTCCACCTTGTCACGTCTGACCATGAAAAAGCAAAAAAATGTTTAGAAGTCATAGGATATAAAGTGAGTACCAACGATGTCGTGACCGTGCTTATTGACGACAGAATAGGATCAGGTGCGGAAATAGGAGCCCTTTTGGGTAATGCTGTCATTGATATAGATTACTGTTACGGCTCCTCATCAGGATTAGGAAAAGCAGTCCTTGTTTTTAAAACCACTGACAATAAAAAAGCTCTGGAAACCCTCATCTGACATCATAAATTATCAAACAGAACGGTATTCTTTCAATATTTCTTCAAAATGTTTTTTTGCTTTGCGTTGAAAGCTCTTTTTTGTAAACTCTTTCCCTCTCTCATAGGCCGCTCTTCCTATCTCTTCCCTCAATGATGATGAATCCATAAGTTCCAGAGTTCGATTGATCAGCTCATCCCGTGTATCAAAAAACAGGCCGCTCACTCTGTCCTCTATGATTTCCTTCTGCCCCCCTCCTCTGTAAACAACAGAGACGCATCTGTTTTGCATGGCTTCAACCGTGGTCATTCCGAAATGCTCAGCTCTTTCCGGATCTATCTGCTCTAGGCCGGCCAGATGCCAAAAAATACTCGCTTTTCTGTACAGCTCTTTGAGCTCATTCAAAGAAATATCAACTCTCAAATCAATCTTTTCCGCTGGGAGTGACCGAGAGGCTTTCCTGACGCTCTCAAGGTAAGGATTCCCGTCAACGCTCCCCCCTGCAATGACCATTTTCCATCCTTCTGTTTTCTCAGGATACCTGTGCAGCATTCTCTCAAATATTTTGATCATTTCTAACTGCTGTTTTTTTCCGCTCAGCTCAAACCGTGACACTGATAAAATTATTTTCTCTTTGTCCCTATCTTCACAGGAATCCATCATATCCACAGGAGGATAAAGTATTTCATGAGGTTTGAGACCCCACTTCCTGCTTACCCATTCGCCAGTATACCGGCTGTTGCAGATGATATGTGAATATTTATCTGCATGAAAAAAACGGGACTTCTCTCTTTCGGGAAAATGACAAATAAATTCCGATATGTTCGACAAAGGATACACCATTTCCAACATACAGTTGTTGATGAAAATATCATATTCCCCGCTCTCCATGCTCACCACATGGAAAGGATTTTCTCCTTTAAGGTCAACTTCTCCGGCATCAAAGGTGCTTTTCTCTTGTTTCCGGGCCTCAAAAAAAGGAATTTTGATGACTTTAGTCGTGCATTTGTTCAAATCCAATCCGTACCAGTCCTGAAGTTGACGCAGCGTGACTTTTTTGTGAGATACCAGCGTCACATCACAACTTTCCTGTAATGACTGTGCTATGGTGCAGCCGTACTTCTGTGCTCCTCCGATAAAATGAAGGGCGTTATCATAAACAGCAACACTGGGTTTTCTTATGCCCAGGACAACCTCAAGACGCAGCAAATCATTATAAGATGCCTGTATGCCTTTATCTTGTTTGATCCTTTCAAGATCGTGGGAAATCTTTCTTATACTGTCTTCCGGATTATCTCTGTCAACGTGACCGAATATTCTTTCGAAATCACTCACCGGCTTTTCCATCCTTTTTTTTCCCAAGTTTAGCCTTATACTCTTCGATATCACTTATCAATTCATCTTTTTCTCTGTTTAATTTACTTACTTTATATTCAAGCGAGTTGAGCCTGTCCTTGATCTTTTGCAGACTCAGTATCATAGCCAGGTAAAAAGATATGATTTCCTGGTTGATCACATTCTGTCTTATGATATTTCCCCTTAAATTTCTAAAAAAACGAAATATATTTCTCGGTCCCTTCCCTGAACACTCTGAAATCTTCTCTGACAGTTCCTTTATCTTCTTTTCTATACTGGCATGTTTTTCCCAAATTTCAGACTCCAGATCATCAAAATCATATTCCCATATCCCGGGTTCTCTTTCCACTTTATTCTTTATCAGGTTTTCCATCTTCCCAATATTTTTCCTCTCCCTGCGTATTTTCTCCTTGAGCTCCATAAGAGCCTGTTCGAATTTTTCTTGTGTTTTTTCCATGATGCTTAGCTCATTTTATTTTTTTAAAGATTTTACAAATCCGGCATATTCACGGGCACATTTTTGAATACCACACTCCTTGTCCACGAAATTCTTCGCCTCCCGACCCAAAGAAACCCTGAAATCAGCATCCAGAGCGAGCGCTGTGACCGACCTTTTAATCATCTCTTTCTCATCAATATCAGGAAAAATCTTTACAGCGCAGTAATCCGGGAATTCCGCATAGGAACCATAATCCGTGATTAAAGTCGGCTTTCCATAACCCATCATCCTCAACAGCGCGCCCGAGCTCTCTCCCATAGTCGGGTATCTTAGATTGATACACATATCAGATGCATTGATTATCTCTTCAAGCTTTCCAATGGGAAGATGTCCAAATTTTATGATATAAGGCTCATCGCCTTTCACGTAATTTTCCAAAAGCCCCCCCCTGTCCTTACCAGCTATCAAATATTTAAACGGAAATCCCTCGATCTCTGACAAAGCTGATAAAATGCTTTCATATCTTTTATTCTTGTTGATATAGCCGGCAGAACATATAAGGAAATCATCCTTCCCTATCCCAAAATTCTTTCTAGTTCCCTCTGTGTCAAATTCTTTGTTGATATATCTGTGACTATTGATCTTTATGACCGGTTTGTTTACTTTTGACCCAACTCTTTCCTTGACAAAATCGGAATGCACCACAACCGCTTTTGCCGCATCAAGCACTTCCTCATTCAAAGGGTATTCCAGGGCTTTTTCAGATTCCCATATCTGATCCGGAAGCTTGAGTCTGATTCTTTCCGCAATATGCGTTCCCTTGTCTCCATAGTGCTTTTCAAGTAGCTTTCGGTACGAATCAAAATCACCTGTTTCATCATATCTTTCAGCATAGAATCCCTGCAGCACAAGGTCATGCAGGACGACAGTTCCCGGATATTTCCTCAAACTGTTATAAATGCAGCGATGGGCCTTATAGTCATTCCCCATATGGTAAATGATTTCGTCATAACGAGAAGAATCAAAAGAATTGGCATCAAACGGAATGATATTGAATTCATTTTTTATCTTACTGTTTTCAGGTTTCCAGGAAGGGTCAATGAAAAGGTCTATATCAAAATATTCAGAAAGAAAAGGAAGGATCTCTTCCGAATAGTCAGAAACTCCTGATTTTACCGGATTCAAAGGAGAAAAATAAGCAATTCTCATTTCACTCACCATGGACTAAAGTTCTAATCACGTTATCCCAGCTTATGTCCTTGACCTTTTTATGACCCCGTTCGCCGAAAATCTTACATCTCTGTTTGTTGAAAAACAATTCTTCCATTTTTTTTGCTAATTCCTTTTCATCAGATGATTCAAAGAGAAGGCCGTTTTTCTCATTTTCAACAAATTCCAAAGGCCCTCCAGAATCATATGCGGTTATAACGGGCTTCTTAGAAAGAAAGGCTTCCAAAGTGATGTAACCGTAGTCCTCATCCCTGGGAGCAAAATAAACCAGCCCGCATTCTGAATACAGTTTGATAAGCTCATCGTCACTGACATAGCCCAAGAATTCCGCTCTCTCGGATACTCCCAGCCTGTCCGCTTCTTTCTTTAAATCATCGAGTTCCGGGCCTGTGCCCGCTATCTTACACCGGATTTTCTTGTCACAATATTTCAATGCTTTCAACAACAGGTCAATTCTTTTAAGCTTATCCAGTCTTCCTACGGAAAGCACATAATCCCCGTATCCTGAACAAAAATATCTTCCGGCCAGACTGGGTGGGTGATAAAGAGCTGACGAATCAATATGATTGAATTTCTTCAATCTTTTCCCTGTATTTTTGGCATTGGTGTATATGCGGTCATAGGTCTTCAGGACTTTGCTGTCCATTTGTCTAATCATGTCCCTGAACTTCACATCCTGTTTCTTACGGGAATCAAATCCAGAATAAGGAGTATCGAACAAATCATAGACCTGCCTGTACTGATGGATCAGCCATAAGACCTTTTGAGGATGTTTGACAAAATAAGAGGGAAACTTAGTTGAAATCACCATATCGATCCTTTTACCGTTCGATTCGGTCAAGTCCAGCATCTCCCACACGCGGATGCTTTTTAATAATTGTTCCCTGGGATACCACTTGTAGGGAATATTTATGAGTTCCGTCTCATATCCCCTCTTTTTCAACTCTGTAACAAGTCCGTTCACATGGGCTTCCGCGCCTCCTTTGAAAAATGGGACCTGCGCCGCACACACAGCTATTGTTTTTATATCTGTCCCTTTTTCTGAGGGGACTAATCTTTTTTTTATTCCCATAAAAACTTTATTTAACTTTTTTTTCATCATCAGTGAGTGAGCTGTTCTTGGATTCAATC
This sequence comes from uncultured Eubacteriales bacterium, assembly GCA_964624145.1. Classification (GTDB taxonomy): domain Bacteria; phylum Acidobacteriota; class Aminicenantia; order Aminicenantales; family Aminicenantaceae; genus WJMT01. The sequence goes on along the minus strand of CAZUXT010000014.1, from coordinate 41,689 downwards.
TGTTCCTTTATATGCCTTATTTCTTTTAAGAATCTCAAGTTTATTTCCCTCTGCCTTTCAAGCACAGGTTCTAAAATAAGGCTTATCTCATTGAGCATCCTTTTTCTCAAACCCTCAATTATCTTTTTTGTGATAATATTCCGGTTAGAATGGTGCAAATGGAATCTTCTCTCTAATATTTTACCGGTTATGATCTCAAACTGGTCCTGCTCCACGCTTTTTCTGATGGATTCGATTTTTTCGATTATTTCTTCTTTATTCATAGGATAATAACCTTGATTATTCACAAGTCGAGGTTGCTGCAGATGCGAGGCACAGGGTGCGAAGCTGTGGTCCTTCACCGCAAGTATCCTGTAACAAAGCAGATGCAGTGAGATCGGCTTGCCTTAATGGTAATAAAATGGCGATTAAAATGAAAGTAAAAACAAACAAAAACATTTCATTTTCCATTTTTATGAAAAGCATGTATATCCTTGAAAGCAAAAAGAAAAAATGCTCATCGCCATTTTTTTATGAATAGGTCAGGTTAATATACCCTTTAATAGAAAATACTGTCAAATTGAAAATCAGCTTAAATTTTTTAAACTGCACATTGACAAGCACCGATCGATTACTATAGAATACCGTCTTAACAATGTAGACTAGGAGGTTTTTATGGGCTTAAAAGCAGAGCCTAATGTTGTTCCATTATGTGATGTCTTACTGGTACTCCTTATAATCTTCATCGTGCTTACCCCTACCCTTCAAAAAGGAATGGACGTCAAGCTTCCAGAGACCACTCAGGATACAAGTGCAACTCCTCAGGGTATTATTGTTCTTACCGTGCGTGCAGACGGGACCGTTCTCATCAATAAAGACGCCGTAGATTTAAACATGCTACAAAGCGAATTAAGAAGAATTTATGAATCACGACAGAACAAAAACATCTTTATCAGAGCCAATGCAACAATTCCATTCAATAGAGTCGTCGAAGTCATTGATATCGCCAAAGGCGCAGGAGTCGAAGATACAGGAATCATTCCTGAATATTTCGAAGAGGACGAATAAAACTTTACTCCGTTAATCGGAGCTTCTATAAATCCACTGTAAAAGGCTTTTGTCTCTTTTTAAACAGACAGAAAACCTCACAATAAAAAAGAGAACTTCTCGGTTATCTTTCGGATGAGGTTTTAAGTCAAAAACCTTATTTTAAAGGTCCTATGACCTCCCTGCTTATGATCAGGCGCTGGATATCGTTTGTGCCTTCATAGATCTGCAGCAGTTTGGCATCCCTCATCAATTTCTCCATGGGATAATCCTTCATATATCCATAACCGCCGAGTATATCAAGAGCCTCACACGTCACTTTCATTGCCACATCCGAACCATACATCTTGGCCATGGCTGATTCTTTTCCTAAGGGAAGGCTTTTATCCAGGCGCCAGGCAGCATTCCAGACTAAAAATCTGGCTGCGTTTATATCTGCGGCCATTTGGGCCATTTTGAATGCTATGTACTGAAACAGAGCGATAGGCTTTCCAAACTGAACTCTGGTTTTGGAATAGTCAACCGCATGCTCCAGTGCTGCACGGGCTACACCCACTCCTCCGGCGCCTACCGGAGGCCGGCTGCTTTCAAAAGTTTTCATGGCGACAATGAAACCTCTTCCTTCTTTGCCCAAAAGGTTCTTCGCGGGAATTTTAACATCCTCAAAGAAAATCTCTGCTGTGTTCGAAGCCCTGTGCCCCATTTTATCTTCTATTTTTCCGATGGTGATTCCTTCAGTATCACTTGGAACAAGAAAAGCGCTCATACCGCGGGCTCCCTTTCCAGGATCCGTGGTAGCAAAAACAACGAACAGCTTGGCAACTCCTCCATTCGTGATAAAGCATTTCGATCCGTTCAGAATATACTCATCACCTTTTTTTACTGCTTTTGTCTTCACTGCTCCGGCATCCGAACCAGCTTCTCGTTCCGTAAGACAAAAGGAACCCAAAGTCATTTCTTTGGTAAAGGGAACCAGGAATTCTTTCTTTTGTTCCTCGGTTCCTGCAATAATGATGGGAGTAACAGCCAGCGCATTCGCCATTATGGTTGTATACAGACCAGCGCATCCCCAGGCCAGCTCTTCACACACGATAGCCTGATCCAGATGTGACAGCCCTCCGCCCTCATAGGCTTCCGGGATTTCCGAAGTTAAAAATCCGACCTCAAATGCTTTTTGCATGACATCATCGGGAAAGGTTTCTCCCTGATCATATTTAGCTGCATTCGGCCTCATTTCTTTTTCTGCAAATTCTTTTGCCATCTCCTGCAAGGCTTTCTGTTCTTCAGTCAAACTGAAATCAATCACTTTCTTCCTCCTTTCTTCATATTACTTTAACCTTGATAATATTATGGAGCCTTTTTAAGGTCAAGCTTTTAATGTTTTCTCTGACTTAAAATTTATTTTTTCTCTCGATGCAATAAAATTAGGATATTCGACATCGAAAATCTTCTGGATTATGGATCTAATCCTGACAGCTTTTCCCGGCGAAAACAAAAATTCAAGCGAGACTCTCCCCTTTTTATCATCAAAACTTACCTTGCTTAAATCAGGAACCGCTTCCTCATACAAGGCTTTTTTAGCAAATTCAAAGGCCGCGGATAAGTCCTCTGCTTTTTTCCCTATCCTGTTTCTTAAAGATTCCTGAATGTCTTTCTGTTTCAAATCAAAAGAATACACCACGCTCCCTATTTCTTTGCTTAGAGAAGCACTGGCAGGCTTCACTTTATCAAGCCTCAAAGCTTTCACTCCTGCTGGAAAAAAATTGTTTATCCGGGAAACAAAGGGATCGTTTTCAAACAAATACTCCGACCGAAATTCAAGCACCTCTCTTTTCCCTTCCATCCCAAGACCCAGAGCCGGGGGGAATGAAATCTTCATCTTAGGATGAAATCCTTGAGTGAGTTCGACCTGAAAACCGGCCCGTCTCATACTTCTCTGTATGATATGAATAAGGTCATTATGAGAAAAGTATCTAGCAGGGCCTTCTTTCCTGTAAAAAAGCCTGTAACGCAGAGTCCTGTCT
>CAZUXT010000014.1:0-38539 GCA_964624145.1 uncultured Eubacteriales bacterium | reverse complement strand
GTATCTAGCAGGGCCTTCTTTCCTGTAAAAAAGCCTGTAACGCAGAGTCCTGTCTGCTTTTTTACCGAACCGGTATCCAGAAAGAGATTTGAGAGGGATGCCTGAGAAGTCAATCTTATTGACAGTTCCGGGGAAAGAACACCCGCGGCACTTGCGGCAATCAAGTTCTTCGCAGTTTTCTGTCCATCTCTCTGCAAATGCTTTTTTCAACTCCTTTTTGAAGTATGATTTTTTTATTCCAATATCTATATGATCCCAGGGGAGGACGGCCTTCTGGGAAAAGCTGGAAAGATATATCTCTGGATTCAATCCTTCTTCTTCAAAAGATTTTTTCCATATAGAAAAGTCAAACACATCACTCCATCCGTCAAAACGGGCTCCCTCCCTCCATGCCCTGAAAAGCACAGAATTCAATCTTCTGTCCCCTCTTGAAAAAATTCCCTCCAGAACAGAGCTTTCAATCGGATGTTCCTTGAACCAGACAAAACCATACTTTTTCAGCCTTTTCCTGAGAAAATCGTGTTTATCCCTCAGCTCCTCAGCGCTGTTCATTCTCACCCACTGAAAAGGCGTATGAGGTTTTGGTATAAAAGAGGAAACGCTCAGATTTATCTGCGGAGGTTTCTTTAAGATCTGAGAGCCTGCGCGTATGATTCTTTCTATCAGACTGACGATTCCTTCTAAGTCCTCTTTTTTTTCAGTAGGAAGTCCGACCATAAAATACAGCTTGATCTTTCTCCATCCCTTGGAAAAGGCGGAAGACACGGCTTCGAGTATCTCTTCTTCTTTCAATTTTTTGTTGATGACCCTTCTGAGCCTTTCAGTCCCTGCTTCCGGCACAATGGTAAATCCGGTCTTTTTGACCTTTATGATGCTCTCCGCTACCTCATCCGTCAGAAATTTCGGCCTTAATGCTGAAAGAGACAGGGAAATTTTCTTTTTATCAAACTCATTCATAAGAAAGGTCACAATCCTGTCCAAATCAGGGTAATCCCCTACGGAAAGAGCCGCAAGAGACGCCTCTTCATAACCAGTGGAATCCAGGCTGTCCATAACCTCTTCCAACACCATTTTCGGATCCTTGTTCCTTATCGGAAAATAAACACTTCGGGCCTGGCAGAAGCGGCAGTTTTGTGGGCATCCCCTGGCTACTTCCACACTGACCCTGTCAAATATTGTCTTTATATTAGGTACAATTCTGCAGGAAGGGATATTTTTCTCTTCAAAAGAACGAATTACATTTTTTTTTATTCTGGGAAGGACATTTTCCTCCGCTTTTTCTGCCAGAAGTTTTGAGCTCGAAGGAATAAAGGAACTGTAAAATGAGGGCACATAAACCCCTTGTATTTTGGCCATTGACCTTAAAATGCTTTCTTTGTCCTGTCCTTTGCTTTTCAATGCCAAATAACGATCAATGATCTCAATAAAAGCCTTTTCACCGTCCCCGATCAAGAACAGATCAAAAAAATCGGAAACAGGCTCGGGATTGGATGCGGCTGGCCCTCCGGCTATAACAAGAGGGTTTCTCAAATCTCTCTGTTTTGAATACAGAGGGACTTTACCCAAATCAAGCATGGTGAGTAAATTGGAGTAGTTCAATTCATAAAGAAGAGAAAACCCGATGATATCAAAATCATACAGAGGGATTTTATTTTCAAGCGAGTACAAAGGAATTTTGTTTTCCCTGAGAACCGATTCAAAATCAATCCATGGAGCATAAACCCGCTCCGCTAATATGGACGGCCGGCTGTTTAAAACCTGATAGAGTATTCTCTGACCGAGATAAGACATGCCCACTTCATAGACATCCGGAAAAGCAAGGGCCACCTTTATTTTTACTTTGCCGGGGTCTTTTTTTCTTATGTTCCACTCCCCCCCTGTATAGCGCCCTGGTTTCTGGACGAATTTTAATACTTCTTCGATATCAGCATTCTTCATCATTTTCCTTAAAAAAAAGTGATTTCACTCAGACATTAACGAATCTTCTCATCTTCACATTCGCTACCAGAGCCACTGCAATATAATTCGTCACAAGAGAAGAACCCCCGTAGCTGTATAAAGGAAGAGGAATACCCGCTACAGGGAAAAGCCCCACTGTCATGAGAACATTGATTAGAAACTGGCTTGCAAACATCAGGAATACCATGAAAACAATATAGACTCCGGCTCTGTCTCTGGATTGATAAACAGACCACAGGAGTCTGGAAATAAAGATGAAATACAAGCTCAAGACCACTATGATACCTGCAAACCCGAATTCCTCTCCTATGACTGAGAAAATAAAATCAGTGTGTCTTGCTGGTAAAAATCTCAGCTGGCTTTGAGTCCCTTCTTTATATCCTTTTCCAAACAATCCACCTGAACCTATGGCAATTTTAGACTGGAGTATATGATAGCCTGTTCCAAGAGGATCTTTTTGCGGAAAGATCAAAGTCCTTATTCTGTCTTTTTGATAATCCTTTAGAAAAAAATTCCATCCTAAAAAACCTATCACCAAACCCATAATAATGAGCCATATCACGATTTTTTTGTTTATCCCGGCCAGCAGCAGTGCTCCCAGCAGAATAGGCAAATATGTCAGTGCCGTCCCCAGATCAGGCTGAAGCGCTACAAGTAACAAGGGAATGACAACCAGTCCTGAAGAAAACAGACCCAGCTTCAGGGAAATAAAAGACGACCTGAACTCTCTAAATAGCCAAGCTAAAACCAGGATCATCACCACTTTTGTGATTTCTGAAGGCTGTATTCGTATAAAAGGAAGCCTGATCCAACTTTTGGTCCCTGCGGTTAATGAACCAAATACCAGAATTCCTCCGAGGACGAGAACAGCAACCAGGTATATATAAGGAGAGTACTCAATAAAAAAGTTATAATCTATGGAAACAAAAACAAACAGGAACAATATTCCAATGAGAATAAAGAATATCTGTTTTTGAGCGTGATTGCCTGGAATATAATGGGAACTGCTGTGGATCATGATCACACCGATAAATGAATTAACCAGAGTTAGAGTGATCAGTATCCAGTCAATGCTTTTAAAATGGCTTCTATCTAACATATTTATTTTTATAGAGAGTGAATAAATTTTTGGCTAAGGGAGCTGCTGTGCTGCCTCCCATGCCGCCGTACTCAATGATTATCGTGACAATGACCTCCGGATCTTTCCTGGGTGCAAAGCCTGTAAACCAGGAATGCGTCTCGATCTTAGTGCCTCTCGCTTCCATTTTTTTTTTAGTATCGGTGCTCACGACTTGAGTCGAACCTGTTTTCCCGCAGACATCGAAATCCTCGACCATTGCGGACCGCGCGGTTCCTTGTTCATTCACAGCCATCCACATGCCCTTTATGACTTTTTCAAAATTTGAACTAGCTATATCTTTGGAAAGCTTCCTTACATAAGCTCTCTTTTGGCTTCCACTGTTGTCACCGGAATCAGGTTCAAAAAGGAAAATGTGCGGAATGACTTTTTCGCCCCTATTTGCGATAATTGATGTGTACACAGCCACTTGAAGAGGAGTCGCCAGTAAAGGTCCTTGTCCGATGGACACAGGAATGGTCTCTCCGAGATACCAGGGTTCACCTCTTGTTCTTTTCTTCCATTCCGGATCAGGTACCAATCCATTTTTTTCACCGGGAAGATCAATTTCTGTTGGGGAACCAAATCCAAATAACCGCGCATAATCAGCTATTTTTTGAATACCCAGATTTTTCCCGACATTATAAAAATAGATATTGCACGAGTTCCTTATTCCTTTATAAAGATTGACTCTCCCATGACCGGATTCATTCCAGCAGGAGAAGGGATGCCCGTATATAAGAATACTGCCTGAACAAAAATAAGAGCTCTGATCTGATATCAGATGCGAATCCAGCGCTCCTATGGCCACCAATGGCTTGAAAAGAGAGCCTGGGGAATAAAGCCCTCTTATAGATCTGTTTTCCAGGGGAAAATTAGGATCCTGGACAAGCTCCGTCCATTGTTCAGGAGTGAATCTGTTTATAAATTTGTTCGGATCATAATTCGGGTAACTGGCCATCGCCAGGACTTCACCGCTCTGTGCATTCATGACGACGACCGCACCCTCTCTTTCTTCCAAAATGCTCTCCACCTCTTTCTGCAGATCCAGGTCCAATGTCAATTTTATATTCTCTCCATTTACGGACTCGTTCTGATTGTACCCTGCAATAACACGGCCTTCACTATCAACTATCTCTAAAGCCACTCCTTTCTCCCCTGAAAGCTTGTTTTCGTATTCATTTTCAATCCCCATTCTGCCTATAAGATCCCCTATCTCATAGTGTTGGTACGCTTCAGATTTCAACTCCTGTGGGGAAATTTCCTGCAAATAACCCAATACATGAGCCGCAAGAGTATGATAAGGATAAAATCGTTTGGGTTCTGTCTGAAGGATCAATTCAGGAAACTCAGCCTTCCTGCTCTCTATAAGAGCGACCTCTTTCTGGGTAAGATCATCTTTGATAACAATAGGACGGAACAGTTGAAACGATTGGAATTTCTGAATCCTCTCTTCAATATCCTTTTTATCAATATGAAGAAGATTGGATATCCTTGTATATGAGTCCTGTAAATCTTCGCATTTCTCCCTCACCAAAGAAACTTTGAAAGAAGCTATGTTTTTAGCTAAGATGTTGTCTTCTCTATCTAAAATAAGTCCCCTTTGAGGAGAAAGAGAGATTCTCCTGATGCGGTTGGCTTCGGATCTTTTCCAATATTTTTGGTGATCAATGATCTGTACCTTCCAAAAGTATACCAGCAGCAAGAAAAAAATGACGGTAACGGCCGTAAACACTCTTTTTGACCTGCGTCTTATCAGGGACAGGTCTTCATATATCTTATCGCCTTTCATTGACTATCCACAGAGGTAGATTTAAAAAATTTTCTAAAGACCGGGAAGAACGCACTTCCTGCTAAAGCATTAAAAAATGGCTGAAAAAGAATCACTATACTCCCTGAAAAAAAAGGTTCAGTAAAAACAAAAGAATGCATACATCTCCAAATAACCAGTTGAAATAAGGTTAAAATTGAAATAAACAGGAAATTTTTAAAAAACGAAATCACGTATATTTTTCTTGATATGGTTCCCGCCAGATAACCCATGAGTGTTGTTGCCAGTCCGGCCACGCCGAATACTCCAAAGGAAAAAGAATCCTGTATGAGACCACAGATGGCACCGGTAACAGCTCCAAAAATCTCTCCCTTTAATATGGCAAAATATATCACTATTATAGTAAATAAATTAAGGGCCATAGGAATCTCTTTTGATATCTTTCCTAAGACCGTATGTGCCACAAATAAGACGATTATTATTAAAACCGCTTTTATATAATCTCTCATCTAACCTGACCTATCCATAAAAATAACGGTATTTCTATTATTATTTTCATTTCAATGATTTGCAAGATTTTTTCAATACCGGTTGCGCGGCTTCATTAAAAAATTTCATTCGCATTCAACCTGAGCACAACGACCTGTTGGAGTTGAGTAGCGCCGAAATAAGGACTGACTTTGATCTCTTTGAACAACTCGGGAGTTCTCTGGACGGATAAAACTTGACCTACTTTCAGGTAAGGCGGAAATATCCCGTCATAGCCGGTGGTAACAAGAATATCACCTTCTCTGATATCTTCATCCGTGGAAAGAATATACTTCATTTCACATATTTCTGTGTTATTCCCTGACAGAATACCAAGAGAGCCTCCATCCTGCTTTACCACACTGACGCCGGATTTACTATCCGTTATTAATTGAACGGTCGCTTGATTATATGTGACAGGAGAAACGATTCTTCCGACTAAATTCCCTGACTCATCAAGGACCACCATATTTTTCTTTAATCCCTGTGCACTTCCCTTGTTGATGACAACAGACTTAAACACATTTGACATATCAAATCCGATTATCCGGGCATTTAAGAGATTTTCTGAAATACCGCTCAGCAATTCTTTGACACTTTCTTCCTTTTCATACTTTTTCAACATATTTCTGAGCACTGTATTTTCCTGTCTTAATTGAGTGACCTCTTTAAGAAGTCTTTGATTCCGGACATAGACTTCTCGCAAATCAAAATAATCTCTCCAGGCATTGCTGACGGCTTTGCATACCGAGACAACCCCGTGCTGGATAGGAGAAAAAACAGCAAATATGAACGTTTCAAAATAAGTTCCTTCTTCACCCCTGGGAACTTGAACGGATATCAGAATCATATGGAAAAATATCAGTAAGAAAAGGATGGCAGTGTTTTTATTTCTTTTTAGAAAAGAAGACATATAAATAGCATCTTATATGAGCGAAATCTTCCTAAGCAGCTCTAAATCATCCAGCATTTTCCCTGCTCCCAGAACCACTGTGGTAAGGGGATCTTCTGTTATGAAAACAGGGAGCTGGGTTTCCTCTCTTATGCGCTTATCAAGATTCTTGAGTAAAGAACCTCCACCTGTAATGACAATCCCTCTATCAATGATATCGGCTGACAGCTCCGGAGGCGTTTTTTCCAAAGCTATCTTTATCGCTTCGATAATGGAAGCCACAACATCTTCAATAGCCTCTCTCATCTCCTGGTCGTCAACCACAATTGTTTTTGGAATGCCCTCTCTCAAATCCCTCCCCTTTATCTCCAGAGTCATGGGCTCATCCAGGGGATACGCAGATCCTATCTGCATCTTGACCTGTTCGGCTGTCCTCTCCCCGATGAGAAGGTTGTATTTCTTTTTTATATGCTGAATTATGGATTCATCCATCTCGTTTCCAGCCACTCTTATGGAATGATTGTACACAATTCCGTTCAGAGAAATCACAGCAATATCAGTAGTCCCTCCTCCTATATCCACAATCATGTTTCCGGTTGGCTCTGAAATAGGAAGCTCGGCTCCTATGGATGCAGACATAGGCTGTTCAATAAGATAGACTTCAGATGCTTTGGCCCTTAAGGCCACATCCTTGACAGCACGCCTTTCTACCTGGGTGATTCCGGTCGGAATTCCAATGACGATCCTTGGCCTGAGAAGAAAAGTTTTGTTGTTTGTTGATTTTTTTATAAAATAATCAAGCATCTTTTCTGCAATCTCGAAATCAGCTATGACACCGTCCCTCATCGGTTTTATGGTCGCTACACTGCTGGGCGTTTTTCCAAGCATCTCCTTTGCTTTCGTGCCTACAGCCTCTACATCACCTGTCCTTATATTGACCACGACCAAGGAAGGTTCCTGGACAATGATTCCCTTCCCTCTAAGAAAGACTAACGTATTAGCCGTACCAAGGTCGATGGCCAGGTCACAAAAAAGCCTTTCCTTTAACCATTGTATTAAACTCATGTTACTTCATCGCCTTTTATAAGAATTATTTAGCATAAATTCGTATGACAAGCAAACAAAAAAAGTTCTCAGGAAATTATTCTTGCATTTTTTTATCAAGGTATATATATAAATAAATAATATCAAGACACTATTTTAAGGAGGCGTTATGAGCGATAACACCTACAAACCCTACATATCTCCAGACCAGTCAATAAAAGAAATATCGTTCAAAGCTATTTTCTTAGGAATCATCATGGCTATTGTCCTTGGTGCAGCAAACGCTTATCTGGGACTCATGGCAGGAATGACAGTGGCTGCCACATTTCCGGCCGCTGTTATCTCCATGGCCATACTTCGCCCGTTAAAAGGAACTATTTTAGAAGAGAATTTTGCCCGTACCACAGGAGCTGTTGGAGAAGCTCTGGCTGCTGGGGCTATTTTCACAATCCCGGCATTCATCATGTCAGGAGTATGGCAGAAGTTTGATGTTTTCAAATCCACCATGCTTATGCTGGTAGGGGGTATTCTGGGCGTTCTGCTCATAATTCTCGTCCGACGCACCCTGGTTGAAGACGCCTCGCTTCCTTTTCCGGAAAGTGTGGCCTGTGCTGCCATGGTAAAGACAGGACAGGAAGCGAAGTCAAACGCCAAGTTTATGTTCTGGTCCATGGGATTAGGAGGTCTTATTGAATTTTTTACCAGTGAGAACGGGATCCAGGTCATAAAACCTTATATCAAAAGTGTCTTTAAGATACCGGGGCTGTCCCGCATCACATACTTAAACGAAGATAATGTTGAAATATACAAAACCTCTTCCATTAAAGGAAGGATGTTCATCGAATCTCCTGCTGCCAATGCCGCTCTCACCGGAGTAGGATACATCATAGGACCCAAATTAGCGGCTCTCACTTTTTCAGGAGGTGTCCTGGGATGGATGTTCCTCATGCCTATCCTGCTTTTCATAAGCGGAGAACTCAAGACCATTGTGGCGCAAGACCTCAGCTCCTGGTCTGAAATAGCTATTTCTGCATACAACGCTCAAATAAAACCCATAGCTGTGGGAGCCATGCTCGTAGGGGCTTTTTATACCCTGTTTAAAATGCGTAAAAACCTGGCTACCGGCATCGGACGCTCTTTTGCGGATGTAAAAAAAGCACGGTCAGAAGGGGCATCCGATCTTCCCCGAACAGATAAAGACCTTCCTTTTCCATCGATTATTATTTCCATTGTAGCCTTGATCATTCCCATGGTCTTCCTCTATAACCTGTTTACCAGGAGCATCGGCTCATCACTGGTCTCAGCCCTGGTCATGATCGTTATGGGCCTTTTATTTGCCGCAGTGGCAGGCTATTTAGTCGGAATCATCGGTTCCTCATCAAACCCCATTTCCGGATTGACACTGACCACTCTTCTCATCGCTGCGCTCATGATGCTCTTAATGGGGCAGACCGGAGAAGCCGGAATCGCAGCCGTCATAGGTGTAGCAGCCGTGGTGTGCTGTGTGGCTGGCGTGGCCGGGGATATGATACAGGACTGGAAAGTCGGTCATATACTTGGAGGTACTCCCTGGAGGATGCAGATCGGAGGCATCATAGGAGTTATCGCTGCCGGAGTCACGCTCACCTTTTCCCTGCAGCTTCTTCACAACACCATAGGCATCGGGAGTGAAACCCTTCCCGCCCCCCAGGCCGGACTTATGGCGACCATGGCCAAAGGCATTGTGGGCGGAGAAATGGCCTGGCCGTTGGTCATAGCGGGAATGCTTTTGGCAGTCGTCCTTATTCTCATCGGTTCTCCCTCTCCCATGCTGATCGCTGTGGGCATGTATCTTCCCTTCCGTTCCACGGCCTGTATATTTTTCGGTGGCGTGGTGAAATATTTTGTGGGGAGTTTGGCCAAAAGGAAAAAACCCAATGAAAAAGGGAAAGAGATCATAGAAAATATAGGACTGCTGCTGGCATCGGGCTTGATAGCAGGACAGGCGCTTATGGGGATCATAACCGCTGCCTTAAAAGGGGCCAAACTCACTCTCCCCGAATCTCTGAGCAATCCCTGGTTAGGACTGCTCATATTCATAGTGCTTGGATTTATCCTGATCTATTTCCCCTACAAAAAGATGGTCGAATCAGGTGAACATGGAGAAAGAAAATAAAGAGGTAAATCTTCTTGAGCTGATCCCGATAAGAAACATCCAATGGAAGAGCGATGATCAGGGTAAAGTCATCCTTTTAAAGCCAAAATTCAAAAACAAGTTCCTGGTCAAATATATTCTGCCGAGGATGAAACGTCCTTTCTACAAGGTCAAATTGGATAAAATGGGAAGTTTTTTCTGGAAAAATTGCGACGGGGAAAAAAATGTCAAAGAGATCGCCCGGCTGCACAGGGAAAAATTCGGAGATGATGCAGAACCTGTTCTGGACAGGGTATCCTTATTCGTGCAGGATCTCGACAGAAACCATTTCATCGCATTCAAATAAAACGAAAATTCTGATAGAATAAGTATGTTATGAAAGATTCTAAAGACACAGAAGCCAAGAATAAACTGGATATCATCACCTATGGAAATCCGGTTCTCAGAAAAAGAGCAGCTGAAATTAAAAACATTACAGATGACATAATAAAGATAGCTGAGGACATGATCTTTACCATGTACTCCGCCCCTGGAATAGGACTGGCCGCGCCTCAAATCAACAAAAGCATAAGACTTATAACCGTTGACCTTTCCGTAGGAGAGAAAAAAGAAGATCTCATCGTTCTTATAAATCCAAAAATAACTCATAAGGAAGGACAGGATACGGCTGAAGAAGGGTGTCTCTCAGTACCGGGAATAAATGAAAATGTTCCCCGCTCGCTTCGTCTTGAATGCACCGGATACGACCTTACTGGAAAAGAAAAAAGAATAGAAGCAGAAGGCCTTCTGGCCAGAGTCATAAGTCATGAAGTCGATCATATCAATGGGATCCTCTTCATTGACCATCTTTCTCCGCTGAAGAAAAGCATTGTCAGAAAGAAATTTAAAAAACAATGAACATTGTATTTTTCGGCAGCCCTCAAACAGCGATTCCTTCACTCAAAGCCCTTTTACGAGCCGGTCATTCCATTCCTCTTGTCATCACCCAGCCTGACAAACCTTCCGGCCGGGGCCGAAACCTCAAACCCTGCCCTGTGAAAAAATTTGCTGAAAAAAATAAAATACCTGCTCTGCAGCCCGCAAAAATCAGGAAAGACAAGGAATGTTTTGACGAATTGAAAAAGATAAATCCGGATATTAATGTGGTGGTCGCTTACGGTCAAATCATCCCCTCTGAGATCATATACCTTCCTAAAAATGACTCTATCAATATCCATTTTTCATACCTTCCAAAATACAGAGGTGCCTCTCCTGTACAGTGGGCACTGCTGAGCGGAGAAAAAAAAACAGGGATCACGCTTTTCCGTCTTAATGAAAAAATGGACCAGGGGGATATTTTAGCAAGGAAAACAGTGCGGATTCGTCCGGATGAAAATTCTATGAAGCTCGAAGAACGGCTGGCTGAACTGGCAGCCCCCTTTCTTGTTGAGACCTTATCTAAAATAGAAATGATCCAGCCCGAACCTCAAGATCATACCAAGGCCACCTATGCCCCTCTCATCAGCAAAGACGACGGAAGGATAAAATGGGAAAAAGACGCTGAATCCATTTACAATCAGGTGAGAGCTTTTTTCCCATGGCCCTCATCATTCACTTTCTTTAATAAAAAACGCATGAAAATAACCAATGTAAAAAATCTGAATCAGAAATCAGAAAAGCCTGTCACGCCGGGAGAAATCATAAACATTGATGAAAAAGGAATCACTGTGGGCTGCGGAGGGAACACACTTCTTTTGATCGAAAAACTTCAGCCTGAAAACAAAAAGGTCATGAGCGCTCACTCGTTTTCCTTGGGAGCCCGGATAATGCCCGGAGACACCTTCGAATAAAGAAATTCAGGTGTGGACGTGGCGACATTGAAGATTTAGCCTTCGGATGAGGCTTTTCGAGGGTATCCGGCGAAGCCGGGCGCTGAGTATGTCTGACCCACGGACGGGGGGAGTTACGCAAGCGCCGAGAAAAACGAAGTAGAATGGCGTTAAAAATCTGAAGGGAGCACAGGCCATACCTGAACTTCATCCTCCTTCACCGCGAATGCCCTGCAACAAAGCAGATGCCGTGAGATCGGCTCGCCCGAAGGGGAAAAGCTGCCGATAATAAAATTGGAGTATAAACATCAAGAAACGCATTAATCTCAGATGGTTTCTTAAAGAATTATAAAAATCTATAGAACAGGTACGAATTTAAATGTCTTATCGGCAGCTTTTATGAATAACCAGGAAGGTTAGTTGTCGAGAATGTAATACCAGGGATTCAAAGCCTTCCCATCAAGGCGGACTTCATAATGAACATGGGGTCCTCTTGCTCTACCTGTTGATCCGATCAACCCAATGGTATCCCCTCTTTTCACTCTCTGGCCGGGCTTTACCAGATATTTGCTGAGATGGCAGTAGACTGTAACAAAACCTGTTTTCGGATGGCTTATTTTTATTGTCCTCCCCCCTATTTTGTCACTCTTTGTCTGGATCACGATGCCATCAGCAGTGGCAAGCACGGGATTCCCGGTTTGAGTGGCAATATCCACTCCCCGGTGAAAGGTCCTTTTTCCGGTGAATGGGTCATCCCTCCATCCATAGGAAGAAGACCAGTAACCCTGAGTGGGCACGATGCTGGGAGTCTGGGCCAATTCTAATTTTTGGTTCTCAAAATGATTGTTCAGAACATCAAAATTTTTATTGATTCCTTCGGCTTTTTCCCCCAGCTCATCCAACTGGGACAGGTCATTTTGAGCTTCACTGAGGACCTGTTCCGGATCATCACTGTTCCCGCCGACTCCGGGCTCTCCTTCAATCATATCTTCTGCCTTGAATCCCGCCATAACATTCAATTTTTTTGCGTATCCCTCTAAATCATGAATTTTTGCGTTCAGGCTGTCTATGGAATCTCTATACTGGGCCAGAGTCACTCCCTGCTGCTCATAGTCAACCAGTAATTTTTTGTACTTGCTCCGTGTTCCGTTCATGAGAAAATAATCAATGAGAAAAAACGTAAGAACGACAAAAACAAAGGCTGTGACTCCTGCTGTTATATGAATCGCCTTTTTAGTAAAAGAGTAGGTTCTCTGTCTGCCTTTTCTATGCGGAATAATGATTAAAGATAAATATTTTTTGTGCATCAGTCCTTCTTTGAGTACCAAAATAAATATTCAATGTCAAGATTATTTTCTTAAATCACCCCTTCTAGCTTAAATTTTCCCTTATCCAGTCGACTATTTTATCGGTAGAAGTTCCCGGCAAAAACACTTCCGAGATCCCTATTTCTTTCAGTCCGAGTATATCTTTCTCAGGTATGATACCTCCGGCAATGACTTTTATCCCCTCTCCCCCCTGTTCTTTGAGCAGATTTATAATTTTAGGAAACAAAACATTATGAGCTCCGGAAAGTATGCTCAGGCCTATGACACTCACGTCCTCCTGAATGGCCGAACTTACGATTTCCTCCGGGCTCCTTCTTAATCCTGTGTAAATTACTTCGAATCCCGCGTCCCTCAGTGCCCTGCAGATCACTTTAGCTCCTCTGTCATGACCGTCTAATCCCGGCTTTGCCACCAGCACTCTTATCTTCTTTCCCGGCATTTGATCCTCCTTGGTTTAAAATGTTATGGGTTCCTGATACCTTCCGTAAACCTCTGCCATTGTGTCCATGATCTCTCCCAATGTAGCGTATTCCCTGACGCAGTCCAATATATACGGCATGAGATTTTCTTCATCTTCGGCCGCCTTTTTCAAATCCTTTAAAGTATTCTCTACTTTTGAGCTGTTTCTCGTCTTCTTTACTTCCTTTAATCTCTGCAGTTGATGCTTTGACACAAGTTCATCTATCTCCAGGAGCGGAATGGATTCATGCTCGCTTTGAAAAGCATTGACTCCCACTATGATTTTGTCCCTTTTTTCCAAAGCTTTCTGGTAATCATAGGAACTGTCAACAACTTCTTTCTGGGGAAATCCCATCTCTATGGCTTTGACCATTCCACCCATATTATCTATCTTTTTTATGTAATCCTCAGCTTCTTCCTCCATTTCCCTGGTCAGTCTTTCAATAAAATAAGATCCGCCTAACGGATCAATCGTATTTGTCACTCCACTCTCGTGAGCTATAATCTGTTGGGTTCTTAAAGCAATGGTCACAGCTTCTTCGGAAGGAAGAGCATAAGTCTCATCCAGAGAATTTGTATGAAGTGATTGAGTCCCCCCCAGAACAGCAGCCAATGCCTGGATAGCGACCCTGACAACGTTATTATACGGCTGCTGTGCCATCAGGGACACTCCGGAAGTCTGAGTGTGAAATCTGAGAAGCCAGGAACGCTGATTCTTAGCTTGGAACCTCTTCTTCATTATCTTGCCCCATAACCGCCTTGCCGCTCTGAATTTTGCGATCTCCTCCATAAAGTCATTATGGGAATTGAAAAAAAAGGAAAGTCTGGGGGCAAAGTCATCGATCTTCAATCCCCTTTTTAAGGCCCATTCAACATATTCGATCCCATCTCTTATTGTAAAAGCTAATTCCTGTACTGCGGTCGATCCGGCCTCCCTGATGTGATAACCGGAAATGGATATGGTATTCCATCTGGGTACTTCCTTAGAACCGTATTCAAAAGTATCCACAATCAATTTCATGGACGGTCCGGGGGGAAAAACAAAGGTCTTCTGTGCTATGTACTCTTTGAGTATATCATTTTGAATCGTACCTGATATCACTTTAGAAGAGACTCCCTGTTTCTCTGCAACAGCAATATACATGGCCCAAAGAACAGCTGCCGGAGGATTGATAGTCATTGAAGTGGTGATCTTGTCAAGAGGGATTCCTCTAAAAAGGATTTCCATGTCGGCCAGGGAATCAATGGCCACCCCGCACTTTCCTATCTCGCCTTCAGCCAGAGGATGATCTGAGTCCGCTCCCATGAGAGTGGGAAGATGAAACGCAACGCTCAATCCGGTCTGCCCGTGTTTTAAGAGGTATTTGTACCTTTTATTGGTATCTTCCGCGCTCCCGAATCCTGAAAACTGCCGCATAGTCCACAACCGGCCGTGATACATAGTGGGATGGATCCCTCTTGTAAAAGGATATTCTCCCGGAAAGGAAAGATCCTCTCTATAATCAAAATCCTTCAAATCTTCTGGAGTATAAAGCTCCTTGATCTTCTTGCCGGAGATCGTCGTATGTGGTTTTTTCTCAGTGCCTGACTTTTTTAATCCTTCCAGGTATTTATTTTTTTTCCAGAGGTCATAATCTTTTTTCAATAGAAACCATCTCCTTTTTATTTAGAATAATCTGTCTCATCCACACAGCACGGCCCCTCCATTGACATTGAGAACCTCACCTGTTATGTGTCTTGCATAATCAGATACAAGGAAAAGCACGGGTCCTGCTATGTCTTCTGGAGGAGGTATCCTTTTCAATGGAATGCTTTCTCTGATTTTTTCTTTGAACTCCTTGTCTTTGAAAACCTCGGAGCACATATCCGTGTCCACCCAACCGGGTGCCACACAGTTTACTCTTATTTTATCAGGCGCCAGCTCAACTGCAAGAGACTTTGTTAAAGAAACCAATGCGCCCTTGCTCGAAGCATAATGGGAATGAAAAGCTTCCCCTCTGACAGCAGCAGTGGAGGATATATTGACAATACATCCCTGTCCTGCTTTTTTCATAAGAGGCACGACAGAATTTGTGACAAAAAACACTCCATCCAGATTAATCCGCATGGTCTCCTTCCAGACTTTATAGTCCATTCGGCCCATTTCCCCGAATGTCCAAATCCCTGCATTGTTGATCAGAATATCCAGTCTTCCCCAGCTTTGGTTGATTTTTTCAACCATTGATTCGGCATCTTCTCTTAGAGCCAAGTCCGCTTGAAATATCATACACTGCCTCTGTTTTTTTTCAATCTCTGACTTTAAGTCAAGGGCTGCTTGTCTGTTTTTAAAATAATTAACAGCAACATCTGCCCCGGCTTCCGCAAGCATCAAAGCTACAGCTTTTCCTATACCTCTTGAACCTCCTGTGACAAGGGCTTTTTTTCCGTTTAAACGAATCATGGCCGTCCTGTTCTTCTCCCTAGCTTTCGGCTATATCCTTTTCGTAATCCAAAGTCAGTTTTTTCATTTTATCAAATTGAAGATATTGATAGATCTCTTTCTGATGCGGTGTGACCTTTTTGTTAAAAACATCAAAGTACTTTTTCGGTTCCGGCAGCCGGCCTTCTAATGCTGTGATAGCTGCCAGCTCCGCAGAACCCAGATACACCCGCGAATCATCTCCCATACGATTGTCAAAGTTACGGGTTGAAGTGGATAAGACTGTTGATCCCGGGCGAACACGGGCTTGGTTCCCCATACATAAGGAACATCCCGGAAGTTCGGTCCGGGCACCTACGCTAGAATACAAAGAATAATATCCTTCTTTTTTCAATTGGTTCCTATCCATTTTAGTGGGCGGAGTCAACCAGACTCTGGTTTTGAGATAATCCTCTCCTTCAAAAACCTTTCCCGCTGCTCTGAAATGACCGATATTCGTCATGCACGAGCCAATGAACACTTCATCTATCCTGTCACCTGCCACTTCTGACAGCCGTTTAACATCATCCGGGTCATTCGGGCACGCAAGAATAGGCTCTGTGATCTCATTCAAGTCGATCTCAATCACCTCAGCAAATTTGGCATTCCGGTCCCTTCTGAGAAGCACAGGATTTTCAAGCCATTTTTGACAGGCCTTGATGCGCTGTCTTAAAGCGTCAGCATCCTGATAACCGTCTTCAATCATCTTTGCCATAAGAGCCATATTGCTTCTCAAGAATTCCTCGACCTTCTTCTCACTGAGAGCCATAGTACCGCCGGCTGCAGAACGCTCAGCCGTGGCATCTGTTAGCTCAAAAGCCTGCTCTACAGTAATCTCCGGGAGACCTTCCATTTCCAGGATCCGGCCGTTAAAAATATTTTTCTTCCCTTCTTTAGCAACCGTCAGCATTCCCTTTTTTATGGCAAAATAGGGAATCGAATTCACAACATCTCTTAAAGTAATCCCTGGATTCATTTTTCCCGAAAATTTAACCAGCACTGATTCGGGCATGTCTAACGGCATAAAACCCAATGTTCCAGCAAAAGCAACCAGTCCTGAGCCAGCGGGAAAACTAAGGCCTAACGGAAAACGGGTGTGGGAATCCCCTCCCGTCCCCATTGTATCCGGTACAAGGAGACGGTTGATCCACGAATGAATGACACCATCACCTGGCCTGATAGAAAGCCCTTTCCTGTCAGTAACAAATTGTGCCAAAGATCTGTGCATGCTGGCATCAGCCAATTTGGGATAGGCCGCTGTATGGCAGAATGTCTGCAGAAACAATCCGGATTGAAACTTCATACAGGCCAGCTCCTTCAGCTCATCAGCCGTCATAGGGCCTGTCGTATCCTGTGAACCCACAGTCGTCATTTTTGGCTCCACTGAGGAGTCAGGAAGCACGCCATCCTTTCCACAAGCTTTCCCGACGATTTTCTGTGCCAGTGAAAAACCCTGACCTTTCCTTGGCACAGGATTATCATGCTTCTGGAAAATATCTGAAGCGGCTAATCCCAACACTTTTCGGGCTTTGTTCGTCAAAGAGCATCCGATAATCAGAAAAACCCTTCCGCCTGCTCTGTATTCGTCCTTTAATGTCGCGGGTTTTATTTTAAAATCAGTGATTCTCCTCTTCCCTTCGTCCAATATCTCTCCGGATTCCGTATCCAAAGCTATGACCTGTCCGTCTTTTATATTTGTGACATCACACATAATGGGAAGACCGCCGGAGTCTTCAACCGTATTAAAAAATATGGGTGCTATCAGGCCTCCGATAACAACTCCTTCCCTTCTCTTATTCGGAACAGATGAGATATCCTCCCCAATATGCCACAAAAGAGAATTTGTTGCGGATTTGCGTGATGAGCCAGTACCGACCACATCCCCTACAAAGCCAACCCTGTACCCATCCTTTCTGTGTTTTCTTATGGTTTCAATTCCATCCGGAAACCGGGTTTCCCCCATGGAAAGAGCATGAAGGGGAATATCCGGCCGGCTCCAGGCATGTTTGGCAGGAGAGAGGTCATCAGTATTGATCTCCCCTTCGACTTTAAATATCTTTAAAGTCATCCTCTTTGGAAACTCGGGCTTTGATTTGAACCATTCTCCCTCTGCCCATGAATGAAGGACTTGCTCAGCGACGTTATTCTTTTCCGCGAGTTTGACTATTTGATCAAAAGAATCATATATCAAGATGGTCTTTTTTAACGCCTCACCGGCATCATGAGCGAGCTCGTCCTTTTCCAAAAGGGAAATAAGGGGATTGATATTATATCCTCCCAGCATGGTGCCCAGTAAAAACACGGCTTTTTTCCTGTCAATGACCGGGGAAGATATCCTTCCCTCTGCTATCTGTCCCAGCCATTCTGCCTTTATTTTCGCCGAAGGATCTACTCCCGGCGCGACCCTGTTTGAGAGAAGTTCAAAAAGAATATTCTCTTTCTGTTTAGGAGGGTTTTCCAAACCTTTGCAGACCTCCCTGACTTGCTGCGGGTTTAAAGGAAGAGCAGGGATTCCTAATTCTCTTCTTTCTCTTTCATGCTCGAAATAAGACTCTAGCATAGCCAAAACTCCTGCAAATAATTTTGTTTCACTTATAGTAGTGATAATATAATAGAAAAAATAAAAGTTCAAATTCTCTCTTATTAAAACTTTTCTGTTCGATTTATTTGATTTTGCTTTAAAAAAATTATACTATTCTTTCTTATTTTGACTATTCACTTTTTTATGGATAGTGCATAGAAAATCTCAATAAACGGAGGAAAAACATGGATAGTGACGCCATTGAAAAAGCAAAAAGCGAATTCGGTCAAATCATAGAGGAACAGCTTCAAAGAGTTGAAGAAATTAAAAAACCTCAGGAGTGGACTGATTATGAGAAAACCAAGCCCATTGTTATCGGAGTCATAGGCGGAGATGGAATAGGCCCTTACATTGCAGAAGAATCGAGAAAAATTCTGGAATTCATACTTAAGGAAGAAACCAGCACCGGTAAAGTTGAAATCAGAAACATTGAAGGCCTTACCATAGAAAACAGGGCAAGGCAGATGAAATCCATTCCGGATGATGTGCTTGCGGATATAAAAAAATGCCATGTCACACTCAAAGGCCCAACCACCACTCCCAGAAAAGGAGATGAGTGGCCCAATATTGAAAGCTGCAATGTTTCCATGCGGCGGTATCTCGACCTCTTTGCCAATGTCAGGCCAGTCCGGGTTCCCAAAGAAGGGATCGATTGGATGTTTTTCCGCGAAAATACAGAGGGTGCTTATATAATGGGAAGCAAAGGAATCAATGTCAATGATGACCTAGCCATTGACTTTAAAGTCATCACCTCCCAGGGTGCCGAAAGAATCATACGGCTTGCATTTGAATATGCAAAGAAAAACAAGATAAACAAAGTCACTATCGTAACAAAAGCAAATGTGATCAAAACAACGGACGGGAAATTTCTTGATACAGGATATAAAATAGCCAAGGAATACCCGGAAATAGAATGTGATGACTGGTACATTGACATTATGACCGCCAAACTGGTAGACCCGAAGAGAAGGACTCAATTTAAAGTTCTTGTTCTTCCTAATCTATATGGAGATATTCTTACTGATGAGGCTGCTGAATTTCAAGGAGGTGTGGGCACGGCAGGAAGCGCCAACATCGGGAAAAAATACTCCATGTTCGAAGCCATACACGGATCAGCACCCAGAATGGTCAGAGAAGGAAGAGCTAAGTATGCGGATCCGTGCAGCATGATCAGAGCCGCTGCCATGCTGATCGATCACATAGGATATTCCCATAGAGCTAAAAACCTTGAAATGGCTCTGGATATCTGCGGCAACTATGAAAAGAAGCTGGTCATGACCGGCCGTGATACAGGCTGCACCGGAGCTGAATACGCTCAATACCTGATGGATACCATACGGGATCCCAATCTCAAGGAAAGATGGGAAAACTATGTGCAGGAAGAACTCGCAAAAAAATAAATTTTTATCAAATGTTTTTTAAATATTTCAGGTTTGAAAGAATACATAAAGGAGGAATCAAATGAAAAAAAAGGTAAGTGTCATAGGAGCCGGTCATGTCGGTGAAGTCACGGCATTTAAAGTCGCTGAAAAAGAATTAGCTGAGGAAGTTGTTCTTCTTGACATCATTGAAGATATGCCCATAGGAAAAGGACTGGACATGAGAGAAGGAGGTCCGGTCGGAAAATATGACGCTAAAATAATCGGAACAAATTCATATGAAGATACAGCCAATTCTGACATTATCGTTATTACAGCTGGCAAACCTAGAAAACCAGGAATGAGCCGTGATGAACTGGTCGATGCGAATTTAAACATCGTCAAACCGGTGACTGAAAATGTCGTGAAATATTCACCCAATGCCATCCTTATAGTGGTTTCAAATCCTCTGGATGCAATGGCTTACACCGCATTCAAAGTCAGTGGTTTCCCAAAAAATCGTGTTTTCGGTATGGCCGGTATTCTTGATACCACACGCTACAGGGCTTTTATTGCCATGGAAACAAATGTCTCTGTCGAGAGCATCCAGGCTCTTGTTCTCGGAGGCCACGGAGACACCATGGTGCCTATCGTCCGCTATACCACCATTTCAGGTATTCCTGTGAGTCATTTTATTCCCAAAGAAAGGCTTGACGAAATCGTCCAAAGAACGGCCGGCGGTGGTGGTGAGATCGTGAAATATCTCAAAACAGGAAGCGCTTATTATGCCCCTGCTCTGGCGATCACTGAAATGGTTGAATCGATCTCCAAAAACAAAAACAAAATTCTTCCCTGTGCAGCCTATCTGGAAGGTGAATACGGAATCAACGGTATTTATTTCGGAGTTCCGGTTAAATTAGGAAACAACGGAATTGAAGAAGTCATAGAAATCGAACTGACGGATGAAGAAAAAGAAGCTATAAAGAAATCAGAGGCGGCTGTTCGCGGCGTCATCAACCTTATAAAACTGTAAAATGGCAGAACATCACATAAAAACCCCTGTTTCTGACGAAATCATAGAGAAACTGCATGCAGGTGACCAGGTATTTATCACAGGTTCTTTGTATACAGGAAGAGATTCAGCTCATAAAAAACTCATTGATCTGGTTGAAAAAGGAGAACAACTCCCGATTGATATCAAAGGACAATTCATCTACTATGTGGGCCCGACTCCTGCCCGGCCCGGCAAAAGCATTGGATCAGCAGGCCCAACGACAAGTTACAGAATGGATTCCTTTGCCCCTACCCTGCATAAACTCGGTTTAAAAGGAACCATTGGAAAAGGTTCCAGAAACAAAGAAGTCAAAGATTCCCTGCAAAAATACAAGGGAGTTTACCTGGCAGCTGTCGGAGGCGCCGGTGCTCTTATTTCAAAAAGCATTGAAAAAGCAGAAGTTATCGCTTACCCGGAATTAGGGCCCGAAGCCGTGAGAAAAGTCGAAGTCAAGGAATTTCCATGCATTGTGATCAATGATATGTACGGCGGCGACCTTTACGAAGAAGGGAAAAAACAGTATCAGAAATAGACAGACAAAACCACATCTCAAAAAGGGACAGGCATTCAGCCGAGGAAGTCGGGATGTGTGCAATGGGGTTTGTCTGTATAGGTTAAAAATTTGAAATCAAAAGGTTGGAGCAATGAAAATTCATGAATACCAAGCAAAAAAAATACTCCATGAATTCGGAGTAAAAATTCCAAAAGGGGAAGTGGCAGACTCACCAGAACAGGCTAAAAAAATAGCTGAAAAAATCGGGCCTAGAGTGGTCGTAAAAGCACAGATCCATGCCGGAGGAAGAGGAAAAGGCGGGGGAGTGAAACTTGCCGAAAATCCCGACGAAGCGGAAAAAACCGCATCAGAGATCATCGGAATGAACCTGGTTACTCACCAGACCGGACCTGAAGGCAAACGGGTGAAGCGCGTGCTCGTGGAAGAGGCCCTTGATATTGAAAGAGAGCTGTATATCGGAATCGTCATCGACAGAGCTGCGGAAGCACCTGTGGTCATGGCCTCGTCAGAGGGAGGCGTGGAAATAGAAAAAGTTGCCTCCGAAACACCGGAGCTCATTTTCAAGGAGCATATCAACCCGGCAACCGGATTCCAGGGATTTCAAGCAAGAAAACTTGCCTTTAAACTGGGACTCAAAGGAGATACGTTCAAACAGGCTGTGAAATTTTTTCAGGCTCTATACAAAGCCTTCAGTGTCTCCGATGCATCTCTTGCGGAAATCAACCCACTCCTTATAACCAAGCAGGGTGATGTGATCGCTCTGGACGCAAAGATGAACTTTGACGACAACGCCTTGAAACGCCATCCGGATATATTGGACATGCGGGATCTGGATGAAGAGGAACCCATAGAAGTGGAAGCTTCAAAATATGATTTGAATTACATCAAGCTGGATGGGAATGTAGGGTGCATGGTCAACGGCGCGGGGCTGGCCATGGCAACCATGGATATCATTATGCACACAGGAGGAATGCCGGCAAATTTTCTCGACGTAGGTGGAGGTGTGTCTGAAGAAGCTGTTAAAAACGCCTTCAAAATACTGGTCTCGGACAAAGACGTAAAAGCCGCCCTTGTTAATATCTTCGGCGGTATTGTCAGATGCGATATGGTGGCTAATGGAATTGTTAAAGCAGCCAGAGAGCTTCATGTGAAAATCCCCATGGTGGTGAGATTAGAAGGCACGAACGTGGAAAAAGGCAAAAAAATACTTGAAGAATCAGGGCTTTCTTTTAAGGCGGCTTCAAGCATGAAAGAGGCGGCAGAACTGGTTGTTCCTCTTGCCAAACAATAACCAAGGAGGCGAATATGAGTATCTTAATAGATGAAAACACGAGGGTTGTTGTACAGGGAATCACTGGAAGCGAAGGAACGTTTCATACTCAAAAAATGCAGGAATACAAAACAAATGTGGTAGCAGGAGTGACTCCCGGAAAAGGAGGGAGCACTCATCTTGGAGTCCCTGTCTATAACACCGTTGAAGAAGCGGTCAAAGAGAAAGGAGCCAATGCGTCGGCCATATTTGTTCCTCCGTTTTTTGCAGCGGATGCCATTATGGAATCCGCAGACTCCGGAATCAATACCATTGTGTGCATTACAGAAGGGATCCCCACATTTGACATGATAAAGGTCAAACAATTTCTGTCGGATAAGAACTGCCGTCTGATTGGTCCCAACACACCGGGAATCATATCTCCCGGCAAATGTAAAATAGGAATCATGCCCGGACATATCCATACCCAAGGCTCGGTTGGCATCATATCCCGCTCCGGCACCCTTACTTATGAAGCTGTTCAACAGGTCTCCCTTCAAGGCTTCGGTCAATCAACAGCTGTTGGCATAGGAGGCGACCCCATAGTGGGACAAAAATTCATCGACCTGCTCAAACTTTTCAAAGAGGATGACGAAACAGAAACTGTTATTCTTATCGGAGAGATCGGAGGAAGTGCTGAAGAGGAAGCAGCAGAATACATAAAAAAAGATTTTCCGAAACCGGTCGTCAGCTTTATTGCCGGACAAACAGCCCCGCCTGGACGCCGTATGGGACATGCCGGGGCCATCATTGCAGGAGGAAAAGGGACCGCTGAAGAAAAAATGAAAGCACTTGAAGAAGCTGGAGTACTGGTCGCCAAATCTCCCGCCTATATAGGGGATAAAGTCAAACAGGCCCTTAAAAAATAAGATTTCATCAAGTATAGCTGTCGCTCCCTTCAGATTTTTAACGCCATTCTACTTCGTTTTTCTCGGCTCCTGCGTAACTCCCCCCGTCCGTGGGTCAAACATACTCGGAGCCCGGCTTTGCCGGATTCCCTCGAAAAGACTCATCCGAAGGCTAAATCTTCAATGTCGCTTCAGCCATACCTGAATTTCATCTTTTCCAGGGCATATAAGGAACCAGAGGCAGTTCCTGCTTTTTGGTTACCCTGAAGAAAGGAAACACGTCTCCCTTATCAGGCACAAGATGGTACTTCCAGTACCGGATAAGTCCGTATTGAGACTCAGGCTCCAGCAAACAGGATATGAGATGGGCCCCCTCCTGGGTGCAGGTCACATAAAAATCACCTTGTTTGGCCACGGTGTTCATCTCTTTTTTCTCCACACTGATCTTCTGCGGAGGCAGATAATCGTATTCAGCTTCAACGATTTCTGTGATCGTATAGACCTGTGTGTCCAGAAAACAATCCTCAACAAAAATATCGACCTTTATCCCATGTCTGACAAGCGTATCCATAACATCCTCGTATTGAGACGGGATAAGGTAAGCTAAAGGCCGGATAACGCTCTTTGTGGGCGAGACTTTCGGGAACCAATTTTCGACCACTACCTCTTCTATTTTTCTGTCTGTCGGACGGGAATAAGGAATCACATCCCCGTATGTCAGAGGATCCCCGGCTTTTTTATCCTCTTTTAGTAACCCGAGGATCGGCCTTTCTGCCCTTGCAAACTGCTTTATTTTAATAAAAGGCTCTTTCTCATCACGCACGTACTTCATTCTGAGGTGAACTAAATCATCCTCTGAGTATTCGCCTGCCTTCTGGAGCAACTCCCCACGAAGCCCTCTCACTAGGGAAATGATCTCTTCCCCGTGTTCACCAACGCTTTCGGCCAGGAATCTCAATCCATAATACTGATAAAGGGTTCTCTCCTCCAGGGTCTCCAGGTCGTGGCGGGAAGCGCCCTCCTGAATAAAGGAAAGACTCTCATAAATCCCGGGACTGTTTCTTCCATCATTCAGGTCTGTGGTGCTGTATCTCATCATAAATACTCTTTTGCCCCTGTCATCTTCTGAATAATTCACACCAGCAGAAGAATCAATACCCATTCTTTGCGTGACCAGATACTCATAAAAAGTGATGTTTTTATCCTTCAGCTTACGGTTGACTTCTAATAAAAGGACATTTCTGGAAAATTCCTGTAGAGACGCATGTATGTTTGGATTGGATACACATCCTATAGACACCTGATAAAAATCATCACCTTTTTCATGAACATCCATGGTTGCCTCAGGCATCCATTCCCTGAAGATACTGTTGATCGCTTCAGATTCCGGGGACTCGAGCTTGACCTGGTCCCTGTTTAAATCCAGATCCTGTTCATTCATGCGTATATCAAACCAGTTTCCGTAGGGATTTGCCGCAGGCAGGATCAAAAAATTTACTTTTTCCAGAAGAGGCTGCAGTCCTCCGACTGTCAGATCTCTTATCAACATCAATGAGGCTTCTTTAGCTGATTGTTCGTTCCCGTGTTTGGCGCCAACAATATAAAAGGTTGGTTTTGACCTGTTCAAATCCTCCGGTGATGAAATTCCTTCTTCCGTAATGATGCACAACAGCAAATCCTTAGAGCTGTATTCCTCACGGGCAAGTGTTCTTCCTACAACCTTTATTTCCAGGTTCCCTGAAATCTCAGCCAACTGACTCAGGAAACAAAATATAGCCTGATGTTGAGTGTATTCAGTGTAATGCGCCTTTTCCGCGGGTGTTCTTATTATTTCCTCAGGAAAAGAAAGGCAAACCGTGATAAACAGCACACAGATCACAAAGGCAATGCTTCTCTTTTTGAATTTTAAAGTCATGGATCCCCTCCAAATATGGGTATTAAAATAGTACTTAGATCTGGTTTTCGATGTAAAGCCTCTAATACTAGATGCTCACTCATCCTCGTCAGATTTTTTTATACGTCCTTCTCTGACAGACTCATCTATAATGTCTTTTTGTAAATGAGCGGGCACTTCTTCGTAATGAGATATTTCCATAATAAATGAACCTCTTCCTCCGGTAATCGACGTTAAAGTAGGCTCGAAATCGAGCATCTCTGCCATGGGAACCTGAGCTTTAATGATCCTCATATTCCCTTTTTGCTCCATCCCCTGGACTTTTCCTCTTCTTCCGTTGAGATTTCCCATAATGTCTCCCATATAAGTTTCTGTTGTATAGATCTCCACATTCATGATCGGCTCGAGTATGGTGGGCTTGGCAGCCTTGATCCCCTTTTTAAAAGCCAAAGAAGCAGCCACTTTAAAAGCGATATCCGAAGAATCGACTTCATGATAGGTTCCATCATAGAGTATGGCCTTAAAATTAACTGTCGGATACCCGGCTACGATACCTCTTTTTCGGGACTCCTCTATCCCCTTTTCCACAGAAGGAATATAATTTTTCGGAATAGCTCCTCCGAACACTTTATTCTCAAACTCAAAATCTTTTCCTCTCGGCAGTGGCTCAAATTTCACATGAACATCTCCGTACTGGCCACGTCCCCCTGTCTGTTTTTTGTATCTTCCCTGGACATCTGATTTACCCTTAATGGTTTCTTTGTAAGAGATCTTAGGGGGCTTTAATTCAACATCCACATTAAATCTCTTCTTCAGACGTTCTGTAATGATCTCAACATGCAGCTGTCCGTTTCCGGAGATAATCAACTCATTCGTTTCAGAATCCCTGGCTATTACAGCACTGGGATCCTCATCCTTGATTCTGTGTACAGCCTGTGAAATCTTGTCCTCATCTTCTCTGGTCTTAGGTTTTATGGCAAAGGAAATGGATGGTTTGGGAAAATTTATGGGCTCAAACTGTTGGATATTGCTTTTATCACAAAGAGTATCACCGGTAGCGGTTACTTTTAATTTAGCTGTGCCCACAATATCTCCGGCACCTGCGCTTCTTATCTCTTCCTGTTCTTTTCCCTGCATGAAAAAGAGCCCGTTAAACTTTTCATTTTTTTCTTTACCTGAATTGAAAACCGAACTGTCTCCGGTTACTTTACCGGAAAAAATTCTCATAAGGGATATTCTTCCGGTATAAGGATCGGATATGGTCTTAAAAACAAAAGAAGAAAAAGGACTATCCCCTGATAATTTCACGGAACCTTTCCCTGCTTTGATCTCTTTTCTCTCCAGAGGGTTAGGAAGCAGATCAACGATGCTGTTAAGGATCTGATGGGTCCCAATATTTTTTTCCGCAGAAGACAAGAATACGGGAAAAATTTGCCGTTCAAAAACGCTTTTTTTAAATCCATCTATCAATTCCTTTGTGGAAAGTTCTCCGTTTTCAAAATATTTTTCCATAAGCTGCTCATCATTTTCAGCAATCATCTCAGTGAGTTCTTCTGCTTTTTTTTCAACCTCTTTTTTCAAATCATCAGGGATATCTTCCTGTTTGAAGCTGCCTGTTTCTCCTCCCTCGAAAATATAGGCTTTCTTTTCTATTAAATCGATAACGCCTTTAAAATTTTGTTCACTGCCGATAGGAATCTGAACAGGCACCACCTGGCGGCCGAAAAAATCCTGTATGGAATTGACTGTGCGGGTGAAATCAGAGTTTTCTCTGTCAAGCTTATTGATTATAAAAATCCTGGGTATGCCGAATTCTTCCAGCATTTCCCAGCATTTCTCCGTGCCCACTTCCACACCGGAAACCGCACAGACGACCAAAGCTCCGGCATCAACAGCTCTGAGGCTTGCCCTTGTGTCCCATAAAAAATTGGAATAACCAGGACAGTCTATTAAATTGATTTTATGATCATTCCACTCAAAATGACAAAGGGCGGAATTGATGGAAATTTTCCTCTGTTTCTCATCCGGGTCATAATCTGTTATGGTATTCTCTTTATCAACTCTGGTTAACCTGTTTGTTACTTTTGAATCAAACAAGAATGCTGCAGTAAGCGAAGTCTTTCCAGAAGAACCGTGGCCTACAATCGCAATATTTCTTTTTTTATCAGCTGAATACTGTTTCATTGTGAAACCTCCTGTGTATTTAACCTGACTCGTTCATCATCCAGGTTTAAATAACTCTTTTCTGATGTAAATCTATGCTTTTAAAAACCAAATAAAAACAAGGCTTATCATACAATAAATCGTTGTTTAGACTCAAGATGTAATTGCAATACAACAGATAAATTTTAATGTGTGGCTGAAGCGACATTGAAGATTTAGCCTTCTGAGTGCTTTGTTTGAGGGAACTCGGTAGAGCCGAGCTGCGAGCATGTCTGGACCCACGGACGGGGGGAGTTGCGCAGCAGCCGAGAACAGAGTACGAAGAATGGCGTTAAAAATCTGAAGGGAGCACAAGCCATACATTCAAATTTTTTCCAGTATGGCCTGCAGGTCATACGGAAGGGGAACAGTAAATTCCTGCCGTTTCCCGCTTTCAGGATGCATGAAAGACAAATAATAGGCATGCAGGAACAATCTCTGTGTTACGGAAGATTTTCTTTTTTTGCTTCCATAACGCTTATCACCCGCAATAGGGTGGCCGGAGGCAGACATATGGACTCTTATTTGATGTGTCCTTCCTGTTATGGTCTTTATGTCAAGCAAGGAAAAATCCTTAAAGTTTTTTAAGACTGTGAAGTGGGTCTCTGCTTTTTTCGGCTTCCTTGTTCTTATAGACATACGGACTCCATCTTTCATATGCCGCCCGATGGACCACGATATAATCCCACTCTTTTTCACATAATGTCCCCAGACCAAAGCCAAATATTTTTTATCAACGGTTCTCTTTTTAAACTGCTCCTTTAGACTGTCACATGCACGCAGATTTTTAGCAATTACCAGCAATCCTGATGCCTCTTTATCAATCCTGTGAACAATACCCGGCCTTTCTTTAGGACCGACGCTTTTTATCTCTGGAAAATGCCACAGCAACGCATGAACCAGAGTGTGGCTAGGATCACCGGCTCCGGGATGCACCGCCATTCCTGACGGTTTGTTTATCACCGCTAAGGATTTATCCTGAAAAATAATATCCAGAGGAATGTCCTCAGGATAAATTTCAACAGAATCAGGAAGACTGTATGTGACTTCAATTCTGTCCCCGTATTTGAGATGATAACTTGGTTTGTGAACTAATTCAGAATTAACAAAAGCCCCCTGCTCTCGAATGATACTCTGGACTTGAGAACGGCTCAGTTCACCGAGGGATTCACTCAGATAAACGTCCAGCCTTTTTTCTTTCCCTGATTCATCTGGAAACCTGAACTCTTTATGCGGCACTTTTTTTCTTCTTTTTTAAGAAAAAAAACAATCCGATGCCCGCAAGGATTCCAAATATGCAAAATAGCTGCGGCATGGTGAGGCTCAGATAAGGCGATGCTTTATCTATCAGGATGACCTTAGATGAATGATCCCCCCTGTAGAATTCTGTGAAGTACCTGATTAAAGAATAATTTATGATATAAAAAGAAAAAACGACTCCATCCACCTTCTTCTTTTTCAGTATCACAAAAAGGACAACAAAATTGAGGAAATTCAGCGCAGACTCATAGAGCTGAACAGGATGAAGGGGTGTGCCTATAGGAATCCCTGTAAGATTATGAGCATAGTCACTGGTAAAGGTAACTCCTAGCGGAGTGGAGCACGCACGGCCATAACAACATCCTGCACTGAAACATCCGATCCGGCCAAAACCATGCCCCAGAGCTATAGCCGGAGCTACGATATCAGCTGTTTTCCATGTCGGTATCCCGTGCTTGCGCAAATACCAGAGGGCAAACACCAATCCTGCTATCAGTCCTCCTTGAAATACCCCTCCTGACCTGGCCAAAGCCAATAGTTCAGAGGGATATTTTGTATAATAAGAGGTATTCCCCAAAAAAAGTGCGAGTTTGGCGCCGATCAGGGATATGATGATGGTATAAAAAGCCATGTCAATGATTTTAACAGCGGGAAGCTCTCTTTTCTTAGCCTGAACATAGATAAACCATAGTCCGGAAGCTACTCCCAACGCCATCATGAACCCGTATGTATGGATGGTTAAAGGTCCGATTTTTATGAGCACAGGAAACATTTGTCACCTCTCTTAAAAAGCAAAACATAGGCCATCAACACGGCTCCGATTGTAAGACAAGAATCAGCCATATTAAAGGAAGGCCAGTGTAAACCATTAATGTAAAAATCAAGAAAATCAATCACATGACCTCTTAAAAGCCGGTCCAGTAAATTACCCAGAGCTCCGATTATAATTAAAGAAAAAGTAAATTTCAAAAATCTTTCTGAAGGCGGCACTTTAATGAAAAGATAAATGATCACAGCAAACGCAATGAGCGAAGCTAACGTGAGTATAACGAAAATGAGGGAATTTCCCGGCCTGTTAAAAATACCAAAAACAGCCCCCCTGTTATGGACATGACTTATATTAAAAAATCCTTTTATGACGTTTATATGGCCTCCATACGGGACATAATGACTTACGATACTTTTGCTCACCTGGTCGCAAACCAACAAACCAGCCATGAAAAACAAATATAAGAATGTACGTTTCATTTTTTTATGGAAGCAACGACTTGTTCGCATCTTTTACAAAATTCTGGATATTTTTGACTGGACCCGACCTCAGGAGAATAATTCCAGCATCTCTCGCATTTTTTCCATTCCACCCTGCGGGCCTCTATTCTCACATCTTCCCGGGCGTCATCTTTTAAATCCACGGAAGAGACAATAAAAAGCTCGGGGAGGTTTTCCTCATACTTTTCTAACAATGGATACAACAACGATGACGCATGAACGGTCACATGTGCTTCCAGAGAATTACCGATGATCTTCCCTTCTCTTGCCTCTTCGAGTTTCTTCAACACCTCTTCCCTGATATCTCCCAGTCTTTCCCATTCTCTGAATTCCCCTTCTTTCAGCCATTGTTCCTTAAAATCAGGGAAGGATTGAAGATGAACCGAATCTGTTTTCCCTTTGTAATCAGGCAGTGCCTCCCAGGCTTCTTCGGTTGTAAAAGGAAGAATAGGAGACATCAGGATTAAAGTAGTTTTTAAAAGCCGGAAGAGAGCTGCCTGAGCAGATTTGCGCAGTTTTGAGTCCTTTTTTGAACAGTACAGCCTGTCCTTAATGACATCCAGATAATAGGAACTCAACTCGACTGTAAAGAAGTTGTACAAGGTGTGAAACACGATATGATATTCATATTCCTTATAGGCTTTTATCACTTTTTTACTCATGAAAGCACATTTATCCAGGATCCATCTGTCAAACAGCAATATTTCATCCGATCCCAAACACTCGTTGTCCGGCTCATAATCATATATATTACCCAGCATGAACCTCCATGTATTCCTGATTTTGCGGTAGGCTTCGATCAGCCTCTGAAGGGTCTGTTCTCCATACCTGGCATCTTCTTTAAAATTGAGCATTGCTACCCAGAGCCTGAGGATCTCGGCTCCATTTTTATTGATGATTTCTCCCGGTTCTATAATATTTCCCAGGGATTTCGACATCCCCCTTCCCTGTTCATCGAGCACAAAACCATGTGTGATACAGGTCTTATAAGGAGAGCTTCCCTTGGCAGCCACGCCTATGAGAAGAGAACTGTTGAACCACCCCCTATACTGATCGTGACCTTCAATATAGACATCAGCCGGCCAGGGAAGTCCTTGTTTTTTACCAAGAATATTATGGCTGGCTCCTGACTCAAACCAGACATCTAATATATTGTTTTCTTTATCGAACTCCGAAGAACCGCATTCAGAACATACCACTCCCTCAGGCAGTAATCCCTCTGCAGATTTTTTAAACCAGGAATTGGCTCCTTCTTTAGAAAAAATATTGGCAACATGCCGCGTTATCTCTTCGTTAGCAAGCACAGCCCCGCACTTTTTACAGGAAAAAGCTGGAATAGGAACCCCCCATGAACGCTGCCGAGAAATGCACCAGTCCGGCCGGTTTTCTATCATTTTTGAGATGCGCCCTTCGCCCCAACGAGGGATCCATTTCACATTTCTTACTTCATTCAGCGCTTTCTCCCTGAATCCTCCTGCATCCATTGAAATAAACCACTGGTCTGTAGCCCTGAAAATGACCGGATTCTTACACCGCCAGCAGTGAGGATAAGAGTGAGTGATACCGTCTGTTTTCATCAGGCTGCCGGCATCTTCCATATCTTTAATGATCTCCTTGTTTGCGTCAAATACATTCATCCCTGCGTATTTTTTTACATCACTGGTAAAATCCCCGTTCTCGTCAACCGGAGTGTATATGTCTATTTTGTATTTAAGCCCTGTTAAATAATCTTCCTGACCGTGGCCGGGAGCTGTGTGCACACAGCCGGTGCCCTGATCAAGAGTCACATAATCCGCAAGAACAAATACCGATTCTCTGTCAATAAACGGATGCCTGGCTTTCATCCCTTCCATTTCTCTTCCTTTGAAGGTGACAAGAATATCCGGACTTTCATATCCCAAGTCTTCTGAAATAAGGGGGATCAGCCTTTTTGCTGCGATCAACACTTCGCCGTTGACCTGAAATGCAGAATATTCATGTTCTGGATGGAAAGCAATAGCAAGATTAGCGGGTATGGTCCACGGAGTAGTCGTCCAGATAAGTACAGACACTTTTTTCCCTTTTATATCAGGAAACTTCTTTGAAAGGTCTGTCAGAACAGGGAACTTGACATAAATCGAAGGAGAACGGTGGTCATGATACTCGATTTCTGCTTCTGCCAGCGCAGTCTTACAGTGGATGCACCAGAATACAGGCTTTTTCCCTTTATATATGTTTCCTGATGAAAAAAAAGCGGCCAAATGTTTCAGGACTTCACTTTCATAACGGCTGTCTATAGTCAGATACGGATTTTCCCAGTCTCCGAAAACACCCAGTCGCTTGAACTGTTTTCTTTGAATATCCACATACTTTAAAGCATACTTCTTGCATTTTTCTCTGAATTCAATGATAGACATGTCTTTCTTTTTGCTGCCTATTTCCTGGTCAACCTTAATCTCAATGGGCAGACCATGACAGTCCCATCCCGGAATGTAAGGAGCTTGAAAACCTTGAAGGTTTTTTGTTTTGACTATGAAATCCTTCAATATCTTGTTCATAGCTGTACCCAGGTGAATGCTTCCATTCGCATAAGGAGGGCCGTCATGAAGAACAAAAGCAGGCCTGTTCTTTCTTTCCTCAAGTATCCTCTGGTACAGCTTCATGTTTTTCCATTTTTCTAATATCTCGGGTTCTTTCTGAGCAAGCTTTGCCTTCATAGAAAAAGAGGTATTAGGGAGGTTTAATGTCTCTTTAATAAATTTTTTATCTGCCATATCCAGCTCCAATGTAACTGACCCATTCCTAAAAAAGGTCGTGAATGATCCAGGTTTATCAATAGAGTATAAAGTTTAATGACAATTCTTTCAATACCTATGAAACAAGTTATTTGAATTCCCTTCTATAAAATGTCAATTAACCTGACCTATTCATAAAAAACGGTCGTGAATAATCAAGTTTAACCCGGATCATTCAGGTTAAATGAAGGAGTTGAAGAAAACACGTCAGAAAGGAAAAAAGATGTCTCATTCTTTTATTATTTTATAAAGTGAGCACCTCTGCTTATCGGATTATTAAGTGCAGCCCTTGTAATCAGCAGGGCTACCTGGATGCCGTGCTTCAGCCCCACGACTTTCTCATCCATAAGGGATTCTTTATAAAATTTGTTTATCCGGTGATTGAGATAGTCAAGGTCTGCTCTGGCTCTTTCCAATCTCTTGTTTGTTCTTATGATTCCAGCATAATTCCACATTGTATTGCGGATGTTCAGCCAATCCTGATTAACCAATGCCGGGTCGATTTCTTCTCCGTATTCAGGATAGTACCATTCATGAATATCCTCAAAACCATACACTTTCTTTGGATTAAAATGAGCGACAATATGTTTGGAAGCTCTTGTTCCCCATACCAGACCTTCCAACAAAGAAGTGGAAGCCAGTCTGTTGGCTCCGTGGACTCCCGTGCATGCAGCCTCACCGACCACATAAAGAGACTTTAATGTGCTTTGGCCATGGGCATTTACAAGAACCCCTCCGCAGCAGTAGTGAGCCGCAGGAACAACGGGAATGGGATCTTTTGTGATATCAATCCCGTATTTCAAGCATGTCTTGTAAATATTGGGAAATCTTTTTTTTATATTTATTTTTGCATAGGAGGCAAGGTCCAATACAACATAATTCGAATTGCTGTTTGTCATCTCCTCATAAATCGCTCTCGTCACCTCATCCCTGGGAGCGAGTTCCCCTTTCCCGTTATAGTGCTTCATAAAGAGTGCGCCGTCTTTTGTCTTTAATTTGGCTCCTTCTCCTCTGACCGTCTCAGAAATCAAAAAAGCATCGGCATCCCTGTGAAACAAAGATGTCGGATGAAACTGGATATACTCCATATTGATGATCCGCGCTCCGGCCTTGTAAGCCATGGCATATCCATCTCCTATGGCTGATTGAGGATTTGAACTGTAGAGATAAACAGCGCCGCAACCACCTGTCGCAAGGATGGTATAAGGAGCCAGCACTGTTTTTACTTTTTTATTCTTATTATCAAGGATATAGGCACCAATGCACTGCGGTTCCAAATAATAAAAACTCGGATTCTTGGCATGATGGGGAATGGTTAACAGATCAACCGCGGTATGGTCTGGAAGAAAAGTCACATTGGAATAGGACTTCAATTTATTTATAAACGTCTCTTCTATGGTCATCCCTGTGGTGTCTTTGACGTAAAGGATTCGTCTGCGGGAGTGGGCGGCTTCCTGAGCGTAATCCAGTTCATCCGGATAAATTCTGTTAAAAGGAATTTTTAATTCCTTTATCAATATTTCGTCAACCAGCTTTTTGCCCTCGTTCGTTAAGATTTTTACCGCCTGTGTGTTGTTTATTCCATCACCAGTTTCCATGATATCCTGCGTTAAAAGCTCCGGATTATCATCTTTTCCCAAAGAGACAATCCCGCCTTGAGCATAATATGTATTGGATTCTTCGAGTTTCTTATTTTTTGATATGATAATGACTCTGACTCCGCTTTTTGCTGCCTCCAGAGCCGCGCTGGCACCGGCGATCCCGCATCCGATAATAAGGACATCCGTCTCTATGATGTGTTCTTTGTTTTGATTTCCCATGATCCCTTCTTTATAAAAATTCCAAACTGATATCTATGGACCTGTAAGAATGCGTCAAACTCCCGACCGAGACAAAATCAACGCCCAAACCTGCCACTTGACTCAAATTATCAAGAGTGATTTTCCCAGATATTTCCAGAGGAATTTTTCCGGCCACAAGTTTCACAGCCTCTCTAATCTCTCCAGGGGACATATTGTCAAGCATAATGATATCAGCTTGATATCGCACAGCATCTCTCACTTCTTCCAGACAGGTGGTTTCCACTTCTATCTTGATATCTTCTCCGACAGACTTTTTCGCTCTTTGGATTGATTCTTTAATGCTTCCAACCAACCGGAGGTGATTATCTTTAATCAGAACCATTCCAGACAAATCAAAGCGGTGGTTAACACCTCCGCCCATCCTCACGGCATATTTCTCGAGCATTCTTAAACAGGGTGTGGTTTTACGCGTATCCAGAAGCTTGGTCTCAGTCTCCTTTAAGACATCCGTGTACTTTTTGGTTAAAGTGGCTATGCCTGAAAGCCTCTGGAGAAAATTCAGCGCCAGCCTTTCTCCTTTAAGAAGAGATATGGAAGAGCCTTTTATCCGGGCCAGCTTGCTGTCCCTATCGAATTCCTGGCCATCTTGTTTGAACTTCTTAAATCCTACGGAATGGTCAATTTTTTTAAACACCCTCTCCGCAATATCTATCCCGGCCAAAACTCCCTTCTCGCGAGTGATGATATGAGCCTCTGATATTGAATCAGGCTCTATGATGGATTCAGACGTTATATCACCCGCAGGCATATCTTCTTTCAAAGCTGCCTCAATTATTTCGTCTAATCTTTCAAATTCCACGGTCAGCCACAAACCTTATTTTATCTTTAAATTTTATGATATACCTGGATTGTTCACGAGTCAAGATTGCTGAAAGCTAACTGAAATTCAGGTGTGGCTGAAGCGACATTGAAGATTTAGCCTTCAGAGTGCTGTGTTTGAGGGAACTCGGCAAAGCCGAGTTTGACCCACGGACGGGGGGAGTTGCGCAGCAGCCGAGAACACAGTGCGAGGAATGGCGTTAAAAATCTGAAGGGAGCACAAGCCATATCTGAATTTCAATTTAAAATTAACATTTCCTTAAATTTCTTATAACATACAAGCGTGGAAAAAAAGAAAGCCGTACCATTTTTTCTATCCGTGGTCGTTTCTATAGGCCTTCTCGTTTTTCTGCTCACCAAAATCAAATTCAGTGATTTTATACAGACTTTCCAAAACATCACTATCCCCGCACTCTTAGGCTTCATGTTTTTTTCCCTCTTGGGGAGCGGCTTGAGGGCCTGGAGATACAAATGGCTTCTTCACCCCCATTCCATAAAATGGAAAGACATACTCATGGTGACATTCATCCGGAATCTCTTTGTAGATCTATTCCCGGCAAGAATAGGATCCCTTTCTTATATCTACATATTAAACAAAAAACTAAAATACAGTTTCGAGGCTTCAAGCTCAACCTTTGTCATCGCTTTCTTATTTGACTTCCTCACGTTAAGTCCCATCCTGATCATGGCCATATTTTTCGTTGGGATGGGCACAACAGCCCTCTCTATCCCTATAATGGTCCTCATATCCATCATTTTTTTTCTCATCTTTTTTCTCATATTATGGAAGATAATCCCTCTATCCAATCTGTTTTTGAAAGCATATGCCTCCATCCTGAAGATGACTAAATTAAGGGGGAAAAAATGGGCCGATCTTTCTATAGAAAAAATAAAGTCAAGTAGAGACAGCCTGGAACAAATACAAAAGAAAAAGATTTACTGGCCTGTGTTTTTGCTATCTCTGTTTATCCGCATAGCTAAATATATCTCACTCTACCTGCTGCTTTTTTCTCTGCTCCACAGCCACGGTATACTGTTTAACGCCGTGAATTTCTTTAAAACGGTCTTAGGAATAACCGGAGCTGAACTGAGTTCGGCCCTTCCTGTCAAAGGAATCGGAGGATTTGGAACCTGGGAATCAGCCTGGGTACTGACAAGTAAACTCATGGACTTTGAAGGCAGGCTGGCCATCATTTCCGGAATAGGAATTCATTTGATAAGCAACCTGTTTGAATATACCCTCGGGATCATAAGCCTTTTGATCCTTTACTCGCCTTCCTATGATAGGAGAAGGAAATAAACATCCGGTCTGCTTCTTAAAAAATATTGCCATACCCGTTTTTTTCCTTTAAAATAAAGAAAAAGCATTTTCCTAATCAATCTAAAAAAAGATGCATATTTATAGATAACGGGATATCCTCTTCTCAAAAAAAAATTTATGGGGAGTAAAAAATGGTAAAAAGAAGCGCGGAAGCAGATGCAAGAAGGAAAATATATCTAAAAAACCTCATCAATAAAAATCCAAAAGATATAAAATTTTGTGTGCTCGCCGCTGGTCACGGAGGATTGGCTATGGCCGGGCACTTAGCCATAATGGGATTCAAAGTCAATCTTTACAACAGAGGGAAAAATAAAATCCTTCCCGTTAAAGAACGCGGGAGCATAAAAGTCGAAGGCGAAGTGGATGGAGTCGGCGAAATAAACAGAGCCTCTAATAAAATCAAAGAATGCTTAGAAGGTGTGGATATCGTAATGGTTGCCGTACCTGCCATTGGACATCGCTTTATGGCCGAAACCTGTGCACCATATTTAAAAGAAAACCAGATAGTCGTGCTCAATCCCGGCCGGACTCTCGGGTCATTGGAATTTTTCCAGGTGCTTAGAGAAAAAGAGCTTCAAACAATCCCTTTTATAGCCGAAGCGCAGACATTCATTTACGCTTCAAGAGCTATCGGACCAGCTCATGCAAAAATATTCGGCATCAAGAATTCTGTCCCGGTCGCAACACTGCCCGCTTACTGGATCCCAGGAGTAGTGAAAGCCCTTAACATCGCTTACCCACAGTTTGTCCCGGGAGACAATATCTTTAAAACAAGCTTCAACAACATCGGTGCTGTGTTCCATCCGGCATTATCCGTACTCAACGCCGCCTGGATAGAGGAAACCCACGGAGATTTTGAATACTATATCCAGGGTGCCAGTGAATCCGTATCCAAAGTATTAGAAGCTATTGACAATGAAAGACTAAATGTCGCGGCTGCTCTCGGGATCAAAGCCATGAGCGCAAGAAACTGGCTTTACACAGCTTACAGTGCGACAGGAAAAAACCTCTATGAATCCATCCACGATAATCCCGGCTATCTCGGGATCAAAGCTCCGGACAGACTCCATCACAGATATATCGACGAGGATGTGCCCATGAGCCTGGTAACGCTTTCTTCGTTAGGGAAAATGCTTAAGGTCGAAACCCCTTCCATAGACCTCATAATCCACTGCGCTTCCATAATGAGAGGAATTGATTTTTGTAAAACAGGACGTACGGTAGAAAAATTAGGACTTAAGGGAAAAACCATCAGGGAGATCCGGATGTTTGCAGTGAGCGGAGAAATCTAATAGTTTAAAATCCATTGAAATGCAGGATATCTTTGAGCTTTCTCTTTGGAACATGAAGACGTCCCTCTTCATCTTTCCAGTACTTCATCGACTCCTTCATATCTTCTGCAACAGGTTCTTCAGCAGGATATCCAAGGGCTAAAACTGAATCGATCACATAGGGCTCGGAAATTTTTAGCAGACGTCTTACTTCTGTCCTATTCACGGATAAAAGCCAGCAACTGGCAACACCTTGTTCCCATCCCACAAGAATCATGTTCTCAACAGCCGCTCCAACGTCCCATTCATATTGATTGTCTTTAATATTTTTATTTACCAGTGTCACAATATAAGAAACCGGCTCGTTTCCTGATTGCGGATTTCCTTCAGGCTCAATGTAAGCAGCCCACTTTAAGCATGGAAAAATGTTTTTACAGAGATCTTTATCCGTGACCACGACAAATTCCAATGGCTGGCAGTTCGCTGCAGAGGGCGCCAGCCTCCCCGCATTCACCATTTCCTTTAAAATTTCCTCATCAACCGGTTTTTGTTGAAACTGCCTGACCGTTCTTCTTGAAACAACAATGTCATAAAGACTCATAAGCGAATTCCTCCGGACATAGATACATAATACAAATAATTATTTATTTTAATTATAAATTTCATTTGTTTCAATGCAAAGATTAAACTGACCTATTCATCATC
>CAZUXT010000013.1:44824-71853 GCA_964624145.1 uncultured Eubacteriales bacterium | reverse complement strand
ATCGGCTTGCCTGCAAGGTAAAAAATGCCGATAATAGGATAGAAAGAAACAATAAAAACAGAAACCATTTAACATTGGTTATCACCAATCAATATGAACGCTTAGAGCATCTATAGGGCGTATAGGGTATCGGCGTTTTTTATGAATAGGCCAAGATAATGTTGCGTGTCATAAGTGGAAAATATAAGGGGAAGCGTCTCCGGATGGTGATGAATGAAAAAGTCAGGCCCATGCCTCATAAACTAAAGGAAACTCTTTTTAACATAGTGCAGTTTGATATCCCCGATATTTCTATCCTGGATGGATTCGCAGGAACAGGATCTCTGGGCATAGAAGCCTTAAGCCGTGGAGCCAGAGAAGTGGTTTTCATTGATGACTTTTATCCTGCATTCAAGGCGATCAAAACAAATATAAAAAGATGTGAGGCAGAGGGTTCGACCAGGGTCATACATAAAGAGTTCAACAGAGCCATCATCATGCTGTCAAAAGAAAAAAAGATATTTGATTTAATATTTCTTGATCCTCCTTATTTGCTGGCAGAAGAAAGGGATCCGTTGAAAGTTATCTATAAGAGAGAGGTTCTGAGCAAAGGAGGTATCATTGTTTTAAGGCATCACTTTAAAACGAAATTTGAGTCAAAATATTTTGAGCTAAAGAGAAAAATGAGAGTGGCTGATGATGTCTTAGAGTTTTATGGTTACGGAATAACAGAAGCCCCCTAAAAAGATGAAAAAGGTTATTAGAGATAAAAAGAAAAAAAAATCGAGCCTGACCCCTCTCATCGAAAAGGGAGATATCTTTCAGGATATATCCGGGACTATAGGCACTTCTCTTTTTCTCGGTAAATACACGATGAGTGAAGCCGGTGCGGTATTGAAAAAGAGAAATTTTTACAATGAAGCCAAAAAAAGAGGTTTATGGCCCATAGATTTTGAGCTGGACTCTTCTCAGTACCCTCCTCTTCAAAGGCTCGTCATCTACTATAAAGAGAAAAGTCCTGATAATGTTATCGTAGACCTCAAGATAAGGGAGGGGACATTCAAGACAAAAAAAGATTCTCCTTTGGATATAGCACGGTCAAAATTTTTGGTTTTGGAATGGCTGACCCTGCAGAATCCCCGGGCGAAGTTTGAAAAGCAGAAAACGCCTCTTCCGGGACAGGCACATCCGGGATTGAGTTTAGGGAAAAAAGTCGTTGATCTGTTCTCTTACGTGGCCAGATTGAATAGGAACCAGGGGATCATAGCGTATCCGGCATATTTTCACAACGCTCTTCTTTTTTCCAGGTATTTTAATTTCATCTCTCCTGTAAAAAAGGCAGAAGTGGAGGAGATAAGGAGGACATTCAAAAAGATAACCTTTAAAGAACTGGCATGGATCGTTCATCTTGAATGCTTAAGAGACAGCAAGGAAGAGGTCTATCAATGGGAAGCTGAGGAGATGCTTTTGCCTGTTGATAAGAAAC
Source organism: uncultured Eubacteriales bacterium (assembly GCA_964624145.1). Taxonomy (GTDB): domain Bacteria; phylum Acidobacteriota; class Aminicenantia; order Aminicenantales; family Aminicenantaceae; genus WJMT01. Next base: position 70,388 of record CAZUXT010000013.1, on the reverse strand, counting down.
TGGAGGGTTATTTTGACTCCAAGCAATATAAAAATGAAGTAAAAAAGGCCAAGCTGAAAATGAATTTTTCTGTTGACTGGAACTGTGTGGAAAAAAAGATGAAGTCAGTATAGAATGTGTGGAGTTTTTTGGTCCTATTTGTTATAATAGGCCTCTATCAAGAAGTGAGAAATAAAAATGAAGAAGAAAATTCATCCTGAATACAAAGAATGTGTGGTGACATGTGCTTGCGGAAACAGCTTTAAGACCCGCTCCACAAAAGATGAGATAAGGGTTGAGATTTGTTCGCAGTGCCATCCTTTTTTCACCGGGAAACAAAAGTTTGTCGACAGTGCTGGAAGAGTCGAAAAATTCCAGAGAAAATATGGAAATATTTCCCGGGATAAAAATAAGAAATAAAACATGCTCCAAGATTTAGAATCCATAAGGGAGAGGTATAACAAACTTACTTCTTCTTTGTCAGATCCTGAGTTTATATCTGATCCTCAAAAAATAAAGGAAGCCTCAAAAGAAAGGGCTGAGCTTGAACCCATTGTTCATAAGTTTGAAACATATAAAAAAACTCTCAGTGAAATAAGGGACTCCCAGGAGATTTTAGACAGTCCGGATACAGAAGAAGATCTTGAGGAACTTGCCAGGGAAGAACTTAGCAAATTAAAGGAAAAGAAAAAGGGGCTGGAAGAAGAGCTTCGAGTGCTGCTCCTTCCAAAAGACCCGCACGATGAAAAGAATGTAATCTTAGAGATCAGAGCGGGAGCCGGTGGGGATGAGGCCTCTCTTTTTGCTCAGGATTTGTTCCGAATGTACTCGCGTTTCTCCGAAAAAAAGGGATGGAAGATGGAGGTAATGAGCACAAGTTCATCGACCATAAACGGATTCAAAGAGATCATTGCCAATATAAAGGGAAACAGAGTCTATTCTCGGTTGAAATATGAAAGCGGTGTCCATAGAGTGCAGAGAGTGCCCGAGACCGAAGCAAGCGGAAGAATTCATACCTCCACGGTAACAGTTGCTGTTCTTCCAGAGGCTGATGATGTGGATGTAAAACTTGATTCAAAAGACATCAGAATCGAGGCTTTTAGCGCTTCGGGGCCAGGAGGGCAAAATGTCAACAGGAATTATACAGCCATCAGAGTGACCCATGTTCCTTCCGGACAGGTGGTTTCATGCCAGGATGAGAAATCGCAGCATAGAAACAAGGAAAAAGCGCTTAAAATCCTGAGGACAAGATTGATGGATATCGCTCAAAGGGAACAGCAGGAGAAAATATCGAAGGATAGAAGGTCTCAGGTCGGGACCGGAGAGAGGAGTGAAAAAATAAGGACATATAATTTCCCTCAATCCCGGCTTACGGACCACAGGCTGAATCAATCGCTTCATAATATCGAAGGCATTCTTGATGGGGACCTTGATGAGCTCATCAAAAACCTGACCATGCATTTTCAGGCAAAAATGATGGCAGAGTCTAACTGATATTCCATAATGTCAACTCTACGGGATTTGCATGAAAGGGGGACTTCTCTATTAAGAGATTTTGATAAACCTTCTCTGGAAGCAAAAATTATTCTTTTGAAAGCAAGCAGAGTTTCTGTAGAAAAATTTTATTCTGAGCCGGAATTAAAGATATCTGATGAAAAAAGGGCCATATATTTGAGAATGATGGAGAAGCGGAAGAAGAGAATGCCTCTGGCATATGTCATTGGGACCAAAGAGTTCTGGTCAATGGATTTTAAGGTAGGAAGAGGGGTTCTGATCCCCAGGCCTGAGACTGAGGGCCTTGTGAAGAAAATTCTTGACCTTTATTCCGGAAATGAGGGGATAATCTTAGATGTAGGGACCGGCTGTGGTAACATCGCCTTATCGGCTGCAAGGGAACTGCCTGGAATCAGGATAGTGGGATTGGATATATCAGAAAAGGCGGTTTTCTATGCAAAAAAAAACGCTCGTTATCATCATCTGGGCAATGTTCGATTCATAGCGGGAGACCTATTCGGGCCTCTCAACCGTTCTGTTTTGAAAAGAAGATGCGGTATTATTGTTTGCAATCCTCCTTATGTCACAGAAAAGGAATGGCTCACTCTGGATCCCCAGATAAGGAAGTTCGAACCAAAACAAGCACTTGTTTCAGGTCAGGATGGGTATGAATTCATAAATCAATTGATACGCAAAGCCCCGGAATATTTAAGGCCCGGGGGGTATTTGATATTTGAAATAGGCAAAGGCCAGGAAGATAGAGTGAGAAGTTTTTTTTCAGAACCATGGGAACGTGTGGAGTGTGAAAGGGACCTGGCCGGAATCCCCAGAATATTTCATGCTCAAATAGGTAATCCTTTGCCTTTTCGATTCAAATGATGTATAAAAAGTTGAGGCGGAAAAACAAAGGAGATTGTGGATGTCAAGTCAAACGAAAGTGATGATTGTTGATAACAACAAACGGCGGAGAAGTTCCCTAAAAGAATTTTTATCAGAGTATTCTTTTCTCATAGAGGAAGCATCAGATTTTTCTCAGGCTTCAAATAAATTATTAAGCGCTAATAGTATTTCGGTCCTGCTTCTGCATCTGGGTTCGAGTGAACAGCATAAAATCAGCACGATCCAAAGTATAAGAAAGTTCAATCCCGAGCTGGGAATCATTATTCTTTCCGGTCAGATTGATACAAAATTTGCTGTGTCATTGTATAAAAAAGGAGTCATAGACCATATTGTCAAACCTGATAATAAAGCGGGGCTTTATTCTGCTGTGAGAAACGAACTGCTGAAAAAAGACCTTTTATGCGATACACGGATGTATCAGAAGAGGATAGAAAGAATCAAGGACCAGCAGGAGAAAAATCTGAAAAAAGCGCTGGCCCTTGAAGAAATATATGATTCTACCCTGGAAAACCTTATGACAGCTCTGGATTTAAGGGACGTAGAGACTTTCGGGCATTCACGGACAGTGGCAAAATACAGCCAGGTATTAGCAAAGATACTGGGTATAAACGATCCGGAGACTCTGGACAATATAAAAAAAGGCGCCCTCCTTCATGATGTGGGGAAGATAGCTATTCCGGATTCCATTCTCAAAAAGCCAAGCGCTCTTTCAGATTCGGAATGGGAGAAGATAAGGCTTCATCCTTCCCTTGGATACGGTCTCATTAAGGAAATAAAGCTTGTTCAGGAAGTTGGAAATATCATTTTGTATCATCACGAAAGATTTGACGGAGATGGGTATCCGAATAATCTCAAAGAGCAAGAAATTCCTCAAGAAGCAAGGATATTTGCGGTCGCCGATGCTCTGGATGCCATCACATCTTACCGTCCATATCGAAACGAGCGGGATTTTGGATTTGCCAGAGAAGAGATCAAGAGAAACTCAGGGACTCAATTTGACCCGGAAGTTGTCAAGGCCTTTTGTTCGCTTGATATAAAAAAATGGGAAAAGATAAGGTTTGAAAGCACCCGTTTGATGCCTTTTTTCGAGCATATGGCAAGCATCTCATCAAAAAAAAGCACTGCCCTCCAATAGGGCTGCACCCCTGTTTACCTCACCTTAAAAGGTGAGGTGTCAAGCAGTAAATTCCCCCCTGATTTACTCCCAAAAGAGTATTGTCATGGATAGGAGATTTTCGCTATATTGAACGCATATAAAAGGAGTGACGATCGAATGAGCATATTGACACTGAACAGAGGCAGATGTATTATTTAACAAAAGGGGACAGGAGATAAAAAATGGGGAAAAAAGATGCTTTCTTAAAAAGTTCTGCTTCTATCATAGAAGAGGTGGAGGAACAGCTTAATAAGATTCTTGATGAGAGAAGGAAAAAAATCCAGGAAGACCTGGAAGAAGCTATAAACAGGCAGAAGGAAGAGGCTGAGAGCAAGATTAGTGAGATAGAGAATGAGGTCAATGAAGAGAGAGAGAGTCTCAATGAGTATAAAACGCTTCTGTCCGAGTTTGAGGATGAAAAAACATCCATAAAGGATGAAATAAAATCTCATCTTAAAATCGTCATGAAGCTTCAGTCTGATATTGAGTCTTTGACCGGAAAGTCTTTGGAAGAGCTGAAAATCATAGAAGAATTAAACAAGAAGCTTGAAAGTATAAATGAAGAAACAACCCAAAAGTTATCTGCCCTGAGACAGGAATTGGAAGAAAAATACGGGATAGAAGCACAAATTCCTGAAGATATCGGACCTGTAAATGAAGATTTTGACCTTGATGGGGAGCTTAAGAGACTCAATAAAATCAAAGAAATTCTGGGGGAAAATGGAAATCAAATAGCCGTGTCAGATGCTTTTGAGGAACAGATCGAAGAGAAGGAAAAGGAAGAAGACGTAGCTGAAGAGTTAGCATCTGAAGAAAAAGTGGACGAGGAGCTGGAACCAGTGGAATCATCCGATGAGAACGAGAAAGATGAAACGGACAATGAAATGGAAGAGGAAGAACTGAAGTTAGAAGAAGAAGAGGATCAAGAGGAGGAGGAGAGTCAGGAGAAAGAGGCAGAAGAAATAGAAGAGCTTCAGGAAGAACAGGAAGACGAGGATAAAGAGGCTTATGAAAAATTAGACAAATTCAAGAAAACCGAAGGCAGCGAATCCGAAGCACAGGTGGTTTATTTTGAAAATGAGGGTAAGATCACTCTGGATGGTAAATATGTTATAGATTCAGTAAAAGAGAGGATCAGCAAGGCAGACAAACTCTATGATAAGCTGGATGAGACCTCTTCACCGAAAGAGCATTTCTTTATTAAACAGGAAATTATTCAGGAGCAGGAAAATGTTCGTAAACTCATTCTTAGCTGTTTGAGAGTCTGTGAGATGAAGGACTGCTTTTTCCCTGAGAGCACAAAAGATGTTCTAAATGAGGAAAAGCTCAAAGAAATGCTCGAGAGAGTGAGCATGGAAAACTGGAGCAATCAGGATGACTTCAATGCTTTTTCTGAATACATTGATGATTTGAAGACAGAATTCGACTCAAAGAGTTCACCCATTGAAGAGTATACGGAATCAATAATCAAAGAATTGTCAGGATAAGGAATGTAGGTATTTTTCCAGCATCTTTTTATTTTCAAGTGACATTTTAGTGAACTCAATCCCTGCATAATAATAAGAGAGGTGTCCGTTTCCTTTATGTGAATAAACGACTTGTCCCCTGCATTCAAAGGCCTTGTTTGTCAGAACAATAATAAGATCTAAAGTTTTGTCAGGAGTGATCAAAGAGCTGCTTGAAACTTTGGCCCCGCCTTTGCTTATATTTATTGTTTTTGTGGCTTCATGGCCTTTTCTATTTTTATAAATCAGAGGGATGGAAGAATAGTATCTTGGAAACCTTCTTTTTTCTTCAGGAAATTCAGTATCGGATTTAATATAGAGAGAGCTTTCTTCCGGCTCTGAGATGCGTCTGTGATACACGGAGATTTTATTTTTTTCAAAGGCATCTTCTTCTTTTTTACTTAGAAAAGGCGTTCTTTTTCCTTTTGCTTCAGCCAAAGCAATGTCAGCCTCATTGACGAGGTTTTTCAAATTTTCTTTGTTTATGGAACTAGGGGATTTGAATTTATCTTTTGAAAAATTGGTGATTCCAAAGCTCATGGTGAGATTGTTCCTGGGCTGGAGTTCCTGATTATCAAAGTAAGTATCTTCCACATTTTTCCTTATTCTATCAGTAAATATGAGGGCTTCGTCTTCGTTTTCTATGCCAGACAAGAAGAACAGAAATTCTTCTCCTCCGTAGCGGCAGAGAAAATCTTCTTCACGGGTGGATGCCTTGAGAATCCCTCCCAACTTTCTCAACAGGCGGTTTCCTGATTCATGGCCTAATCTGTCATTGTAATTTTTAAACCAGTCGACATCTCCCATTACAAGTGCGTAGTTTCCTTCTTCCCGGTGCCTTTTATTTTCTTGTTTGATTTTCTGGATGACTTTTTCAAAGAAAGGCTCAGGTCTCAGAAGACCGGTCAAAGGGTCGTATTGGATCAAGTTGAGTTTAGTTATGGCTATGGATATGTGTTCGGATATGTGAACCAGTGTATCCTGGTCGATTTGATCAAATCCCTGCGGAGCGAACTGCTTGCCTTTTTTCTTGTTATAGACTTCAAGCACTCCTATGAGATCGTTTTTATATATGATGGGGATACATATGATGCTGTAGAGAGGGGAATTCAACTGCTCTTTGTAACGGGAACTGGCGCTGGCGTCTTTTTCTATATCGGCAGATCTTATTATTTTTGTGAGCCGGGCTGATTGCGCAGCGAAGTCGTTATCATTTAAACGGACGATATATTTTGTAAAATCGACATGGGAGAGGATGGAATCATCCCAAACCAGGGGTTTTAGATATTTGCCGGTGGAACGGGACTCTTCAAGAATATAGATAGTTGTCCCGCTGGCGTTTATGAGTTCCTTGATATCATAGATGGTATCTATCAGGCTGGTCACATCATTGGCCATATATAGCTTTTTCAGAAGAGTTTCTATTTTAAGCCTTTCTTTTCTGAAATGGTCGTATTTAGCTTGGAAGGCAATACGCTTTTCGATTTCTTTGATTATGGATGATTTGATGAATCGTTTTATTTTTGCTATTTCATAAAAAGCTTTTTTGTAGTCTATTTCTTTTTTATCAGCGGATTTTCTGAGGGCCTGGACTTCAAGAAGAAGATGCGAGTGTTTCATGGCTGTTTCCAGGGAACGCCTGAAGGAACTTTTGTTGCTTTCTGATTGAGAGAAGAAAAAGGTAGTGATAAACCGGTTCTGCGGCCATCCTCTGGCTGTATTTATTATTTCTTTCTCTGAATACCCTGTAATGATTATGCTGGTCGTGTTTTTGAAAATCCCTTGCAAAAGAGCGTAACTGGCAAGAGAAAAGTCAGCTATCAAGACATTGAAATCCAGTGATTTGGAGAGAGAAGCGGCTTTTTCAATGCTGGGAGCATAGTGCACTCGGGCTGTGTCGGGACACAGGCTATCCAGAAAAAAAGCTTCATTGCTGTTGTTGTTAAGGATAAGGATGTTTTTTGGAAAGCTGAGGACCCGGTAGTTGTTTATAGAATTGTTTTGGTTGTTGCTTTTATCCAATATGAATCAACCTTAGCATATATTAAATTATTATCTGACACAAACAATCAGACAAATATCCTCTTTATAGCCCTTTAAATTTATAGTAATTTTTCGCTCGTTAGTCAACCTTTTTATTAAAAACAAGGGGGCCAAAATATCTTTAGGTTTGAAAAATGAGATAGATTGATTTATATTTATCATCTCTGAATGTATGCGCCTGTAGCTCAGTGGATAGAGTGTCGGTCTCCGGAACCGAAGGTCGCGGGTTCGAATCCCGCCTGGCGCATTTTTTATTTACCCCTGTTACCCCTGGAAAATCAACGATTTATGAACAATTTTATGAACTTATCAAAATCAATGATTGTGACAAATAAAGACAAATATTGACAACAAACACGACACAAAGTCAACACTTTTAAATTTAATATATTTCTCTTTTCATGACTTGACTTAATAATATGCTTAAATTAAAATTTTATTACTAAAGCAGATGGGTATTTATTCTGAATATTTAGACAAGAATTTCAATTTTCAAGATTTATCTAAAGAAAGAAAAAAGCAACTAAAAACAATTTCGAAAATTAGAGGCGGTAGAGATATCTTTGTATATGCTTCAGCTATAACAAAACGTGCAGAAACTTCGATTGTTTATGATGATTTAGTCCCAATTTCAGATCAATTAAGTAATCTTCAAGGAGATAAGATCGATATAATCTTAGAAACTCCTGGAGGTTTAGCAGAAATAGCTGAAGACATAGTAAAGTTAATTAGACGTAAATTTTCTGAAGTGGCAATGATAATTCCAGGATGTGCAAAAAGCGCTGGGACGATAATGGTTATGGCAGGAGACGAAATTCTTATGGAGGAAATTTCAGCATTGGGACCAATAGATGCACAAATTGTTCTAAGATATAGAGTTTTTTCAGCAGATGCTTTTTTAAAGGGATTAGAAAAAATAAAAAATGAAGTTGATAAAATAGGTTCACTTAATCAAGCTTTTATACCCATATTACAAAATATATCTCCTGGTGATATCCAAACTTGTGAAAATTTATTAGAATTTTCAAAAACTCTTGTTACTAATTGGCTCACAAATTATAAATTTAAATTTTGGAAGACTCATTCAACTACCGGTAAAAAAGTAACTAATCAAGAAAAAGAAGATCGAGCTGAGGAGATTGCAAAAGTTTTGTGTGATCACGGAAAATGGTTAACACATGGAAGATCGATAAAAATAAACGATCTTCATGAAATGGGCTTAAAGATAACTGATTACTCAAAGGAACCTGACTTATATGAAGCTATTTCTAGATATTATACACTTTTAAAGATAACATTTGATACAACTTCTATATATAAAATATTTGAAACTGTAGATGCACAAATATATCGTTATATAAAACCAATACGAGATAGGAAAAAGGAACATAATAGTGCTATAATAGAAGTTGAGTGCCCGAAATGTAAAAATAAAATAAAGATTCAAGCTAATTTTAAAAAGGGTATACCTATTCAAAAAGGAGCAAAAACTTTTCCAAAAAACAATAAAATTGAATGCCCAAAATGCAAAACTACAATTGAGTTGAGTGAATTAAGAAGACAAATAGAGCTGGAAACAAAGAAAAAAATAATAGAGGGATAATAATGAAAAAAAATAAATTGAAGTTTCATATTGTTTTTGAAGAAGTTGAAAAACAAAAAAAGATCATGAAATATCCCATAACACAAGAAGATATTGAAAAATATGAGGAAATAAAGGAATTAAGTAAAATAATTTCAGAGATTCAAGAACCTGAAATAAGATATTTCACCTCCACATAAATAGTTTTAATAGAAATAATTATAGGGATTAAAGTATACCTAAGTGAATCGGCCTCTAGCCGGCCAGACTCGTAAAACTATATGCCGATTCATCTCGGAATGCTACCCGCCTATTGATATCCTTAAGCTGGATCTTACAGGTGTAAAAAGAATAAGAGGTGCTGGAGAAAAAACATAGGTCTTTAAACTACTAGTTAAAAAGGCGTCCAACCGCTGAAATTAGCAATGAAATTAATGCTATCGTAACACCAACAAATCCTATCCATCCTTGATTTCTTTCCCACCAACTTGTGATGTGAAAGGGAACTGATTTATAATCTTGAAGGAGATTTTGCTCATCGCCATAAGTCAAAATGAATGTAATATCATAATCCCCTGGTGGAGCATCCCTGGAAATATTGAGGCTTAATAACAGTGGTGGCTCATTATCCCAACTATTTTCACTCATTACCCTATTGATCTCAGATTTTGCAACCTCTCCTTCCCTAGGTTCTCTTGGAACTTTTAAAAAATATCCTTTATTTATAATAACACATGCACCAATGTGGTCTAACTTGTGGCCCTTTTTATATTTTTTCCCAGATACAGGTTTTGCCTCTCCAGTATTATTATCATTATAGAATGCAATAACAGATGAAAGATTGCCTGAATCCTCCTTGTTTATTATGTATGGAGAGGAATATTGAATATTTAATTTGTTTTTCTTCGGCATTCCATACCCAGACAGAAATACCTCAATTTCTACTTTTCCCCCTGGTTTGACTTTTGGAGTTCTGTTACGAGTAACAATTGAATATATTATATTGTTTGAGCCAGAAGTCTTCTGACCCTTATTTGAATTGTTCATTTGTGGATTCCTCCTATCAGTAGCTTTTTCGTATTGATTATTCCCAAAAAGAGAACCTGAATATACTCATATTAAAGACAAGATAAAAAAAACAGGTATCCTTTTCATTTTTCCTCTCCCCCGCTGAATATATAAAGACTATAACCTAGGGCAATAATGCAGTCAAATTTTTTTTTATTTGCTTCATTTTCTGATTTGGGAAGGATCAAAGAGCATGATCTGGGGCTGACCCATGTATTCCTCTAAAAAACCGGATACCAAGAGTTTTTCCCCAATCAGGGAATTCATTTCAGGGAAGAGATCAAGATATTTTTTATACATGATAGCGCCGAAGTTGTCATCTCTTGATTCCAGAATCAGCAGGTTTCCCTGGTCCCGAATGGAACCACAGATAAAGGCATAAGAGATAAGTTTACCGATGTGAGTAGGGGCATCTTTTTCACTGATTAAGGGGAAAGGCTCTGTTTTCCATATGCCGTTTCCTTTTGTTTTGGCGTATTCCTCTGCTTTCACAAATCTTTCCCTGTATTCTGGTCTGTATTTGAATCGGGTGTAAGCGGCGGCAAATCCTCTTTGAATGACATATTCATTGAACAAGGTCCCGTCTTCAGTCCAAATATAGGCAAGAAGCCTTCCGTATTTATCGCGTTTTTCCCAATCATATTCTATCCTAACCGGTTTCTTGTAGAGGGACCTAAACACAAATCTTTTTGAATAAAATGCGTTCAGCCTGATTTTTTTGTCCTCAGAGTTTGTTTCTGGAGCATCAATTCCGATCAATCGGATTTTTTCTTCTTCCCCATTCGCAAGACGGACTTTAATGGTGTCTCCGTCATAAACCACAGTGACCGTGCCGATGTCTGTCTGAGCAGAACCCTGCAGCAGCAGAACTATACAAAAAAAGAAAAAAACGAGAAGTGTTTTTGATGTTTCGTAAAAGCGTTTTTTACTGTAATTTTTCAACGGATTCTATGATGTGTTTGGCTGATATCCCGTATTTGTCCAGAAGCTCCTCTGGCTTTCCTGAACGGGGAAGGGACTCAACAGCCAGATGGATGACTTTTGCTTTTCCAGCCAGAGCTTGAGCCACTGCACATCCCAGCCCTCCGCTGGGATAATGGTCTTCCACAGCCACGACCTTTCCTCCTGTTTCTTCCGCATTATTTATCAGGCCGGCGCTGTCTACGGGTTTTATGGAATAGGCATCCATGATACGAACAGGGATTCCTTTTTTCTTCAATATTTCGTAGGCCTTGAGAGCTTCGAAAACAGTGATTCCGGCGGCTACAATAAGAGCCTTGTCTTCACCGCTCTTTTTTATAACCTTTGACCCTCCCACCGGAAATTTTTCTCCTTTTTTATAGAGCACCGGAGTGGCGGGTCTGGTGGTCCTTATATAGGCCATGCCGTTATATCTGGCCATTGTTTCAACGCAGGCTTCCGCAGAGGGAGCGTCGCAGGGATAGAGGACCACACAGCCGGGTATGGGAGTGAACAGGGCCATATCTTCCAGTCCCATCTGGGAAGGCCCGTCCTCTCCTATGCTGACTCCAGCATGGGAGCCAGCCACTTTAATGTTGGACATAGAGTAAGCTGCCATCCGGATCTGGTCGTGCGCTCTTCCGAGAAAAGCTGAAAACGTTGCCATAAACGGGATATATCCTTTGACAGCCATTCCAATGCCCATCCCAATCATATTCTGTTCAGCAATATAGGATTGAAAGGACCTTTCAGGAAAGGCTTCAAAGAAATCTTCCGCATATGTTGAGTTCTTGACATCACCGTCTATAGAGATGACCGCTTCGTTGACCTTTCCCAGGCTCAGAAGCGCGTTTCCATAACCTCGCCGCGTGGCTGTATCCTTGCTGTAATCCAGCCTTTCAAAGTCAAAACTTTTTTTCAATTCAGGGGCCACAGCTTTATCCGGTTTTTTGACATACTTTTTTGCGTCTATTTCGGGCATAGGTCCTATTTCCTTAAGAGCCTTTTGGATATCATCGCCTTTTAAGGGCTTGCCGTGCCATCCGTTTTTATCTTCCAGAAAGGACACTCCTTTTCCTTTTAGGGTTCTTGCCAGAATAACCACAGGTTTTTCAGCTGTTTTTGCTTTATGCAGGGCCTGAAGAATTTGTTCTATATTATGGCCGTCTACCTCTATGCATTCCCAGCCAAAAGCCCTGAATTTTTTTGTATAGGCACTGATGTCATGACCGTGCATGGTCGGTCCTGACTGGGACAGCCGGTTGATGTCAACAACAGCACAAAGGTTATCCAATTCAAGGTCAGCCGCGCTGTTAGATGCTTCCCAGGTCGATCCTTCCGCGCATTCGCCGTCTCCCATAACCACATAGACTCTTCGGTCTGATCCAGCCAGTTTAACAGCAGCGGCTATCCCGACACCTATGGAAAGGCCCTGCCCGAGAGAGCCTGTTGCTGATTTAACCCAGTTCATCCTGGGAGTGGGGTGTCCTTCTAATGGGCTTGAGATTTTTCTCAAATCCATAAGACTTTCCTGAGGGATGATACCGGCTTCAGCATAGCAGGCCCACAGAATGGGAGCTGCATGTCCTTTGGAGAGGACGAATTCATCATTTGACCAGTCGAAGGGATCATGTATGTTGTATCTCATCTCATCAAAAAACAAGCAAGCCGCGATTTCAGCCATTGAAAGACAGGTCGTGGGGTGACCCGAACCTGCTTCAGAAGTCATTTTTAAGGAATGAATGCGAAGTCTCTGTGCGATTTTTTTTAATGCTCCTATTTTGTCCATTAATAAAACTCCCTTTTTAATCTGTATTGTTCATAAATAATGGCGATGGTGTCATAAAACATGAGAAAAAGAACAAACCATTATAATATCTTACGCTTTGCTTCACAATGTTTTTTTTGACAAATCATCCGGGGACGTCCCATAAGGTACCACCCTATAGAATCCCGCTTATGTACGCGGCTTACTACCAGAATGAGATCTTCAGTTGTCTTGAATCGTTGGAACACACTCATATAGGGACTTACGTCTGCAGGATGGCGGTAGTGTATAAAATAGAAATAGTTCAGAGGGAGTCAATCTGGAATATTTTTTAATATCCAAAGGATTCAGTAATATAGGGTGGTACCTTATGGAGCGTCCCCCATTAGATTCAAAAGGTTTACTGTTTTCCAGTTTTTTGCTATATTCATTTTGAATAATGGTACGCGTAAGATTTGCTCCAAGCCCCACAGGACACCTGCATATCGGGGCAGCCCGTACAGCACTCTATAACTGGCTGTATGCCCGTCATTACAAAGGGAGATTTATCCTCCGGGTCGAAGACACGGATGTTTCACGATCGTCTCAAGAAATGAGTAAGGGGATCATTAATGGGCTCCGCTGGCTGGGATTGGATTGGGATGAAGGCCCTGTGTTCCAGTCAAAAAGACTTAAATTTTATCAGAAAAGAGCAGAAGAGCTGGTTAAAAGAGGCGCTGCATATTACTGCTACTGCCCACCGGAGGCCAGAAAGACGTCCGGACAATGGGAGACCAGATGCGCGTGTTCCGGCCTGTCAAAAAATGAGATAAGGAATTACGAGCAACAAGGGCTTAAAAAAGCCATACGGTTTAAGGTCCCTGAGGGAGAGGTCAGATACAAGGACATGATACACGGAGCCATTACAACACAGTCAGATAATATTGAAGATTTTGTGCTTCTCAGGCGGGACGGGCTTCCCACTTATCATCTCTCTGTAGTGAGTGATGACATCGATCAAAAAATCACTCATGTTATAAGGGGAGACGACCATATATCAAATACTCCCAAACAGATCCTTGTTTATAAAGCACTGGGAGCCGGTATCCCGAGCTTTGCCCATATGTCTCTCATACTGGGAAAAGACAGAAAGAAGCTGAGCAAAAGGCACGGGGAGACATCTGTTCTTGAATTCCGTGATAAAGGATTTCTTCCTTTGGCTGTAGTGAACTTTCTTGCCCAGATGAGCTGGTCTCCTGGAAAAGAAAGAATCTATTCCATGGATGAGATGAAAGAGAGATTCTATTTGGACCGGAGAAGCAGCGGCCATCCCATTTTTGACCTTGATAAGCTGGAATGGCTCAACGGACAGCTTCTCTCACAAATGGATGCAGAGGAATTGCTTCCTTATTTGAGGGAGGAGCTAAAAAATTCCGGTCTGTGGGCTGATGAATTTGAGAACAAGCAAAGAAGATGGTTTTTACGGCTGATAGGTCTTTTAAAGCAAAGAAGCAGGCGCATAACGGATTTTACGCCCAGAGCCAGGCCTTTTCTGTCAGAGGACTATCCTATGGAGGAAGAGGCGGTTACAAAATACCTGAAGGATGAACGCCTTGAGCGGCTTTTGCCTAAACTTATGCAGGATTTTTCAGGATGCGGTGATTTTACAGCGGAAAAAGTCGAAACAATCATACGAAAGAGAGCTGAAAAAGAAGGAGTGAAGGCAGCCCTTTTGATCCATGCTTTGAGAGTCATTGTGCTGGGAATGAAAGTCAGCCCCGGAATATTTGAGGTTTTAGAGCTTATAGGCAGAGACAAAACCACCAAACGTGTGCATGCGTACTTGGAGACGCAATAGACATTAAATGATAAAGAGGTGTTTTATGAATTATTTGAATTTTAAAAAGATATTTACTGTGGTTTTTTGTTTATCTCTTGTATATGTTATCCCTTTCTTTTTACAGGCAAACCAGGCAGCCAGGGATGTGAAACGTATTGACCAGAGTGCGTATCAGGCAATGAAATGGCGGTGTGTAGGCCCTTATAGAGGAGGAAGAGTGACGGCGGTAGCCGGGATCCCTTCCATGCCTTATACCTATTATTTTGGTGCATGCGGAGGAGGAGTATGGAAGACCGAAGACGGAGGGATGAACTGGAGGCCTGTATCCGACGGTTATTTTAAAACCGGCTCGGTTGGAGCTATTGCTGTATCTGAATGGGATCCCAATGTGGTTTATGTAGGGATGGGAGAAGCCCCCATAAGGGGAAACGTGTCCCATGGTGACGGCATGTATAAGTCTGTAGACGGAGGCAAGACATGGAAACACATAGGGCTCGGGGATACACGCCAGATATCCAGGGTCAGAATCCATCCAAGAAATCCAGACCTGGTTTATGTGGCGGCATTGGGCCATGTGTATGGTCCCAATATGCAGAGAGGCGTTTTCAGGTCAAAGGACGGAGGCAAGACATGGGAGAAAGTCCTTTATGTCAGCGAAAAAGCCGGAGCCATAGACCTTATTCTGGATCCCTTTAATCCAAGGGTGATTTATGCGGCTTTCTGGTCAGCTCACCGAACGCCTTACAGCTTAGTGAGCGGAGGCCCTGGAAGCGGGCTTTACAAATCCACTGACAGCGGGGATACATGGAATGAATTGACCCACAATCCCGGGATGCCAAAAGGAGTACTGGGCAAGATCGGAGTGGCTGCATCCGGTGCCAGACAGGACAGGGTCTGGGCGATTGTGGAAGCAGAAGAGGGGGGTGTTTTCCTTTCTGATAACGGCGGAGAGACATGGATGAGAGTCAACAGTGATAGAAATCTCCGTCAGAGAGCATGGTATTATTCCCGGGTTTATGCCGGCCCTCAGAATCACAATGAGGTGTATGTCCTCAACACCGGTTTGTACCGCTCCATGGACGGAGGCCGGACTTTTTCTTATATAAGAGTGCCCCATGGTGACAATCATGACCTGTGGATAGATCCCAATAACCCGGACCGTATGATAAACAGCAATGACGGCGGGGCTAATGTGACCTATAACGGAGGGATTTTATGGACTCCCCAGGACAACCAGCCTACTGCTCAGTTCTATCATGTTGCCACGGATGGCCGGTTTCCCTATTGGGTCTACGGCGCCCAGCAGGATAATTCCACGGTGCGCATCGCATCCAGAACTACGGAATCAGGCATTGGCCCTAAGTACTGGCACTCGGTAGGAGGCGGGGAAAGCGGGCACGTTGTTCCAAAACAGGATAACCCTGATATCGTATACGCAGGCAGCTACGGAGGATTGATAACACGCTGGGATTATGAAACACGTGAGACGAGAGCTATTAATCCCTGGCCTGAGAATCCTATGGGATGGGGAGCCAAAGACCTGAAGTACAGGTTCCAGTGGACAGCGCCTATCCTTGTTTCAAGATTTAATTCGAATGTCCTCTACCATGCGGCTCAGGTCTTGTTCAAATCCACTGACGAAGGACACAGCTGGAAGATCATAAGTCCTGACCTCACTACAAATGACAAGTCCAAGCAAAATAAATCCGGAGGGCCTATCACCAAAGATGACACTAGCGTTGAATACTACTGCACTATTTTTGCTCTTGCGGAATCCGTATATGACCCGGATATCTTATGGGCGGGATCTGATGACGGACTGGTGCATATCACCAGGGACGGTGGCAAATCCTGGAAAGACATCACTCCCAAAAACATGCCCGAATGGAGCATGATCAGCATGATAGAAACCTCCACTTTCAAAGCCGGAAGAGCTTTTATTGCTGTGGATAGGCACAAGCTGGATGATTTTTCTCCTTATATTTATAAAACAGAGGATTTTGGAAGGACATGGGAGAAAATAACGAATGGAATCCCTGATAACACATTTGTCCGTGTCGTAAGGGAAGATCCCGAGAGAAAAGGGCTGCTCTATGCAGGGACAGAAATAGGTGTTTTTGTGTCCTTTGATGACGGGAAAAACTGGCAGTCTCTGCAGTTGAACCTGCCGGTGGTTCCTATACGCGATATGGTAGTCAAAGAGGACGACCTGGTAGCAGCGACACATGGAAGGGCGTTTTGGATTCTTGATGACCTGACCCCTCTGCATCAACTGACAGATGAGGTCCTGGAAGCTGATTTTTTTCTTTTTACCCCAAGGACTTCCTACAGAATGGGAGGGTATGGATACCCGCGTTCAGATATGGGAGAGAATCCTGCTTCCGGAAGCGTGGTCTATTATTATTTCAAGGAAAAACCCGAAGAAGAAGTCACCCTGAAATTTCTGGACAGCCAGGGGAATCTCATAACAGAGTTTAAATCAGGGGAAATGGAACAAGACACACCCGGAACTTTTTCACGCTGGGGATATTCTGGCTCCCAGACAATCTCGATAGAACAGGGAATGAACCGGTTTGTGTGGGATATGCGTTACCCCGGAGCCGAAAGAGTTTCCGGCGCTGTTTACTGGGGAGCTTCTCTGAGAGGTCCGGTGGCTGTTTCGGGTGACTATACGGTCAGGCTTAAAGTGGGGGAAGACCGGATGATCAAGAGCTGGAAATGGAAAAAAGATCCCAGAATCGAGGCCACGCAGCGTGATCTTCAGGAACAGTTTGATTTTCAGATAGAGATCAGGGATAAGGCCAGTGAAGTAAACAGAGGGATCAAAACACTGAGAAGCGTGAAGCACCAGATCCAGGACTTTTTTGAAAGATATAAGGACTATGATAACAGTAAGGATATTATCGAGGCAGGTAGGGATATCATTAAAAAGTTGAATGCTGTTGAAGATGAGCTTATCCAGTCAAGGTCAAAAAGCGGGCAGGATCCTTTAAATTTCCCCATCAAACTTGACAATAAGATAGCGGCTCTCGCTTCATACGTATCAAGCGCTGACTTTCGACCTACAGAGCAGTCTTATAGAGTATTTCATGAGCTGTGCTCAAAGGCAGACTCCCAGTTGGGGCTTTTGGACCTGTATCTGGAGCGAGACCTGAAGAACTTCAATAAAATGGTGAAGAAAGCGGATATCCCGTTTGTGATTGTGAAGTAAGAGGCTAAATCTTCAAGGTCGCTTAAATCGAGCCCGAATTTCATGAAATAAAAAAGGAATAGAAAAAATGGTGGAATACAAGAAAGTGGATGAGAAGGTGATTGAGGATTTGAAGCGCATTGTAGGGGAGAAGAATGTCATCACTGATGAATCCAGGATGATCGATTACAGCCATGATGAGTTTACTCTTTCTGATATCGCTCATATGCCGGATGTGGTGGTCAAACCAGGCAGTACTGAACAGGTATCAAAGGTTCTGAAATACGCTGATGACAGCCGGATACCGGTAACTCCCAGAGGCGGGGCTACCGGCCTTTGCGGTGGGTGTGTTCCTTGCCTCGGAGGGATTGTTCTGTCTGTCGAGAGAATGAACCGTATCAGGGAAGTGGATGTGAATAACCAGATGGCTGTGGTGGAGGCCGGAGTCACTCTGATGGATTTTTATGAATCCATAGAATCCGCTGGCTTGTTTTTCCCCCCTCATCCCGGAGATGAGAGCGCCATGATCGGAGGCCTGATCGCAGCGAATGCAGGAGGAGCCCGGGCTGTGAAATACGGAGTTATAAGGAATTATATAAGAGGGCTTGAAGTGGTGCTGGCTTCGGGAAAGATAATACGTCCCGGCGGGAAAGTCATGAAAAGCAGCGCAGGATACAGTCTTCTTAACCTGTTTATCGGTTCTGAAGGAACTCTGGGTATTGTAACCTCAGCCGTTATACAGCTAATGCCTCCCCCTGAAGCAACACGGTCTCTTATTATTCCCTATGATGACCTTGCGTGCGCTATAGAAACAGTGCCTCTTTTGATCAAAAGAAAAATACTTCCCATGGCCGTGGAATTTATTCCAAAAGAAGTGATTGTCAGGACTGAAGAATTGTTAAAAAAAAGATGGCCCAGTAAAATGGGGAATACCTATCTTTTGGTGATACTGGATGCTTCAAGCGAGGATGAAATCGATAAGCTCTCAGAAAAAGTAGCTGAGGTCAGCCTTGAAAAAGGGGCTTTGGATGTATTTGTGGCAGACAGCCCGGAAAAACAAAAACAGGTTCTGGATATAAGGAGCAAGATTTACGAATCCATAAAAGAGGATAATGTTGAGACCCTTGATATTGCCGTGCCCAGGGCTGAAATAGCCGATCATGTCAAAAAAGTGATGGATGTCCAGGAAAAATATGGAGTGTGGCTTCCGACTTACGGGCATGCTGCCGATGGCAATGTGCACACACATATTATGAAGGTCCGGTATGACAAAGGAAAAACCTCCCCCTTGCCAGAAAAAGAATGGAAAGAGAAGCTGGAAAAAGTGCGGGAGGAGCTGTTTAAGGACTGCAGGGACAGAGGGGGCACTATTTCAGGGGAACACGGGATAGGTTTGGTGAAAAAAGCCTATCTTTCCTATGTTGTGGAGGAAGAAGAGATTTCCCTTATGAAAGGGATAAAAAAGGTCTTTGATCCCCATAGCATACTCAATCCCGAAAAGATATTTGATTGAGGTTTTATTATGAATAGAACTGATAAATCTGGGAGGGAAGACATGAGAAATTTTCGTATATATCCATTATTTTTCCTTATTTTTTTCATAATAATGGGGGTTACGAGTGCCCTGCCATTCGGAACAGCCATAGGTTCGGCTCCGGATGATGATGTAGACCTTGATGCCGCTCTTTTTAAGAATCTATCATGGAGAAATATTGGACCGGCCAACATGGTCGGACGGATCAGTGATGTGGAAGGAGTTCCCGGAGATCCCAATATCGTGTATGTCGGAAGCGCATCCGGTGGTGTGTGGAAAACAACGAACGGCGGGACCACCTGGACTCCTATATTTGATGGACAACCTGTGGCTTCTATCGGAGACATAGCGCTTGAGCCCGGAAATCCTGATGTTGTTTATGTAGGCACAGGAGAGTCCAATGTGCGTAACAGTGTTTCTTTCGGGAACGGAGTCTATAAGTCAACAGACGGAGGTTATACCTGGAATTATCTTGGCCTTGAGGATACCGAGCATATCTCCCGGATTGTGATCAATCCCAACAATACGGATGTTGTGTATGTGGGAGCGCTGGGTCGTGCGTTCGGACCCAACTCGGTCAGGGGAGTTTTTGTTTCCAGAGACGGAGGGAAAAGCTGGGAAAAGACACTTTATAAGGATGAGTGGCACGGAATCTCAGATATGGATATCAATCAGAAAAACCCTAACATTCTTTTTGCCGGCGTGTGGAGGTTTGTGAGAAGGCCCTGGACTTTTGAAAGCGGAGATAAAGAAGGCGGAGTGTTTAGGTCAGTGGATGGAGGTAGGACCTGGAGCAAGATCACAGAAGGACTTCCTGAACTGATAGGGCGTATAGGGATCAAAATAGCACCCAGCAATCCGGATGTGGTTTATGCAATGACAGAATCTCCGGAGGGGACCCTGTACCGCTCTGACGACGGAGGCAAAAGTTTCCGCCGCGTTTCAGAGGATGTACAGATCGTGTCCCGGGGTTTTTACTACACAGATCTCAGAGTGGACCCCATTGATGAAAACCGGGTCTATGCCGTCTCTTCACGGCTTCATGTTTCCATAGACGGGGGGAGAACATTCAAGCAGATCTCTCAGTCAACCCATGTTGACTTTCATGCTCTCTGGATAGACCCTGAAGATCCTGACCGGATCTGGCAGGGGCAGGATGGGGGTATAGCTGTTTCTTATGACAGAGGTGAGAATTGGGATTATGTCAATAATATCTGCACCGCGCAGTTTTATCAGATATATGCGGATGACAGGGAACCCTTTTATTATGTGGGAGGGGGCCTTCAAGATAATGGAGTCTGGTACGGCCCCAGCAGAAATAAAGAAACGTTCGGGATTCTCAAAGCTGATTGGAGGATGATAAGTTTTGGAGATGGGTTTCATGTCACCTGTCATCCTAATAATCCTGATCTTTTTATTAGTGAGAGACAGGGAGGTGGTATCGTAAGGACGGACATGAACACAAGGGAGCAGCAGGATATAAGCCCACAACCCAGACGGGCAGATGGAGCTCCTGTTGCCGAACTTGAATATCGTTTCAATTGGAATACTCCCATTATCCCATCTCCTCATGATAAAAAGACGATTTATGTGGGAGGCAATGTTGTTTTTAAATCACTGGACTTCGGTTCTACCTGGGAGGTCATAAGCCCTGATTTGACAACTGATGATCCGGAAAAACAGAAAACCGCTGGAGGTCCTGCCTGGCCTGAGAACACAACAGCTGAATATTACTGCACCATTATAAGCCTGGCTGAATCTCCGGTTCAGCCGGGAGTGATTTGGGCAGGAACAGATGACGGCCAGATTCATGTGACCATGAACGGAGGCAATGAATGGGAAAATGTGGTGAACAGCATTCCTGACCTGCCTTCCTATACTCCGGTTTCACATGTGCAACCTTCTCTTACTTCTGCAGGCATGGCTTATGCGACTTTTGACAGGCATATGCTGGATGATTTCAGCCCTTATGTATACAGAACCTCTGATTTTGGAAGAACATGGGTTGATATAACAGGGAACCTTCCTGATAATGCCTATGTATGGGTTGTCAGGGAAGATCCGGTCCGCCCTCAAGTCATCTATGCGGGAACAGAACTCGGCCTTTTTGTTTCCTTCAGCCGCGGGACAAACTGGGTGAAGTTTCATATGAATAATCTTCCGACCGTGGCTGTTCACGATATTCTGCTTCATCCGAGAGATAAGGATTTGATTCTGGGCACTCACGGCAGAGGGATCTGGATTTTTGATGATGCTTCATTCATAAGAGAGATCTATAAGGAGCTTCTTGAAAAAGAAGGGCACCTTTTCAGGATACAAACGGCTATCCGATATGCTGAAAAAGCGACCCGGTATGGAATCGGAGACAGAGAATATACAGGAGAGAATCCCCCTTATGGAGCTCTTATCACTTATTATTTAAAAGACAGGATTGAGGATAGTAAGGATTTGAGAATAGATGTCTATGACAAAGATAAAAATTTAATCAGAAGGATAACAGATCTTCCCTCAGAGAAGGGGATAAACAGAGCTGTATGGGATTTGAGAGGAACGGCTCCCCGCCAGAGGAAGGAAAGAGAAATAGAGGAGAATTTTTTCTTCAGAGGTCCCAGAGGGCCTCAAGCACTTCCCGGAACCTACACCATAAGGCTTGTCTTGGGTGAACAAGCTTATAAGGAAGAATTAATCGTTGAAAAGGACCCCACAGTTGATGTCAGTTATGATGACCTTGAACTCCAGCATAGGTACGCTTCTGATCTGTGCTCCATGCAGTCCTTTGTGAATGACGGACTCAGGGCTTTTGATACTCTTTTAGAGCAGCTCAAAGCAAGAAAAAATACGATTTTGAAACAAACGAACCAATTTTCTGAAGAAGTTATGGATGCCATTGACAGCCATATGCAGGAGATCACGCAGATCCAGGAGGTTCTGACTAAGCCTGAGGGAGCTCCTTTCTGGAGTGAAGGCCCCCGGCTTATTGGAAGGTTGAGCGCATTATGCCAGTCTATAGATAGCGTTAACAAAGCCCCGACAAGAGCTCAAATGTCCTATTTCAGTGAATTGAAACAGGAATTTGAGGCTGCGATGAGTCAGATCAACGAATATCTGGGTGAGAGGGCAAAGCTGATCAACAGGATTTTTTCAGAAAACAATGTTCCCACCCTGCTTATTCCTTCACCCATTGAGTATTAACCTGAGCTATTCATAAAATATGGTTGCGCCTCGCATCTGCAGCAATCTCGACTCGTGAATAACCAGGATCACATTCATGCTTTCCGAAGGCTAAATCTTCAATGTCGCCACATCCACACCTGAATTTTATGCGTTATGTCTTTTCTGCAGTTGTTATATTTCCGGGTAAAGCATGGCATTCAGCAGGAATTTGTAGGCACCATGAGATTGAGCTCTGTGCTGGCACCGGATTCCTATCAGGATAAGATGTCCTTTTTTGTATGTGACATCAACCACAGCAGGGCTCCGGCTGATGGTTTCTTCGCCCAGGAGCCATCCGCTGAGAAGGATATCTTTTTTGGGATAGCTTGCTACTACTGTCCTGTCCCATTCCATATTAGGGGGGTTGGTCCGGAAAGCAAGGCTTCGGGAAAAGACCACGGCTGATTCTTTATTCAGTCCATAACCTATGGGTGTTTTTTGGTTGACATTCACTTTGAGTATGGATGTCGGGCAGAAGAACCTTTCTCTGGATACCCCTTCCATGGCATTGGAAACAGGCGGTTTGAATTCCTGAATAGCCAGTCCACACGCATCGTTTAAAGTGACCAGGATTCCTCCCTCGGACACAAAGGTTTTTAAAGCCTCCACTCCCTGTTTGTCGATTCCTCCTTGATATTTGGGGGGTCCTTCAGAATAATACCGGGAGTATCTTGATCCTGAGCCAGGTTTTCCTGTTTTTATGATATCAGGACTTTCGCTGGCAAAGATGATCACGTCGAATTTTTCTTTGAGATCAGCAGGATTATCTTTTTTGCCTTTAAAGTCTTTGTTGTGAATGGTGGTGAAAGGGACTTCAAGGTCATCGAGAACATAACGGGTCCAACCTTCGTCCATGTTTGACCTCCACGATTGGTAAAGCGCAATCCGGGGATTCTTTAATGGGTCTTTTTGTATGTCTGATATATCATCGATGGAAAAAGCTTTGACATTCCATTTTTCGAGTAGCGCCGGGAGTTCTTTTTGGACCTGAGGAGTGTTTTCAATCAAAAAGCTGCCGAAGCATGTATGGAATCCATCACCATTCACAGGTTGTTTGGAGCGGAATGCAGTCGGGTTCGTTTTGAGTAAAGAAAAGACTACTGAGTAGGAGGCATTTTGTTTGGAATCCAGAACGATGTATTTTGCATCTTCTGCAGGAACTTGGGTTTCAGGATCAGGGATTTCATCTAATTTGCTGAGTTCGGTCTTGAATGGAGTATCGATTTGCTCACAATCAACTCCCATTTGAAGCGGGAGTGTCCAGCCGGCATTATCATATGGGGGTACCGGAGGTCCTCCGGAATACTGCCTTATATCCGGATATTCCTGTTTTTCAAGGAGTGCTTGGGCATAGGGCCTGTAGGGTTGGGACATCAGAATGACGAATGAACCTGCAGGGAAAAGTTTGCCGTCTGCAACAAAATCTTTTTGAGCCCTTTGTATTTCGACTCCTCCTAATTTTAAAATCTCAAGCATACGCAGCGTTGTGGGATAGTCCCTTTGTTCTTTGGAAACCACAAAGGCAAACGGATCGCCTTCTTCCCTTATCTCGATTTCATCCCTGCACATCTTATAAAAATTAAAGAGGAAGTCTTCTTTGTGAAGGTAGGCTGTTTCAACCAGACTTTTGGACAGAGTGAGCTCGTAATCAACTATATCTCTCAATCTCCACCATCCGCCCAGCCACGGGTCCGGGAACTGAAGTCTTTTTTCCATATAGGAATCTGGGATTTCTGTTGGATCTATGTAAATCGGGGTTGCCACACGCACTGACGCCATTTCACTGAGCAGCCCTATACAGTTGTGAAGCCAGGAAGTGTCATCACAGGCCCCGATCCACCATGCCGTAAAGCTTCTTCCGTGCACCACACCTTTGAAGCCGTTTTTCTGAAGGTCGTAGGCCATATTGGTTCCGCAGAGAGCCACTCCCCTCCAGAGCAGGGGATGTATGGTGGGAACAGGCGGATCCATGAAAGGCGGGATAAACAGACGGGCTCCGGTTGACCCCATTTGGTGTTCGTCTATATGAACCTGAGGGATCCAATCATGATAAAGGACTTTTGTCACGGCTCTGGTTTCTTTAAGATTGAACATAAACCAGTCACGGTTGTCATCATGGCCTGCGTAATGATGGTAAAGCCAGGGCATGCTTGAGCCTTCATATTTCTTGCCCACCCATTTTCTGTACCAATCTGTCACCATCTGCTCTCCGTCAGGATTTGTGGATGGAACCAGAAGCACGATCACGTCTTTAAGAGCGATTTCAGAATCAAAGGGAGTGTTTCCGGTGACCAGGTCATAGGCAAGCTCCATGGCCATCTGGGAAGAAGCAATTTCCGTAGAATGGATATTGCATGTTATAAGAAGAATGGCTTTTCCTTGTTTAGCAAGATTTTTCGCTTGCTCAGTGCTCAAATCTCTGGAATCTCTCAATCTTTTGGTTATTTCTGTGTAGGTATCCAGCTTTTCCATGTTTTCTTCATCGGTTATCACAGCCATAATAATGGGCTTTCCAAGAGTGGATTCTCCGATGGTCAAAACCTGGATCTTGTTTGATTCTTCATCCAGCTTTTTGAAGTAGTCTGTTATCTGGGTATAATCGGCGAGTTTTCTGTCAGCGCCCACTTTATGCCCCAGGAATTCTTCCGGATGCGTCTGTGCGGAGAGCATAAACGGAAGAAGGAGTAAAGCAATACAAACAGAGACTATACATTTTTTACTCATAGTAAAATTCCTCCATAAAATGATTTTATTGTGAAGATATGATAGCAACGGGTTTGATTGAACATAATTAATGCAAGACCTTTTTTCTATCACTTCTGTATCTGCATGTCAAGATAATCCTGGACTGGTTGACAAAATAAAGATTTCACGCTACGATTTTTATGGAAGTTGAGTGACCGTATTTTCGGACCGTGCTAGATGGGGAGTTAGCGGTGCCCTGTAACTCACAATCCGCTAAAGTGAGGTCGAATTCCCTGCTGAGGCAGCCAGCTTTTTCTGGCCGGTACTTATGCAAGTGGTGTTGAAGGTACGGGCCCTGTGCAAAGTGCACTTTGTAAACCCCGTCAGGACCGGGAGGTAGCAGCGGTAGCAGAGTTGCTTCTTGTGCTGCAGGTTCGCCTTGCCAGAGCTAACTGCATAGGATACGCAGGGGAAGTTCTGTCAAGGCCGGGTGCACGGTCCTTTTTTTCTGAGAAATGTAAATCAGGTTCGTTATGGTTCCTTCAATTGTTTTAGTTTTGTGAGGATGACTTCAATTTCGTTTTTGACCGTGCTTCCGGGAGGAGTGAGGGGAAGCCGGCAGGGGCCTCCATAATACCCAAGCAGATCCAGGGCGAATTTTGCCGCGG